>JAKAWJ010000020.1 GCA_021817005.1 archaeon | reverse complement strand
TGACGAGCACTCTGTCCCTATTTCGTACATTTCTACTTCAGGAAAAGCCGAATAACACCTGATTCCCATCAGGCGTATTTTTTCGTCGAGCTTAATCCTGGCTTTTTCGGGTTCGAGCAGTTCAACACCTTCGTATGCTAGTTCGTTAACCCCAAGTCGAATCAGCCAGCCGTCGCCGTACGGGTCATGATTAGCTAGTTCGGGTGCAGCATTGAGCCGAACGTTCTGCTCTAATATTGTGCCAGGCAGTGGCGTCCTTACAACATCGAAGTGACGCGGTCCCTCAATTGACCCAATGCTCTGCCCAGCTAGCAGCTTGGTTCCAGCTGGCTTGAGAGAGATCGTCCGGATACCACCGGCAAGCCAGCAAAGGCTCGACGTAACCCCCAAGGTTGCGGTCCGACCATCTCGAATCAACCATGTAAGGCTGTCAACGTGATAGAGGCGGTCGTCCGGAAAGTGGCAATCCCTTACTATCACGACTGCTTTCCGCGTCACGACTGGGATAAGACTTGCTCAAGCCTCATTTCTCCAAGGGTTATGGAGGCTACGGTGAAACACAAGTCGGTTATAATAGCGCGCGATCCACTATCTACCTCCGACCTGGTTGAATCCTTGGGAGACAATATCAACCGGAAAGGTTTTGTGATGGCTGGTGCAGCATCTGGATTGCCGAACGAGGGATGGCACCATCGAACAAGGAGATCAGCCCAAAATTGTGGCCACATTAAAGAAGTTGGCCGAGAACTACTCTGAATTCAATGCTTATTGGTCATACATCTACAAACAGTTCAACACCAAGGAAGATGACACGAGCATCAAAGTAAGGGCCAGTTTGATAGCGATGCGGAACTCCTTTAGGGTGTGTGTGGACGGCCTCTCCAAGCTGGCGGCTGGCGTAGATGCCCACAAGCCGGTGTACACTGTGGTCTCAGAAGGCATGCTCTATTCGGCAAATATGCGTCCCCAGCTCGACGTAATTAAAGGAGAACAGCGCGAGCTACTGAGTCTCGTCTCGACATCACCGCAACTGACGCGGAGAGCGGTGGAGCTCATGGGTGACGCAATCGGTGAAATTGACAAGTGCTTTTCTAGCCTTCGGACGGGCTAGGATTTTCGGACTTTAGCAGGCTCTCGTACACCCTATCATACGTCCTCACGATATCAGTTAGCGTGATTATTCCTATAACCGCTTTGTCTTCCTTTCTAACCACCGGAAGCCTCCCCACTCCCCTCATTGTCATCAAATTCAGAGCTTTGAGCAGAGTGTCACCCGAGTCAAGCGTAGCAACGTCCTTGGTCATGACTGCACTAATTGGCGTCGAAGCCATTTTTGCCCTGTCCATTTTTATCACGTCGCTGAGGGTGACCATGCCAACCAAGCTCGCTCCATCCACAATTGGGATTCCTTTTATCTGCCGCTCTAGCATCAGCTTCTGCGCGGTTTCAACGTTATCTTGACTTGTAAGCGTAATCACACGTGGAGACATGGCATCCATTACGGATATTCGCGTCATTAGTGGCGTTCTATATTCAGCGAAGTGCGCTGGAGACTCCATTCGGGTCAGGGCCTGACTCTTGTAAATAGAATACTTGGGTCCGACTATGTAATACGAAAGCACGACCGCGACCATGGCTGGTGCAAGAAGAGTTAGGCTTCCAGTCATTTCGCTTACCATGAGAATGACTGCAATTGGCACCCGCCCAGCCCCGGCAAATAGGGCCATCATAGACACTATGACTAGAGGTCCTGGAATAGGAATCCAGCCTGGCACCACAACCCTTGACGCCTCCCATAAGCCGGCTCCTAGGAAGCCGCCTATCACAAGTGAGGGAGCGAATACTCCTCCACTCCCCCCAGAGCCGACGGTGAGCGAAGTAGCAAGTATCTTTAGAAGAATCACAAGAACAATGACCGCGGCGAGCGGAAGGACCACATAATTTGAGGTTATCAGTCCGAGTTGCCCGTTTACCAAAAACTGAAGATACCCATAACCAAGTCCTGTAACCTCCGGAAAGAATACCGCAATTACACCGGCTGCCGCGGCGCCTATGGCCGGTCTGATATATTTCGGAGCTTTCAATCTATCGAAGAAGTGCTTGATGTCATAGAAGCTTGTAGTATAGAGTTTGGCTACGAACCCGCAGAACACGCCCGCCACAGCATAGATAATCAGATTCCGTGGCTCTGTAAAGTTATAGGTGAAACTGTTACCGAAAATCGGGGTGAACCCAACAACCGAAGCAAAAATCACGTAGCCTACGGGCGCAGCTATGAATCCGGGAATCAGCGTTTCGGCTTCAAAGTCACCACCGCTATATAGAATTTCGGCGCTCAAAATGGCTCCGCCGAAAGGAGTCTTGAAAATCGTGCCAATTCCCGCTCCTATCCCGACAGCTACGGCTATTCTTCTATCTTTGGCCGAGAAATGCAAGAGCGAGCCAACGAGCGAGCCGAATCCTGCCGCAATCTGAGCTGTCGGCCCCTCCCTGCCCGCACTGCCGCCAGAGCCAATTGTGAAGGCCGATGCAATGGCCTTTACTATCGGAATGCGTTTTCGGACTTCCCCGTTCTTTCTGTGAAACGCGTCTATAGCAGCGTCAGTTCCGTGGCCTTCGGCTTCTGGAGCAAATTTGTAAATGATAACTCCGGCGATAAGACCACCTAGCCCAGTCACCAGTGGAATCATCCAGAATACCGGGTGCAGAGTGGGCGGAGCGGGGGATTCTCCCGCGGGATTTGGAGGAAAGTAGCCGGTAATTCCTCCCAGTAAATAATTCGTCACGTACTGAATCAAGTAAAGGAATAGCGTAGCGCCGATACCAGCAATAATACCGATAGCAATCCCAGCCACCACCCACTTGCCGAGAAAGCTATCGTGCATCAAGCGCCGATTTAGCGAGCGAAATTTTCCGACTGCTGACCCGTGGGAAGCGCGCAAACGCACTCTGGCGGCAGCCGAGTCCATCCTCATTCTCCGCAAGTGAGGTAGATTCATATGGAGGTAAGTCCTACTCGGCGAGCTCTGAAGAGCCGCTGAGCCAAATCAGCCGACTATTGTGTTGATCTTTTTGATCAGTTCGCCTTCTACGTGCCTTGTCCAAAATATTTCAGGGACGTCAACGACGAGGAATAGCTCTGTGAGAAGCAAGGTTTCAGCCGCAGCAACGGCGAGATTCTGAATCCATTTTCCGATTCCGACATGGACCGTAAAATCATTGGGCTGGCCCGCAATCATTATCGTGAAAGCTCGGTCAGCAGCAATTATGTCTCTAAGGATCCCCGCTTTTTGCGCCTGAATTATTATCCCTACTGGAGCTGTTTTGCTCTGAACTTTGTAGCCATCGGTTTCAAGTTGCTGAGATATCTGCTGAGTCAGCTGATTCAAGTCGCGGTTCTTGGACTGATATCTGAGTGTCTTTTCCCATACCATTTGACAATCACCATCGAACCAATTGGCCACGTTTAAGTCTCCCGACGCAGTGCGCAATCTTCACCAAATTCTATGAATACTCGATAAATACGACTGGCAAGGCTTAAGGGATTGGGAATCTCAATCGATTATGGTTCAAGGGTTTTCCTCAAAGATAGTTGAAGCAGCCAGAGCCTACTCTTTCCAAGACCTGCTCCTTCTACCGGGGCTGTCGAAAGTGGAACCCTCAGAAGTAAATCTTGCGAGTGCCGCCTCCCGCAGAATAGGATTGAACATTCCCTTCATTTCTTCTCCGATGGACACCGTTACCGAAAGTGAGATGGCTATAGCACTAGCAAGATTGGGAGCTCTGGGTGTTATTCACAGAAACTGCAGTGCCGAGGAAGAGCTGGATATGGTAAAAAGAGTAAAGAGGAGCGAATCTTTCATAATAAGAGACGTAGTAACAATCGGGCCAGAGCGCACAGTTGGAGAAGCGTATGAAGCGATGGAGCGGAACGCGATAAACGGCCTACCGGTAGTGGACAACGGGAAGATCGTTGGAATAATAACAGGACGAGATGTTCGCTTTGCTGACCCGGGACTCCCTGTGGCAAAGGCGATGAGCAAGTCTCCTGTAGTTGCAAGAGAGCCGCTTGACCCTGTGCAAGCAGTCGACCTCATGCGCGAACACAAGATAGAGAAACTCCCGATAGTTGACGCCGATGGAAAACTCACCGGCCTCATTACTTACAAAGACGTCCACAGCAGGGAACAATTCAAATCTTCTACGAGAGACTCGGAGGGAAGGCTGGTAGTTGGTGCCGCAGTGTCTCCCTTCGATATTGAGCGCGCCAAGGAGCTGTCAAAGCACGCAGACTTGCTGGTACTGGACGTGGCCCATTACCACAACGCTAGAGCAATAGCTTCCACCAAGGAGATGGTAAAGAAAATCGAAGATGTAGATGTTATTTTCGGAAACATTGGCACAAAACAGGCAGCGCTCGATATTGCGTCGGCTTTCGACAATGTGGGCGGGTTCAGAGTTGGGATGGGAGGCGGGTCCGTGTGCACAACCACAGAGCTTACGAAAGCAGGTTCCCCCACGGCGTTCGCTACTGCACAGGTTGCAGACGCGGTGAGTGAGCTCGGTCTCGACAGCAAGGTGATCGCTGACGGAGGCATTCGCGGTGCCGGGGATATTGCGCTCTCGCTCGCACTGGGCGCCGATGCCGTTATGATGGGTTACGTATTCGCGGGTTGCAAGGAGAGTCCTGGGGAGACCACCTCTGTTGAGGGGAGAATGTACAAGCTGCACAGGGGAATGGGAAGCGCAAGCGCCCGAGAAAAGCGGATGGCCCTGGATCGATACTCCCAGCCAACAAAGGGGATTCCAGAAGGAACGGAAGCCTGGGTCCCGTATAAAGGCGAGGTGGCCAGCGTAGTCGGAGAGCTTACTGCAGCATTAATGGCAGCGATGGGTTACGCTGGGGCGGCATCGCTACAGGAACTAAAGGAGACTGCGGTTATTGCGCTGACAACTGGCGGAAGTCACACGCGGCCAAGCGATATGGTTTTTCGGTTTTCCTAGTGGCCAAGTCGCTCGCTCGTCTAAATCAGGCGCTTTAGTTCTGCCATCGAGCAAGCTATGATTGTTGCGGCGTGAACTACTTTTCCGCTGGCCACCTGCCTCCTGAGGGATTGCGGAGTGACTAGAGTTACGTGCTGAAGTTCACCGGGCTCTCTATTCGCTCTTTGTCTCGTGCCAGCCGTGCAGCTGAAGACATGCCCTTTCTGTAACGTTCTCGAAGAGACATAATACGAACCAATATGCCTCAGCTTTGCCGAAGTGTAACCAGTCTCTTCTAGTAGCTCTCGCTCTGCACAGTCCTCGATGCGCTCACCGTCTTTCACATGGCCCGCTGGAAACTCTAGGAACCAACGGTCAGCCGGGTACCTATAATTTTTTATCATGACGAGTCTTGAGCCCTTAAGAGCCACGATTACACAGAAGTCCCGAGCCGTGTACCAGGTGAAATCTTGAGTGATTCCTTCAGGTAACATAACTTTGTCAGAATAGACGCTGAGGTAATCCGATTGATACACTCTTTTTGAGGCGAGCCTCTTCCAGCTTTGACGCGACGGGTTCGAAATCAAGATAGTGCGTCGCTACCTGACACGACGCGGATAAATTAGGATGATTCGTCACCTCGATTGTGCACACCAGTTTACGTCCGAGGAGACGGCGGGAGGACGACACTAACCGGGAACTCTTCGGTTCGAGTGCCGGCCCATCAACCTGAGCTGCCTCACTCAATTTACAGATGAATGAAACTCAGGTGGTGCTTGTTCAGCACTCTCCAATAAAACCAAACCGTATATTAACGTCGAAAGCCTTTTGGTGTAGTCCAATTGAAGGTCGATTCGCCACACGTATTCAGGAGAACCAGGAGAGCGAGGTCAAGAGAGGTCCTGAGAGAGCTCGTGTCTGAAACCGCCTTGGATGAAGGTAAGCTAATTCTGCCAATATTTGTGCACGAGAGGAGTTCAAAGGTGGAGGATATAGCGGGGATGCCAGGCGTTTCACGCTACCCTATTGGCAGGTTAGCCGAAAGACTAGCAGAATCGGTCGAGCTCGGAATCAGAAATTTCATATTCTTCGGGATACCTGAGACGAAAGATTCCACCGGAAGCGGAGCTTGGCTCGAAAGTGGAGTCGTGCAGAAGGCTCTCATCGAGGCGAGAAGGGCATTTGGTGAGAAAATCACGCTTTTTGCGGACACTTGCCTGTGCGAATACACTTCTCACGGTCACTGCGGCGTGGTCAAAGGAGATATTATCGACAACGATGAGACGCTGGAACTTCTCACTCGCACGGCGGTCTCGCAGGCGCGAGCGGGGGCTGACGCAGTTGCGCCCTCAGCCATGATGGACGGCCAGGTCGTTTCCATCAGAAATGCCCTCGACCAAGAAGGATTCAAGCAAACATTAGTAATGTCATACTCATCCAAGTTCGCCAGTAGCCTATACGCGCCGTTCAGGAGCGCGGCAGAGTCGGCGCCCAAATTCGGAAACAGAAGGACCTACCAGATGGATATAAGGAATCGCCGGGAAGCGCTTAGAGAGATCAGAATTGATGAGAGTGAGGGCGCAGATGTCGTGATGGTAAAGCCGGCTCTCCCGAACCTAGACATTATAGCCGAAGCACGAAGTTTGACGGATCTTCCAATAGCGGCTTATCAGGTAAGCGGAGAATATACAATGATCAAGTCAGCTGCCTCCATGAATTACCTCGACGAAAGAGCAGTCGTTCTTGAAACGCTTATCTCGATCAGGCGCGCGGGTGCGGACATGATAATCACATACTTTGCTGACGATTTTGCGAAGATCACAGTATAGAAATTTCTCGCGGCTACGTGGTAGAAGATGAAGATCAGGCTGGCCACAAGGGGAAGCAAGCTCGCGCTATTGCAGGCGAAAGAAGTTGCCGCAGAGCTAAGAAAACATGGAAACCGGGTTGAGCTCGAAACTGTCGAGTCGCACGGCGACCAGGACCCGAATACACCACTCGAGCGCATGGGGGTGAAAGGCATTTTCGAAAAAGAGGTAGACCGCCTCGTGTTAGGCGGCAGCGCCGAGGCTGCAGTGCACAGCCTGAAGGATGTGCCGTACGAGCTTGAAGGAGAAGTGGAAGTTGTCGCAGTATTAAGGCGCGCGCCGGCGTTCGATGCCATATTGCCCCTGCCCCTGGAAAATATCGAGTACGGTGCAGCAGTTGCAGTGGGAAGCCTGCGACGCCGCTCATTCCTGAAAGTGGTCAGACCAGACCTAATTCCCGCACAAATAAGAGGAAATATGGATACGAGGGTCAGGAAGGTACGAGGAGGCTACGCCCAAGGTTTGATAGGCGCAGAGGCCGCTTTTCGAAGGCTGGGCTTGCATTGCTGGCACAGGCTCAGCGCAAAGACGTTTGTTCCTAGTCCAGGTCAGGGAGCTATAGCAGTGACATGTCTGGGCTCTGCGCCAGGCGAGCTGAGATCAGAACTGACTCGGATATGTCACAAGCCTACGCTTGAGGAAACACTGGCCGAAAGACTTGTTGCCCACAAGATAGGCGCAGGCTGCACATCGCCTTTAGGCGTGTATGCCGACCGGATGGCTGACGGAAGGGCAAGAATACGTGTGAGTGTAACAGACCCGGGTGCATCGAAAAAGGTCTACGTAGAGATAAGAGGAACGAATCCTATTGAAACGGTTCCAAGGGTAGTGGAGAGTTTTGTTGCAGTAGGGGGCCTCGATTTCATCCGGGCCTGGCAGCGGTTGGACAATTCAGGTATAAACATGTCAAGCCACACAGGTGAGGGCCATCGCCTGTAGCCAGCGCCCTGAAATGGTTGATAAATCCCATAACCTCGAAAGGCGGTAAAATGGTAAGTATTGTCCATGACTTGCGGCTGAGGTTGCCCAACACGGCAGCCCTTGGCACTGGCCAAAATGGCCAAGCAGGGTAGCGTAAAAATGAACCTTAATGAGGTAACTGTGTGTATCCTCACCAAAAATTCGGAGGGAACCCTCAAGAGAGCGATAGATTCAGTAAAGAACCGGGTCGGCGATATCCTGATCATCGATTCTTATAGCACGGACCGCACACTAGAAATCGCCAATCCATACAGAGTAATCCAGATGAAGGGAGACTTTTCGGAATTACGAAATGCGGGGATCTCGGCGTGCAAGACAAAATACGTCATGATGATGGATTCGGATGAATGGGTAGACCGAAAATTCCTTGAGGAGTTGAAATCAGCCCCTCCCAATGAACCGGTGGCAGTGAGGCGCACGTGGCATTATATGGGCAAGGAATTAAGATTCGGCCGACACAGCCTCCAAGTGAGGGTATTTCCAGTTCATTCTGCACATTATAAGGGGCAAGTTCACGAGGAGCTCTATATTAACGGAATTATCGCACAAAAGAACCGGCTGACCATTCTAACAAATGGAAAACTACATCATGAGCCGTGGGGCTCGGAAGCAGACATTATTGCCAAGCGGGAAAGATATATGAGATTAGAGCCAAGGGACGCTTTCTCTAAACGATTCAAGGGAATCCTGAGAAGAACGAAGGTCTATCTCTTCCAAGGTATCCCCGACGGATGGATCGGATTCAAGTTATGGTCTTACGACGTTTCATATCAAATTTACCTTATCGTAAGAGACCTGTTACCGCGAACCAGTTCCTGAAAAAATTGTTTGGGTCTGAGCCCACAGCGATTATCTCAATGCTCTGCGCTCCGCAAAATATGGACCATAACGCTGCAGTACCACTCCGAGTACCTCGTCAGGATGACGCTCGACCGCGTGTTCAAGGAATTTTCTGCCAATTTCAAATCTCTGCAGTGGAGGGGCCTCATAAGCGCGCTCTGCAAAATCATCGCAAACTTCGCATTCAGAAATTTGCGAGCCTCCCCAGCCGCTCTTAAGAGAATTCACCTGTTCCTTGAGATACGCGCGAACTTTACGGATGCGCTCGAGACTGTCGACGGTGGACAGGATTTCTCTTCTCTGCTCGAGAGAGAAATAAGGGTCGTACATGCACAAATCAGCTAGTCGTCCGGGAGAGACCTCCTTCTCAAGCTGCATTACCAAGCCCTCCGGAATTGCCTTGGTGCTACTACGCAAGTTCTTCATCAGTTCAATTATATCCGTGCTCTGCTCTCGTCCCCCAAAATTATCTCTTTCCTCAAGCTCACGATAGCCTGCCCTGACGACTGGAAATCTCGAATGGAGCGAAATCACGCTTACTCTTGCCAAGCCCCTCAGAATGGCTCTTGTCCCATCTACCCCAGAGGCTTTGTGCTCCAGCACGCACAGAGTGGAAACGTTCTGTTTCTCCAGCTTTGCACTTGGACAGATAATAATCTTTCCCCCCTTCCTTACGCTTCTAAGAGCCTCAACCTGTTCGGCCTTACGAAGAAGGAGAACAAACTTCAGGTAGGGAAATCCAACAAAATCCTCCAGAAAAAGTATTGGAGGATATTTCTGAAGAAGACCAAAGCGGAATCTCAAAATGATATTTTCAGGTTTGTTTTCTTGAGCAAGTATTTAAACGTCAATGTGGGTTGCCGAGAAAGAGAGACATCGTTTCATTTTTCCAAGTCCAATGCCCTTTTCAAACCTGCGAGTGATGGACTTGTGGACTGAAGCCGCACTATCCCACCGGAGCACTTTAGAACATGCACTCTACACCACTCTTGGATTAGAACATGGTTTCAACCCTAGGAGACCGTTTCAGAATGACGGCCTTTGGGGAGTCCCACGGCATGGGCGTTGGCGTTGTGCTTGATGGTGTTCCTCCTGGTTTTCCCCTTAGCTTAGAGCAGATCCAGAGCGACATGGAAAAGAGGAGACCAGGGCAGAGTATATACACAACATTAAGAAAAGAAGAAGACACCGTTCAGGTGCTCAGCGGATTCTACAACGGGAGAACAACGGGCGGTCCTCTCACCCTCTTTATCGAGAACGCAGACGTGCAGTCATCGACATATGCAGATGTAGGTCACCGCCCGAGGCCAAGCCACCTCGATTATACTGCTCATGTAAAATACAAAGGTTTTTTCGACTACAGGGGCGGTGGATTTCTGTCTGGAAGAATGACCGCGACCATGGTCATGGGCGGGGCAGCTGCAAAGCAGATACTCTCAAGCTTGGGAGTGCAGGTTTACGCTTTTATGAGGGCGATAGGAGGGGAAAGCATCCCGAGAGAGCCATCAAGGGAGGAAATCGCTCAGAATACCTACAAAAGCCCTGTAAGATGCCCAATCCCTGAGTTTTCCCAGTCTCTTGAACAAATCGTGCTGGAAGCACGGAGAGACGGGGATTCCCTGGGGGGCATCGTGGAATGCGTTGCCTTTGGCGTTCCCCCTGGCTATGGAGAACCGATTTTCGACTCTGTGGAGAGCAAAATAGCTCATGCAATTTTCAGTGTGCCCGCAGTAAAGGGGATTGAATTTGGGGACGGGTTCGCAATTTCAGGCATGAGAGGTTCATCTGCCAACGACGAATTTTATGTGGCGGAAGGTCGGGTTTTAACCCGGACAAACAGGAACGGGGGAATCCTCGGCGGCATAACGAACGGTATGCCTATTCAGTTCCGCGTCGCATTCAAGCCTACCTCCAGTATCTCGAAGCCGCAGAAGACAATTGATTTGAACACGCTCAAGGAAGAAATAATTACGGTAAAGGGTCGTCACGACCCCTGCGTCGCTATTCGCGGTGTAATCGTTATCGAGGACATTACATGCGCGGTACTAGCAGACTTGCTATATCCTTTAATAGAGAACGCGAACTTTTGACTCCTTCGAGAGGCAAATGTGGCCCTCCGTTTCACTGAAGTAGCTAGAATGCCAGGAACACTCAGCTTGCAAAATCGTAATACCTGAAGCCGTAATCGAACTTCCCTTTACCCACCATGTTTATGGCAAACTCCGAATGGGGTTCAAGAACGCTTTCAGCCTCGCAAGGCCTAGACTTGTGCAAGGTCTCATAGTCCTCGAAGGAAATCCTCTTTCTCAAATCGAGCTGAGTGAACAAATTCATTTTCTTAATAATTTCCTTCACTCCTTCTTGATATACCCCGCTGAAAACCTTGGCGCTGCAGCCGCTTCCATAAGAGGCGAATCCTACCCGTTTACCCGTAAGCTCGGCACCAGCTTCAGCCTGGCTTTCGGTGAGCCCGAGAAATCCTATGTATATCGAGGCGCAGTAGGTATTCCCAATTCTTCTACCTGCTAGTGTCGAAGGATACACTTTTGAGGCGTACACATTACGAAATGCGCTGGAAGAGGTGAACTTTTTCCTAAAGGCTCGATAATCCTCAGATAAGAGTTCGTTTACGCTGTAATCCTTCCTTGGGGGAAGAGGTCCGGTCTCTCGCTCAATGTCCTTCCAGCGAGCCAGGTCCCTCCACTCGTGGATAAAGTAATAGGCCGCGGCCTGAGTTGCCATTTCTGGGAAGGGAAGATGATAGGTGAAGTAGTCGGCGAAGTCGCTCAGCGCACTGTCTTTGGTAAGCGGTGGACGGCTTCTCTCAACAAAGTCCTTTGCGAAACCCAAATAGGCAGTCTTCATTGCGTCAAGATAGACCGCTATCGAATACTTGCCGTCGACTACCGGGTGCTCCCTATCTAGCGGCTTAAAGAAGTCCCTTTCATGCTTCGTACAGGAGCCCACGGATTCTTCAATTTCTATCAGCCTCGGCTCCTCCTTGACCAGCATTGCCACTGCACCCGCCCCCTGCGTGTATTCCCCATCGGAATTCAGCTCATACTTTGCCACATCTGTAGCTATCACAATTCCAGCCTTCCCGCGATTTCTTCCGCTGCGAATCCAGTCAAGAGTGTTCTCCAAGGCATACGTGCCTCCAATGCAAGCAAAAACGTGGTCTACTCCGTCCACATGAGAGAACGTGTCACGTCCATACACTTGTTCGAGCATACCAACAACCTTTGAGGCCACAGGCTTGCTCTTGTCTTCCATCGTCTCAGTTCCGACGTAAATTCTCCCAATTTCCGAGGGCTGAAGACCGTTACGCCGAATAAGTTCGAGCGCCGCGTCGGAGGCCATGGTGGCGGCATCCTCATAATTATCGGGAATCGCCATCTGTAACATGCCGATGCCCTTCTTGATATGGTCAGGGTCAAGATGCCGTCTCTCTGCGAATTCCTCCATATCGAGGTAGAGCTTGGGAACGTATACCGTAGCGTCGTCTACGCCAACCTTCGCTGCGGTCATTGGCAAAAACTACTTTCTCCCTCTTTTAAGCCGTGTGGATTTGTTCAGCCGGCAGTTTGACCGAAGAAAATTCGATGCAGGCACGGCTCAAGGGAGTGAATGAGGGTTTCAGCTTGCCGCCCGAACGAGTGGTATTGCATCCAAAGAATGCTGGGCTTGGCTTAGGAAGACCAGCCCGGTCCAGCAGCTAGTGAGTTGCGCTGACTTCCCGTTTCCTTCGGGGGTCGCCGGGCCACCAGTTCAGCCTCTTCGCCACTACCATTATCGATGGCACGTAGATTAGCCAGACTATGACCGAGTCTAGCAATATACCCAAGGCAAGAGTTAACCCAATTTGCTGGAGCAAAACAATAGATGTTAGTCCCAGCGAGAGGAACACGGCTGAAAGTATAAGCCCGCAGGCAAAAACTACTCCTGCCGTGGTTTCAGCAGTGGTGATGATTGCTTCCGGGTCAGAACGTCCTTTGGCTGCCTCCTCTCGCACCCGCACCATCATGAATATGTCGTAATCCATGCCTACACCGAGCATGGTGGTGACCAAGAAAAGTGGCGCAAAAATGAAAACAGAAACTCCTGAAAATTTATAGAATATCAGCCAAACCAGAAAGAGTGACCATCCAACACTGCTCAAGATCGTTGCTATAAGTCGCAGTGGGGTAAAGACGGAACGTAATTGAAAGAACAGCACAACAAATATTGCAGCGGTCAGAACAAGCACGAGTTCTGGAAGAATCTGGTATACGTAGCTTATTATGCCGTAGGAGTCGAGCGATCCACCTCCTACATACAACTTGTACCCCGGAGTTGCACGCAGTTCGGTTGACAAGGAATGTGCCTCATCAAGCACTTGGTTTCCGAACGGATTCCCACCAAACACGACCTGAAAATAAACTGACAGATTGTTCGTGCTGACATACTGTTGAATCAGCGAAGCATATTGAGAACGTATCACTGAAGAGTCTGCTGGAAGATTTTTGTAGGGAACTGAAAGATTCGATATGCGAAGGGGGCCGTAGACCTGGGTCACCCCAGAGGCCCTAGAAATCTGGGCAGTCAGATTGGCTAGCCACGATAACTCTGATTCGTTATACACATTACTACCAACGCTCAAGGCAGAAGGGAGTTGCACGACCACATAGGTAGGAACAAGCGTACTCCCCCCGAAATTCTGGGTGATCTGGTTTAATCCTTCCTTACCTGCGTTATTTGGCGTAAGCGAATAGAAGTCTATATTGGTTGGAAGGGTGAAAGCTACAGCTGTCGTGAACAAGGTAATCACTACAAGCGCCGCAAGAACCCTCTTTGGCCGTGCCACGGCGGCGCGAGTGATGTTTGCGAGCCTAGAAGGTTGAATTCGTTTAGACTTACCCGGCCAAAATGCCCTCTCTCCCAAGAGCGTCATCATCGCCGGCAGTAGAGTTAGTGCAGCAAAAACGAGTACGGAAACCATGATCAGGTTCGCTGAACCCACATCACTAAAGAGGGGTATTCCTGCTGCAGAAAGAGCCACGTAAGAGAGAATAACAGTGAGACCGCTTGTGAAGACTGCCTCGCCCGCCCTCCTCGTGGTCGTCATTACAGCCTCTTTCTTACGGCGTTTGAGCTCCTGTCTGAATCGGTTGAGCATGAGGACGGCGTAATCGGTTATCAGACCGAGCACAAGAAGCAGAACAACAAGAGGACTGATGAAGCTCAGAGTCTGATGGCCAAGTCGACCCATTATGAGATCAACTAGCCCGAATCCAACTGCCGCCGTAACACCGAACAAAAGCGTAGGCAGTAGCGCCGCAATGGGGGAAAAGAAGAAAAGCCCTGCGATCACAATAGCCGAAATTAGCCCGCTCGGAAGGGAAACCTTTTCCCCCGCGGTCACGACTGACTGAATTCCCGAGTTCACAATAGTGTCTGCCGTGTAAAAGGTTTTGAATCCTGGAGATTGTGCAGAGGTCACTATTTTCTCGAACTGCGCCGTGACATTATCGGATGGAGGTGAAGAAAAATGGAGTATAACAAGAGTGGTATTCTTTGAAGAGTCGACGAAAGGCGAAAGGACCACATTTGAGGCCGATAACGGGTAGACCGAAGGAGCGCGGGCCGTCAGGTAACTTCTGGCCACCATCGAAGGATTAAGCGTACTGTTCATCGATTCGCCCGCCAGCCGGGTGAGCGACGTGAGGTTGTAAACCAAGACGGGAGAATTCCTCGAGTAACTTAGCGTAGAGTTAACCAGCAATCCTTTGACCAGGTGCGACAATCCAGTATGATTAACAGGATTACCGAGGCGAAGAGCTTCCAGCGCAAAAGAGCTCGGCCTGATAAGGAAGGAATCTGAGATTTGATTTGCGACGGTCGAGTTTAGAGCACTAATGGAGTCGCTGAACAAAGTGGCCGCGATTTCCATGGATTCAGTGGTATTGCGTCCAGTCCCGATTGAGGTCACGAGCGCCAAAAACGTGCCGGGGCTTAGCCCAAACTGCGATACTACCTGTTCAGCCTCTTGCGGGCTCATTGATTCTGCGGATAGGTTCACGGCAAGTTTGAGAGAGCTTGCATTCGACGGATATCTTCCGAGATTGTACGCTCCGCTGATGAGCGCGGAAGTATTGAATCCTGAAGTAGCCGGATATCGGCTAAAGTATGAACTGTTAGAGAAGACTTGCACAAGGATGCTGGTCATATCCGGCGTCGAAATTGGAAAAGGCAACAGAGAAATTCTTGACAAAAGTTGAGATGTGTTTGTTCCTAGCTGGCTCAGTTCTGGACCTAATTTAGAAGAAAGCAACGGAGAAAGTAGTGAGCTTGCCAGAGCGGCCAGTTCAGTACTACGCGGCTTAGCGCCCAAGGAATATACTTCGCTCAGAAAATCATACTCGCTTATGTTCAGCTGCTCGTTGAGCTGTGAACCAAACTCTGGTTGTGTGGCGTTGAGATTTGCTTCGAGAGTTAGCACTGTAAAATTCTCAATGCCAATAAGAGGTATTTCGTAAAATGCATCGCTTACAAACGCCGCCTGCTGAGGGCTCATGTTCAGAGTCGCAAAATGAATAGCCAGGCCATCGACTAGAGTGGCGTTCGGATTTGGTCCAAGCATGAAGACCGAGCGAGCGAATTCAACGTAAGTGGCATTTTGACCCTGTGAGGTATAATCAAGAGTGAAACGATTCAGCTCTGTCAGGTTCGAGTAAGTGGTGACGTTGAAATACGTGGAAACCGCTACTACTAGTTTGGATTCCGTGGAATTCAGCCCGGCCGCGCTAGCGAAGCCCGGCGCTGAGCTGGCTACTGCTGTGTCGGCAGTTATGGCAAGATGGCCGTATACAGATTGCGCGGTTTCGCTATCTGTTGCACTCTCCCAGGCCTGATAGAACTGCTTATAGAAGGTTTTCGCTTCTGGACCAAATGCGCCCAAATGGGGATAGAAACTAGTGTTGGCAGCGGAGTTTATTGCGAGTGTTGTCGAGCTCGGGTTAAGACGATATTCATTCAGCCACTCGGACCCAAAAGATGCAGCTACGCCATACATCAACTGAGAAGTCTCGTTAACTTGGGCTCTCAGCTCGTAGAGTTCCCGGTCCGTAACGTTCACGGTCGTGACCAATGAATCAACAAGTGTTGTGGCCTCAAGCGCCTTTTGCCTTGTCGCAAAGAGTGCGAGATTCGAGGCCGAGATGTTTTGTTCAAGTGAGTGCAATTGAAGCGCAATATTCCCGACAAGAGTTGAAAAGTTCCAGAGTGCCGCCGAAAGGCCGGTAATGTTTGAAGCGAGCTGCTGTATATGAGCATTCTCAGAAGTAATATTGCTCAGGAGGCGATAGGCACCGGCATTTGTGTTGATTAGTAGGTTGGCCACCCTCGGGGCAAGAGTGCTTAGGTTGGCCGCGAGCGAGTAAAGGATTGAGTACTCTATGGTATAGGCGGACTGTATCCCACTAAGGCCTTCCCCGGAAAGATTGCCAAATAACGACGAATTCAGCTGGAGATACTTCGTCACAAACGCTGGGTCAAGCACGTTACCCCCCTCGATAATCACGTAGAATGTCGAATTGGACGAAGTATACGCCCTGAACTGCGTCGCAACCAAATTTTCCGCGATCTGCGACTGTCCGTTTGAAGACGGCACACTCGCGGAATATGAAATTATCGATGGCAAAGAAACAGCAAAGGGGATGCTTGCAACTATGGCGATAATCCACGCCAATACTACTATCTTTGGGTGCCTGACAATGAAACTGGAGTAACTTTTGAATGCGTGATCGAGTGCGGCCAACTTGCTTTAACCCGCCCGCGCTGGGTATTGCTACTAGCTAAACCATCGTCCCATAAGAGTTACCAATCACAAATGTCACTCGTGTACCCCTTACCCCTTCGGGACGCAAAACTTTACGATCCGGAAAGGGCAAGAGCGTGAAATCATCCCTCAGATGCCGAACAATTCTTATAGTGGAAACCCCGAATCCGTGATTGTCAGTAAAACGGCCTGATTGCAATTGCAGGAAACCCCATCTCCCTCCGGTCAAAGCGCTTGGGTTTTAACTCTCGCTATATGAGATAAAGCCAAGCCAAATTGGTCCACAATCCTCTCCTATAAGTAAAAATTCGTTTTGGCCAACAAAGCCATATGAAGTCTGAAGTCGAATACTCCTCCCTCTAAACTTCAACTGTCAAGACTTATAGCGCAGCAGGCTGAAATTTTTTACGAGGAATATGATCTCGATAATCGGCAGTGGCAAAATCGGCTCAAACGTGGCCCTCCACGTTGCGCTGCATGGCCTCGATGACATTGTGCTTGTCGATGTGGTCAAGGGCCTTCCACAAGGCGAAGCAGCTGACCTTATGCATATGCTATCCGCTTACGGCTCAGATATTCAGGTCAAAGGTTCAAACGATTTTTCAAGTATATCAGGTTCAGATCTTGTAATAGTTGCCGCTGGGTTCGGGAGGAAACCTGGCCAGACAAGGCTTGACCTCATGAACTCGAACGCAGGAATAATTCACGACGTAGTCAAACAGATCAAGAACTATGCTCCACGTAGTGTGCTAATGATGGTAACCAATCCCTTGGACGTGATGACCTACATAGCTTACAAGGTGTCGGGTTTTCCGAGAAACAGGGTGGTAGGGATGAGCGGCACGTTGGACGGGGCCAGACTCCGTGGCTTCATTGCGCAAAAGCTCGGGGTCTCGGTGGCCAGTGTAGAACCCATGATAATTGGAGAGCATGGAGAAAACATGCTACCCGTTCCTAACTATACTACAGTGGGAGGGATTCCCTGCACCAAGTTCATGAGCCCCAGCGAATTTGAAACCATCTTGAAGCTCACACGTGGCGTCGCAGCGGAAGTGATAGCCGCCAAGGGCGCAACAATTCACGGCCCCGCAGCAGCAGTGACGGTGCTTGCGGATGCCATAGTAAACGACCGCAAAAGGGTTCTGAACGCCTCTACCTATCTTGACGGGGAATACGGTTACAAAGACATCGTGATGGATGTGCCAATCATAGCAGCTGCTACCGGAGTTGAAAAGATCATAGAAATCGACCTTGATAACGATGAAAAAAACGAGCTTCAGAAAAGTTATAGCACACTGCGGGAGGCCATCGCTCGTCTCAGCCCTGACACGATTCCTTAAACCGACTTTACCCCGAAACTTTACTGGACGACCGTCGAAGTCGGGCCCATCGAGGCCTGGGAAGAGCCGGAAGGTTAGAAAGCACGTGGGGGTTTGGCTTGACTCCCAGTCACCTCTGAGGGAGTGCGCGCCGTAATCCCACCAGTTCCTGCTCCAGACATATTCTTTCTCGGTTTTTCTGAACTGGTCCCGAACCTAATTCGTCATAGATTCTCTGACGGTCCTCACTATAATATCTAGGTCGTCAGGGCTAAGCGATTGATGAACAGGAAGGGAGAGAACCGAAGACGCCACATATTCGCTGTTAGGGCAAGTTCCCCGTCTGTAACCATATTTGCTGACATAGTAAGGCTGTAGATATACAGGCAAGGGGTAGTGAACCGATGTTTCGATTCCTTTAGCAGCTAGCCTCTCTGCAAGCTTGTCTCTTCCAATCGGGGCCTTCGCCTTGTTGACAAGTATTGTATATTGGTGAAAGACATGGCGCACCTCGGGCCGCTCTACGGGGGTAGTGAGTCCAGTAAGCTGACCCAGACCCTCGGTCAAAATTCTTGCGTTTTCCCTTCTTGCCGCTATGAATTCTTCGAGCTTATCCATTTGCGGAAGACCGATCGCCGCCTGCAGTTCGGTCATTCGATAGTTGAATCCTATGCCGACGTGATTATACCTCCCTCGCTGCCCGTGATTCCTCAGGAGTTCGATTGATCGGGCAATCTCTGAATCATTCGTAGTAATGAACCCGCCCTCGCCTGTCTGCAGATTCTTTGTAGCATAGGTGCTGAAGCAACCCATCACCCCAAAACTACCCGCCATCTGGCCCCGAAAAGTAGACCCGATTGCCTGCGCTGCGTCCTCAACAACCGATACCCCCCACTGTTTTGCGACTTTCTGAACAGAATCCATATCCGCACACTGCCCGTAGAGGTGGACGGGTTCAAGCGCAACCACAGAATCATCCATCAGTTCCTCAACTGAGCTGCTGTCCAAATTATAGTCCTCAAGTGAAATATCTGCGAACGCCGGTAAACCGCCTGCAAGAACGATAGCGTTGGCGCTTGCAGCAAAGGTGAACGCCGATGTTACAACCTTTTTTCCCTTAATGCCCAAGGCGCAGAAGGCAATATGCAGGGCCGCAGTTCCGTTTGAAACGGCGAGCGCGTTCTTAACCCCGAGATATTCTTTCAACCTGCTTTCGAACCTTGACACCGTCTCGCCCCCCACCAAATTCTTGCTCCTAAGTACTTTCACTACGTTGCTCTCTATTTCAGCCGAAATGTAGGGGTCGGCAATCTTTATTTTACGCATCCAGCTCCGTCACCCATTCTGGCCAATGAGCGGGGTTGAAGCTTCGCTTATCATCTGACACCTTTACCCTTTACGCTCTTGGACCCGAAGATTCTGGCTCCAAGATGTGAAGTGGTCAAACGAGAGAAACCACTAGGTAGCGCGTATCTTCCTCACGTAGGAAATAGCGCTGTCGCAGGTGTCTGCCCACATCTTCTGGTTAAACACACTTCGGCTTGGCAAGAAGTCATTAAGTTCAGCAAAGAGTTTTGTAGCCGAGATTTTCTTGAAGGCTTCGGATGTTAAATCCAAGAGTGCATTTACTGGTTCACTGGCAATCTGCTCAAGAAGCCTTCTCACGGTAAGCGCGCTTGCTCCTCTCGAAAGTATCACAAAGTCGTAGATATCGGTTGGTAGAATTCTCATCCTGGATGACTTGGCCGCGAGATGACCGCTCAATGGCGTCGCCCGGATCAATCTTTCATTCACGCCTGACTGATAAATCATATTCAACTTGGAGGCAACAATATACTCAAGCGGAGGCACATTGATTTCAAGCGAACCGAGGCCATTCATCTTCGAGGACGCATTGCTATATGAGGCCCCACGCGGGAGAAACTTGCTAATGAGCCAAGAGGACCGATCTGGTTGCCCATTTGACCACACACGAACGTCAAAAAACATTGGAGAATACCGGGCTTTGGCTGTCGCGGAATCTCCCTCCAAGAGCGAGACCCTGGAGCCCAACTGTGAGGCGATCTTTCCACAGCTCCTCAGAGTCGAATGGCCGCCTTTTACAATACTCACCAACCTGGCCCTGCCGTTCACATTCCCTCGCACCGGTTCAAATACGCCCAGTTCAATCGAAAACCCGTTAGAAGCCAGCCGGCTCCTGCCGGATACGTCTTTCAGTTTTGAATTTAGCGCCGTAGATAAGGAGAAGGCGTCGTGTATCAATGGCAATGCCAGAGGAGCCGGGAGAGCGATGTCAATTCCTGTCACCAGTCGCTGTTCGGGAACACGAAGATATGTGCTCGCGGCCACTGACCCGAGAACCACCAACTTGTCCCCACCGAACAACCCTCTGGCGGCCTGCAACACTCTAAACAGGAAAAGCTGATAGTCGAGAGAGTCTCTGTCCCAACCGATATAGGCAGAATCTGCTTCCGACGTAGTGCTAGTTGCCATCCAGCGCTTCTCCACAAGCCTCACGATTCTGAGCTTATAAGCCTTGATAGCACAGGTTTAATCCGTGTCTCACTTAGCCCCTTATTTTCGAAATTGTCTTACCTCGGAGTGAACCTTAGTGCGAGCGTTGCCTCCATACGCTGGCTGCGCTCGGCTCTAAATATTCCGGCCCTGGGGGAGCGGTGTCGTCGCGCAAACCACCGGCCCACCCTTCTTTCAAGAAGGGACGTATGAACAACAGGTTTCGGTTATTTTTGAGGCCAGCAACGGTTCATTCCAATAGTGCACTCGGCGAAGGAAGCTCTCGGTAAACTGTTTAGCCAAAATCCAGCCGCCCTAAATGCGGAAATGAATTCTTGAGACCATTTTTCAAAGCCAGAACCGCCAATATCATACCCAGACCAATGCACAATTTGGAAAGGCTTTTCATACACTCCCTTTCGGTTATTTGAACCTGTTTGGCGGGGCGAATCAAAGGAGTTGCATTTGACCTAAACGGCACCCTCGTCGATTCGGTGGAGCAACATGTCCGTGCATGGGCAAGGGCATTTAAACGGAATGGCTTCCACGTTGAAGAGGCTAAGCTGCGGCCCTTTATCGGGTTGTCTTCCCCGAAAGTTGTGCGGGCCTTTGTCGGCAACGTCAACGACCAGATCATGGAAAGGGTGGATACCGACTACAAGACCTATTTCGGCGAACTCATCAATGAAATCAAGGCTTTCCCTGAGGCCCCAGAATCGCTTTCGAGCTTGAGAAGGGCCGGAATCAAAATCGCAGTAGCATCATCGAGCGAACTAGCTGTCGCATTGAGAGTGCTAGAGCAATCCAAACTGCGGCCATATGCGGACGCCCTTGTTGGAGGCGATGAGGTTCTACTTGGAAAGCCGGACCCTGAAATATATATCGAAGCATTTAGAAGAATAGAGGTTACCCCGAGGATGGGCGCAGTGGTTGGCGACACGGAGTATGATACCGTGCCCGCTCACCGAATTGGCGCCCTAGCAATTGCTGTCCAAAGGGCTGGAAAAGAAGTGAAATCCGCTGACCTCATATTCGCTTCGCTTGCAGACGCAGTAGCTGAAATTCTGGGCGCCTAGAAATTCTGGCAGATTAATCCATAAAAACCGTTTTGGGCGCTGAAACCTTTCCCGGGACAGGGAACTCGCCCCTAAGACTTCCTACCGACTCGCGGTTACTCATGCTCCCCATGGGGATTCACCTTTGCAAGAATAACCACGGATAACGCATAAAAAGGAACTGAGATGATGAATGGTGCCAGTCTGGAGACATCGGCATACAGGTAACCTGATATCACCTGCGCCGGTGTCGCTATGAGCAACGGGACAACGCTGAACATTGCCATAAGTCTCCCTCGAATTCGCCTGGGAACAGTGTTTCCCTGGAGGCTCTGTATCGCCGGGCTGACCAATGCGCCGCTGACACCGCCGGTCACGCTCCAAGTGACCAAGTCGTTCATACCGTTAGCCGAGACGAACACGAGCATACTTAGTGGAGACGTGAGCGCTGAAAGCACAGCCGCCCCCCTTAAGCCTACCTTTTCGATAAACGAGGTACTGGGCAGCAGAAGCAATATGGTGGTGAGTGCGCTGATAGCAGTCAATCCCCCATATACTTCGAGACTGATATGCACTGTATCAACCAGATAAAGCGAAATATAGAGTGTGGAGAGACCCGTGGCTATGCTGCTAACTCCAGCGTACGCGATAAGTTTCTTTGCGTCCGAACTGGCCTCCGCAAGCGCTTTTCGATTATCGTTGATCACGCCTCGAATAAACCCCTTGAGGTCTAGGTGATTTCGATTCTCCGCCTTGAACGTCTCCTTCAACGTTATCGCACGGTATGAGACGGCTGCGACACCGAACAGTCCGCTCAAAAAATATCCAAGTTTCAGCCCCGGCACGTTACCCAAGGAGTCAGCGAGGTAACCCCCAGCCACAGGGGCAAAGAGGGAGGGTATTGTGGTCACAATTGTAAATGACGCGAATCCACGCGGCCTTAGCGAAGGTTCAAAGCTGTCATTTACGGTTGCGTTCAGCGCAGGCGAATATATTCCTGAAAGCGCGCCCACTATCACAGGTAGGAATAACAGTGTCCAACTCTTTACAAATACGTAAATGAACGCATTAAGGGCCGACACAAAGCTGAAAACTATTATAACCTTTCGTCGGCCCCAGACATCCGCTACGAAACCGCCTACAAGGTACATTACCGCGGTAATTCCGCCGCTCAACGCTCCGAGAATGCCTATATACGTGACAGGGGCGCCTAGCGCAGTAAAGAATATCGACTGGTAAGGGTTCACCATGGAACCTCCTATCGCCCACACGGCAGACGTGAATCCAATAATCCACGCGTTGCCCGGAAGATAGAACAACCTGGCGACCGATTTTGGTTCCGCCCTCACGGGATGTAGCGCGAATCATGCCGTTTTAGGCTTTACCTCCTCTCTCACGGACGAGTTTTTGGTACACTGGGTCACCCACTGGGGGGATGAACCGCCATGAATTCCAAGTCGACTTGAGAAACATATTTAGCACTCCTCGGGCAGAATGAAATGAGTGGTTATGCCTGTTGGACGCCCCAGCTAGCGAGAATCAGACGCCGTCTAAAAACCCAGGCGAGAAGGAAGACTGGTACTCTCTTGCGATGCGGTACTCAAAGTACTATGCAGGAAAAGTCGAGGTCATACCGAAGGTGCCCGTGAGCGGGCTGAGAGATTTTTCATACTGGTACACCCCCGGTGTAGCGGCAGTCTCTATGGCAATCAGCAAGAATAAAGAGCTTGCATACGAACTGACAGGAAAATGGAATACGATTGCAATTGTGGGCGACGGAAGTCGGGTTCTTGGCCTCGGAAATATAGGCGGTGAAGGGGCGCTGCCGGTGCTCGAAGGAAAGGCACTAATTTTCAAATATCTAGGTGGAGTAAATGCTATCCCTCTCCCTCTCTCGACACAAGAGCCGCAGAGAATCCAAGACACTGTGTCAGCGCTGGAGGCCGGGTTTGGCGGAGTCAACCTAGAGGACATTGAGTCCCCCAAATGTTTCGAAGTGTTGCATTACTTGCAGGATACCATGAATATTCCTGTCTGGCATGATGATCAGCAGGGCACTGCCGGTGTAGCGCTGGCTGCACTCATAAATTCTCTGAAGCTGACAGGAAGAAAACTCGGCGATTCTGAAGTCGTTCTCTTCGGCGCCGGGGCTGCGAACATAGCAACCGCAAGGTTACTGATCACGGCCGGGGCAGACCCCAAGAAGATAATGCTGGTGGACACCAAGGGAATTCTGGAAGCAGAAAGAGAAGATATGGACCAGCTTATGCTGCATCATAAGTGGAAGTACGAGCTTGCCCTAAAGACCAATGGCTCAAGGAGAAAGGGCTCGCTTGAAGAGGCACTTATCGGAGCAGACGTTCTCATCGCTGCTTCAAAACCCGGACCAGGTACTATAAAGAAGGAATGGGTCTCCAAAATGAATCGCGACGCGATAGTCTTCGCGGAAGCCAACCCCACACCGGAGATATGGCCCTGGGAACTCAAAGAAGCTGGCGTACGAATCATTGCGACAGGTAGGTCCGACTTTCCGAATCAGGTGAATAACAGTTTGGTTTTCCCAGCAGTCTTTAGAGGTGCGCTTGATTCCAGGTCTAGAGGGATATCCGATACCATGGTTGTTGCGGCGTCAACGGAGCTCGCCCTCTGCGCAGAAGAGAAGGGACTCGCTGACGATTATATTCTTCCTACCATGGATGAGTGGGAAGCATACCCCAGAGTGGCCGCCAGGGTAGCCTCTAAAGCAAAGGAGGAAGGGCTTGCAAGGCGTGGCCAGTCATACTCCGACTACTTGGAGCAAGCCAAGGAAATCATAGCGAACTCGAGGCGCACAATTTCCTCATGCATCAGCTCTGGCAGCATTTCGCCCCTCCCGAGTTGATAGTCTCTTGTCAGAGCAACGACAGAAGGTTTCCATAACCCGAGCGAAAACGGAAGATATCAAATCAATCTCAGAACTCGTCATCAGGCTAAAGAAGCTGAATGAGGAATTTGACCCTTTGCTCAAGGTCCGCGAGGACGCACTGGGGAGAGCGCAGGAGGACTACCGAGAGTGCGTAGAGAACCCTGAATGCGTCGTGCTCGTGGCCAAGAAAGGCGATAAAGTAGTAGGTGTTGTAAAAGCCAAGACTAGAGAGAGAGTCTACTACCAGCCCAGAATTGAAGGGGCTATTGTCGACTTTTATGTTATGCCGGAATATCGTCGGCAAAAACTTGGCGAGCAGATGATTGCAGAAGTTATTTCGCAACTGAAGCGTAAAGGAGCTGGAATTATCGTCGCAGAGTTTCCGTTCCAGAACAAAATCGCTTCCACCTTCTACCAGAAACTTGGCTTCCGACCAGTCATAGGCATTTTTGGAAAGCCAGACTGATAACAGAACCTTTCCGGCTTCACTGGAATTCTTCGGACTTTCTGCGTGTTCGAATATGCCTTGACTTCCTTTCCCGATGCAAGTGCTCCTTCGCCCGCCTTTCCAAGATATCAAATATCTTCCCCAAATCGAAGCCTGATTCAGTATAGATGGCCGATTCAGAGCCAGGAGAGTAAAGGTGCAGGGTAATTTCGAATTTCCGAGTTCCGCGCAGAGGCTTCACAGTAGCGCTCATCCTGAACTTCCCCTTGTATAGTTTGGAAAGTCTGTCTCCAATTACGCCGAGCTTCTGTCTGGCTATGGCTACTTCGGCTGAATTGGCTTCCAACCCTGATATCGTAACTGGTAATACCGTTCGAATATTCATTGCAGTAAGGGGCCTGAGCAATTCTCGTGGGGTCACAATCCCTTGCATTTCGTCATCAAGAGACACTATCGCACAATTGAAACGCTCAGGGACTAACTTCTGAAGGGCCCCATGAAGAGTTTCTGTTATTTCCAGAGTGAGTGGGCTGACCGCGAGTAATCCCCTGATGCTTTTCGAGAAGGCTTTGTGTGCCTCAATCCCGAAAGCTCCTGCATTTACTTTGCCCGCAGGAGCAAGCGTATACAGTGCCAACTCACGCGACGAGACCACTCCAATAATCTTTGCATTTCTCGGTCCAGAGGTTATCGGCAGAAAATCAATGTTCTTTGAGGCCATGAGTTCTACTGCTTTGGATATCGGTGTCTGAGCGCTTATGGACTCCGGCCCCGGCGCCATTATTGAACTTATGCCCAATTCCGTGCCAGTTTCCGAATCTCTCATGGCTGGCAAAAAGTCGAAAGGGGAAAGCGATCCTGCGAATTCCGTTCCATCATAGACGGGCATCACTGGAAGTTTCGATTCGTAGAAGAGGCGGGCCGCTTGGGCCACTGTTGCTCTGACTTCAATCCGAGGTGCAGGCTGCAGCATGGTTGCTATCTTGGTATCCGCAGACTTCGCGCGTAGTAGCCTCGACGCAGTGAGCACACCGTGTGATCCGTTTCGATTAACTACTACCCCAAACGTTTGGGGATTACTGAACGCTCCAACTACGCGCGAAAGAGATTCGTCTGCATCGAAAGTTCGAACCGGCCGAAGGAAGTCACGGATAGATTTCTTCTTGAGTTCATCAAACACGTATTGTCCCGAGAATAATAGAAAATAAGGATTGCCAGGAGCCGATTTGGAAAAAGATTAGAGAGGGGGTTTATACTTCCCTCTTGAACTTGCCTGTCTGCGACTCCACAACCCCGAACTGCAAGAGCGGTTTCTCATTCACCGCAGCTTCAATGGTCGACGAAACCAGATCCTTTGCTTTGTCTACAGTAAGGTCTCTGGTGTAGCCTTTGATTATGAGCTCCAGTGCCTTGTCGCTGTTCCTGCCAACTGCAAAAGCTGAACCTCTCAGGAAAGTCCCCGAAGGGTCGACCTGATACAGGTGAGTACCCCGCTTGTCGGCTCCAGCCAGTATGATTGACGAGGCAGGCAGGCGCACGGAGTAGAGAGTATATTCGTGAATATACTGACCGAGTCTCTTTGCAAGCGTGAACATGTCGATTGGGGTTCCCATGGTGAGCCTGTACTGCTGACTCTCAATTCTTAGCTCGTCAATCAATCTTAGCATATCACTGATGTAACCGCTTCCGGTTGCGCCCACATGTTCATCTATTTCGAATATTTTATCATAGGGGTCGACTAGCTCTCTCGGCGGCCTCACGTGACTGCCAATTAGCGAGAAATTGTCCGTTCTAATGCCAACTGTCGTAGAACCCTTTCCGACCGCTTCTTGGGCATATTCAACCTGAATCAGTCTGCCCTCAGGGCCGTAGAAGAACGGCTGATAGCGTTCCTGGCCGGTTGACACTAGCGGCTGCCTCCCGCAGCGATAACCAGCACTTCGAGCCCGTCTCCAGAACCTGGATCCCTTTGCATCGCGGCCTTGACCGCTTCTCTCGCTACTGCCTCGGCCTGCTTGATGTCCATTGTATCCTTATACGTAGATTCTAGAACTCCATACGCAATCGGAGAACCAGAGCCGTTCGAGACGAAAGTTTCGGGTGATATTGCGCCGCTCACATCTGTAGAGTAGAGCCTTGGCTCAGTGTCTATACCGGCTACAATAAATTCCGCAAGAAAAGGAGCGTAGTTTCGCAGTCCGGAGTAGGCAGAGTTTGCGATCAACCTCGTAGTTTCGAATACTGACGGCTTGTAGCCCCGCTCCAATTCAATCAGTCTTCTCTGGGCCTGCACCAAGTGGACAAGATACTCAGCATCCGAGACTTGCCCCGCAATTGCCGAAGCCGTGAATTCGTCAATTTTGAAGATTTTCTGGGCTTCCTTTGATGCAATGAAGAAGCCCTTGCTCGCTCTCTTGTCTGACGCGAGCACGACTCCCCCCTGCGTCTTTATACCAACTACCGTAGTCATAACAACTTACTACCGCAGTTCTGCATATAACGACTAGTCGTGGACGCGGTTGGTCACAGTCAGTTCTTCTTTCTCCGCAGCAAGTGGGCTCGCCGAGGAGCAAATCTCAGATACGCGGGCGAATAGTTGGTAGGCCATCAGGATTGCCTCGGCCACCTTCTCGAGCGTTGCGGCATCGGTGCTGACCATGACGTCGTTATCCTTGAACGAGAGCGCAATCTTGACAGAGCCTCCCAAATTCGTCCAGACCAATTTGCTCAGCACAGCATCTGCGCCATACCATCGCAAATTCTTGAACCATCTGCCCCTCAAATCTCTAATAATAATCGATTTATCAAACCCATACGGTAACACGCCCTCAACAATCGCGTACCAGCCACCTCCGGACTTTGCTTGGCCGGTGCGACTTCGGCTCGCAAAGTAGTGATCTTCTCGTCTTTCTACAGCACCAATCTCTTCTAGCCGCTTTAAGCTGCGAGCAAGCGACTCCTGGTGAAGACCTGTAGCCCGCCTCAAAGCCTGAAAGGTCATCCCGACCCCCGATTTCTCGATCGCACCCAGAACGGTTCGGTCCGAACCTCTCAGCTGATCGGTCATCCCGCCACCTGCGGTAACGAGACGCTGGCCCATACCCTGAAATCCTTATCTGTGTAATATAAAGGGAAGAGTAGCCCGAAATTGGGCGAGAGGATCGCGTTAAATGATTATTTGCTCCAGAGCCTACGGGTCCCCCGCTGGTGTTCCAACCGTAACCGTCTCACGCATCAGCTTCCGCTCGACCCTTACCTTCTTAATCTCATCAATCAGAAGTGGCACTACCTGGAATAAATCGCCGACTATTCCATAAGTGCAAACTTTGAAAATTTGGGCCTCAGCATCCGAATTTATGGCCACCACTATCTCTGAGTTCTGCATTCCTACAAGATGCTGTATCGCTCCTGACAGGCCTACGGCAAAATAGAGTTTGGGCGACACAGTCTTCCCGCTTTGCCCCACCTGCACACTTGAGGGCAACCAGCCTTTCTCGCATACTGAACGGGTTCCTGCCACAGAAGCATTACCGAACAACCCGGCAAGTCTACGTAATAGCTCAAAATTCTCCTTGCTACGGAGGCCCATTCCTCCAGACACAAGCACTGTGGCCTTTTCGATGTCTTCGCTCGGATCTATGGGCTGGCGCACGTTCTTCAGAACTTTGATCCTACAGTGATTTTCTGAAAGCTTGGGGACAAAGTACTCGGATGAAGAGACTCTGCTGTAGTCTGGCTCCTGCTTTCGGTAAGAGCCCGGACGTATTGTTGTCATCTGGGGTCTGTGCCTCGGGGCGAGCACAACCGAAAGCTCCTTACCTCCGAAATCCGGTCTTATCTGCTCGAGCTGGCCACGCTCGTTCACCTCAAGTTTAATACAGTCAGCTGCAAGGCCGGTGTTCAACCTGCCCGCAAGCCGGGAAGCCAAATCTCTCGCGTTTCTGTTAGCTCCAAAGAGGAAGACCGAGGGCTTTTTTTCCCTCGTGAGCTGCGCAACTGCCTCGGTATACGAATCAGAAGCATAAGATCGCAGCCGGGGGTCCTGGATCACGAAGACCTTGTCAGCGCCAAAGGCCGATAACTCCGCTACGAACCGCTCCACCTCTTGACCCACCAGCACTGAAGCTACTTGCTCACCTGTCTTTTTGGCAATTGAACGCGCACCTGTCAAGAGCTCCAGGCTGACTTCGGTTAGTTGTCCGCTCTCGACTTCGGCATAGGTCCAAATACCCTTGTATTCCGCGAGACGGCGCAGAGTCTCTGAATCTGTAACAACACCAAACTGGCTTTGCGCGGACACTAGACGAATCCCTCCCTTGAGAGCGCGTCCACGAGCTTCCTTACAGAGTCCTTGGGGTCACCACTCCATATTGTTCCGGGCGGCTTGGCGGGTGGTGGCGAGACCTTGGGTATGAATGTCGGAGAACCCTTTAGACCGAAATTCGCGGAATTAGCCCCCAGTGCCTCCAAGTCATGGGCAGTAAGTATGCGTATCTTCTGCCTCTTTGCCCGAATGTAACCCTGAAGAGTTGCAAGCCGTGGTTGACCAAACTCCTTGGCCACCATTAGCAGACACGGGAGGGGAAGCTCCCAGACATCGTAGCCGTTTTCAAGCTGGCGCTCTATGGTCACTCCTTGCATGTCCTCCCTAAGGTCGATCTTTCGAACGTAGGAAGCATGCGGAATGTCAAGGAACTCCGCGAGCTCGGCGCCAACCTGGCTTGTTTCTCCGTCGATCGCTTTCAGTCCTGTAAGGACCATATTAAAAGGTAAAGTTTTGGCAAAGACTGAGAGAGTATATGCAGTTGCCCAAGTATCTGCTGCTGCGAAAGCCCGGTCAGTAAGAAGCACAGCCTCGTCTGCTCCTAGTGCCAAACTCTCCTGAAGAGCCTTTCTCGCCTGAGGGGGACCCATACTCACGACTGTTAATCTGCCTCCATGAATTTCCTTCAGACGGAGACCAGCTTCCAACGCATAACGGTCGTAGGGATTGAGCACGCTCGGTACGCCCTCTCTCAAAAGCGAATGAGTCACGGGGTCCAATCTGAGTTCAGATACATCGGGAACCTGCTTCACCGCAAGCAGAATGTTCAGGCCAACGCTCGCTCCACTAACCAAATCTGAAATTCACACCTCTGCCAGCAGGCGGGTAATCCAAGGCTATCTTGTGGTAGGGGCACACCACTACGCAAGCTCCGCATTCGACACAGCCCTCGTAAAACACAGTAAGACGCTTGAGTTCAGGGTCCCAGACATAGTCATCGACAGGACACGAGAAAGTGCAGGGTTTGTCCCTGCACTCCTGACATTTGGACTGGTCAACATGAAGGTGATTTTCGGAATGTACATTATAGCGATTTACATAGAGGCGCTCATCAATCTTCCTTGACGGAGGGTTTACCATGGCAGAGCCGACCAAATATCGCGATACAAGTCGCGGAGAACTCTCACGTAGCCAACTTTGTCTCTTATTACCTTCCTAGCTGCTGCGTGCTTTGATCCGCGGTCAACCCCATCAACTACAAGTATATTCCGCATGATTTCAGTAATCGCATCAGGATAGTCTGTGTTGAATCTGTCGCCTGAAGTAAGGATATTATGGTAGTTCTTTTTCCTAGAATGCTCCTTAAAGATGTAACTTTCTTTCATCAATCTTTCATAAAGCATGAGTCTCTGGATCGAAAAGTCTCCAGCCTTTTTGCTCTCTAAAATTGTTTTACCAGCCATTACACCCGATGCCATTGCCATGTTAGTACCTTCTGGATACAAACAGAGCATTGCCGCGTCGCCAACTGCCAGGACACCACGACTAGCAAGCGGCGGAATAGATTGGAGCCCGCCTTCGGGTATCAGGTGCGCCTGATACTCCTTCACACGCCCGCCCTCCAGCAGGGGGGCGACTACCGGGTGGGACTTGAATTCGTCCAATATTTCGTATGGTTTACAATGCAGTTCAAGAAGATGGCTAAGAAGCACTGCAATACCAACGCTAAGAGTATTAGAGTTTGTGTAAACAAATCCGCCACCCGATTTCCCTCTGGCAACTGAACCAAGATAATCCAGCCGTGCGCCGTATCCTCTTTTGAGGTTGAACCTTGAATCTATAGTCTCGGAGGGTAATTCAATCACCTCTTTCAGTCCAATCGCAACGTCTTCCGGGGCAGGAGGACCCCTTATGCCAGCCTTCTGAAGCACGGTGGACATAACTCCATCAGCGGCCACAATGGCTTGAGCATAGAGCTCGTTCTCCTTTCCTCTGCCGGCGCGAATTCCCACCACTCGACCGCCTTCCTCGATGACCTCGGAGACTGGCATGGATGTGACTAGGGTAGCTCCGGCCTCTTCAGCTTGCTGGGCGAACCAAGGATCGAACTTGGAGCGCAAAGCGGTAAACCCCCCTCTTGTCTCCATCCCTAGATAATCATCCTTGTATGATACTGAAAATCCCGAGTCCTTTCCAAGTATTACCATTCTGTGGTCTATAATCTTCCTTTCAATGGGGGCCTTTTCCCAAAACTTGGGGATGATTTCTTCTAAAGGCCATTTGTAGACTACTCCCCCAAACACGTTTTTAGCGCCCGGCGTCTCGCCGCGCTCTATAAGGGCGACCGAGAGCCCCCCTTTCGCCATAGTCAGGGCCGCAGCCGTTCCCGCAGGTCCAGCCCCGACCACTATTGCGTCGAACTTCTCCGTAGACAATCGCTTTCGACCAAGTGAAGAACTAGCAGGAAAAAGATTTCCCGACTAATAAGCCTAGGTTGCCCGCGCTTGAGTTGGCGTAACTCAGGCGATTGTGGGACTCCAGCAAAAGCACGTATCGAGCTACGCTGATTCACTCTGTAATTCTGAACTCCAACCTGGGTCTCAAAACCCGGACAGGTCATCCCGGAGTCATCTTCGAGCCATACTCATCACGAACGCGTCCTTGCCATCTTCATAGTAAGCGCGCGCTACTCCAATTTTGCGAAATCCCAGACTCTCGTAGAGCCTTATCGCATTCAGGTTGTCTGTCCTTACTTCAAGGCGCACCCAGGAAATATCTCGCTTCGACAGCTCCAAGAGCAAATTGTTGAAAAGCGCTCTTGCATAGCCAAGTCTGCGCTTCTCGGGACGGGTCGCAACTGTTGTGATTTCCCCAGTGGCTTCTCTTATAGAACACATCAGGTACGCCTGTATACCGGTTGGGTCCTCAAGCACCAGATTAACGCCGCCCTCTTCAAAAAGAGCTGTTACTGTTTGTAAGCTGAACGGATCGTCAAAGCAGATTGACTCAAGCTCAGCTATTTTGCCGAGGTCTCTCCTTTCCATATCCCTTACAAGTACTTGGGATGATTGCGACGACTGACTCGACCTACCTATTTCAGCGCCGATAAAAAGTCGATTGTTCTCTTCCATGCGTCGTCCGCAGCCTCCTTGTTGTGACCATTCCAGCCCGGCCTGTGAAAAGCGTGGGCTGCGTTTGGATAAAGCTCAACCGCAACGCGCCTTTTGCATTTAGTCGCTGCAGGCATAAAGCTGGAGTAGGCCCAAGGCGTGACTCTGGGGTCTTCAGATCCGAGAATGAGCAAAATCGGGAATTTGCCACCGTCCAGCAGGTCGACATTTTCCATCGCTCCGTAATAGTCTACGCAAAAATCCAGATTGAGCTTGCAGGCGGAAAGTAGGCCGAAGCCCCCACCCATGCAAAATCCAAGCGAACCTATCTTCGCTCCGCATCCAATCTGCTTCCGCAACTCTTGGACCGCTAGGTTCGTAGCGTTGACTACGTCCTCCTCTTTGAGCGAAGACCTCAGCCTCATTCCCTCTTCTAATGAAGATGGTCGTTCGCCCCGAAAGTAATCCGGCGCAACAGACCAGAATCCCGAGTTCGCCAAAGTGCGCGCAACCCCCCTTGCGTAATCATCCAGACCAAATACCTCATGAACGACTACTACACCAGTTTTTGAGGTTCCTTTGTTTATGCTGGCCACTTCTTCCTTAAGGTTCGGGCTCCTCATATCAAATCGATAACGTGAGATTCCCGCGGAGTTTTAAAGTTCGACCGATACTACCCAAAGGCTAAATTCCAAGACCCACCAAGCATAATTCGACAGGAATGCTCACAGCATCAATTGCTGGTGGGACGGTCGAGATTGTTGAGTGTACCAAACCAGAACTCGCCGAGGGCGAAATACTAGTTATGATGAAAGCATGCGGAGTATGCGGAACTGATATCGAGAAGGTTGCGGGACATTATACCGCCTCCGCACCCGTAATTGGGCACGAAGCTGTGGGTGAAGTGGTAGAATCAAGGACCCCACAGTTCAAGCCGGGCGATCGGGTATTTCCCCACCATCATGTGCCATGCTATTCGTGTTGGCTCTGCAGGCATGGCAGCACCACCATGTGCGAAAGTTATCGAAGGTATAACCTTGAGCCGGGAGGTTTCTCCGAGTTCTTCCGGGTGCCAAAATGGAACGTTAAGCACGGTGGGGTCGTAAAAATCCCTGATTCACTTAGCTATGACGCCGGTTCATTTATCGAGCCTCTAGCTTGTGTTGTTCGAAGCCTAAGGAAGTGCGACCCGGCGACTGACAGTCACGTTCTCGTCGTGGGAGCCGGCCCCATGGGTTTGCTGCACGCTATTTTACTTAGGAAAAGGGGGTACACCGAAGTATCAATTAAGGATGTGAGTGAACTCAGAGCGGGTTACGCCAGATCCCTGGGCTTTAAGAGTGATGACGGGGCAAAGGATTATGACCTAGTAATCGTGGCCTCGGGACATCCTTCCGCAATATCCGCCGGCTTCCGCAGCGTGCGAAGGGGGGGCAGGGTTTGTATCTTCGGCGTCCCCTACAAGGGGAATCATCTTGACATTGAAACCGCCGAACTTCTCAACAATGAAATATCCATAATTACGTCGTACGGTGCAGATGATGCAGACGTTGCGGAAGCCATCAGGTCGATGAACGGGGGTGACGCGCTTCGCGTTGAGAAGTTGATTAGCGAGAGATTCCGTTTGGAAGACACGGCACTCGCGATAAAAGCAGCTGCAACTGGTAACGCCATCAAGGTTCTAGTCACTGCGGACTCTGCGAATTAGGTTCTGGTTGCTCTTTGCGACCCGCGGGGGCCAGGCATCTTTTAGGGTTCGCGGCCAAACAGTATATATCTAACAGTTGACGCCAGATTCTGATGCTCTTTATCGCTGTCG
>JAKAWJ010000019.1 GCA_021817005.1 archaeon | reverse complement strand
AGGTCTTAGCCGCACTCCAAAATTGCCACAATGAGGACAAATGGTCACAAGCCTTTTCTCAGTTTGCTTGTAGATAATTTCCGATTTTGGTATCCAGCGTCTGCAAGAGGCGCACCAACCGAATGCTGCATATGGGGAAAAACCAGCTTGTGTCAGTTTGCTCAGAGTCAGTTTGGGCGCCGCTTGTTCAATCTTTTTCTGCATTTTGATCACCGTCAATTCCCCTTTACGTAGTTATACGATTTAAAGCTTTCTGTACACGCCTCATGACATTTGGGGGAACTCCCTCATTCTGAGGAGGAGGCGCCCAGAAGCTCAAACCACTCAGCCCGACTCAAACCGCTTCATTGTTCATCTTCAATCGTTTAGATGACTAAGCCGGAACCTCCCCAAGCAGGTCTAGAACAGCCGAAAGAGAGGAACACATGTAAGTAGGAGAGTGCGTGTCCCTCCACTGGCGCCTCATTAATAGCACAGATTTCATGCCGGCTGCATTGGCCCCCGCCACGTCCGTGTACGGCTTGTCTCCAACGAAAAGCGACTCTGAAGGCGCTATGCCCAGCTCGGCAGAACACTTCAGGAATCCCTCAACGTCTGGCTTCGGATACTTTGTCTCGTCTCCCGAAACCACTATAGCGTCCACGTACTCCAGAATTGGCGAGTCCTTTAACCGCCGTCTTTTCAGGCCCGGTTTGCCGTCAGTGTCCGTTACCAGTCCAATCTTGAGTCCCTTCTTTCGGATTGTACTCAACACATGAATTGTGTCTGGAAAAGGCACGCTTTGCTCCTTGAGAATGACCCAATAGGCTTCGGTAATCTCGGCCGCTCGGGCATCAGAAATCGAGTGGCCGTAATGAGCTGCAATCCGTTTCCACCACATGTCCCTGTCATAATACCTCCTTTCATTCATCTCCTCAGATAATCTTGAAATCTCGGGCACTAGCGAATGCTTCGGCGCATGACCGTCAAGGCCACTCGTTAGTAACTGAGATACCCTTTCAAAGGCTTCTTTCTTCGCAAAGGATGTGTCAATCAGCGTGTCATCGTAGTCGAACAATACCGCCCTGAAAAGCGTTGACACTTGAAAGAACACTCCCCCCAATGAGCTGACTACTGCTTCGGAACCGGAAAGGAGCTGAGCTCCGGCCCTAACTCGGGCTTGAAGAACCATTTTTCTCTTGACATGTTCAGCTCGCGCGAGCTGGTGGGTTGTTCTGAAAGAATTCGCAGACCCCGCACTATTGCTACTGGAATTTTCTCTTGCGCCTGTCCGATAACCAGTTCCGCTGCCGCTGCAATTTCATCTGCTACGGAAATCAACTTCACCCTTAGTGTATAACCCTTAGAGTCCTTCAAACCCCTGTAGTCGCGGAATAGTTGAACACCTGCCGCACCTATCGCCACATTTACCTGGCCCTCACGCAGGGTTCTTCCATGAGTGTCCGATATAATTACACCAACTTTCTTTCCAGTAAGTTTTGCAATTCCGTCTGACAGCCTGCGGGCGGAAGTATCGGGGTCCTGTGGAAGGAGGAGCACGGTCTCCGTATCGCCTTCCACGTTTGAAGTGTCAATACCAGCGTTCGCGCAGGTGATACCATGCTTAGTCGTCACTATAAGATGACCCGGTCTTACGACTTCCACCGACTCGGATTCCCGTAAAACTAGTTCTACAAAACGCGGGTCCTTCTCGCAAATCTTTGCGTATTTTTGTGCCAGAGCTGAAGGTTTAACATCGGTCAGCTTTACTTTCCTCCCCTCAACCTTTGAGATGATTTTCTGTGCGACCACCAGTAAGTCATCTGTGCACAACCCGCCAGCTTGTTCAGCGGCCCGAACAATTGCGAGAGCCACATCATCTCCTAGACTGAACTCAGGCAGACCGGTCAACCCGATCACCTGAAATCCAGAGGACAAATTCAATCCCTTAATAGGCAAAAGAACCTGTATTTGAGTTAATATTCTCCGGCCTTCGACGTCAGAAGAAATGGGTGGACGATGGCTGGCAAATATGGCGAGCCTGTGCGTACTCCTTCTCGCATTTTGACCACCCTTCCAGTGACTCTATATTTGGGGACAGTCCGACACCACTTCTGATGAATTTGGGCAAAATATCGGTTATCGGAGGAACGGGAGATATTGGCGAAGCATTGGTAAAGCGTTTCAGCCTGCAGAACGAAGTCGTGATAGGGTCTCGAGACCCCACAAAAGCGCAGGATTGCGCCCAGAAATTCTCGCAAGAAGTTCTTCAGTCCACCGGAAAGTCGGTTCAAATTACAGGGGCAGGCAATACCGAAGCTGCTTCTGCAGCAGAATATGTAATACTTGCAGTGCCGCACGCTTTTGCGCTTGCAACCGCTGAACTGATATCGCCTTACCTCTCACCCTCGTCTATACTAATTTCACCTGTCGTTCCTATGGCCAAGACGCCACAGGGTTTCGTCTACGTGCCTGTAACTTCGGAATCCGGCTCTGAATCTGTGGCGATGGCGCTCTCAAGAATCGTCAAGGTCCCTGTCGTAGCTGCCTTCCACACGCTTCCCGCCTCACGCTTGGGTGACGTAGCGGTGACACCGAACTTTGATGTCCTTATTTGTTCAGATTCGAACTCAGCCCTAGAAAGAGTGGCCGATCTAGTAAAGAATACCCCGAATCTGCGAGCGCTCACAGTTGGTGGGCTAGCTATGGCGCAAGTCGTGGAATCCCTGACTCCGCTAATCCTTAACGTGGCAATTAAGAATAAACTACGGAATCTTTCCCTGAAATTCGTCTGAGACCTGTGCTGATGAGGATAGAAACACTTTTTCGAGCCAATTACTCGAGTGGACCGCGACCGGAATTCCAATCACAGCCTGATTTTGCTCGCATAGAAATGTCTTCTGGCAATCCTTATGAGGCCGCAACAGTATATCACTTTCAAAGCCCAGGCAAGTGAGCCCGAAGATGATCTGGAAATCAAAGAAAGAGCCGAATAGTAACAAAGGTCATCCAAAACAGGAGCCAGACGAACAATCTTGGGTGATTGATGATTACCAAATAAATCTACTCAGGAGAGAACCTAGCATGCATGGTGCGGTTTACCACTTTTCAGTCACTCACGCTGCAATCCCCAAAAAAGGAGGCCTAGGGGGTTTCAGCCTGAACAGAGGTAGAGACGAAGTAAAAGCTGGCCCGACAGAATCAGGAGCCGCAGCCGACCCCAGCGGTTCGCCGTCGCCGTCTCGCGCTGGAAAGGTAGCCACCCTCGGAAACGACACGGGAAGCTCACAGTCCAGAGACTTGGAGCAAATAATCACGACACTCATGGGCGAACAGAATCGGGGGGATTCATCAACGATTGAGGCTGAAGCTGCAGACGGCACCAAAATAAGGTATAAAATGAACATTGAATACACCAAGGAAGAACCTCTCACAAGAGAGATACTTGTTGGTGTAAGCGTCGTTCATTTTGAGGGCGCCCCTCAAATGTCTGCTTCAGACAATCTTTTCGTTAACAGGGCCAAGGCGATAGAGGCCGTAGTTAGAACAAGAGCTGCGAAGCTGGCAAAACTGGAAGCTGCAAGACTCGGAGAGAACAAACAGATTTAGTCTTTTCAGATTCTCACCAAGTGTCTTAATATCTCAATCTATTTGCAAATCACATATAGCCCACGTTCGGATTTCTGATTGACAGATGAAACTGCCTGTGTGAGATTCCCACAGATATTTGTGATAGTTCGGCTTTGACGGGTCTTGGCTTTCCAGCCTCAACCGTTGCTTAAAACATGAGCCATGAGCAAGATTACAAGGAGCCAAGTCCGAGCTTGAAGCATTGAATCTGACGGAAATGAGAACGCGCTAAGCCGACCATCCTTTTCCAAGACATGGTGCACTCTATGTCGCGGCCGCATTGTCTCACGTAAATATTAGCAACTCTCTCCCTGCGACACGTCTCGATTCCGCTTCGCATGCTCGGCTACTCCCTCGATTGGCGTAGCCATGAAAGTTCAGTGGGCTAATTGCGATAATTGCTTCCTGACTTAGTTCTGGAGATAACTCAAACTTGAAGCCCACACGATCCGACTTGAATCGTTGCAGTGAGAAGCTGGTCAACGGAGCAAATAGAGATACCTAGGCTTTGATTCCCTGCTCCGCGTCTGCTCCGGACAGGGTTCGAGACTTTGTGGAGCCCGGCGCTGGAAATCTTTGCCTGTAAAAGATAATGTTTAGAGCTGAGCCGACAACGATAGAGGCTCCCCCAATTATGAAGGGCAAAGAGAACTCGTTGGTGCCAAAAAGAGCCCCCTGGGCGAAAGTTCCTGCTATGTCACCCGCTCCCCCCATCACCGAAACTACTCCCAACCCCTTCTCCACCTCCCCGATGTCTTTGAAAACCTCAGTGCGCATGCCTGATCCGACTACACTCCTCGCAAATCTCGAAAAGCTATATACCATGTAAGATACGAGGCTAATCGCTACCGGCAAGTACAGCCCGACCGTCGCCGCAGCAAAGGCAACGCTCAGAACCGCAAAAGAAAAGACCACGTTCCTCGCAAAGGCGCTCCCCAGCCCTGAGCCGAGCATACCGAAGGTATAACCCCCAAGATAGGCCAAACCAACTTCGTTTACGCCCAGCCCCATTCTCGTAAACCAGACTTGGAGTAGCGTCGCTGTTATCCCAAAACCGAACCCGGTTATGAGGTAACCAGTTCCATACCCGAAGGTGCTCCTTGAGGCCATCAAACTGAATTTGGCCGTAACCCGAGACTCTTTCAGACTCCTGAGCAATAGAAGCGGAACAAATTCAACAAGGGTGAGCACTCCGAAACCAGTTCGGAGCAACTCTACTGAGGGTGCCCCGCCAATTAGTGCGACAGAACCCGTAGCTATCACGCGCCCGAACAGGTTCAGGGAATTCGTTAGCGAGAACCAAGCTGTAGATTCCTTGACGCCCTTCGTATTGTATGCTATCAGATTTGCCCTCTGGACATAGATTGCCTGTACAACACCGTAAAGAAGGTAAGAAGCTGTAAATGCTAGGAAACCCACTGAAAGAGTGAGTATGGCTGTAGATATTATCATGAGAATCTGAGAAAGGAGCACCACTCGCTTAGTCCCCAAACTCTGAGCCAGAAGTGAGGCCGGATAATAGAATAAGGTGGACACCGCGGCGTAGAGTGATAACACCTCACCGATCTGAAGGTAACCCACACCTACCTTTAACGCCAGTATGGGGAACACCACTGGTCGTAAGACTTCGAAACCTGTAAAGAGATCCAACAGGCCGACCAGACTTCTTTGTGATGGCAAGTGGTGACACTAGCTACCCTTGCAGGCTATAAAAAACTGATTCCAAAAAGCCATTTTCTGCGGTTTTCACCGGAGACTTTCTGGATTCCTGCAGACATGTCTATGAAATTTCTGCCCCGGACACCCATTGAGGAGGGGGGGGTCTAACTCTACTCTTTTCACGTGGACCCTTCACTCAAGATCTGGGAAAGGGCTTGCGCGCCGAGCAGTTACGGAGATCGTAACTCGTTAGCCGCACGCAAAGTCATTTCCATTTTGTTTGACCGCTCGTTTTCATCGCACAGCTATCTGGTGGGGAGCGACCGACAGAATTGGCCATCGCTGACTTTCCACCAAGGCTCAATACAGTTTCATTCTCGCTTACGAGCAGATAATTTATCATGTTAATCTATTCTGCGCCCTGGCTACCATCCCATGAAAGTTCTTTTCTTTAAGACAATCGGCCGTTCTCCAGACTTTCACGGGAAGAATCCGGCCAGATTCTCCTCAATTGCGACTGTGTGCGCACTGGAAAAGGTGTCGCAAAGGCCGTGGAAGGAAATTAATCCCGCAACACGGCATGTTTATCTTCATGTCTTATGTAGCACTAAAATGTACATGAAGGCCATACAGCAGAAAGACAAACCAGTAGCCGCAATTCTGCTCGACTTGATAACGCATCAAACAGTTGACTTCGAATTTGAGGTGTCTATGATAGATAGGATAATACAGAGGCACCTGAAAAGAAGGGTCACGAAGGTTCTTACCGTCAACTGCTCTACAGGAAATCACTCTATACTTCTAGCCAAAAAGGGCTACGAAGTTACTGGTATTGACTCCTCAGAAGAAATGCTCTCTCTTGCTCGAACAAAGACGGCAGGGTTCCCCCACCCCCCACAGTTCTACAGGATGGATATGCGCCAGATACGTTTTGCGTGGCAGTTTGACGTTGGGCTATTACTTTCTGGTTCATTCGGTCACCTGACAGTAGCTAGAGACCTAGAACAGTTCCTAGCTGGGATAAGAAGACATCTGCCGAACGGCCTGCTGGTTTTTGAATTCTGGCAGCCTTCAGGAGTTGACGCACAGTCAAGAACTGACCAAGGAAGGTTGAACTGGGACAAGGCTGTCGACAGCCAAAGCGGAAATATCGCAATCAGACTAACCAAGGCAGTCTATCAGAAATCCAAAGAAGAATTTTTCATTAGTACGGAGAACTACTACATAGACCCTCAGCGCGAGCGATTACTCGGAGTCTCTGCCGAACATCAAAAACTGAAGCTTTACAATACAAAGTCGCTTGTCAAAATTCTAAAGCGAGCTGGGTTCTCTCCTGAGGCGTTTTATGTCCTAGACGCGGAGAAGAAGAGTATCAGGGCACCCAAGGAAACGGATCTGAAACTCCTTTGCGTTGCTAGAGTGCTGCAGGGAAAGCCAAGACACCACGTCAAAAGATGACTGAGAACCCGTATCCTTAAGAAAGCTCTAATCAAAGCTGTGAGCGTTTTGCTCAAGATAAATCGTGATGCAAGTCAGTATACTTATATCAGCTACCCTATCAATGCGCCCGGATAGACCATGCTCGCGGAAGACATCGCCAAGTTCGCGGCAAATGCGAGCTATTCGCACTATTCCTCACAATCAATCAAGGAGGCAAAGCGTAGGATAATCGACACGCTTGGTGTTTGTTATCCCGCACTGAATTCGCCGCCGGTCAGGGCTGCGAGAGAGGTCGCAGGATTCACTACCTCCCGCTACGGCGCCACCGTCTTGGGCCTCTGGAAAAAAAGCAGTGTCCAAGAAGCCTGTTTTGCAAACGGCTGCGCAGCGAGATATCTGGACTTCAATGACACCTATCTCTCTAAGGAAGCTATGCATCCCAGCGACAATATACCAGCTGTCCTAGCGGCCGCGGAAGCAGAGAAAGCCGGAGGGCGTGACCTTATTCTGGGCACTTTAGTTGCCTATGATCTGGCCTGTGCGCTTGCAGACGCGTCAAGCATACGGGACAGAGGCTGGGATCATGTTGTTTACATTGCGATATCTGCCGCGGTAGGCGCCGCAGTGGCAATGGGCATGGAAGAAGATAGCATCCTTCAGGCGGTCAACCTCGCCGCAACACCAAACATCGCACTGAGGCAGACAAGAGCTGGCGAACTCTCGATGTGGAAGGGGTGTGCAGCAGCAAATGCGGCTAGGAACGGCCTGTTCGCAGCCCTCCTTGCTAAAAATGGAATGACTGGACCCTCACCCGTGTTCGAAGGAGAAATGGGTTTCTTCAAACAAGTATCGGGGGGGTTCAAACTCGCTCTTGGGCAGAACGAAATGCTTCGCATGACCCATATCAAAAACTATCCGGTAGAGTATCACGCAATGAGCGCGGTGGATGCAGCTCTCAAGGTCAAGGCTGAGATTGGTGATGAAGAGATTTCAGAAGTGTGCATTGAAACCTTTACGGTAGCGTGGAAAATAATCGCAAAAGATAAAGAGAAATGGGCTCCAAGGACGAAGGAGACTGCGGATCACAGCCTCCCTTACATTGTTGTATCTGCACTACTTGATGGCTCGGTCTCCTTGAACACTTTTCTCGATTGGAAATTCAGCGACAAGAAAGCGCTCAAATTAATGAAGCGAACAAAAGTAGTTGTAGCTCCCGAGTTCGACAAGCGGTACCCGAAAGAGATTCCGAACAGAGTGTCGGTAGTCACAAAATCGGGGCGGAAGGCGCAAGCCGAAGTGGGATATCCGAAGGGTCACTTTAAGAACCCCATGTCTGACGAGGAGGTAGAGGACAAATTCCTGCTCATGGGTGGACCAAAGGACGCACTTTATATGCTCTGGAACACGGATAAACTGATGGTCGAGGATCTCGTTGGAGCACTTGGAAGAGTCCACGGTAGATGACGCTTCACGGAAAGGGTTAGCTCCTGCACGTCTGAGGCTGCGACTGAAGAGACCAGATACCATTGTAGCGCCCGGGGTGTTTAACGGGCTTACCGCAAGACTTGCGGCAAAGCACGGTTTCAAGGCTCTGTATTTTTCCGGAGGTGGATTCGCAAACTCGCTGGGTCTTGCTGATCTTGGCGTAACCACGCTAACTGAAGTAGCAGACGCTGTCAGTTCAATCACCTATGTGTGTAAATTACCACTGATAGTCGACATGGATACCGGCTTCGGCGAGGCAGTGAATGTAGCTCGGGCGGTTCAGTTGCTGGAGCGGGCTGGAGCGGCAGCAGTACATATAGAAGATCAGGTCATGCCAAAAAAGTGCGGCCACCTTCCAAAGAAGGAGCTCGTGACCACGGAAGAAATGGTCAAGAAATTACTTGCGGCAAAAAAAAGCTCAAAGGCTGGGCTCGTATTGATAGCCAGAACTGACGCTAGGGCTGTCGAAGGCATGGACGCAGCGATAGAGCGATCGAGAATCTACGTGGATGCCGGAGCCGATGTCATCTTTCCTGAAGCTCTTGAGAGCGAAGAAGAATTCAGAGAGTTCGCGCGCAAAGTTCGTGGTCCACTCCTTGCGAACATGACCGAATTCGGAAAGACGCCTTATCTATCTGCATCACAGTTTGCGCAGCTGGGATACAAGGTGGTACTGTTTCCTATGACCGCACTCAGGGCCATGCTGAAGACAGCCGACAGAACTTACGCAGAACTCGCGAAGAAGGGTAGCCAAAAAGAAATGGTGAATTCGCTGATGACGAGGGTAGAAGTTTATGAGCTAATTGATTATGGACGTGAGGAATCATTGGATTCAGAACTCTCAAGGGAGGCCCAGCGGATAATGGGCACCAAAAGCCCGAAATAGAAGCAAAAACGCATCATATGAATGTATATGCCTGAGAAATTCAGAGCCCCGAGAGGGCTCTACGACGTTATCGTTGCAGATACTTCAATATCAAAGAGTAGCTCGGACGGTACGCTAATCTATTCTGGCTACGATATCAATGACCTAGCCAACCATGCGAGTTTTGAAGAAACTGCATATCTTATCCTAAACGGAAAACTTCCCTCAGCTCCCGAACTCAAGGATTTTCATGACTTGCTTTCCCATGATTCGGTGATACCTCCTGAAATACCCCGCCTTCTCGAACTCTTCCCACGTTCAGCACATCCAATTGACATGCTCAGGACGTGCGTTTCGCTTATTGGTTCTCTTGTAGAAAATCCCTCTGGCAAAAATTCACAGGTTTCGCTGGCAGCCAAGTTTCCTTCGCTCGTTGCGAGCATCCGCAGCGCGAGGAACGGTTTACCCCCACCCGTATACAACCAAGGCGAAAACTATTCAGACAATCTTCTGGCAATGCTTACCGGGTCGCAGCTCCACGCTTTCGAACGAAGATCGTTCGAACAAGTGATGCTGTTTTATCTTGAGCACGATCTGAACGCGTCCACATTTACAACACGGGTAGTTGCCTCAACTCAAGCTGACGTGTTTGCTGCCATTACGTCTGCGCTTGCGGCACTCAAAGGGCCTTTGCACGGAGGAGCAAACGAGGCAGCACTTGGACTGCAGCTTGCAGCGAGCAAGCAACCATCTCCTGAATCTTACATTGACGAATTGCTCAGTCAGGGCAAAAAAGTGCCCGGTTTTGGGCATCGAGTCTACAAGACGGTGGATCCCCGAGCCCGATTCTGCAAGGCCCTGTTCAGAAAACTCTCCGAGACCAGGTCAAGGACGGACTATTATGAAGTCTGCGCCAGGATTGAGGCAAGAATGTGGGAAAAGAAAAAACTCCCGGCAAATCTCGACTTCTATGCGGCCCCTATATTCTATCTACTGGATCTCCCCGTTGAAACCTATACTTCCATCTTCGCGGCAAGCAGGGTCTTCGGATGGGTGGCCCATTACAACGAGCAACTCAGGGAGAACAAGATAATCAGACCAGATGCGGATTACATAGGCCCAAAGGGGCTCAAATATATTCCATTAGCGCAAAGGGGACCTCTACCTAGAGGTTGAGACTGCAGTCTATGAGCCACCGAAGTTTACATTTTGCTGAGTTTGCGGAAAAGTGCAAAGAGCTTGGCGTGGAGTTGGTTACGGGTAAAGAGAAGGCGATATCACAGAAGCTGATCTCCCAAGTGCAGCGGAGCGAGTTTGTCATATTTGCGGCTCTTCCGCCTGCCATCTCGAACAGGTTTTTCGTGCTTTATGGCAATAAGTGTAGGGAAGCAAACAAGACCAACCTGAGCACTATAGCAAGCGCCCAGACGTGTATTACCTATTCAACAGATCTGATTGCAGGTTCAGGCTCAGCAGTGATTGTAACTAACACGCTGGAAGAGAGGCAAGCGACTTCTCTGCCGCCAGAACTGATTGTGTTCTGTAGGAATCCCAAAGTGCACCACAACGTGTCAGACTTCTTAGCAGCCGGAAGGGCGAGGCTTTCGCCGGGTTCAACGCTCACGATTGTATCAGGGCCGAGCAGGACCGCCGACATAGAGCAGATGTTGATTAAGGGGGTCCATGGCCCGAAGACTGTAAGCGTCTACGTAGAAGAGGGCGCGGAAAACTGAGCAATCTCGAGGATAGGGTTGCAACGTCGATATCCGACGGACCAAAAGTAATTTCGATTAGAAGCGGGCTGAAGAGGCTTCGAGAGCACAGGAGGTCGGCGCTGAGCGAACTCGAATCATTCACTGCTCAGAGACGAATTGCGTCCGCCGTAAAGGAAGAGTGTATCAGTGCACTACCGACTCTCATAGAGACGATAACGAATTCGATCGAGTCCCGTGGAGGTCACGTAAAACTCGCAAAGAATGCAGACGACGCTCGAGAACAAGTGGTGGCTCTGCTAAGGAGCCATCACGTCAGGAGAATTGTTAAATCAAAATCCATGACGACCGAAGAAATAGGGTTGGACGATTACCTTGAACGCGACGGATTCGAAATTGTGAGTACGGACCTGGGGGAGAGAGCTATACAACTTGCGGGCGACAAGCCAGCCCATATCGTAGCGCCCGCCATTCACTTTACACGCGAAGATTTTGCGAGGCTCTTCAGAGAGAAAGAAGGAGCGCAGGTCTCAAGCGACCCCGAAGAAATCACAAAGGTAGCACGCACTCTCCTGCGGGCCAAGTTCCTCCGGGCGGAGGCTGCGATTTCTGGCGCCAACCTGCTGATTGCAGAAACCGGCACCGTGGTGCTTGTTACGAATGAGGGTAACGGGAGACTTGGCCCATCCATTCCGGGTTTATACATTTCGGTTGCTGGAGTCGAGAAGATTGTACGGAATACGAGTGACGCGTCTTCAATCCTAGAGCTTCTAGCTCGTTCCGCTACGGGTCAGAGCCTGACTGTATACACAACGTTTACCACTCCCCCTCAAGTGGGCGCAGACGGCCATCGCCAAGAATTCTACCTGATTCTTATTGACAATGGTAGATTAAGCGCAACAAAAGACTTCCTGGCGCCCGCGCTAAAGTGTATCAGATGCGGGGCATGTCTGAATACCTGCCCGACATTCAACTGTTTGGGCGGCCACGTATTCGGGGACATCTACACTGGACCAATGGGAATACTGTGGACATCAATAACCCAAGGCGTGGATAGGGCCAACGAATTTTCTGATCTATGTATTTCCTGTGGGCTTTGCTCAAGCGTTTGCCCCACCGAAATCCCCTTAGCAGAGATCATCTCCGATGTCAAGTCCAGAGGAATGAATCATAGAGGACGAAGAATCTCGGAAAAGTTGCTCACTTCTGTGGAAAAACTGGACAGGGCCACCTGCCTTTCGCCCCCCCTCTGGAATAAGCTGTCATCTTCCAGCTTAGCCTCACCCGTAATGCCCATACTTGGTCTGGACAGGAGGAGGAGGGCTCCAGGCGTGGCCCATCCCCTCAAGTTTCTGGATAATCTCGGAACCCCGGATACAACGCTAATTTACTTCTCGGACGTGTTTGCAAGATACCATAACCCCGCGATCGCGATACATGCGAAGAGAGTGTCTAACGAGCTTGGCCACAACCTCTATTTTCCCACTAGTCAAGTCGAAGCAGGAATGCCCTACCTGTCTTATGGCATGGTTCAGTCCGCTAGGCGTATCGCCAAGAAAAACATTGGATTATTGTGGGAGTACGTCAATCTTGGCTACAGGGTCGTAGTGACGGAGCCCACCGCCTTGTATATCCTTCGAGAGGTTTATCCCAGAATCTCTCCCAGTAAAGAGGCCGACGCGATTGCGTCCAATTCTTGCAGCCTTGGCAGCTTGGTGCTTGAGGCAGTTGATTCAGGGAAGTGCAAGTTGGACAAGCCGTCTATTGGAGCAAAAGTCTTCTATCACTCTCCGTGTCACGCTAGGGCGGTTGAGAAGACTCCGTACAGTCAACTCCTGAAGCTGTCTGGTTATGCTGTCACCGAAAGTGATGTCACGTGTTGCGGAATGGGAGGTACATTCGGCTACAAAAAGGGAGCGCTGGGTTATGATTTATCAATGGTCGTGGGCAAAGAACTCTTTGAGCAGCTGAAATCCTTTGGCGAGGGTATAGTGACCACCGATAGCTCGGTTTGTTCGATTCAGATGAGCGACGGCGCGCAGAAAACTTCTGTCCATCCGTTGCAGTTGCTGAAGGTTATGCGGTAGATGTTAAACTCTCGGGATCTAAAGATATTGGCGCCCGTTAAAGGAGAGGTAAGCTCTTAGGGTCCAGAAGCTCAGCCCCGCTTTCCGTAACGAGCAAGTCTACTTCTATCCTAGAGCCAGTGTCTCCGTCGAGGTATGTGCCGGGCTCTATTGCGATAACATTGCCAGCCTGAAGCACATATTCGAATCCTTCCTCGACTATTGGTTTTTCGTGCACATTCAATCCTATGCCGTGGCCAATTCTGTGTCTGGGCTGTGGTAGCCCTGAGTTCTGGATAACCCTTCTAGCGGCTAGTGCAACCTCCTTGACGGGGACGCCGGGGCGTACTTTTTCTATGGCATCTGAAACTGCGAGTTTGATAACATCAGGAATATTTCTATGTCTTTCGCTCGGCGAACCTACGTAAAGAGTTCGTGTGATGTCCGAATTGTAGCCTTCAACGTTCGCTCCCAGGTCTACCACAAGCAGACCATCACCACGCACCCGGGTCGAGTCTCCCCTGTGATGCGGGAATGATGCATTCGGGCCAAACTGAACAGACACGAATGATGCTTCACCGCTTCTCTGCATTAAATTGGACGCTTCGGCGGCCAGTTCTCTTTCCTCAAGTCCCTCCGGAACCAGAGAGCGCACTTTCTCAATAGCTGCGCCGGCTATCGCTGCGGCTTCGCGAATCCTTTTTACTTCCGCAGCAGTCTTCACCATTCTCATTGAAATCAGCTCAGTTGCAAAAGGGACAATGCTCACCCCTAGCGAAAGAAGTTTGTTGTAAACTTCCACGGTCAGTTCTGACTCATCAATCCCGATCCTCTTTCCTGCCAAGCCCTTCTCTTTGAAGACTTCTCCAATGCTAGCGATTGCACGCTCAATTGGGAGAGTCGTAACTCCCCTTACGTCAGCTAGGCTAGACTGCCGCTTTGCCCTGCTCTCTTCGAAATCCTTTACAAGTAGAACAGGCTCAGAGCTCGCCGGAATGATCACGCCAGAATCTTCCAGACCCCTTACGCCTGTAAGATAGGGGATTGTGACATTTTCCTTTGCCCTGCCTGTCTGGTAGTGAACAAATCCGTCCAACCCCGACATTTGGAGCTTGCGCTGGATTGCCTCAATTCGATTCGCGTTCGTCAACTCAGAGTAATCTTCTGAAGAACTACGAATAGCGTTCATGTTTTCATTCTTCCCTCAATGGTCCGAGAAACCGAAGATCACTGGGCTCAGCGACCGGCTGTTGTGGCTGATACCGTCGTCTATTTGGAAGTGCGATAACCCATTCCTTCGGGTAGAGTATTCCTCTGCCAGAGACCACACATGCCACTGGGGGCCGGAACTACTTAAGAATGCATTACTGTGGGTTACAGAGTTGGCGCTCTGCGAGCGACTCTTACGCGTATCCATCCCGCGGGGCTACAAATCAAAGCTCTCCAAATCTTCCGGAAGTACTACGTTGGAAAAAGCAGATTCGGCTTCGCGAAGCTTGGCCTCTGGAGGGCTTGTGCGGTTCTCGACATGAACCAAGAATAGCCTTCGGGCACCAGTAGTCTCGGCTGCTTTCGCTGCTTCCAGCGCTGTGCTGTGTCCGTGCAGTCTGGAGAGTTGGCGGTATGATTCGTCAAAGGTGGCCTCATGAAGGAGATAATCCACCTTTTGATTGAGAAGTGCGGAAGGTTCTCTAGTATCCCCCGTATAGAAAATACAGATCCCCTCTTTCTCAAGGCGATAGCCCCAGTCGGTTACTACGTGATCAAGCTGAAACGGGCTCACGCGGAATGAGTTACCTGAGTACTTGAAATCACTGGAATCTACAAAATCCAGCTCGAATCCATTCGAAGGGTCATGGAGTTTATTTCCCAAATCTTCGTAATGCTGAACCAGTGACCTGAGGCCGGGCGGCGAAAACAGCTTGAGTGGTCTACTCCTTCCGATGATCACCATCGAGACGAGCGCGTCATACAGCCCGCTTACGTGGTCGCTGTGCAGATGAGAGACGAAGATTGCATCGATGCTCTCCAGCAAACCGAGTTCCTCCAGCCTGCCTGAGACGCCAGCCCCACAGTCCAAGAGAAGTCCATCGAGGTAAACGCAGGATTTCAGCCTCGCTGAACCCTTGAACCCTCCTGCAGCAGTACCTATGAAGGTGAGCTTAGTCATCAAGCAGCATGACCTTGGTGAGAGATAAGCAATTCCAAACAGTTCAGTTTGCAAACGCCGGGCGTTCGCTTGCTCCTTTTGTCCACGCAATCTTCCAGCTCGAATTTTCTGCTCCTCATACCCCCCAAAATGCAACTGGCTCGGCAAAATGGAGATGCCCCAGGAGGCTACTCAAGCATAGACCAAGTCGCTCAAAACTCACAGCGCGTCCCGAGAGCCCCGCGAGTGCTGGCAGAGGCAGAGTCAATTGAGACCCATTCATGTCTTTCCGGGGAGAGCTTGCCTATTATGGAGCCTCAATCATCGCTTGCCGCATAACTGACATAGCCTCGAGGGCCGTGAATAACCCCCCCCACGAGTCACAGCGGAGACGGCGGTTGAAAGAGCAGGCCAAAGTCAGAAAACCCACGACGCTCCGGCTTTCATGCGAACCAAAAATAGAATTCCAAACTCTGGAGTTTGATCCGATTTGGTCACAAAAGCCTAATCTAATCCGCGTACCATTTACTGTCGCTGGAGAAATTTGCAGTCTAGACTGAACCGCCTCGTGGGGTCACCGCCCTTTATAATTAGTGTTACAATTTTTCTCTTGCAGTTCATCACAATCTGGTTTTTCGCAAATTTGAGTCTTCCCGGGTGGCTGGTATCACTTGGAGGGACGACGATTTACCATACAACTTCTGCACACCCCGCACCCCCACTACCCGTGGGCACGATTCCAAAGGGCACACTTCCGGGTACCCAAGCCGTGTTAACGCATCCTTCGGCGCTCAGCTACGCGGTCTACGGAATATTTCTTCCCAACCTTACTGTAATGCTTGTTGAGGCTCTTCCGGGCTTCGGCCTGGCATTTGGAATTTATGTAGCGATGAAGACTGGACTGGTTGTCAACTACGAGTCTTCCAGGCTTGCCCTTAGCTCAGCGAACTTGCTCATAACTGGCGCGCTGGTCACCCATGCGTTCTTCTGGTTAGAAATTCTGGGATTCGCTATTGGCAGTTCAATCGGTACTTATGCGTTAATCGACGGTTTCCGGCACAAGCTGAAAGTAGTGACCTGGACAGGGGTTGGACTGCTGCTTTCTGCACTTGTACTCTTCGTTGCTGCAGTGTTAGAGGCGAGTTTCATTCTGGCTTACTCTACAGCCTGAACTTCCTCTCAGGTCCTGACCACTTTACACTAAAAGGAATTTGGCCCCCCTGCCTATTAAAGAACGCTGCGTCCAACTCGGAGGCATATGGCGGACCGACAATCAGAAGAATTTTACCAAAAAAGTTTAGCAGATCCTCTTGGGAGGGACGTATCACCCCAGAAGGGTGCGAATGACCTATACCCACCGTGCGTGAGTCGGCCGCTCCCATGAACGCCCAAGTCGAGAAGCCGTGGCCCTCCACTCTTTTCATCGGGACCACACATTCATCAACTATCACCTGTCCGCTCTTGCTCAACCCTCCTATCAAAGCAACAATCGCCTCGCGTGGATAGGCTCCCCGGGCATATGCGAACAGAAATCCCAGAGCCTCCTCGTTTATGACAACACCGGTCGGAACGCTCGGCATATCCCCACCTCACCCAATGTTTCTTATAGGACTTAGAAGTGCTAATGGGAAGAGATGGAGGGCAGGATCACCCACTTCAAGAGTTACGAAGTGCACTACCTCTTAGAGGGAACCTCCAAGCGCTCGGTAGTGCCTTAGGAAATCTGGATAGCTCTTAGTGTGACAGCCGAACCCGCTCACTTCAATGCGGCCGCAAGATCCTACGGAAGCAGCCGCAGCAGCTAGTGCGATTCTGTGATCGCCGTAAGAGTTCACGATCCCTCCTAAAACACTGCCGCCAGTAATCCTGATGGCGCTTCCGTCGTAGCTACAGCTCACGCCTAGACTCTTCAGAAGTTCGAGCGTGGTTACCACCCTGTCCGTCTCCTTATATTTGAGACGATCCAGCCCGGTCAGCACAGTTTGTCCTTTTGCGTAGGCTCCTAGCACTGCAAGCAACGGGCACAGGTCAGGATTCTCTTCTAGGTCCTCCTCAAACCCTTCGAGTTCTGACTCCCACACAGTAACCGAATTCGTACCTATTTTTAGTGAGGCATTAGCGGCTTTAAGTATTTCAAGAAAGTGTGCGTCCGGTTGATACGTAACTCGCGGAAGATTGGTTACTTTGATTTCTCCTCGTATTGCGCCCATAGCAAGAATGTAGGACGCCGACGAGTAGTCTCCCTCAAGTTTGAATCGTATCGCGCTCAGTGAGGTGGGATTGACTACGACTCTCCTGCAGTCACTCTCATGCTCGATTTTCGCCCCGAATGCTTCGAGCACGTGAGCTGTAATCCGGATATATCCTGCTGAGGCCGGCACCCTGGAGTGGACGATTTCAACCGGCGAACTGGCCTGGGTGCCAGCGATCATAAGAGAAGATGTATATTGGGAACTAACCCTTCCGCTCAGCATAGTGGTACCTCCCGTAAGGCCACTAGGATAGACTGTGAGAGGTGGAGAGCCATCTTTAGATGTTATCCTCGCTCCTTGCGAGTTCAGGGCTTGTATCAATTCCTGCATTGGTCGCCGCATGAGCTGAGCAGTTCCTCTCAGTAGCTTGACGCCCGGGGTAACACACGATATACCTGTGAATATCCTGAATGACGTCGCAGATCCTCCGAAGTTCAAGATTATGGGTCTCCCCCTGGGACTGGCCTCGGCATAACTCCGGTGGCTCACTCTGAAGTTGCGAGAACTCGTCTCGACGCCCTCAATATTACAACCAAGCTTGCGTGCGGCCTTCAGGGCATATTCAGAGTCATCGCATGCGTCGTATTCTTCAATTAGCACATCATGATTTGATATGACGGAGCAGGCGATAGCGCGCTGGGCATAACTCTTTGAAGCGGGGGCGCGGACTGTTCCTCTCGGTCGGAACGGATGAAATTTGACCATTCATTCAGCCTCTTGGAGTCTAGAGTTGCACATGATTACACGCCCATACTTCTCCCATTTTGTTGCCAGGTAGTCCTTCTTATCCTCAGTAGTAAGTAGTGAATAGGCGGGTCCATTTCCAGTCAGTCCGCAAGCGGTGGCGCCACCGCGCCATGCCTCGATTATGGGCTGATGATCATAGCCAAGGGCAGATGCACACGTGGAACCGTTAAGATTGATTGCCTCGTGATATCGGCCGTCTAGCGCCAACCTGAAAGCCGTGCGGGATATTTCTTTCAGGGTGTTCGTTTTCGAAAGCAGATTGTTGGGTCGAGTAACTCCATCGGGCAAGAGGAAAATTGCTGCTTCAGCCTCGGAAAAGTAACTCTTCAATATCTTGTCATCCAGATTGTTTGACACCTGGACTCCCCCAATCAGACAGGCCGCAGCGTCGTCGAGAGCTCCGGTAAAAGTGACTCCAGCCCTTCTCGAAGCCTCAACATTCAGTCGTAGCACATCAGCTACTGAAGGTTCAAGTTTGAGCGCATCGGAAACCGCCAGTATCGCGGCATTGGCGACGGAACTGCTGCTTTTCATGCCTGCCCTACTAGGTAAGTCGCTATGGACCGTAAACGAAGCTTCGAGGTTTTCAATATTCGCAAACCTACCAATACCACAAATTATTTCCCTGAAAAGAGCGGTGTCTGGCAGGGCACGGTAACCTCTGCCGGTTGTTTCGACTTCTGCATTCACCTTTACCTGCAGATCAACACCCAAAGCAGCTCCACAACCCGAGGGGAGTGCATTCACGACCGTCAAAGCCCCATGTGAAATACCGCTTCCTTTCACGTTCCTCTTTTCTCCAGCTCGGTCAGCAGAATTCGGTGATCTACTGCCGTTCCGAAAAAGTGCTGTGCTGCCACAGCTCCTTGTCTCGCCAAGAGTTCTAGCCCGCTCACATAGCTTACCCCGTGCGCTCCGCAAAACCTCTGCGCCACTTTACGACCGGAGGCGTAATTGAAATCCAGAAGAAGGGAGGACTCCCTGACCATCTTGTTGCCGAATAAAGAAATCGCTGGCAACGGTGTCGCGTTTATCAGCAAATCTGGTTCGACACTCATCATTTCTGATGGCTTTACGCTGGGAAAGGTGCTCTTCAATGCTGCAAAGCGACTGACAGTTCTGTTCTTTATGTAAACCGTCTCGGATATCGCCGGAGGAAATGTCAAGGCATAAACAGCAGCTCTTGCCGCACCCCCGGCTCCAGCGATGAGGGTTGCCTCCGAGTTTATCCTCCTCTCTGTAAGAGATTCACGCACAGCAATCCAGTCGGTGTTGTGTCCCTTGAGCGTGGATTCTCTACCACGTACGACGGTATTCACTGAATTCAGTCTCTTGGCATCGAGAGACACGAAATCCAAGAATGGAATCACCGCAGCCTTGAACGGCATCGTAACATTAAATCCCAGCAACTCTTCCCGGCATCTTACCGCGCGAATGAAGGCAGGAATGGTCCGAGAATCAAGCTCGGCCCTGAAACTTAGCACGGATTTTCTTGCTACCCTACTCGCCGTCTCGTGGATTAGCGGACTGAGAGAGTGCTCTATTGGATTTCCGATAACGCAAACCACAGAGCTAACCCCGAACTCCCCCCTGTTTCCCACCCAATAGGCTTCTGTAAAAGCGTATTAATGACTGGACTTCCAGCTGGCCAGGAGCCGTTTCCAGTCCAAAACCCAAGGATGCATAGGTCCATTCAGAGCCGAAAAGCGGACACAAAACTCGTGAAATTTTTCCGGCCCCACCCATACAAAAAATCACCTTCTTTAACCCGAATTTTCTGGACAAGTGTAGCGCTACCAGATTGTCTTCAATATCCTCGGCTCTGTATACTATCTTCACTATATCAGCGCCCTGGGATGATAACTCATTCAGAACCGCCTCTCCTTCATCAATCTTCAGTGGCCTGTCAAAATGGCGGGACATTACAACGTACGCATCTTTGTTGATTTTCCGAAGCTCAAGGCTGTCATAGTAAGCTCCTGCATCTATATGGCTGGCATATGGGGCGAGGAGCTCAAGAAGACGAATGCCGACGCCATCACCAACCAGACGTATTGCTGGATCGGTCGAGTACGTAAGTATTATAGGCTTTCTTGACTCAGCTTCATGGAAAGCCTTACTCAGCTCGAGCTCTTCACCTGAAAGTCCATCAAGCCTAAGTTCGACCATATCGGAGGGAGAATTGTCTGCCCTCTTTAGTAGAGACCTGAACTCTTCGGCGTTTCGGGGAGCAACTGAAACACATATGCGCGGCCTTGGGGAGCTCACCCAGATCATTTCTCTAAAATGAATTCGTCAACCCTAGTTCCAAAGTGCCTTCCCGATGCCTCCTCATGGACTAGTATTCTCTCGCCCGGGCGTAATTCTGTAACACTTATTGCCTTACCGCCTGGCCCGACGAGCCGGATTGTTTCCGCCTGTTGAACCAGAACAGAGCCTTCACCCCTCTTCGTCATTGCCCGTATCAAGACGAGCGGTCTACGCTCGATTTTGGCCCTCCCTAACACGCATTGTCTGCTGCCACTGGGAGAGACTACGAGTAATTGGTCGCCGGCCGAGAGCTCCGAGAGATATTTTGTCTTCCCTCCCGGCTGGAATATGTAGCAGTGCACTGCTCCTGCATTAACCCTGAATGGCCTCGGTTCGGTGAATTCTGATCTGACATTCTCATTGTGCACCAAGAAGAAGAAGCTGGAAGTGTTTCCAACGAGAACTCCCTCACCTCTCTCCAGAATTGAGGCAGTATCTACACACACCCTATCGCCAACCCCCGCCTCCTCAACAGCCACCACCTCTCCCTCAGAGAGCGAAGGACTCTCTACCTGATCCATTGAAGCATTCAGTTGCTCCAGTTCTTCGTTAGATCCCACGCTGAGCACCACGCCATCTACTCCTTTTTCCATGATCGTAAAGAGCAGAGGTCTGGAACTCACTTCGCCACAAGCAAAGAGTTGAGTTCCTCTGCTGTGAAGCTCTGCGATCAAATTTTCAAGTGGAATAACTTTCCAGTCCGTCGTCTCAACGATCACACGCTTTGCACCTTTATCACTAAGCTTGACGAGTGCATCCAGCTCTTCTCTTTTCGAGACCTTTGCGAGCACGGTCCTCTTGCCGTCAATAACTAGCTGCGACTTGGGATCTTCCGACATGAAGACGGCTTCCTTAAGCTCAGCCACAGGTTCAGCGAAGAAATTCCGGAACCCTAGGGAGTATGCCTTCTGAAGTAGGTCAGCGTTCCCGGGCCTGATGAATAGTTCCTTTTCAGTCAAGCTCTTTCGCCGCGGTTTCCGGGCTCAACCCTTTGAAAACTACCTGTGATAGGGCCCTCGTGATCTTTTCCGGTTGCGCATGACCAAACACGTTCCGTCCAAATGTGATGCCCATGGCTCCAGCCTTCATCGCAGTTTCCGCAAGTCTGAGCACGGCTAAATCGTTCCCTGCGGGCGCCCCTCCAGCGACAACTACAGGAACCGGGCAACTCTCAACTACCGCGGCGAAGTCCTCTGGTTTGGCAGTCATGACGGTTTTTACCACATCCGCCCCGAGCTCTGCGCCCACCCTGGCAACGTGGGAAACAGTGACCGCGTCAGCTTCCTTTATCCTCGGGCCCCGTGGGTACATCATGGCCAAAAGGGGAACCCCCCACTCCTCGCACTCGTCAGCGACCGCTCCCAAGTCACGTAGCATTACTGGTTCCTCATCCGACCCGACATTTATATGAATTGAAACTGCGTCTGCTCCCAGTCTCACAGCCTCCGCGACCGCGGTAACCAGGACCTTTCCGTCCTTACTCGGACCAAGCACAGTACTGGCGTTAAGATGCACAATTGCTCCAATTGACGGCACTTGAGTCAATGCCTTCAATATCCCCTTGTGCACAAGAAAGGCAGAAGCACCGCCACGAGCAATCGCACTAATCGTGTGCTGCGGGTTCTCTAGACCAGATATCGGTCCATTAGTAACCCCATGGTCCATTGGGATGCAGAGCATGCGACCTTCTCTAGTAATCCTTGTCAGCCTGACTAGTTTTCCGCCCAATCACACTACCCCTTCGGCACAAAGCAATTCGGCCGCGAGCACAGCCCCTCCAGCACCCCCTCGCACCTTATTGTTGCTCACCTCGACATAGTGGACGGCACGATCGTTGAGACCTCGTCTCAATCTCCCAATTGCAACAGCCATCCCAGGCACGCTTCCGCATTCCCTGTCGAAACGCGGCTGGGGTCGATCAGTTTCATCGAAAAGTACGAGTGGAATCTTTGGCGCTGTCGGGAGTCCCAACTCTTGGGGTCTGCCCCTGAAATTAACCACGGACTGCCTGACATCCTCTACGTCGCAAACTTGCTCGAATTCAACATGCATTGATACCGTATGGCCGTTCAGCACCGGGACCCGAGTGGCCGTGACTGAAAATCTGATCGGCGAATCAGTTCTGGAGAGAATCTTGTTTATTTCCATATCTATCTTTTCTTCTTCAGAGGGTATGTGCGGGATTACGTTATCGATTATGTCCAGCGATGGAACACCAGGATAACCCGCGCCAGAAACAGCTTGCATGGTGGTAGCTACCACGTTCTTGATACCAAATTTTTCCAGTGGCTTTAATGTCAATACCATACCTGTGGCAGTGCAGTTGGGCGTTGCGACTATGAAGCCTTCAGCGCCACCCGCGTGCCGTCTGTCCAGCCTTCCAATCGATTCAGGGTTTACCTCGGGGACGAGCAGCGGCACGGTCTGGTCAAGCCGATGCGGCGCTGCGTCCGTTACGACACAGAGCCCGGCTGACGCGAATTTTGGCTCAAGCAAGAGCGCTTCCTCGTTCGGAAGCGGAGAGAATACGAGCTCAGCATCAATCGCCTTTGGTTCGCTGGGAAGAATCTCGAGCTCAAGCAAACTGGCTGGCAGTTTCGACGTTCCATCTGCGCCGTCGATACATTCGCTCAGCTTTTTACCAACATTCTTCCTGCCGCATACCGAGCGAATTTTGAGATAGGGATGCTCGGACAGCAGCCTAAGGTACTCCTGGCCCAGCACTCCGGTTGCGCCCAGTATACATACGCTTCTATTTTTCATGAGCCTTTTGCACCTGCGAGTTCTTCTTGGATGCAAGACCTAATGACCTTGCTATAACTTGCTTCGCTTTTTCGGCGCTGCTACTAAGCACGAAAATTTTGGCACTGTCGCCAAGGGTACTAAGGCTGAATACATTTACCCCATGCGAGTAGAGTGCCTCAGTAAAGCTAGATAGCACGCCAGGCGTATTTTCGAACTGACTGCCTGAGAGTAGCAAGCAGCTCAGTCCGTGCCTTACGGCTACCGCCCTGACAAGTCCCTGATCTACCAACGAGTGAACTCTCTCTGGGTCCGCCTTCCCGTCGGCATAGATAATCGCTGTTGTGTTGTTGAAGGAAGCTGCGAGAGGCGTGATCTTGAGCTCGTTAAGCAGGGAAAGTAGTGCAGGGTAGGCCCTAGTTACGTCAGAGCCTATTATGGTAATCATCGAAGCCTCAGAAGAAGCTATCGAAATCTTCCCGGGAGGGCGGGCTGGCGCGGCAACAACCGTTCCTCCGTTGAGTCCCTGCTCCATTGAGGTGATTCTCAGATTGTATCCCTCTACAAAGCTGAGCGCAGCCCGACTCACCACCTTGGCTCCGGTTGACGCTAGAGAGCCCAGCTCTTCCAGCTTGATTTCTGATAGTCGGCGAGCATTCTTTACATGATCAGGGTCGGAGCTGCTCACCCCAGATACGTCCTTTACCAGCACGACCTCCCTTGCCCCCAAGCACTTGCCAAGCAAGGTAGCGCTGACATCGCTGCCCCCCCGACCCAGAGTCGTAATTTGGCCCTTTCCACTCTTCCCAATGAATCCGCAAACTACTGGAATTACGCCCTCCTCGAGGAGGGGGAGGAGTGATTTCTCGCAGTTCCTCTTTGTCTCTTCAAATAGAGGAGCCGCGTCAAGTGGCCCCTCCTCCGTGATTATGGGCCATAGAGGCGTGTCAACGTCAACCAGTCTGACGTCTAGCTTCATGCGGAGCATGGCTATCAAAAACGCCCTCGCCGCAGTTCGTTCGCCCATCGAGAGAAGTTGGGCCACCTGTTCTGGGTGAGACAGAGTCTCTTTTTCTCCAGCCAGCGCGAGCAATCCGTCTGTCGCGCCCTTCAACGCCGAGACTACCACGACCACCTTGTCAGTGCTGGCGAGGTCTTGCACGAACCGAGCGGCCTTCTGAAGAGAGACCGGCCCATCAAGAACCGATCCGCCGAACTTGAGAACCACAAGGTTCTTCATCGGCGTCGTCCTCCTTTCTTATGGCCAAAGCTTACGCGGTGTCTATTGACTGACAACTGATAGGACAGCCCAAACGCGACCGCCCTCTGACTGGGTGATGTAAACGCCCTCACCCACTGTATTTCGAGCCTCCAATCTCTGTAAACCTGTGTGTGGGACCTGCAGAGAGTTAAAAGGCTTTGCGTCCTTTCGCCGCACGCATTACTCGAAATTCCGATTAAGGATTCAAAGACGCCCGCGCTCGGCTCCAAATTCGCCTGAGGCTAGAAGAGCGCTAGTTCTGGTTCGTGATCAAACTGTGGGAGTCAGAAAGTGAACCCTAATTCCAGTGTGATGGGTCGAATATTTGGCAGCTTACCTTGCCAAACTAAGGGTTTCAGGTCGCAAAGGATGGTGGGCGACTCACGACAACCTTGATAAGGGGAATATGACCAGCTTCGTGACCGGTATAATATTGAAAAAGACCAACCCAAAGCGTTCAATCGTGAATGAAAGAGGTCATTCCCGATCACAAGGCGGAAGTTATCCACGGTGGCAGAGTCAAATACAGTGTCATTATCATTGTAACGGCACATATTGAATTCCATCGAACTCAAGTGTGTCGAAGATTACGAACGAGCCGCACGCGAGCGCCTACCGCAGGAACTCGCGAACTTTTCGGGAGCGGACACGGAGGCAACGCTGAAACGTAATGTCAGCGCGTTTTGTGAATGTACACTAAGAAGAAAGCTTCTTCAGAATGTTTGGTGTATAGGGAGCTCGATATCGTACTCTGAAGGCGCCCCAGAGCGGAATCAGCCGTTCTTTTCAAGCAGTATAAACGTCTACCCATGTACAAGACCGCCATATTTAGCATTCTTAGGATTTCGGAAGCGTTTCATATACGAATTTTTGATTTCTCAATTCGCGTTCAGTCTGCCCGGCGATGTACTAAAGCTCACTTCTCTCGTACGAAAAACTTCCCCCCCCCCCGATCTGGCAGATACAGTTGAGGAAGTCCAATCTATCATGGGTTGCAGGAGATAGCTCGGTTAAGGATTATGCATACAGGGCCTCGGGCCGGCAATCAACGCATAGAGATATCAGCCTTGTAACACTCTCCCACGGCCGTGACCCACGGATCTCCGCGCGACCTCATGATGGGGTCCATATGCTCTCCAGACTCCGAGACTGGTTCAAAGCTCAGCTGGGGAAATCACTACTAAGGCGATCACGACCAATGCAAATGCAAGTTACGCCAAACCCACACGGCGGTAGAGCCGAAAAACGTGCAAGTCTGAACAGCTGACGCATTCTGGCAGTATCCGTTTATGCCCGCAGGCCTAAATTCTACCCGTTTTTCCAAGTGCCTCCGATGACCCACACCGGCTCGTCGGGATTAAAGTATTCCTGACCATCTACAGTCAGTTCGTTCAGCACCTTCTCATTCACTTCCACTCCCAGTCCTGGCTTATCGCTAACTGAATAGTGGCCGTTCACAACCGGCGTAGAGTCGTATATCAGATCACGCTTCCATTGAGGAAAATTGTCATAAAACGACTCCTGAATAAGAAAGTTGGGTATGGAGGCATCCATTTGGATTGTGACAGCGTTCTGAATCGGTCCGAAGGCGTTATGGAAGGCCATTTCAATTCCGAAGGCTTCTGCAATCGCAACCATTTTCCTGGCTTCTGTGGGTCCCCCTGAGTTTGTTATGTCTGCCTGGAAGAAGTCAAGGAGGCCCCTTTTCGCAAGCTGTGCAAGCTGCTCTTTTGTCAGTACTCGTTCACCCAGCGCCACACGAAGCTTCGTGGAGTTCCGATATTTCTCTAGGCCATCGATATCTTCTGGATGCACAGGCTCTTCCGCGAAAAGTATGTCGAATTGTTCGAGCGCCCTGCCAACTGCAATAGCAGAGTTTGGCCTGAATCTCCCGTGATGTTCGATGAGAAGTTCCAGATTGCTACCGCCGGCTGATTTGACTGCAGCTATCCTTTCTGAGGCAATGGCAATTCCTTTATCGTCTATCCAGTCGTAATAGGCACCGAAAGGATCGAACTTCAGCGCGGTATAGCCTTTGCTAACGTATACCTTCGTTCTTTCGGCCCACTGCTCAGGACTCACGCAGTCACTGTACCACCCGTTCGCGTAGACTTTCACTTTCTCCCTGAACTTTCCACCAAGTAGTCTGTGCAGGGGGGCGCCCAGCGACTTGCCAAGAATATCCCAGCACGCTATGTCGAACGCGCTGAGAGCTGTGGTAGATTCGAAGGAAACTGGCAGGTAGAAATCGTGTTTGTGCCACTCCCTGACATTGAGTTCCAGATTTGTTGGGTCGCGCCCCAGGTAAAATCTTCCAACCTCATGCAGAGAAGCGACTACCGGCTGAACGCGGAGGGTCGGGACTGCCTCCCCGAAACCTACAAGACCATCTGACGTAGTGACTTTGACTATAATTGCGGCGGAGGCCCAAGTTTGCCCATGCGCCACGCCCTTACCTAACTGATAGACTTTGTAGTCTGTAATTCGCACAAGGCCGGAATGCGCGGTACAATAAATTCCTGACCATTCGCGCTTCTGTTCCCGGGGAGTCGCTGGGGCTAACGGACCTAACCGTGATGATTTAGGACGCCTCAAAAAAGCGCTGAATCCTGAGTAGAATCAGTGGCATTACCAGAGCTGAGAGCAGCACACCCGCAGCGAATATCGGCCAAGCCCAGCGCGCATAAGCCGCCCACCAGCTGTTCAGGCTGCCATGTAACAATCGAGTAGTGAATGATTGCAGCGGAAGATAGGTCAGCGACGTGCCGTACTCGCCAAGCGCCGATGTTATAGCCCCTATCCAGTTTTCAATCGCCCCAATCGCGTAGGTTGCAAAAAATATCGCCCAATTCCGCCTGCTCGTCAGAACTCCGCCAACTGGGATAAGAAGAAATGGCAAGGCCGGAATCAGGAACCTCTGACCGTAGCTCAGACCTGCGTCTACAGTGCCCCATGCCGAAAGCAGGAGAAACAGAGCTACAAAACTGATGCCAAAGAAGAAACGTAGAGAATTCTCAAGCCTCTTCTTTAATGCGAGCCCCCATATGCCAAGAAGCAAAACTGGAGAGTAGATGAAGATCCCTCTGTATGGGCTCACGGAATTCAGAGCAACCCCAAAGTAAAGTGGAGTCGAAAAGTGCGAAATCAAATTGCCTCCGTCGTATGCCTGTTCACTTGTAACCAGCGGATTGCCAAAATTCAGCTTGTCGTAGGCCAGTATTACACTCAATCCTACTAGGAGTGTGAGTAGCGAGGGCAGCATTCTTCTGATTGGTTTACCCGCCTTGTGAGTGGACCATACGGCATAAGCAATGAATATTGGCCAGAGAACACCGTCAGTATAGTCCACCGCAAACGCCAGCCCTAGGGCGAGACTAGCTAGAATCAAGCTGGTCCTTTCGCTTTTTTTCGCTCTGAAATCTCGGGGGCCCGCATAGCTCAGAGCAAAATAGATTGCTACGGAGACAAACATAGCGGATACATCGTGCTGGAAGTACATGGTCGCAAATGGCCAGCTCATAGTAGCAAAAGCGTAAGCAAGAGCCACTGGCACAGCTGGCCCCCGTCCGAAGAGTTTCTTCACAGTAAGGTAAATGAAACCGGTAGCTAGAGAGTTGCAGAGGGCTACAAAAGTTTCGGTAAGAAACAGAGAATCACCAAAGGGTTTGTAACCTTTGTCGAGCACGAAGCCAATTGCCGCGAATGGTAGGCCGAGTAAAGCAGTTCCCGGCGCCAATGCACTATAATACCTGCCGTGGTAGAGGAATACGTCAACCGAATTTGGCTTGTAGCTGGGAGCGTCGCCAAGTACGAAGCTGTGGTTGGACCACATGGCATAATCCAGCTCTAGCAAGGAGGTTGGGTGGTCGGAGGTGTAGAGGCTGTTAACCGTAGTAAATGTGACGGCAAATGTGAGCAGGATGACGACTGCGAAGAACAAACCCGAACCTGGTTGCTTGAACGCGGAGACTCCTCTCCAAGCGCCAGATTACCAATATCATTCAAGCCTTGCTCAAAACCGAATTTTAGCCACTTGCTTACGCAAGATCATCTAGCCTGCTTTCATTCCATCCCTGAGGGCTGGGTCCAAGCTAGCAAGTTAATAAAGCTCAAATACTATATGACATATGGCATAATGGACTTTGGCATGGACACTTACTCAAGCCCAAACTCGATAACGGACACCAAGTGGGTCAATGATCATTTGAATGACCCGAATGTACGCATAGTTGAAGTAGATTATGACCCTGCTGCCAACTACCTTCAAGCGCATATTCCGGGGTCGGTCCTGTGGGACTGGAGGAAGGATCTGAATGATCAGAACTCCCGAGATATTTTGAGCCCTTCCCAGCTGGAAGAGTTGTTCGCAAGGTCAGGAATAGACGACTCAAAGACTATCGTTCTCTATGGAGACTTCAACAACTGGTTTGCTGCATACGCCTTCTGGGATTTGACATACTATCGTGTCGACAATGTGAAACTGATGAATGGAGGCAGAAAGAAGTGGCTCCTAGAAGACAGGCCAGTAACGAAGGAAATCCCTTCTCCTACTAGGACGAAGTATGTCGCTAAAAAGCCCGATGAGACTGTGAGGGCATACATGGACTACGTCAAGAGGTCACTCGATATGAGCGACAAGGTCCTAGTTGACGTAAGAGGGCCCAAGGAGTATACGGGAGAGCTTCTTGCTCCTCCAGAATACCCGAACGAAGGAGCGCAGCGTGGGGGGCATGTTCCGGGGGCAAAGAATATTCCCTGGGCGCTCGCGGTGAACGACTCCGACGGTACTTTCAAGTCTCGTTCAGAACTCGAGCAACTCTATGCCTCTAAGGGAGTTACACCTGATAAAGAAGTGATTACCTACTGCAGAATAGGGGAGCGTTCGTCCCACACCTGGTTTGTGCTAAAATATTTGCTGGGTTATCCCAACGTAAAGAATTACGACGCGTCCTGGACTGAGTGGGGCAATTCGCTGAGGACTCCAATCGAAAAGTAACCAGCCGTCTCCCCGGCCCTCTAGGGGGGCCCAGACGTCAGCTGTCCCAAATTTAGCAGGTGGCGCCCTCCGCCTGCTAAGGCATGGGATGCTAGCTCGTGATAGAAACTGTCTTTTTCTCAGGTTCCTTACTGAGGGACGCCCGCGTGACCTTCACAGCAGTGAAGAGGTAAACCGCGGTAGGGATTGCCGCTATTAAAACAAAGTAAAACAATGGATGATGAAAGAAATAAGCAAGCTTTAGCTCCTCGGCAATTGAGAATGCGGGAGAATAATAGTCGTAAAGTATTGAAGGGGATATAAAATACGCGATGTTATAGGACAACGCAACATATACCAGCGGTATTATGCTGTAGACTATCGAGATCCTAGTCCAACGCATTAGCAGGAATATCGGAACGACCCAAAGGAAGTATTGAGGGTTTACGTAGTTGTAGGTTAAAAAGAGAATCAGAATCGAAAGTACGACCCAAGGCAGTGGCGAGCGCGAGCGCGGAAGATACGCCGCCGCCAAAAGTGTCGCATATGCTGGGATTCCGATATAGAGTGAGATAGGCACTGGAGGAAAGCTTACAAGCGTAAGATACTGCTCCCACGTCAGCCCATTTACGCTGAGATGGCCAGCGTATGTCGGTATACTTCTCGCAAGAACTAGGCTCAACACGGACTGCACGGGGTTACCAAGCAGCATATAGCCCACTACCACTGTGAGGAGCGCAGGTAGGACCCAAACAATTTCCCGAGCTGCCTTTTTACCTGTGTCTTTCAGGCGAAGAACGAAGAACACGGGGATTAAGAGTCCGGGCCATATTTTTACGGCGGCCCCAAATGCCGACAGGATGTAAGAAGCCCTGAATTTGGCATTCTGGAAGGAATATAGTGCGAATACCGCAAGTGCAACAGATATAGGGTCTAATTGCCCCCATACACCTCCCACAAGCAGAGTGAGCGGATTTGCGAGCCATAGCGAGGCTGCTATCTTGTGTCCCACCTCCGCTTTGAGCAGGTAGTAAACAATGAAGACGGAAGCGATCATGGGGATCTTCAGGATAAAAGAAAGCAAAGGAAGCTGATTTGGAATATAACCACGCCAAATGCTATACTCTGAGGTCAGATAGCCTGGATAATTTATGGAGCCGGAACTTGGAGTCACCGAGCGCGTGACCCACTCAAACACTAGATTCGAGAGAGCGCTATAGTAAGGGTAGAGAGGTGGATATGACCACTTCAAAGGAAATGGATAAGCGGGGGGATTGCCGGGATAGAGCGGATTTACGTGGTCAAGTACCCTTATCCCTGAACTGATTAGATAGAACATATCGTAACGATGTCCTCCGAAAGCGGCTAGACTAGCGTAAACTATTACCGCAAGTGTTAGAAAGGCTCTCGGCTTGAGCAATCGCGAGGCAAGGAAGAAAATCAGCACTAGGCAGATTACTGCAGCGTATACCGCCAAGTCGTCGACATAACCAGAACCGTCCTCAACAATTCTGAGCTGCACTACATTTGAACTGGCATTGACTGAAACAACACGGATAGTGTTACTTCCAAATGAAGCCCAACGGTTTGTGACCGGCACTTGCAAAACCGTATAGCCGAGAGAGTTCCCGAGGAAGCTTGTTACATTTATCCAGCCCCCGACAGAGTCAACCTGCAGAAGCATGCTCTTACCGCTAAGTGTCTTAGAATAATTTACAAAGAAATTCTGACTAAACGCTACCCCATCTGTGGGCAAAACCCCTGGGTAGTAGATAGTTGTGGGCTCAAGACTGAGTTTGATCTGAGCGGCAGAAGCACTTGTCGGTGCCGCACCTGTCAATAGCGTCAGTCCTTGGGAAGTCATGATAATCGAAACGCACACCAGCAGGGCGAAGAGTCTGGTACCGCTCATTTCTCTCATAGCGCCAAGCAGGCATACTTAACCATGAGGTATGGGTGGAGCCCTGCGCGGTTAAGCGAAATTCTGGCAGAGATATGGTCGCTGAATTACATTCGCTAGCGGGCCCCGGTTCGCCAGAGATAATTTGAAGAATATTGCATTTAGATCTTCCTCGACCGCAAAGAATGTGAAAGCCATACCTTTCTCATGGAAGAAGGCAGCGGCAGCCGAGGTTTCTCCCAAGCGGATTTGAGGCATGGTCCTATGGGTTCAAACTTCACGTTGCTCGTGAGAAGGTCCCCAATTACGGTGTGGTACTTGGTCACTGGGTGTTGAACAGGACAGTTTCTCCTTTGCGCAGGCACGATACCAAACGTTCTTCCAGTTGAACTCTCGGCTCGTGTATATTTCCAAAATAATCCCTCCTAGCAGGTGTTACCAGCGGGCCCGTGTCCGGGGTGAAATAATTCTTATGTGTTGTTGTGCTGATACGGTACTGTCGACCGACCGGAACAGGGGTGCATAAACCCGACCGAGGGGTGTCTGGGTAAGCCTAGGCACCATGGCCTATCGGGTTGGCGGGCCACTATCAAGGGCGGAGGGCCACTACGCTGGCCAAACTTCAAACGTAAGGGGTTCGTTCGCGAGGGCGAACAACCTGCGATTGAGGTTACGTGTAGCGGCTGACTAGAAGGGTGGTGGCAGGAGGGCAAACCGGGCACCGGTGAAAGGTTAACGTCCGCAGGGCCGGCGCGAAGGAAAGCCCCATCGCTCCGAGAGTCGGCGACGCCCCTTCTTTTAATTCACCTAGGGAGTTGCCTGACCGCTTCGAGGTAAGTTTCCGGATCAACAACAGCTACCCTGAGTTCGTCGACGTTCACTATCAGTAATTCGTTCAGCCTTGCATTCGCGATCTCCTCAAGGCTAATCGGAGGGTTTGTATAGTATGCATCACACAATCTTTTTAATGATTCAATCTCTTCCGCTGACCTGACGCGCGGTGGTCGAGAAAGTGCATCGGGAATCATGGCCACATTGTCTACTGGTGTGGCGAGCAAGAACCTATCAGCGAACTTGCTGTATCTCGCAATTTTGCTTACCAGTCTTGCCCTGATGTAGGTCACCGGGTCGAGAGCGTGTTCGGGGGGGACGAAACCAGTCTCAATTTCTGCTATCAACGTAGACTCTGACTTCCTGCCGTAAACGTCGCACACTAGGTTCTGCTCAAGAGGGTGCTCAACGTCTGTCTGGTAGCCCATCTCAATAATGAAAGTTGCCACGAGCACCTCCATCACGCTGTGATTGCTCTTGACCAAAAGCTTCCTGAACATCTCCCTCAGCTTGGCCGCGATCGCTTCAACCTGCTCAAGCTGCGACGTGTCAAGCCGCGACGAAAGCCTATACTGAATCGCAGCGATATCCTTGTCGAACTTCTCGGCCAAGATGTAGTGGGAGACAGTGTCCGAATATAAGCCATTGCAATCGAGGCACACCCTGATCCGCAAGCCACCGAAACAAAAAAGAGGGTCTCCAAGTACAGCCTCCTCTATGATTGTCAATCTTGCGGTCGCAGCTAGCAGCCAATCGAATTCAAGAGATTTAGCGGAGGAGTTCGTATCTGGCCTCCCGCCAAGTTCAAGGTTAATACTTGGAGGTTACTGGGGCTTGATGCGAGATGTGGCCGATTCGGCCGCAGAGCGCGGTATCACGGTAATCTTTGCCCTTCCCATAGAGCCCAAGGCACTCCCTCCAAGAAAGTCCGAATTCATCACAGTCGACACCGGTATGGAATACCGTGCCAGAAGTGTGCTCATGTGCCGATCGTGCGATGCGCTTGTTGCGCTGGGAGGAGAGGCAGGAACTATCATAGAGATATTCATGGCTTACGCTATGGGCAAGCCAGTGGTGGTGCTCGAAAGCTCTCGACATTCTACAGACTTATTGCGTGGTAGCTTCGGCAGCAAGTTGGACTCAAGAAATAGCGCTACAGTCCAGTACGCGGAAACACCTGCCGAATCTGCGAGACTTGCACTCAAACTGGCGCAGGCCCGCAATAAGTCGGAATACTGAGGTCTGAGGGGGAGTCATCAGTTTGGACGCGATTTGGGTGATATCGATAGCGAGCTACCTTTTATAGCCTATTTTCCGCAAAAACTCGTGTCTCTCTAGCTTCTGCGAGTCGCTCTCCCTTGCTCTTGGAGACATCCCGTCCATCACACCGAGTAGCGCAATTCCCTCCCCTTCGACAGCGATTACAACCCGTGTTGGATTTGATGACGCAGAATATATTGTTGTTATTTCTTGGATGTGCTTAAGCGAGTTCAGGACGTTTATCGGGTATGCCCCCTCTAGCATTATCACGAGAAGATGTCCCGCACCTATTTTCTCGGAGTTCGTGACTGCAAGTTTAATCAACCCGTCATCGTTTCCGTCATAACGTACAAGCCTAGGCCCAGATGCCTCATTGAAGGCTAGGCCGAACTTTGCTCCCGGAACTGCAGAAACTATTGATTCGTAAACATCCTCAACCGTCTTGATGAAATGGGCTTGTGCGAGAACGACCGATGTCTCCTCAGATTTCTCAATATCTACGATGCGAAGTTCCATGACACACAAACGCGTGCGCCCATTAATTGTTAACGGAAGCCCATCTTGGGGTATTGTGTGTAAGCATGGGGTTAGAAAATATTCCCTTACCAGAAGCCATCCCCAAAGCGCGCTGCGTAATGCCCTCCATGTGCTAACGCATACTGGGCTTCTGGCACGCAAGTGATGAGGCTAGCTCTTCTCCACTAGTACATGGAACAAGCCGTCGCGTTGCTTGATTTCCAGTAATCTGTTACCAGTTTCCTTTGACCACCTGACCATCTCGACGTTTGTGCTCGGTTCATCTGATACAATGAGTACAACCGTTCCCGGCTTCCTCTCCCCCAAGGTCTGGTTTAGCTTTGTAATGACTGA
>JAKAWJ010000002.1 GCA_021817005.1 archaeon | reverse complement strand
GATCTAACTTCACATGCACAGGGAAAGTCCTCTAGCCTAGACAGCTCGATGCTCCTGCGTGGCGTCATATACTTGCCGCGCCTAGCGAATAGAGCGTAAGAGGCCGAGTCGAAGAGGTCTACTCCCAGGGCCACAAAAAACGGCAGTATAGAAGGATGCCCTGCCCCGAATAGGTGCAGTGGCCGTGCCGGAGGCAATTGCTGCTTGGCCGTCTGAATCATGTCAAATATTGTAGTATAGTCATAATTAGTCAGGAACAATGTGGGGCTTCCGAGGGCGTGAATATGAAAAGGTAGTAAAGACATTTCGAGAGCAGATTTTCTTATCAAATCGAGGAACCTCCCTCCCTGCACTGGTCCAACCCATAGCACGTCTTCCCTCGCGCGTTCAGCGATGGAGCTAGCGGCGTTTGAGGTCGTTAACTCTACTGTCTTGAGTGCAGTCTCCCATGAGGCGGTAGCGCCAGTGGGAGTGTCCAGCATGACACCTATGTCGACAGCCAGGTCTTCTTGAAAGCGGACGATCTCTCTCTGGGACGACCGGATGCGACCAAATTCAAGGAGTTGATACGCCCCCGAATCAGTCATGACTATGTTTTGGAAACCAAGAAGCTCGTGGACATCGGCTGTGCTATAGCCCCTTTGAAGCAATAAGTAAGAGTTTGTTATGACAGCGCGGAATCCTAGCTTCTGAATATCTTCGGCGGGTACTGGTTGCTTGTCTATATCGATAACTGGAAGAAGTGCCGGTGTATCAAGATACCCTCGCTTCGTTCTTAGCCTTCCCGTCCTTCCCCTCATTGAATAGTGTCTTACTTCGAATACTTCGTCCGGATATAGTCGCATAGGCACTCTCGACTTATGAGAGTGCGCTATTGTTTTGAGTCTTTTTGCACTCGGTCAACGATTTGTCTTACGCGGTCGGCGATCGGCCCTACACCCTCAACGCGTCCGTCGCTGGTAATCTTGACCCTGTCTGCTATAATTATTGTCTCCGTATCTTCGATGAGCCTGACGTTATTAGGATAAACTCTGTTTAGTTGGTCCGCAAGAGCCTGCATAGGTACGCCGCTCTCTTCCGCTGCCACCTCAGCTACAGTAGAGCCATTAATCACAAGCCTAGGAATTTTCTTTGCTTCTGAATTGAGCTCTTTGGCATCGACTAAGCACACGTGAAGAGTTTCTGGGTCCAAGGAGGCCAGAGTGCCTCGATATTTCCTGCCACTAGAGAGCCACACTACCACTTGTTTATTCAACATTGTTCTGGTTTCGGATGCAATTGTGCGTAGGCCAATGCTCATCTCAACGTCGGATGGATTTGTTTAATACAATTATTAAGTTTGTCGTAAAGCGAGTCTGATGTAGGAAGATTTCTTGAGGGGGGGTGTTTGCCTTGTCTATAACTTACCAAATCGTATTGACCACCGTTCTTGCTGCGTATGAAACTGGCGAAGCCGAACCTGCTCACGCGGCGCTTTGTATTTCCGGGCAGTAAGATTGCTCGCACGCCTACATGCTAACGCCTTGGCTTAGACCTGTTCGGTACGTTAATAATTTATTTAAAAAAGAAAACGTCTTCTCTTGGGCCATGAAAGACAATATAAAATCGGCTTGCCCAGAATGTGGCTGCGCCATTGTAGTTAGTTATGTTGGTGAGCTGGTGTGCTCTTCGTGTGGGCTGGTGATAGAACAGACACCTCTACAAAATGAGGAGCGGTTTGGTGAAAAGTATATCACCTTTGACGAAAGAGTTTTTGGTAATCTTAGAAGCACGGTCGTAGCTGGTTCGTTCATCGATGCTGACGGCCCAAACAGAGCGTTAGCCAAGACCAATGCCAAGTCGCTTGGTAAAAATAGTACCTTTATTCGCGGTGTGGAATTGATAAAGCAAGTCTGCGTAAGTTTGAAACTTGGCAAGAATATAGAACGGCAGGCTATATATTTACTCAGCATCGGCTTACAGGAAGTTAAGAAAAGACTCAACCTGACGGTTAGTTCGATGGTTGGTGCGTGCGTCCTGTATGCGGTAAGGGAGGCAACAATACCTGTTACCTCAAAGGAAATCTATGACTCGCTCAAATTAAGAAAAAAAAGAGCCACGACAGCAAAAATGATGAAAGCCTATCGGTTTTTGATTGAGGTAACTGGCGTTGAACCGTCAAAAAGCACCGCTCAAGATTTTGCCCAGCGTATAGTCAATGCCATATCCAACACTGTAGTAGCAAAACAAATAGATAGAGAAATGCTGCTGAAGAAGTTATTTGACCTGACTCAAAGAGTGCTTGATACGATGCCTTCAGAGATAAAAGTTGGAAAGAATCCATACGTTTTCGCCGCCTGTTCAGTCTACTATTGCATGGTAAACGCCAAACTTATGCGGTATACAACTATAAAGAATGCTAGAGATTTCGCAAGGCTCAGTTCAGTCACAGAATATAGCCTGAACGAACATTATAAGATACTAGACGAATATGCGCGGGATTTATTTATTCGAAAGAGCGATAAGGGCTTTGGCGACGTCCCCACTACATGAGATGAGAGTTTGGCGAGCCACGCCTTCAGGCACCTTGGCCTGCTGCATCACAAAACGCACGTCGTCCTCATTGATCTGCGTCGATAACGAGGAGGAACTGGCAACGCCGCCTGCCTCCGGTATCTCTACGACTTTATCACTTGCAACTTCTTTACCACCCATCACCTGGTAAAGAGTCTGCCCCTGAACTATCATTCTGATGACTTGCGGGGAGTCAATAACAATTTTTCTCCCCTTGGAGGTTATTATTACTTTGTCGGCCTCAACTAATTCCTGGGCACTAAGACCCATCTGTCTCATCAATCTTCGCATATCGTTATTGTTCAATTTCATCTGCAGGGTCAGCCACTCCGAATCGGGTTTTCACGGCGACGCCCTTCTTAAAAAACCTTATCTCATCCTGATGAATTAGGAGCCTCCCGCACGCAATCGGCCGATCATCGGGTGAAACCACTACACAGTCTTCGTCTATTGCAAACCTTCCGTTGAAACCGGCTACATGACGACAGAATACGTTACCACCAGCGCGAACGCATTGCACAGCTTCTGCCTTTACAGTTATCGACTTCGTAAGAAAGGAGCCTTCCAGCAGCTTCAGACCATACTTCTGGAGCAGCGGGTACCCATCTTCACGCATAACCGCGTACAAGAGGCCGTCTGCATAGATGTCGCGAAGACGCTGGGAGCGGGGAGAGTATACGAACTTGACGCCCAGTTTTTTCAATATGGAACCCGTTGGGGGGCCGTATACGTAATCTAGTAATGCCGAAACCCTACCAAGCTCCGCCGGAGCCTCACGATGCGGAAATATGCGGTTATTAGACATAAATCGCAGTTGATTTGGTGCTGCTCGACCTGATTACTGCTTTGATCCCGCTCTCCATATCAGAACTCTGAACTTGGGTTGAACCGCGTCGAATTGCCGCAAGGCCAGCTTCAATTACGATGTTACGGATTTCCGCTCCAGTGGCCCCTTCTGTCTCCTCCGCGGCAGTCTTCAGGTTGACGTTTGAAGCAAGATTGACGCCCCGGGTATGCACCCTGAAGATTTCTTCTCTTTCCTCGGTTGTAGGGATGTCTATCTGAATCACTCGGTCGAATCTGCCTGGCCTAACAAGCGCCGGGTCCAGTATATCTATTCTGTTTGTAGCAGCCAATACTTTGACGTTCCCAAGTGGCTCAAATCCGTCCATTTCACTAATCAATTGCATAAATGTTCGCTGGACCTCCCTCTCTCCGCTTGTACCTATATCCACTCTCTTCGCTCCGATGGCGTCAATTTCATCAATAAAGATTATAGAAGGTGCTTTTTCCCGTGCAAGCTCAAAGAGCTCTCTTACGACGCGCGCCCCTTCTCCAATAAATTTCTGTACCAGTTCCGAACCAACCGTGCTTATGAACGTCGCACTGGTTTCTCCAGCGACTGCTTTAGCAAGTAATGTCTTTCCTGTACCCGGGGGACCAGAGAGTAAAGCTCCCTTCGGGGGTTCGATCCCGACCTGTTCAAATAGTTCGGGGTGTAATAGCGGGAGTACTACAATTTCTTTGATCAGGTCTATTTGTTTTTTGAGACCGCCTATATCTTTGAATTTCAGGTTGGGTCTCTCAAGGACTTCCATAGCCTTGACGTATGTGTCTTGGGCTCTAGGCAGGACTTCAACTATTGAGGAACCCCGTTGATTAAGAGCGACCCGTGTGCCAGGTCTGAGAACCGAGGATGTTATGCTCTGAGACGAGAATACGACTAAATTCGGGCCGTTAGAGCTGTGCACAACGGCTCGACCGTCAGGAAGTATGTCGACGATTGTAGCCTCCACTAAAGGGGTACTTCTGGTTTGCTCAAGCTCGCGCCTCATGTACTCCAAATCACGCACATAGTGCTCTCTTTCAATCAGAAGCGATGCCCTTTCTGCCTCAAGCAGACGGATGCGTTCCTCGAGCTCAAGTGCTCTGGCTTCGAAACCTGCTTCATCCGCATTAGAGGTTCGCTCTTTTTTATCGTCAAAATTGCTTTTTTCGTCGAATTCACTCATCCACCAAAGTCTCCGAGAACAGAATATAAACGAGAGGGCGAATATAAAGGATAGGCAGATTTAATGTCGGGTTATTGTGAAATTTGCGGCCGATTATCAAAGGAACCACTGAAGCCGATAGGTTACCACGGAGAGCGACTCCTCGCCTGCAGTTTGTGCCAGCCTCCAAAAGACCGATTAGATCGGCGGACGAGTGAACCCGTCAGCAGACCCCCGCCATCGGTTATTTCCCCCGCTAGGTTCCACGACAGGCCGTTTGCTGATACGAGCCCCCCTAAAGCTGAAACTGAGGTGCTCGAGGATTTATCTGCCGTGCTTCGCCAATCCAGGGAATCGCGCGGACTTACAATCTCTGAGCTCGCCGAACGGCTGGGAATCAAAGAGAGTGTTCTACGTAGAATTGAGGCAGGAAGGCTTACTCCCGACGTTGCTACAGTTGAAAAAATAGAGAAATATCTCAGATTGTCCCTCAGAGCTAAACAGGTAGAGGGTACGTTCATCTCACCCACGGCGCCAGGAGCAAGGCTTGAATTCAGACATATAGTCAAGCTCAAAGACTCACTTGAAGCAGACGAATGAGCCCGGCAAAATAGTGGTCCTGCGTCTTAACCATCGGCCCTATCGAGATCAGCGACTGACTACTCATGTGTGCTTGACAGCACGTGCTCTTGGTGCCTCTGGGGTAATTGTGTGCGGTGGTGACGCCAGCAGCCAAATTAGTTCTGTGAGATCACTCGGAAATGCTTGGGGCGGCAGCTTCTCGGTTGTACAGAAGGTTTCACCGCTCCGAATTATATCGGAGTGGAAGAAAGATGGGGGGCGGGTTATAAACCTCTCAATGTACGGCGAAGATATGCGCGCCCCAATGAGTGAACTCTACCATGTGTATTATACTCTTGCGCAGCCTCTACTAGTGGTGGTCGGTTCTTCTAAGGTAGACGGTAAAGTCTACCAAGCAAGTGATTTCAATCTGGCCGTCACTCACTACCCTCACTCCGAAGTGGCAGCCCTCGCGATTTTCCTTGAAAAATTACTTGGGAATAGGGCGTGGGGTCGCCCTACCCCCGGGAGTCGCATAAAAATTTTGTCAGCCTTAAAAACCAAGGGAGGCATAATCTCTCGTGCGGAGAATTACTGAAGTGGACCTCGACTTATTAGCCGTTGCCTACAAGCTTGCTGGCGCAGAAGGCTACGCCGTCCTAGAGACAATCATAAAGGAGCGCGAGTGCACTGATGAGGAGTTGAGTGACGCCTTTAAGGTAAAACCCAATGTGATCCGCCAGATAATCTACAACCTCGAACGTAACGACCTTGTAACGTTCCGAAAAACTATTGATCTTAAGACAAATTGGGTAACGTTTTACTGGAGAGCAAATAGGAATTACTTCAAGAATTATGTATACTACAAAAGGGCGAAAATATTGGAAAGAAATCGAAAGAGGTATGAGTACGAAAAGAGCCACGGCTTCTTCACTTGTCCCAATAAATGTACGAGAATTACGTTCGACGATGCTTATGATGCTGGTTTCAGGTGCCCAATTTGCAATGAGGTGCTAAGCATGGAGGATAATAGCAAACTGGTCGAGTTCCTTGGAAACGTCCTCTCCAATGCGCTTAAGCCATCGCCTGAACATCGTCCAGTGTCCCGTAGTAAGCGCCATTGAGACCGATAACCGCGCTAGACCAAATCTTGCTGGGAATCCTCAACTGAGCCAGTGCCGGACTTCGCCTGCCCACTACTCGTCCACCCCCTAAGAACGGGTTAAATGGAGGCATTACCACAACTCCCCCCCGTCTTGGACTTGTTCGCTTGAAAAACAGCCACACGAAAGACGTTGAACCGTTCAGCCGAATGCTTGGATGCATATGAGCCAGAATTGCACCTTTTGCGTTCTCAAAAGGCAGCCTTCTGTGTCCATGCGCGACTATAACGTCCTCACCGCCTGCCTCCAATAATATATAATCCAAACACGGAAATTCGATATATGATTCTATGGAGCCATCATGATTACCTTTGAGGAGCGTGGCTTCCACCGAGTGCTGGAGAAGGACGTGCTGCAGCTCCTTCAGGAGCGTAACCTCGACAGATTTCGGCGTGCCAATGGACTCCTTCAAATCTCCGCAAATTATCAAACGCCTTAAATCGTAATTCGAAAGCAGTCTAACTAGGTTCTTTAACCAGAACTCGAAAATGTTCCTAGCTAGCAGTTCTGATCCGGATTCCAAACCGAAGCCCGTATGCAGTTCGGCTATAATGAGCGAACGACTTTTGGGGTAAAGAACTGCCGACGCTGTTATAAGTGGACGCAGCGATGGAAAGGGCCAAATTGACTTATCGGGATATCGAAAGAGCTATCACCCAATTTGTCGAAAGACAGTCTTGCGCTGGCGCACCGGATCGAACCCGGGGCAAAGACTCGACGGTTTATTCTTTAAAAACTCGGTCATCAAAGCGGGTAGTTGAGTCTGTAGACTTCTATGAGGTTGAGAGGAATAAACTTGTGTTGGAAGGGATAATAAATAATTATTGCATTTATCGATATTTCTATTGCAGCTGTAGTGATTTTTATATGCGAAATATAGCAAGAAACGGACGCACTCCCTGTAAACATTTGCTAGCGCTTGCAGCTCTAGATTCGATGCGCCGGATAGGTAAGTGTGACCCGCCTTAGCTGGTTTGCACACTAGTGTCTCGGCCAGTTGGCTCAATCAGTGAGAGTGCCAGTACAAAAATGAAAACTAAAACGGAAACGGCTGTGCCCAAGTAATACATAAGCGAGTAGTTTATCACGGTCATTAGCATGTGGACGATAGTTAATTAGTCTTTGTGTTACGCCCGGGGGTAAACAGATTGTTGCATTTGAGTGGCGAGGTTGCCGAAGCGGCAAGCCGTCGCTTTCCCGGTCCAACTGAAATACAAGAAGCAGCCTTTCCGAGGATTCTGGCTGGTAGAAATGTGGTGCTCTGCAGCACTACTGGATCTGGAAAGACAGAAGCTGCCATGCTTCCTATAATGCAGCTGGTCAAGCTGGGTGAGCGAGCGGGTGTGTCAGTGCTATACATCACCCCCCTTAAAGCACTGAATCGCGACGTTCATAGTCGATTAGTGGACTTAGCTAGTGAGGTAGGGCTGAAAATTGAAGTCAGACATGGAGATACGCCGCGCAGTGTGCGTATTAGGCAACGCCTCAGCCCGCCCGACATTCTCGTTACTACGCCAGAAACATTCCAAGCACTGATGGTAGATGAGGGTAGTTTAAGGGCGCTAGAGAATGTTCGTCATGTTGTAATCGATGAGGCAAACGAGCTAGTCCAGTCAAAGAGAGGGGTCCAGCTGTCTCTCGGCTTGACTCGTTTCAGAGCCTATCTTAAGCATGACTTGCAACTAATCTGCCTATCTGCGACTGTAAAGAGTGGACACTTTGTCTGCAGGTTCTTCATGGATAGCGGCGATGTAATTTATCTGAAGAATCGAAAGGCCTACGCGTTGGCTGTAGATGCTGTGCAAGCACCCAACAGACTCGGAGAAGTTTACTCACTTTTACTAAGGGAGATGAGCTCAAAAGCAATAATTTTCGTGAATACCCGGCACCTTGCTGAAGCCCTTGCTAAAATTGGTCGGGAAGAAAGTAACAATGTGGACCTAGATGTTCACCACAGTTCGCTTTCTCTGGACGAACGACTCAGCGTCGAGGATAGGCTGCGCAAACAGAGGGATCGCTCAGTAATCTCCACCTCTTCCCTTGAGCTTGGTATTGACGTTGGCGAACTCGAGCGTGTCATCCAAGTCGGTTCTCCAAGAACGGTAGAAGCGTTGGCACAACGGTTCGGACGGGCGGGACACTCTGTTGGCGCGGTTTCGAAAGGGGTTCTTATTGCGTTAAACCCGGTTGATTTGCTTGAGGGGCTTGCTTGTGCGAATTTACTGCTCAGCAGGTGGATTGAAGCACCCAAAATGTTCTCAGCCCCCCTTGACGTCCTCGTTAACCAGCTGGCGGCACATCTGCTGATGGTAAGAGAGGCCAAGAAAGAAGAGCTCTTTAAGCTCGTCAGGCGTTGTTTTAGCTTCAGAGACCTAAGTGCGGCTGATTTCGAGGTAGCACTCAATTTTCTTATTCAGATGAGGTATGGTTCTCTATATGGAGATGTTGTTCGGGTCGGTCGCAGGACCAAGGTCTATTTTCTCACACATATAGGTACAATCGCAGGAACAACTCAGTTTTCGGTACGAGATCTTGTTTCAAGGAGGGTTGTTGGATACCTGGATAACTCCTTCGTTGAAAAATATCACGACTCGGGGCAGGGGATAGCCTTGGGAAACCGTGTGTGGGAAATAGTTTCTGTCGATTTTGGTGTTAGGTCCGTTCTCGTAAGGCCGAGCCTGCAGGGTCAAACTGCTATTCCTAGCTGGTCTGGGGACATGCTACCTGTGGACAGCTACGTCTCGAAGCGAATGTATGATATCGCCTGCTCTCGAAGACGTGCAGCTGTTCTCAAAGGTCTGCACCTGCTCCCCGCCGCCCAGAAAGTGCTGGACAAGGTTCCGCCAGTTAGCGAGTTCGCGGATAAGAGAATCTGCGTTGTGTCTCCACCAAATTCAACGGACACCGTTCTGGTACTGGCTCCCCTAGGCACAAGAGGGAACCGAGCGATGTCGGTCGCACTGAGTGAGGCGCTCGCGGACTATGCGGTCAGACCACTCGTGGTGGTTAACTCGGCGGGAATAATTCTGCGGTCGCGTGGCCTAAGCTCAGAGCGAGTTTATGCTGTTCTCGGCTCCTCAACACCGAATTCGGTTTTCGCCTGGATTGAGAAGGGAGTGGCGCGATATGGTGCATTCACCGATAGATTGTTTGCAGTATCGCGCAGGCTGGGATTTGATGTTGAAAAATTACTAGACAGGTATGGCGCAAGAAGAACGCATGCGGTTCTGCAGACAACGCTTGCCGGCAAGGAGGTTTTGAATGAGGTGATGAGTGATTTGTTGGACGTGCGAGTTTTTCTTTCAGCGCTTGCCCGTGGACCTCTATTGATAGACAAGCCATCAAGGTCACTATCTGAGTTTTGCACAATCTTTACAGAGTCGCTTATCTCGCAAGACCCCGGGGAGTCGGTTACTCCCGATGCACTTCTCGCTTCGCTTGCCAACCGCCTGAATAGAAAATCCTACCACTTGCACTGTCTGAGCTGCTTTCGGTACCACTCTGTAGCCACTGTCGGGTCAATGCCTGAGTGGGTCGTATGCCCAAGGTGCAGTTCTCGATTTATTGGATTTATCGAACAAAATGACGCCGTTGCGAAAGCTGCACTGAAATCCGTCAAGTTTGGGTCTAGAAGTGATGACGAACACATTAGCAATCTGGCGAAGGAGCTAGTTGGTAGCGCTGAAATACACCTAGATTACGGAAAAAGGGGTGTTTTAGTCTTGAGTGGCTTTGGAATTGGACCCACCGTGGCGAAGAGAATACTCAGAAAGCGGGTGCCCACTCAAGAAGAGCTCTACGCGGAAATATTCAAGGCAGAGCAAGAGTTTATCAGAACCAGGGAGTTTTGGTTGTGATGTCAATTGGGCGGCCGTAGACGCAGGCATAGGATAGTATCCCCAAAGAAGAGGGGACCACCAAAGGTGTTCAGATGCCCGATCTGTGAAGGCTTCCCGCTTCGGATTATAATTGCAAAAGATGGGCACGCAAGAGTGCAATGCGCGTACTGCGGTTTCTCTCGCGAGGATGTGCACGTCAATGCTGGCGCTGAACCGATTGACGTGTACTCTAAGCTGACAGCGATGGAAGGTAGCTAGAAGTTTGCCGGGGGTCTACACGGGACTCATGGAAGCCCGTCGCAAGAACCCGCTGCTGATGGCGCTTATTGATCCGGAGAAGTATTCACCCAACGCTGCTGCTCATATAGCAAGTGTACTCGATGACAGCTCATTTCACGCAATTCTGGTCGGAGGGAGCACAGCCATTTGGCAAAGTAAGGTGGATGATGTAATCTTAGCTATGAGGAAGGAAACTGTAAAACCCATAATTATTTTTCCTGGGTCGATCAGCAACCTAAGCCCGAGGGCCGACGCCGTGCTTTTTATGAGCCTGCTAAACTCGGACAGCACGTATTATATGATAGATCAGCAGTTCCTCGCAGCACCAGTAGTTAAAGGCATGGGCTTGGAAGCGATACCGACGGCGTATGTTATCGTAGGCGAGGGCGGAACTGCAGGATTCGTCGGACGCGCCAGACCGGTCCCGGAAGACAGGCCGGAGTTGGCCGCGATTTACGCGCTTACTGCCGGCTATCTAGGCTTCCGTCTGCTCTACCTTGAGGCCGGGTCGGGAGCGAAGAAGCCAATAAGTCCTTCTTTTGTGGAAATTGTTAGGAAGACTTCACCTATCCCAGTTATGGCTGGTGGTGGTGTAAAGACTGCGGCCCAAGTGTACGAACTCTTCGATCATGGCGCCGACGTCGTAGTAGTAGGAAATGTCCTGGAAAATCCTTCTGAAGCCAACAAACTAATTCAGGGGCTGAAGGCTCTCAGAACTTGATGTTATCATAAGGTCCAGCAGATCGTTAGCTGCGACGGCGCCCACTAGGGTGCGGTCTGTATTGATCACCGGAAGCAGGCGGGCGTTTTCCGTGCACATTTTTGCGGCGACCGTAGCCACACTATCGCTAAGTAGAATGTGCTGCCTGACTGCACTCGCAAACGCCTCGATGGGCTTTGAAGAGAGCTGGAGGACGAGCTTATCCATGTAGATGATTTGGGTACCCTCTACCCCCCACTCTTCTTCAGCTCCGGCAGCTCCGGCTTCTTCACGTATACTAATCTTCTCTTCTGTTATCGCCCGTAGGAGATTTACAGCCGATACCGTTCTGAAATTGCTCATGCTGTCATCGGTGATTAGTGCTTCGCTTTGGTCCAAGAATCCCAAAGACCTCCATGCGATGTTCGATGGCGTCTTTCCCCAGATTAGGGGAAATTTCCTCGTGATTTTCGGGGTAATAGGTACCCTTTCAAACTCCTTGCGAGCCAGGGCTTTCTTCAGCACGTCCCTTGTGTAAGTTGCGCCTGACAGTTTGCCCTCACCGTTACTTACAAAAATATACCCTCGCCGCTGAATAGTGTTAATCTGTGCGTTGCCCAGTAAAGCGGTTGCTGGTTCGGCCTTATCATCGCTGACCAAGACTCCGACCTGTTCCTCTTCTGGGTTCTGAAGCAAAGCCTCGGCGGTTAGCCCTCCAATATAGCGTCCCTGCGCATCCACTACTGGAAGTGCGGGTAGACCGGACTCCAAGAGTGCGGCGATAGCAGCCTCCCGACCTATCGGAATCTGTAATTTTGGGGTTTCTACTGCAAGCACTTGTTCTATCTTTAACATTCAATCGCCTAGCTTCTTCCGAAGGTTACGAGTGGGGCAGGTAATAAGTATTTCATGCCGAGAACTTGGGCCTGCTGCTAATTTGAGCCTCATGGTTACGGGTGGAGTGTTTGAAAGGGCTTATATCTTGTTGAAAATTTATTCCTTCGTGAGTTCTCGTAAGAGAAAGAAGCAAGGCTCACCAATGAGCAGCGCGGGTTTGGTTCGGTTCTACGAGGAGGAGAATCTGGGCCTCAAGCTCAAACCCGGTTATATTTTGGCGATTTCGGCAGTGTTCGCTGTAGTTATAGCGGTAGCCCACCATATCTTTTAAATTCACGAGCACTACTTGAATCACGGGGTGCGTGGTTTTTTTCTTAGGTTTGCCTAGGGCTATTTTTTTCCTTTTCTCGAGCCAACTCCCTTAACCCTCGGCAAGCCGCGGAGACGTTTGTCCGGTCGCATGCGTGATATGATGCGGGTTGCTCCATTCTTCTCCGGCAAAAAAGTCGCTCAGGTCCAGGAATAGTGGTTGGGGGGGTGCCGGTTTCGCTCAGCTTATCCCCTGCCATCGAAAACACGGGGGGCGATTACAAGAGTTGAGGTTAGTCCCTGGGCGTAGGTATCTGGTTAGGGTCCCGGACACCCGGGTCTCGGTTTGCCTGTTCGTCCTAGAATGGGCCGTACCTTACGTCATGTCGGGTTTGTCTGGTCACCTCTTACTGAGCGTCACTGCTCTGGCGCTCTACTTGTTGTCTCTAATTGCGGCAAAGAGCTATTCTGGAAGCGCCCGTATGACTACGAGGCGTTCGGCTTTTTTGTTGGTTGGATCTCTCGCCGTGCCATCTGCCGCCTCAGCCTTTCTGTGGGGGGCGGCATCGACACTTTCACTAGAATACTCTCGATTCGCTATGTATCCGATTGTCCTAGTGTTTAGTTTTTTGTATGCGGCAACGCAAATCACTGTTTTCGGAGCCCGAACGGCATCTTCGCTAGTTTCCTCACTATTCTTAGAAGTGGGTAGCCTGCTATCAGCTCCGGTGGGTCTAAATGCGGACCAAGCTTTGTTAGCCGTTGCGGCGTTCTCGGTAATTCCGTGCCTATTTTTGCTCCGTATGCGTAGCATAAGGGTTGGTGGCGTGTCAGGAGGCGAGGCTCTGACCGCCTTTGGAACATCATGGATGGAACCGGAATCCCTAGAGTTTGATAACCTCTCTGAGGCTGCCGGTTCGAACTCCGTCGTAAGCGTCTCGGCTTTGATCTTTAGGTCTGATTCCCAAAGAATTGCGAGCCTGATCATTCCATACATACACCCTGGGCCCGCAAGGGGAATGGGCAGCGGTGACCTGCCATCCGTCTTGACTCGAGAACTCAATGAGTTTGGCCCCGTGGTCCTCCACGGGGCCTCAAACCACGCCCATAACTTGGCTTCACGAAAATCCACCCTTGCCGTAGTTGCGGCTCTCAAGGCCGAACTTGGCAGAGCTCGAACGGGCGTGCCAGTCACCCACGTGATTCATAGAGATGTCTCCGATTCAAAATACTCTGTGGCTTCTTATTCGTTTGGATCTTCAGAAATCGTCTTTGCGAGCAAAGTTGGTAACACCGAAGACCTCCCCACCTTAGTTTGCCAGCTCCGCTCGTCTACTCGCGACCTCGTGGACAGGCATAATGGCCTTTGTAATGAACACACCGCGCTCTTTTCCGAACTGCAGGGTCATGAGCTCGCAGGAAAGATACAGGCGCTGTCTGCGGCGTCTGAAGAACATCTCGTAATAAAATCAGTGGGTTCTAGTCGTGTTACGCTCCAGGCTCGCGATGTCGGTCCGGGAGGGGTGTCCGCGGTGGTGTTGAATGGCGACAAGAGCGTCGTGTTCGTATGCGTAGACGGAAACAATATGGTGTGCGGCCTAGCGGAACAAATAAGAAGCGCCTTATCAAGAGCTGGATTCGCGTACGTAGAGGTTTTGACAACAGATAACCACTGGAACAGCGGCAACGCGTCTCGCGGATTGGGTTATCTTCCAGTTGGCACTGTATCTAGAGAGCCCGTAGTGCGAGCCTGCCTGGAAGCGGCTCGCACTGCTTCCTCCACGTCCCAGCCTGCAATCTTAGATAAAATTAAAGTCGAGGTCTCCGTAAGGGTGTTAGGGGAAGGCTTTCTTTCCGAACTGCTCGCGGCCTTAAGCCGTGGTATAAGAGCCCTCACTCTGGTCGTGGTCGTCGCGGCCGTCACTGGGATTGTCTTGGCTGCGATTTAACGGGTCGATACACAATGTTTGCGCGTCCTCCTTTCCTCTCCACGAGTCCGGCGCGCATGAGGCGGGATAAATATGTGGAAACTACGGGTTGGGGAATATCCTTCCCGTATCTTTTATTATAGGCGTCTCGAATAAGCGCCGACCCGACCCATTCATCTGGGGAAAATTCTTCGATCAGCAAAGCAAGTTTCCCGAAAACCGTGTTAGAGTCTAATCTCGGTTCGTGGCGGGCAAACTCAGTCGCGTCGGCCACACCTGTGATCGTGTCTACAAGTCTCTGGATGCGCTCCCTAGTAAATTGCCCTTCAAGCGAAATGGTCACTTTATTTCCGTTGGAATCCACATACTCCGCCCTGAACCGCCTCAAGAATTAACCCCGCAACCGCTGGTTACTCTGTCTTGTTTATAAGATATTGTGTTTAGCTGTGTCCTTCGGATGCTGACGCTTGGCTGTAGATACCAGTTTACCTGTTTTTCGAGTTGTTGCAGTGGAAGGCGAGGGGTTCAACTGTTATCTAGTTTAACTGTTAATAACAAGCTTCCGCAGGGCACCACGCCCACCCCTACTCTTCAACTCCAGCTCGGAACATACATAAACCACAAACCCCGCGAAGGCGGTTCGCTCAGTGTCTAATAATCTCCATAGGAAGAAGGGGGGTCCCGGCCAGAAACTGCCCCATATGTCCGCAAGAGGCACCCGACAAATCGCAGCCAGGTGTCAAGATTTGATTCAATCAACGACGGGGCGCTGCGCCTGATAGGGTGGGAACCGCATGTGATGGCGAGGGCTAGTTGTATATCTCGTTTTACACGGTTCAATCGTCCGTTTCGCCTGTCGGCTCGGGCGTAGGTCCGACCAAGTAGAGAGCGAAACCAACGCATGTGTAGATTAGCCCGAATACTATGGGCGGAACGGTCCAAGAAGGCATGAATCCGGTATAGCGGGCGTGGAGGACAAGTAACTACCTAGGGCAATAAAAACAAACATGACCACGCCCCCCCGCAATAGTCACCCACCGACTTACCAAATGTAAGAGCCCTCGAGCGCTTCGCATTCCGACCACCAGCTTATTTCTGGCTACTCACCATGACTGCTTGTTGGACCATATAAGCGAAACCACAGCCCCAAGGTTTGCTACCGCACTGACGGAAACAGGCATCCACCCCGCATCCGACGAGACTGGCGCCGATATAAGTCGTTTCTTTGGACTTCCGGTTCGGGCCCGACTATCCCAACGCGGCGACTATGGGGCCATTACCAGCACTGGTACACCATAGGGCATAGCGGGGGATGGATTTGAACCATCGACCTCCGGGTTATGAGCCCGGCGGGGTAACCAGGCTCCCCTACCCCGCTGCGCTAGCCCCAGACCCGTCTGAAGGACGCGTTGCCCAGCGCCTTTTAAGCGTTGGTCGGGCAGGGACCGTCACCCGACAGCATGAACGAAGTGGCGCGAACGCTTCCTTGAGCCACCGCGTAATATCCCCGCTTCCCCCGACAGACTGTGCTGCTGTTTTTTGGCTCCCGAAAGCCAACTGTCCCGTTCCTCTAGATTTCTATTTCATCTGCGTGCGAATTAAGGGAGCAGTAGCCTCTAACCCCTTTCCTCCTTCCGGCAAACCTGCGTCTTGTCGGTTGCAGAACAGTAAGGAAGCCTTTTGTGAGAGCGACACGATCCCCTTAAAGCCCAATTGTCAAACAATAAGCGGTTTTGGCCCGAAATAAACGTTGAACCACCCGGACCAGCAGCAAAGAAGGTGATTTCCCAGGATCGAAGGTACGTTATGCAGTCGTTCGCTCGTTGGTATCCAATGGTCGCAGACAGAGGAAAAGGCATGTTCGTTTACGACAAAGACGGGAACAAATACCTTGACTTTAATGCCGGTATAGCCGTAATGGCGCTGGGTCATTCTGACCCGCGAGTCACGAAGGCTATCATTTCCCAGGCTAAAAAAATGACCCACTACTCGTTTACTGATTTTCTATATGAGCCTGCAGTTGCGTTAGCCGAGAAACTCTCGCAGATCGCGCCGCAAGGACAAAAGACGAAAGCCTTTTTCGGGAACAGTGGCGCGGAAGCAAACGAAGCCATGATTAAGGCGGCGCGGTGGAGTACAAAGCGCCCCTACGTTCTGGCCTTCACCGGTTCCTTCCATGGTAGAACCCTGGGAGCAGTGTCGTTAACCGCCAGTAAACCCGTGCAAAGAAGAGGGTTTGGCCCGCTCCTGCCAGGGGTGGAACACGTGCCGTTTCCTTACTGCTACCGATGTCCCTTTTCCTTGGAACCCGAATCATGCGGCACGTATTGCGTCGATTATATTCAGGAGCAGCTTTTTGACAAATACCTCCCAGCTGACGAAACCGCACTATTTCTAGCAGAGGCAATTCAGGGTGAAGGAGGGTATGTCCCTGCACCGGAGGGATACTTTGTCAAGCTAAAGAGACTATTGGATGTGAACGGGATACCTTTGGGAATGGACGAGGTTCAATCCGGCGTCGGTAGGACCGGAAAATGGTTTGCAGTCGAGCATTATGGTGTCAAACCAGACTATATATCTATGGCCAAGGCACTTGCTGGCGGACTGCCTCTGGGAGTACTCCTTGGGCGGGATGATCTGATGGGTCTCGAACCCGGATCTCACGCGAGCACTTTTGGCGGGAATCCGGTTGCATGCGCAGCGGCGAACGCGGTATTGGATCAAATCAAGGAACTTGAGATCCTGAAACACGTAACTGATGTCGGCGATTACCTTAAACAACGGCTGGTTGAGCTGCAAGACCGCTTCTCCCTAATTGGTGATGTTCGTGGCAGGGGTCTCATGATTGGTGTCGAGCTAGTCCGTGACCCAAAGAGCAAAGAGCCAGCAGACAAAGAGCTTGGGGAATTACTCTTAAGATCCTGGAAACGCGGACTTGCTATAATCGGGTGCGGAAGGTCTGTTCTCAGATTCGCCCCCCCACTCATAGTCCAAAAAGGCCATATTGACTGCGCAATTGAGCTCCTCGAGCAAGAGCTGAAGTCTATAGAAGGGGAAGGGGTAGCTGCCCATGACTAATTTAAGAAGGAAAACCGGCGCAGGCGGAATTCTCTCTCTCTTTTCTCTCGGCCATAACGCGCGAGAGGTTTCGTTAGGTGGCCGATCGAAGAACTAGGAGGCAAGTAGAGGCCGGGGGGGAGTCCCTGGGAAACGAACACCGCCACACCCTGAGAATCTCTGTAATCTGTGTCGCAGGTCTCGCACCGAACGCCTTGGCCCCTCCCCGCGCTTTTGGTCCTCTTACCACAAAGGCGGCAAACGGGGTTTCTCAGAATCGCTCTAGGGACCGTTCTTAGTATCTTAAGTTTCTCAATGTTTAGTGACAGCGGTAACTGCATCTTAACTCCCCCCATAACCATGACTTCATCTCCCGGGGAAAGTCCGGCGACCGCATCACGCACGACGCCGCTCTCTCGAAACGCCACAGCGGTGATTTTTCCTCCGTCAGAGTCCAATTCGACTGTCAGATGGCCTCCCTTTAGCACGCGAGGGAAGCCCGCGACCGAACCACGGAGCGACAGCGAATCACCCAGACGGGAAGACTTCAAGGGCATGTCCTGATAGTGATTATCTGTACCCTGATTAGTTACGAAGACTGCCCATCCGCTAGGAGCTTCCGACCGAATCAAAGACATTGCGCGAATCAGCGAGCGTGGGTCTTCTCCGCGCAGTCCAAAGAGCACCGGGTCGGAACCGTGCGGAGCGACGCACTGCATGAATCCAAAAAGATTGTTAAAGGTGGCATCGTGAAATTCTATATCCATGCTGGCAACGCTGGACCCAGAGATTCTTCTTGCGGTGCCAATTAGTTCTGACCTCCGATAAGTAATGAGCTCATAGCTATAATCCCCCACAAGTAGAAGGTTACAGGCCGCCGCCGCCGCTCCAATCAAACTCCTTCTCCTTTTTCCATAGACAACTGCGCCACTCCTAGACAAGACTTCGAACGATTCAAATGGATTCAGAAGCCGAGACACTGCTCCTGAGAATACGGACCGGATTTTCACCCGCTGAGAACGGTTTGTGATGACTAAGCCCGGGTTCGAGTGCAGTCCCCTGGTGGATTCGCGCAAGCAAGCCTGTACTATTTCAATGATCCGCTGTTTGTCTCCGAGAACAGAGAAACCAACTGCCGCATTCCCTCGAGTCTTCCAGGGAACATTTGGGTCTAATCGCAGCAGCCGCGGGAAATCAACAACATCTAGGCCATTAGCCAGCAACTCCTTGATTGCTTTATAAGCAGAATATGTGGTGCACCCTCCACCCTGATCATCAGTGTCATCGATGCCTACGTGGTAAAGCGCGCGAGCGAGGTCAGGGCCGGAGGTATCCTTACTTACCTCCTCTCTCAACTATGATCATTGTAAGAGTTGACCTCACCTTATCGAGCTTCCTGACCTTCCAGGTCACCGCCTCTTTTAACTTATCAAGGTCGGGGGCCTCGACTAGCGCGACTATGTCGTAAACGCCGTACACCAGATGCGCTTCTTTAACCAGCGGTATTTGCTTGAGCTCCTTAAGAACTTCTTCCTCGCTGCCTATTTCGGTATTTATTAACACGTATGCTGAAGTCAAGTGTATCTTCTGCGAAATGAGAAGAGCGCATATAAAGTTAACCAGCGAGCAGATTCAGAGAAGGAGACGTGGCGTGCCACCGGTAGCCCGCCTTGAGTTTTAGACTGCATCTTGCTGAGCGGGAAACCCGCGTCTCCTGTGGGCGTCATGGACGCGTTCTCCCTTGCACCACGCGACTTGACCGTTTCATCGCCCCACCATAGTCCTCGCTTTTCGCTCCTAGTCATCCTGTATGGTGGGGGTCTCGTTTCTGTGCCAGAGGCTCAGGTCTCCCCGCGTCCGTTCGGACCGCGTCCCCACATAGTGGGCGGAGCGTCCTCAGACCCTAAGGTCCGGTAGCAGTCCAGTGGCTCGCCACGCCCCCTAACAAACCGGAAGCTTAATTAATTCTTACTTCCCCAAACAGGTTGACCCTCGCGCCCAGACTAGGGAGGTCAATGCAGCGTCACAAAAGAGCAAGAAATGTGTCCCCTGATATCGATAGTAATTCCAACTTTCAACGAAAAGGAGAACGTCCGACCCCTAATTGCAGGAATCGCCAGCGCTCTTTCAAGTATGAGCTATGAGGTACTATTTGTTGATGACGACAGTCCAGACGGAACGAAGGAAGAAATAGAAAGAGTGGCAAAGGACAGATCAAACGTAAGAGTGGCCTCCAGGAAAGGGAAGCTTGGATTGGGCTCGGCTGTGCTCTTGGGAACCAGTAGAGCGCTTTCTGAGCTCATAATTGTTATGGACGCGGACCTACAGCACCCGCCGGAGGTCCTTCCGTCGATAGGGGAGAAACTAATGCTGGGCTGTGATCTCGTAGTGGCTTCGAGGAACACCCAAGCCGGAGGTACAAAAGGGTGGTCTACCTTTAGAAAATTCGTGTCTTGGGGGGCAAAGGAACTGTGTTATATTATCTTACCTGCGTCGAAATCAACCTCTGACCCGCTCTCGGGATACTTTGGGTTCCGTCGCTCTATCCTAAAGAACGTGGAGTTTAGACCAAGGGGCTACAAGATTTTGATTGAGATTTTGGTTAGAGCGAGCTACTCAACGGTTTGCGAGGTGCCTTATATTTTTGTGGGGAGAAAATCTGGGAAAAGCAAGCTCAGCCTCCGCGAATACATCAATTTTTTACTCTTGTTGTTAGATTTGAAACGTTTGAAACCCAAGCAGCCTACTTGATCTAAGTGACATTGGACTGGGCGGGATTCGAACCCGCGACCTTCCGCGTGCGAGGCGGACGCTCTGCCAACTGAGCTACCAGCCCGACAATATGTGTGATTACGTGTGCCATCTATTAAGATGTCACAACATTGGTGCCCAATTCTGCAGGATCAACATAGCGAACTGAGCGTGCGGCAAAGGAGCCGCAAAGGACACGATCTTATCGGTTTGTGCCGCCTACCGGTGTGCTTATCGAACCAGCTCAGAGTAATATCTGCTAGATTTTCCTTGGCGTCGCCGAGCGCGGTCGGGTAAACAGAATTCTTATGGCAAGATATATTGCACACATCGCGGCGATGACCTGTAAAAAATCGAGCTCAGGCGGCCCACTTAGTGGAACTGAGCTGCTTCCGTAGTAGGTTTCTCTTATAAAATAGAACGGATAGTAGACTATCTCGCTTCGTGAGTAAGCGTTCAGGATGGTATGCGGATAAACCCACACGGACAGAAAGTGCAGAACACCACCAGCGGCGAGCGCACAAGCAACATAGATTAAGTTTCGTCGCAGCGAATCAACCAAGGCCGCGTACCGAGGAGAGCTAAGTCGGGGATAATATTAGGATTCGTTAAAATAGTCTAGCCCGTATTTTGAGTCTCAAGCCTTTGTGATGCCGAACGTTTAAATTCATGCAAAGGCGCATTCGGACTCTGGGGCCCGTAGCTCAGCTTGGTAGAGCGCTCGGCTGATATGAGTACCTCAGATACCGGGAGGTCGAGGGTTCGAATCCCTCCGGGCCCACTATTTCGAACTTGACAATACCGAATCACCATCGCTAGATTTCTTGCGGACGAGCCCATTGTTGCATTAGTTGGAATGGCTCTTGGCTAGCGTACGTGTCAAGAATAGCGCAGAGGAGGAGTCACTGAGCAGTCTCCGCCGAACTTGAGGAGGAAGCTAAGGAGAAGTGCTTATATTGGCGTAAGGAAGAAAAGGGGTTTGCACGCCCTAGGTGGCGGCGCAACCAAGGAGTTAGGCTTTGGCCGCACGGTGACTGGTTGCCTTCCAGCCTAAGGGTACAATTAAGGTGCAATCTTGTGGAGGCGCGACCCGAAAGGATCATGCCTGACGTCTGTCAACCACGCCGAAAGGCAAGACTTCCCGCTCGACCGCACGATGACTTAAGGATCAAGTAAGCGACCAAATAGACCCGGTTGATCCTGCCGGACCCGACTGCTATCGGGATGATACTCAGCCATGGGAGTCGCACGCCCTCGGCCACGTGAGGGCGTGGCGTACGGCTCAGTAGCACATGGTCAATCTACCCTCGAGAAGGCGATAACCCCGGGAAACTGGGGATAATAGCTTATAGACGACCAACTCTGGAACGGGTGGTCATCGAAATGGCACGCAGGCATGCCTGTGTACTGCTTGAGGATGAGACTGTGTTCCATCAGGTAGTTGGCGAGGTAACGGCTCGCCAAGCCGATAACGGATACGGGCAGTGAGAGCTGAAGCCCGGAGATGGGCACTGAGACAAGGGCCCAGGCCCTACGGGGCGCACCAGGCGAGAAACCTCATCAATGCGGGCAACCGTGAATGGGCCATCCCGAGTGCCAGCCGCTGAGGTTGGCTTTTCCTCAGAGTAGTAATCTGAGGGAATAAGCGGGGGGCAAGACTGGTGTCAGCCGCCGCGGTAATACCAGCTCCGCGAGTTGTCGGGACGATTATTGAGCCTAAAGCGCTCGTAGCCGGCTCGGCTAGTCCTGTGCTAAATTCAACGGCTTAACCGTTGAGCCGCATGGGATACTGCTGGGCTAGGGAGCGGAAGAGGCCAGGGGTACTCCCGGGGTAGGGGCGAAATCCTATAATCCCGGGAGGACGACCAGTGGCGAAGGCGCCTGGCTAGGACGCGTCCGACGGTGAGGGGCGAAAGCTGGGGGAGCGAACCGGATTAGATACCCGGGTAGTCCCAGCTGTAAACTATGCGGACTGGGTGTCGGTACGGCTTCGAGCCGTGCCGGTGCCTCAGGGAAGCCGTTAAGTCCGCCGCTTGGGGAGTACGGTCGCAAGACTGAAACTTAAAGGAATTGGCGGGGGAGCACCACAAGGGGTGAAGCCTGCGGCTCAATTGGAGTCAACGCCGGGAACCTTACCAGGTGCGACAGCAGTATGAGGGCCAAGCCGATGACTTTGCCCGACGCGCTGAGAGGTGGCGCATGGCCGTCGCCAGCTCGTGCCGTGAGGTGTCTGGTTAAGTCCAGGAACGAGCGAGACCCTCGCCTCTAGTTACCACCGCGTAAGCGGGTACACTAGAGGGACCGCCACCGCTAAGGTGGAGGAAGGAGGGGGCAACGGCAGGTCAGCATGCCCCGAATCACCTGGGCCGCACGCGGGCTGCAATGGTGTAGACAATGGGTTCCGAACCCGGAAGGGGGAGGCAATCCTCGAAACTTCACCGTAGTTGGGATCGAGGGCTGAAACTCGCCCTCGTGAACCTGGAATCCCCAGTAACCGCGTGTCAACATCGCGCGGTGAACACGTCCCCGCTCCTTGCACACACCGCCCGTCGCTCCACCCGAGCTGGTTACAGATGAGGCGGAGTCGATTCGGCCCCGTCGAATCTGAGGTCGGCGAGGGGGGAGAAGTCGTAACAAGGTGGCCGTAGGGGAACCTGCGGCCGGATCACCTCCTAAGTCCGCGATTGGGCGGGAAGTCGAGCCGGTAAAGTGGTTGACAGACAAATTCTGAGTGCGGTCCGTTACGGAAGCGTTACGGGCTAAGGGCGAGCAGCAGCCAAAAGGTTTGTTGCAATGAAGCCGCATGTGTTCACTGGAAACGCCAAACTAGATCTGTATGGTTAGGGGTTCAACGCACCTAACCCACCTGGTGGATGGCTCGGCTCGGGCGCCGATGAAGGGCGTAGCGAGCAGCGATATTGCTCGGGTAGATGTTATGCAATCGCTGATCCGGGCGTACCCGAATGGGACTTCCTGCAGGCGGTTCGCCGCCTGCGCGTCGATGAGACGCGGGAACCTCCCGAACGGAAACATCCAAGTAGGGAGAGGAAAAGAAATCAAACGAGATTCCCCTAGTACCGGCGAGGGAAGAGGGAATAGGCCAAACCGAATTCTGGAGCGACGAACTCCAGAGTGTGTGGGGTTTGGGCCCGGAGTAGGGCCTAACTTGACGAGCAGAAGCGTGCTGGAAAGCACTGCCATAGAAGGTGATGGCCCTGTACGCGAAGTCAAGAAGGCCTGTCTGGGTTCCTGAGTACCACGTCCTGACGGGCGTGGGAAGACGGGAGTAACCGACTTCCAAGCCTAAATACGTCCCGAGACCGATAGTGGACAAGTACCGTGAGGGAAAGTTGAAAAGTACCCCGGAAGGGGAGTGAAAAGCACCTGAAACCAGGTGGGGATACACGACGCGGCTCGAAAGGGTTCAGTCCGTCGGAAGGAAACCTGCGGCAACGCGGAAGTACGACGACGGATTACCAGAGTTGTGTCGTTCGTCTTGGAAAACGAGCCGGGGAGTTCATGGCTGTGGCGAGGGTAAGGGTTAGAAGCCCGCACCCGCAGGGAAACCGAATTGCCCGCAGCGTCGAAAGACGTGAGGGGCTGGGTCTACCAAGGGCCTGGAGTCACAGTCATGAGACCAGAAACCGGGCGATCTATGCCAGCGCAGGGTGAAGCCGGGCGAAAGCTCGGTGGAGGCCCGAAGGGGTGCTGACGTGCAAATCGCTCCTCAGACGTTGGCATAGGGGCAAAAGACCAATCTAGCCCGGTGATAGCTGGTTCCCTCCGAAGTGCGTCTTAGCGCAGCCCGGCTGGAGATTGCCAACAGGGTAGAGCTACGGATTAGAAAGTGAGAGTCGAAAGACTCCGCTTTCTCGTCCAACTCCGAATCTGTTGGCTTCGTAGAAGGCCGGAGTGGGGTTCCACGGGATAAGCTCGTGGGCCGAGAGGGGAACAATCCTCACTGGGGTTAAGGCCCCTAAGTGCCGACTAAGTGCCAATCAAAGAGCGTCCCACGCCTTAGACAGCGAAAAGGTGGGCCCAGAAGTAGCCATCCTCTAAGGAGTGTGTTACAACTCATTCGCCGAGGCGTGGGGCCTCGAAGATAGACGGGGCTCAAGCCGGCCGCCGATACCCCAGTATGCCAGTCATCTTGACTGGTGTAGGTAGGAGGGCGTCCCGACTGGGTAGAAGCGGGGCCGTGAGGTCCCGTGGACCGGTTGGGATTGCAGATCCCGGTGGTAGTAGCAGCAGAAGAGAGGAGGATATCCTCTTCGCCGAAAGGGCCAGGGTTCCTTGGCAACGATCTTCGGCCAAGGGTTAGCCGATCCTAAGGTGACTCGTAACTCGACGCCACCGAAAAAGGGTAAAGGGTTAATATTCCCTTGCCACGAGGATACGTGCCGAAAGGCGTGCCGGTGCTCGACGCTTCAGGGTAGGTTGAACGGAGCAGTCACTCTGTCAGTAGGGTCGAATGGGGCTGAGTGTCGTAACGACGAGAAGCCCTCGAAGGCCCCGCAGGTCCCCCGCGAGGGGGATTCAGCTGTGCCCCGGAGCCCATGAAAAACGGCACCGGAAGGATTCCTCGTGTTCGTACCTAGATCCGACACAGGTGCCCCTGGGTGAGAAGCCCGAGGCGTGTCGGGTTTATCCCTGGTTAGGGAACTTGGCAATTTAGCCCCGTATCTTAGGTAAAAGGGGTGCCTGGCATCCTTCCGCAAGGGGGTGGTGCCAGGTCGCAGTGACAAAGGTGAGCCGACTGTTTACTAAAAACATAGGTCATCGCTAGCCGGTAACGGTTTGTACGGTGGCTGAATCCTGGCCACTGGCGGGACGTCAAGCCTAGGTTCAACTGGGTGAAGCGCCGCTGAAGGCCGGGAGTAACTCTGACTCTCTTAAGGTAGCCAAATGCCTTGCCGGGTAAGTTCCGGCGTGCATGAATGGACCAACGAGCTCACCCCTGTCCCAACCAGGGGCCCGGCGAAACTACGACACTTGGTGCATAGTCCAGGGACCCCCGACCGGGAGAAAAGACCCCGTGGAGCTTTACTGCAGCCTGTTGTTGAGATACGGTTGGGTGTGCGGAGTGTAGGCGGGAGCGATGAAGCCGTGGTTCCGGCCGCGGCGTATGCGAAATTGAAACACCGCCCATTCCTAACCGTGTCCCTTACCTTTAACAAGGGACAGCAGTAGGTGGGCAGTTCGGCTGGGGCGGCACGCCCACGAAAAGGCATCATGGGCGCCCAAAGGTTGACTCAGGCGGGTCAGAACTCCGCCGCAGAGTGCAAGGGCAAAAGTCAGCCTGACCGCGTCCTTATGGCGAGGGACACGGAGGGGAAACCCAGGCCTAGCGACCGCTCATGCCTCTATCGGTGGGAGCTGGGCATGACAGAAAAGTTACCCCGGGGATAACAGAGTCGTCGCGGGCGAGCGCTCCTAGCGACCTCGCGGTTTGCTACCTCGATGTCGGCTCTTCCCATCCCGGCGGTGCAGCAGCTGCCAAGGGCGGGGCTGCCCGCCCATTAAAGGGGAACGTGAGCTGGGTTTAGACCGTCGTGAGACAGGTCGGTCTCTCCCTATCGGGGGTGTCGGTCGCCTGAGGGGAAGGTGCCCTCAGTACGAGAGGAACGGGGTGCCGCGGCCTCTAGTTTACCGGTTGTTTGACAAAGCAGACGCCGGGCAGCCACGCCGTAACTGGATAACCGCTGAATGCATCTAAGCGGGAAGCCGGCCCCGAAAATAGGCGGCCATTCCCACTCGCTTGGTGCTGCCGTAAGGGAGTACTTGAGTGGGACGAGGGCACCGGTAGAAGACCGGGTTGATAGAGTGGGGGTGTAAGCGCCAAGGCTTCGGCCGAGGTGTTCAGCCCGCCACCACTAATAGCCCGAGGGCTTGAATTCTGAACATGCAGATCTGGGCGAAATTGAAGGTGAATACATGCGGCTCGGTTGGATTGTCCCCTCTGAATGGTGAGGAGAATGAAAAAAAAGGCAACGAAGAACAAGCAAATCGAAGAGAACTTGGACGAAAAAGAGAAGAAGCGTGTTGATGAGGAAGCTCTGAAAGGGATTGAGCTCAGAGCGGCATACGAGTTAGAGCCGGATACTGGACAGGACGCGGAAGAACAGGAGTCTCAAGACTTGTAAGAAGCTTAAAGTCCACTAGCTACCGGAGATCGTTCGAGCGCAGGGCTGAGATTGCGGTTTTTTGCAGGAGATATATAATGCAAGGGCAGCATCAGCTCAGAGCGCCAGTTACTGCCATGCAGGCAGATTCAGGCTTATCACTGGGCAACAGGAGATGGAACGTATGGTTGTACTGAAGTATTTGGGCCACGCATGTGTTGAGTTATCGCATGCAGGTAAACATATAATCATAGATCCGTTCCTTACAGGAAACCCGACCGCTGCCTGCACATGGGACAGTGTTAAGGCGGACCTTATCTTGGTTACTCACGGGCACTCTGACCATCTGGGCGACGCCGTCCAGATCTCGAAGAGGAACAACTGCCCTATCTTTACCACCTATGAGCTCAGCGTGCAGCTTCAGAAACAAGGCGCAAACGTAATTGGTGGAAATCACGGCGGATCGCGAGATTTCGGATTTGCTTGGGTTAAGATAACATGGGCAGCTCACAGCTCTTCTATTGGTAGCAATCAACTCTTCGGTGGAAATCCGTGCGGTTTCGTGATTAGGATGGGAGATAACTATATGTATCACGCCGGCGATACCGCGGTTTTTTCCGATATGGGTTTGATAGGAGAGAGTTATCCGCTTGACATCGCTATGTTACCGGTCGGCGGATTCTATACGATGGGAGTAGAAGACCTTTCCGTCGCGCTAAGACTTCTAAAGCCACGGGTGCTAATACCGATTCATTACAACACGTTTCCTGCAATCCAGACCGACATTAGAGCGCTCAATGAGGCCGTGGAAAAGAGCTCAGAGTCGAAGTGTATCATCCTTGGGCCCGGAGAAACCTTCGAGAACTGAGGTGGAAGGCAGGGCACGAGGGCACTCGGCCGAAACCTCGGGCTCTTCGTATCTGTTGCACATATTCTGCCTCGTCTCAGCTTGATAACGCGCTCCAATACTGAGGAGAACTCTTGAGCGTCAGGCAACTCGCTCATACCGGGTCTTGAGGTAATTTGGAACCGGATTTGACAGCATCTTAGTCGACAGTCACGGCCTTCATTACATTGCCATGATTCACTCTGTTCTCTTCAAACATCTGAAGAGCCTCCCGCACAGTTGCGCCCTCGTGAACAATGGCGCGAATGGATCTGATCATCGCTATCGGGGCGTTGTGCTGCCAGATATTGCGGCCTATGTCAACCCCGGCCGCGCCGTCGTGTATCGCATCGTAGACCAGCTGAAACACATCCGACTCCTTCTCCAGTCTTGGACCACCAGCAACAACCAGCGGCACCAATGAGGAATCGACAATTTTATCAAAACCTGTGCAATAGTACGTTTTTATCAGGTGGCTTCCTATCTCCGCTGCAAGTCTACATGCGAGACCCAAGTACCGCGCATCCCTTTTCTCAAGTTCCTTTCCGACCGCCGTGATTGCCACAACAGGCATGCCATATTCATTTCCGAGGTCTACGAGTTTCCCCAGATTCAGCAGCGTTTGTTTCTCATGTCTAGTCCCGACAAAGATTGAGAGGGCGACTGCTGACACATTCAATCTGAGTGCATCCTTGAAGGACGAAATAACCCCCTCATCGCTAAGGTCTTCACTCAAAATACTGCTTCCTCCCGACATCCTGAGTAGAATCGGTACACGCCATGTCGCGTCTACGGAAGTTCTCAATACCCCTCTCGTGACTGCAAGAGCATCAGCATAGCTAACCAGCGGTTCGATGGTTCTTCGAGGGTTTTCTAGCTTGTGGGTGGGGCCCATAAAGTATCCATGATCGCAGGCAAGCATAACTGTGCGACGAGTTACGGGATTGATCATCCTGAATAGTCGGTTTTGGAGACCCCAATCCATTGGTTTTCAATGACTTTTACGAAGATATACTTATTATTCTTTTGGCGCACGCCTGCCCCAGTTCGTATTCCAGTTCCTGCCTCATTATAGTGGAAAGCCGTTGCGTGACAGTAGTACCGCCGCTCTAGTGCGAAAATAATTGCCTAGTCAAGCATCGCAGCGCAACCCAAAAAGGAATTCTTGAGTTGCTCTCCTTCTTCAGTCTTGGTAGAGAGCAGCTCAACCGTCCTCTTCCTCTCCCTCACGGCGTCCGCAAGAAATGAGACAAGAGGCTCGATGGGACCGTTCATCATAACTCCTCCGCAATACGGGCACTTCTTAGTTTTAGCCGCGACGGTATTTCCTTCGCTCAGGAGCTCACCGGATTTTTTGCCGCACGCCTTGCAAGTAAATACCGCGACTGAATCTTTACTCTCCTCCGAGACGACAAGCGTTTTGATTTTATCAATCTTTTCTAGGACTTCGCGAGGTCCTATGGCGACATGTGAGGGATCCTTTACCATCGTCTCCATAAGTGTATTAAAAACCTTTTTTTCGTGAACAAGTTTAGATTGCTGAAGCAAATCTTCTGCGCGATTGATTAATTCTCTTACTCCTTCGTCTGACGTGTAGCCAGTATCGACTAGGCCAATAATTTTCTCCTGTAAACTATAATGCATGAAATTTCCCTCAGCAAATTCGTTCTTGTTGGGCCCTGGGCCCCCAATGATTATTCCCTTAAGCTGTTTGTCAAGGAAATACTTGTTGGCGTACTCCCCAATTCTGACATAGAATTCATGCGCGACTTGCTCTATAATCCGCTGAAAACGTCTGGCTGACTGTCCACCTGCGTGATGCTTACCCGGTATTCCAGAAGTAATATTATGTAAAATTTCGATATTTCTACCGTGCAGCAGTGCGAAGGTGGCTTCAGCCCGATCCATCACAATCAAGCCGTATACTTCTTTCTCACTCAGAAGGTCCTTGATTGGCTCAAGTACAAATCGAGCATCGCACCTATACAAATAGACGTTAATTGGTTTTGGTGGCTCAAGCACGTGTATTTCCATTCTTTCGGTGCCTGGCCCGCCATGCGGGATTGCGCCGCAGAAGATGACCAAGCCATTTTCGGGTGGCTCTCGGAAAAGTTTGAGTTTTTGTAGTATCGACTCTATTGCATCGGTGACGTTTTTCCTGGTAGATTTGGACTTGATGTTTGAGGCGGTACTGGCTTCCTCCCGAAGGTCCCGGGCTACCTCACTTATTGCCCGCTTGGGAGGGATGTAAAGACTAATAAGTTCGGTACCCCTACCCTCCTTATCCTCAAGCTCGCTTACGAGTTTTCTCAGGCGGTATTCGTCATACGAATCATATTCGGCGGCTTGGACAGGCAATGGTTATCCCCGTTTCGTGGAAATAGTCACGCTTATCAGATATAAGCCATGTCAAGCCCCCGGGTTTCTCATTGAAACTCGTTTTGAAGGTGGGCGGTCATCTTCTGGACGAAGGAGAGAGTGCGTTTAGGCACCAAGCGTCCTCGCTGCGCTGGCTACTCAATCACAAGCACACATTCGTAGCTGTAGTTGGGGGAGGGTCGCCAGCCCGAAAATGGATATCTATGGGACGGGCTCTCGGACTGAATGAGGGGCTCCTTGACGATATCGGCATATCCGTGACTAGGCTAAACGCATACCTGCTAGCTCACATGCTCGGCAGAGATTGCTACCCCCTGCAGCCGACTTCCTTAAAAGAGCTTGATCAAGCCTTGGCAGGGTCGAAGGCGGCCGTATTAGGAGGACTCACTCCTGGGCAATCGACCACGGCAGTTGCGGCGGTTGTTGCCGAAAGAATTTGCGCGGACAGATTTGTCGTGCTGACGAACGTGGACGGCGTGTTTTCCGCGAAACCGAGCGAGCCGGGTTCTGTATTGTTAAAGAAAGTAAGTCTTGATGAGCTCGTTAAGATACTGTCCTTAAACCCCGCCCTTGCGGGCACCTACGACCTTTTCGACGATGTGGCCCTCAAGATTTTAAGAAGGTCAAGGATTCCAACGATTGTAGCAAACGGCAAAACCGACTCGGCCATTCGACGAGCGGTCGGAAAACGTCCGTTGGGGACCATGATAACCTACTAGAAGATTTCCACTAGGTGGCCGTACCCATCTCATTCGTACAGTTTGGATTTCTCCGAAATCTCGTTAAGCAGCTCTTGGAGAGACATTCCGCGGCGCTCTGCTCCTTCTCGGGTGCGCACCGAAATCTGCTCCTCCTCTTCTTCCTTTTTACCGACAATGACCATGTAAGGGACACGTTGCAGCCGCGCGTTTCTGATTTTTGCGCCCAGAGTTCCGCTCTCGAAATCGCTCTCTACTCTAATTCCTGCGGCATCCAACGCGGAAAGCACTCGCCGAGCATATCCGATATGCTCATCGGAGATTGATATTACTCTCGCCTGCACTGGTGAGAGCCATACTGGTAGAGCGCCTTTATAGTGCTCTAGAATAATTCCGGTGAATCTCTCTAGGGAACCCAAGATAGTTCTGTGTAACACTACTGGTGTGTGCTCCTTTCCGTCGGAGCCGGTATATACGAGCCCGAACCGTTTGGGCATCTGCAGGTCGAGCTGGAACGTTCCACACTGCCATTCTCTGCCCAGCGAATCTCTTATGTCAACGTCAATTTTGGGCGCATAAAAGTTTCCCTCTTTTTCCTTTATTTCGTAAGTCCATCCTTTGGACTTCACGGCTTCAATGAGTGTGTCTGTAGCCTGTTTCCATTCTTCCTCGCTACCCATTGAGTTGTCTGGCCGCGTGGAGATTTTTACCTTATAACCCAAGTCAAAGGTTTTGTATACTTTTTCCATATGATCGAGCATATCGGAAATTTCCGGTTTCACCTGCTCTTCAGTTGCAATAATATGGGCGTCATCCTGAGTGAGCGCTTTGACTCTGAATAAACCGCTAGACACGCCACTTAGTTCGTTTCTATAGAGTGGATCGAAAATCGAGTAGCGAACTGGTAACTCACGGAAACTCCACCTACGCGATTTGTAAATGAGAAAGGTGGATGGGCAATTCATTGGCTTTAGCCCCATTTCCTCATTGCCCATCTTGGTGAGGAACATATCGTCTTTGTAGTGCTCTGAATGTCCGCTTACGCGCCAGAGTGCAGTATTCGCGAGGGCAGGCGTACTTACTTCTATGTAGTTCCTTTTGGCTAACTCAGCTCGCAAAAAGCCAAGAAGCAGCTCCTTCAGTCTTAGACCCTTATAGTGCCAGTACACCATACCAGGAGACACTTCTTGAAAACTAAACAAGTCGAGCCTTTCTCCAATTATTCTATGGTCAGTTTCAGGCAACCCCGAAAAGTCTGCCTTCCTTAGCCGACTTAGGATATTCGCCTCAGTTACGCGTGCCTGTGAGTGACTGGCTTCGACATAAGGCTGCTTGGGATGCCCGACCTGTGGGTAACTCTTTGATTGCTCGGCTAGGGGGTGGCCCTTAACTTTTAGTTCGAGGGATTTGTTCCATCCGAAAGGTGCCCGGTGTACTTCGAAACCGGCCTTGGAAAGCTCCGTTGCGAGTGTCTTAATTATTTCCAAGGCGACCGTGGGCGGTGCCAAGTCCTGTGCCAAATGTGCGAAAGGATAAACCAGAATGCGCTTTGCTCCTAGCTTTTGAATAGATTCTGTTATGTCGTCCGAAGCTTCCTTGGAGGTGTTTTGGTTATCGCCGATTTCTGCCGAGGTAAGTAATACCACGGCATCTTCGAACCTTCTTGGGGACGTTGCTGTCTCTTCGGCGACGGATATTTCCCTCTCAATTGGAGTGTATTCTACATAATCGGTGTGCAACTGTAATATCTTCAAAGGAAGCCTGCTCCTATCTTCCCCCGATATCCTGATAAGTTTCGCGATTCAGTCTTTCTTTTGGAGAAACTCTTAACTTCTTACTGATGCCTGTATCGTGCAAAGTGCGGGGATGCCCGAGCTTGGCCAAAGGGAGCAGACTCAAGATCCGCGAACGGCACGGAAGAGCGATCTGCCGGCGCAGGCCTGCGTGGGTTCGAATCCCACTCCCCGCACAGTCCCTTTCGGTCTCGACGACGTGAGTATAGCTGTGAAAATATGGGGCCAATCACATTCTAAATTTAGACATGGTCGATGCACAGTAATATCAGGAAGGCAGTTTGTACATTAAGGATTGAAAACTGAAGGCGGAAAGTTACGGCATTATGCCACGACACCCCGTATTTACAGAATGTGATCCTTCCGTCTGGCTCAGGTGTGCAGACGTGGAGAGAGCCGAAATACTGGTTACACTTTTCTCATTACCGCGTTCAACTCCAAGGCCGCGCCGCTAACCCGTGCCTGCACAGCACTCGTTGCAGAATTTGTCTTTTGGAAACTTCCTCGCTCCCCAGCTTGCGCAATAAGTTCCTCGTGCAATCTGATTCGCAGGTTTGTTGATTTTAGGAACTAGGGCAACGCATCCCTCTGAACGTGCCTAACAATCCTTCAAATCTGAAGAAAGCGAGGTTATTAGTAACATATAAGTAAGTAGCGAAGAACATAGCAATACATATTAAATACGTTTTTATTGGTATCGCAAGCGTAGTATTATCGTAAATAGTGTGCAAAACCATTAAAATGAATATGAATACCAGTGATTGTGGTATCAGATAATACCCCATTACGGAAACAATTGATGGTTTTCTCCAGCTGTTCTTTTTATAGGCTCTGTTAAATGCCAACGTCGTCCCAATCGCAGCCATTCCTGTCCAAAGCGCCTCTGCAAAGGCAGGGACCATATTCTTGTTGTGATGACACCCACGTCGCTGCCTGGAATGCGGGATATATCCTCGACAAGGGCGAAGCCGGACCCAGAGGCCACAGCCATCAATCTCACTTTGGACTAGCTTGTAAAAAACTGATGATGAAATAACTCCAAGCACAACTGTAGGGGGATCTGCATCTCAGGCTCTTCGACGAGGCTCGCTATAGGAGCGTCCCATTTAGGAAGAGCTCGATAGCAAGGGCTACGAGAACCGAAGCAAGCATTCCGCCAGAAGAGCTGCGATATACGGTATCAACGAAACATACTCTGCATATGATTGACCATGTTCAAGACCCGAGCACCATTCACCAGCCTTCGCACAAAAAGTTGCACCAAATTAACCAACGGGATATTGCTCCTAGAAATGCGTGGACATATAATCTTGAGAATGTCTGCCAAACCTCACGTAAAATGTGGGCCAACCGACATCGTTTAGAGGAGCTTTGTTTTTGTCCCATAAATGTTGTAGGGCCGAGACAACCCGGTCTAGATTGTAGACAACGGTTAAACTTATGGAAAATTGTCGGGTTTTTATCTGATTGGTGCAGCAGATTAACCAGCCAATCAACCGTTTTCCTTTCTGTGTACATCCCATTCCACTACTGCAGGTTTTACTCAATCAGGCTGGCAACCTGTTGGGTAAGCCTTGGAGCTATACCAACGTACCGTGAAGAAATGGCGAGTTTTAGCTTCTCCATTCCTCTATCTGATAAACCCATTCTCCTGCCGAGGTCCAGTATATCTCCGCTAGTGAGGATTCTACCCCTCGTGTTGGCAACAATTCGTCTGAACGCATCTCCCTTACCTTCGTAGCGAAGAAGCGTCTGTAGCGCTTCCGCATATATTTCAGAATGGTTATCGAGATCATTCTTCATCACATCAGGATGAATTCTGAGCTTTCTGAGGCCAGAGATTGTCTTCTTATATCCAATAAGTGCATGGCCGAGAGCTACCCCGTAATTTCTCTTTACTGTCGAATCTGATAGGTCGCGCTGCATTCGTGAGGAAAGCAGTTTCGACTGCATCATTCCGAGCAAAGCGCTAGATACATTCAGATTTCCCTCACTCGTTTCGAAATCGCGCGGATTCTGTTTATGAGGCATGGCGGAAGAACCAACCTCATCTTGTAAGTACTCGACTGATATATACCCAAGAGCGCAGTAAAACCAAATGTCTCTATCTAAAGACTCAACTATGTCGTTTGTAGAGTGCACTAGATAGAGAAGATCTGAATAATCGTCGTGCGGAAGGATTTGAGTGGAAATCACGGCGGGTTTTAGTCCCATTTTTGCAACGAATTTGTGGCACATGTTCTGCCAATCGATTTCTGGTGCAGCAGCATACATGGCATTATAATTGCCTACAGCTCCGTTCAATTTACCAGAAAAGGTAGCTCCTTCCAATTTTAAAAGTCGGTTCGAAAGACGCCAGGCATATACCGCAATTTCCTTCCCCAACGTTGTGGGTGTTGCAGGCTGTCCGTGAGTGTGGGATAACATAGGTACCGAAGCATGAGTTTCGCATAACGCCTTTAGCTCATTTATTAGTAGCCTGAGTGAGGGGATGTAGACCGTCGTAAAGAATCTTTTGAGCAATCGACCATATGCGATGCTGTTAATGTCTTCTGAGGTTAGTCCGAAATGGATCAGTTCTTTCAGTCGGCTATCGGATAGCTTGTCTCCCAGAAACTGCTCGACAGCAATTATATCATGGCCAGACTTCGCCTCCTTCACCTTTATTTTCTCAGCTTCTTCGAGGGTGAAAGCTCGACGCAGTTGAATGAGTACTTGCTTATCGGCGCGGTTAATACTGATATGGAGTAGCTTACAGACGAAGAGGAGGAATTCTGCTTCTACGAACACCCTCTCTCGGAGTAAGGCGAATTCTGAGAAATATTGTGACAGCTGAGTTGCCTCTTCCCTATATCTGCCGTCAATCGGTGAGCTATTGAGCAGGTATTTCGACAATCTGTTCTCCTTCCTTTCTTAGGGCCTTATATTTTATCCAGCGATCTCAAGCGTGGCAGGAGCACGGCCATCTCCGTACTGCTCATAAGTCGGTGCCAGCATACTGAACTCTAGCCTCCATATCTGTACCAGTCTTATTCGGCAGGTGCTGAGAAGTTAATCGGAGCGGTCAGGCAGATTCAAATAGAGTCTGCGCAAGGTTCCAAGCAATATTCCTGCCTCGCGTTTCGATACACCGCTTCGCCCGAGAAGGTTACGAACCGCTCTTTCTGCAATTAGCCTCCTGTGTCTGGGCATTGCCGTTTTCTCTAGTGCGGCTTTTAAGGTACGTAGGATAAGTACGCGCTGGTTTGGCGTCGCCAGTTTTCTTCCACCGCGAACAATGCCGGCCGAGTTTGCAGCCTCATAAAGCAGTATAGTTGCGGCGTGACTGATATTCAGCGAAGAGTAGCGTCTGGATGTTGGTATGTTTACCAGATAATCACACATATCGAGTTCCCGGTTGCTTAGCCCACTTCCCTCGCGTCCGAAGACAAGAGCCGTAGTTCCGGTGGTAGATGCCCACGCTTTGCCAAATTCTCGGGGGGTGAAGTACGTCCTCAAAACGCCTCGGCTTGAGCTGGGGCGAATTGAGCTCGTCCCCACAGCAAGGTTACATCCCTGTAAAGCAGTCTCGATATCCTCTGAAATAACGCTGCGTGAAAGCAGGTCATTTGCATGCATGGCAGTCTTGGCTCCCCGTTCTCGAACTTGATCGCAGGGCGTTACAAGGTAGAGAGAATGGAAACCGAAATTCTTCATTGCCCTCGCAAGGAAGCCGGCATTTTCAGGAGTTTCGCAGCCGACGAAAACGACCCTGAGAGCTGGCGGATTTGATTTTCTCACAATCTAAGACGCGAAGTTCTTCGTAAAAACTCTTGCATTTATCTGCGGTTCGGAATTTGAATCCGTTAGCGTGAAGTGACCGGGTAATGACCGCAAGATTTTGCAACGTGCTGACAATCATGATTAGGTGGCCGCCCTCTTTCAGTCTTTTTGAGGCAACTAGAATCATCCTTTGGGTGACTCTTGACCCATCTGGTCCACCATTCCAGGCGAGATCTGCCGCGTCTTGGCGGAAAGTGGGGGGCTGCGGCAAGTACGGCGGATTCGCGACAACAAGTGAAACCCGTCTTCCTTTACGACCTTCTCCTAATTGTAGCCTGATAACGTTTTGCTTCCTGCGAACAAGGATATTTTTGCGCGACTCTACGATTGAAAAGATGCTTGTATCGTATGCTTGAACTCTATTTGCAATCTCGGAGAGACTAAGCGAGACAATCCCGTTTCCGACACCAAGCTCCACTGCAGCGTCAACACGTGGAAGCCTAGATACGTAATCCGCTAACATGTAAGTATCAGAAGATGGTACATAAGCGAGCACTCTCTCAACGATTCCACGCCTATTCACGTATCCACTCAAGAGCTATCTGCCAAAAGTCTTGGCTTTCTAAACTAGAAACTCTGCGCTTGAGCTTTTCGCCAGCATCAGAGGGCAGGCATGATACTCTGCGTGCAAGCCCCGATTCGCGCAGTGCAGCCTGTAGCGACCTGTTCCTGTAATTGAACAGAATAGTTGTGGTCTCTACCACCTTCCTTAGCTCCTTTGCGGGCTTCCTTACTCTCCACTCCAGCGTTACAGCAACGGAATCCACTTTTGGGGGAGGTCTGAACCACGCGCGGGGCACAGCTCCGATTACGCGAATTATCCAGCCACTAGTTGCAATCGCGCTTATTCTTCGATAGTTCAAGGATCCGGGCCGTGCAGTGAGCTTCTGAACAAACTCTCTTTGCAGGATAAGAATGGACTTCTGCCAAGACTCTCCTTCCTCAAAGAGTTTTAGCAAGAGTCTGGTCGACACCGAATAGGGTACGGAGGAAACCACAAGAGATGTCGCGGGAAGGGAAATGTCAAACACATTTGCACATACAATATCACAGCGATCTCCCAAGTTCATCCTTAACGTCTCACACAGGAACGGATCTATTTCAATCGCAATTACATGAGAACATATTCCAGCTAGCCACTCGGTCAGAAACCCCTTTCCCGCACCAACTTCCACAGCTTGGCAACGCGGCTGAACTTCCGGCTCAAGTAAAGCCAGTACTTCAGAACTAACCAGAAAGTGCTGGCTCCTGTATCTCCGCGAGGTGCGCATTAAAAGCTCGGTGTCACGTCCAGGACTGAGGGTATTGGTGAGCAACGAAAACATTGTATTTTTCGTTACCTTCAAGCTCCTTTAAAATTCGCTCTACTATTTTATGCTTCAAAGACGCAACCTTCACCCGGTTTTGGAGGTCTTCCAAGCTGGTAAACTTTGCTTTTTCCCGTTCTCCAAGAATCTCCCACATCAGTTTCTTACCAATGCCGGGTATAAGTTCAAGTTGGTGCATCTTTACGGTCAAAGGCTGGGCAGTATTGAAGAAATCCACAAATTTTGCTTCGTTTATATCAACTACCATTTCCAATATATTTTCAAGCTCCTTACGAGCCACCATGGATAAATCCGAATAAGTAATAGCTCTCCTCACCTTCAGTACCTGTGAATACACCCTGTCTTCTTGGCTTTTGCCCACCAAGATCCTGTCACCTGTTTTGAGGGAAATACCAGGCAATGGTACCACCTCAAGAAGTGAAAAATACTCTTCGCCGACAACTTGGGCGACCGACTCGCGCAGGTGCTGCGGACGTTGGTCTGATGGAGAGCCAGCTGGTAAGAAATCTAGAACGTAGAAGTACTCATCTCTAAATCCTCGTCTGGGTTCGACGGTCATAAGAGTGGGGCGACAACTCCTACTCTCGGGATTCCTTAATTAGTGAGAGGATTCTTTCTTTTTTAGAAAGGACAGTTGGGTCGGAACCGGCGACGGCCACGATTTCTGTGTCTGATAGAGGTAAGACGTCAACTAGCTGACAGGCCGTTCTATCTGACAGGCCCTCTTGGAGCAACTTTGCCTTTAACTCTAGGGCTCGTTTTTCATCCAGTCTTACAGTTAGAGAGAGTGACTGCAGCAACATCTGGATTTTTGGATTCAATCTGGTGTTTTCGTCGACGTTCACTTCTAGCAGCTCCTTAGCTTCTGATGAGGTAATCGGTTGCTGAGTAACGAGTTTACGCGCCAATTTCTTTCAGCTGCTACCAAATCTTTTCAGGTGGGCTGGCCTGACAGTAAGATAACGCTCTTCAGGATGCATTGGGACTTTGATCACATACGACCTTCCTCTTGATTCCACAACCTCCCCAATTTTTCCTTGGAATCTTCTGTGAGGCATCCCCTTATGGACGCTAGGCTCTATGTCAAGAACCACTTTTTCCCCCACTGAGAATCTCCGGAGCATGACGGCAGGCGATGGAAGGCCCCGCTTTCGCGCAGGCTTTCTCAGTAATGATCTAGACCTGTTGCGCAGCCCCTTTGATCGAGTCATTTATGACACACATCCATCAAGCACAGCTCGATGCATACTGCAGGAGTGTGTAACGCACCTGCTATACTTGGATTCGTTCTACCATCATCGCCGCTTATAAATTCTTTTATATACGTGCCTCCCTGACATTTGACAACAAAGCCCAGGGTCCGCGGCTCTAACAGGTTCAAATCAACAGAAATAATATGTTTCATGCGCCTGAGATTGGCCCGTCTACTGAGAACACGGAATGGTGTGGCTTGCTGTAATACTATTCCGCGCATTTGTTTGGCAACGTCCTCGACTCTTGACCGAGTCACTTCTGACTGAACTCTGATCACTCCAGTGTACGTCTTTTCCCCCGACTCGGAAGCAACTTTTAGCTCCCTTACACTGGATTTGCCGGTGATTTGCAGATCAGTTACATCTGCAATCCCTCTCGCATATTCATTAATAATTTCCCGCACTTGGGATAGCTCTACTTTTCTTCTATGCGGGTTTACTACTTGAGCAACAAAGGGCCTTCCGTTCCCCTTTACCAAAACATCAACATCTTCGCGACCACCAGCATGGAGCAGGGCACTCTGTCCGCGGAAAACAGATGTTAAAGGAGTGAGAATAATCTCATCTATAGATGATGCGTAGTGACGACCGCGGAAACCACATTCTATACACCCCCGGCCTCCACAATCGTTGCAGAACCAAACTGATTGTGAGACCCATTGCATGTGTTTATGATACTTTCCTTGTATGTATATCGGAGCCCCCTCAAGTTTGATTTCACCCGAGGAAGATAATATGATGTCTAGGTCTGGCATATCAGTATTCACGGGTTTGTTCAACTTCGTTTCCAACTTTTGACCCGTATCCCGTTTGATGTCTGATTTTGTGAACTGACGAAGCAAATCATACGCTTCTAGTTCATCTTGGGAATAAGACGAACCCAACCGCGGGATCACAACGCTGATTCTGAAGGAATCCCACTCGTAGCCTTCAGAAGCTATAGCACGAATGATATTGTCAGTCAGCGTCGCGTCCCGCAATCTACCGCAAACAATGCATTCCTTGTTAACCTGTTCAATATTCTTGCTTGCTCCTCCTTGGGTTGCGCACGCCGCTCTGCATCGCTCGCATACAGTATGGGCCGCAGTAAAGCGCTCTATCTTCATCAAATCCTTATCCGAGATGGTCTGAATTGTTACCATAGCATACAAGATTCAAGCTTTATAGCTAGAAAGCTTTCTCAAAAGAGTCCTGTTGCGTTTCATCATTTTCATTTGGGTTTTCATCGTTTCGTATCTTCTTAGCAGAGCCTTTACTTCGTCGGTGTTCGCTCCGGCGCCCACGGCTATCCTTTTGACTCTAGATGCACCCAGCAACTCTGGTCGGACCTTCTCCAACTTGGTCATCGAATTGAGGATGGTTTTCCAGCGCCTCATGTCCGTCTCAGCATTCCTCATCATTTCGGGGGGTACATTGCTTAGTCCAGGAAGGAGGGAGAAGAATTTTGCGAGTGAACCCATCTTGTCCATGGAATCGATGTAATATTCAAAATCTGCAAGCGTAAGCTTACCCGTACCAATAATTTGCTCGAATCTCTTTTCGCTAATCTGGGCATCCTTTACCCGTTCCGCAAGAGCTTTGATATCTCCCAATCCAAGCAGTCTGCTTATGAATGAGGGAGGGTCAAAGACTTCGAGATCATCGATGCCCTCACCAGTACCGACAAAGGCTATAGGGGCACCTGTTGCAACCGTGGCGGAAATCGCACCCCCTCCCTTAGCAGTTCCGTCCAGCTTGGTTATCACAATAAATCCGATAGAGGCCACCTTTGAGAAAGCCTCCGCCTGCGGCTTGGCCAGCTGTCCAATAGTACCGTCCAGGACTAGGAAGACGGCGTCTGGTCCCACTTCTTTATTCATGACGGCCATCTCACGCAGGAGCTCCTCCTCCTCTTTATGTCGACCAGTCGTATCAATAATAATCAGGTTGCATCCTTGCCGCTTGAGATATGATACACCATCAACCGAAATTCTTACGGAATTGCCGTCACTCGTATAGACAGGCGCTCCCAGTTTCTCACCAAGCTGTTTAAGTTGTTCTTTGGCTCCAGGTCTAAACGTGTCGGCCGCTATGAGCCCCGCCTTATATGAACGCTTCAAATAAAACCTAGCAATTTTTGCTGCCGTGGTCGTCTTTCCCGAGCCCTGGAGGCCGAGAAGCAGTACTACGTATGGTTTGTCGCGATCTGGCCACACAGTTCGCTTTTGTTCACCGCCGAGAAGCGAAACCAACTCGTCGTAAATCAATTTAACCATGTAGTCGCGCTTGGTCACACCCGGAGGGGGTTCCTCCGTGAGCATCTTGTTTTTGATATTCGCGCCCAGCCTCGAAACAGTCTCGAGGTTTACGTCAGCCGCGATTAATGCACGTTCTAACTCGTTGACAAACTGGCCGATTTGGCGTTGGTCGAGGCTGGGCTGCCTACTCAGCTTTTCAATCAGAGAACGCAGCGAGTCACCTAGACTACCTAGAAATGAAATTGCTTGTCCCCTCCCCTCTCATAATCTTCCACAATTACCGTGGCAAGCCTGGTCTGGTCACAGGGGACATATCGGTTTTTACTTCTTCCTTACAACCTTTTTCCTGCCTAGAATAAACCAGTACTCGACTTCGTCGCCCTGTTTTAAACTGCTGCCTAGTTCTCCCTCATCTACGACTGAATCAAACGTCTCGAACGTTTCGAGATCCATGATTTGGTATTGATTTTGGCCGAGCGTTGCAATCACCTGACCCGTCTTCTTTTCTATTATTGGGACGTCCACTCTCGTATCGACGGGGTTTACGATACTCCTCTTTACTCCATCGAAGACTCCAATTGCAACGATTCGGGCCTTCGCGCTTCCGTGTTTACCAGGCTTGCTTTTCTCGGTACTGACAATTCTACATGGCTCATTATCAATCATTAGATAGCCTCCCTCCCTTAAGTCGCCAACTTCAACGGGTTTGCTCATCTCAGCCTCTGGCCTGCGTTGTGTGCGGGAGATTTATTCTTGTTGTAAGCAGCTTGAACGGGTGTCAACGCTTATACGGCGAAATACCAGCTCCTAAACGAATGAAAAGGGTAACGGTGATTTGTAAACCAATACCAGAGGCAGTCGCCGCAGGCAGAGATTTTTACAATCTGCTTGTGGACGAAGGAGTTGACTGCGTGGGAGTTTTTCAGCTACCAGAAGTAAACGAATCCGAACTGCAGGGAGTGGATACAGTCTTCACATTTGGCGGCGATGGAACATTGCTAAAAACGGCAAAGTTGTTCCAAACCAGTTCTCCCCTTATTGTGGGAGTCAATTATGGCCGGCTTGGTTTCTTGGCCGAAGTCGAGCGAACGGCTCTAAGGAGCACGCTGAATAAGCTCCTAGAAGGGAAAGAGGAGTTCTATCTAGTTCAGAGGTTACAGGGGGAAATTTGTTCGGATCCCCGGTCAACTAGTCCACCAGCAACTAACGAAATTTTTATCACACCATCCACACCCGGCCGTCTGATATCGATTCGACTGCAGGTACCGCATGTGATGGATTTTTCTGGGAGGATGGATGGCCTAATCATTTCGACTTCTGTTGGCTCTACGGCGTACTCGCTCTCATCTGGCGGCCCAATACTTGATCCAGACGCTTCGGTGGTGGTGTTAGCGCCGCTAGCTGCGATAAATATGGCGATGAGGCCATTAGTGATAGATGGAAGTAAGGTAGTAACGGTGACTAACGTAGACACTTTTCCCTTCACGATTACGATTGATGGTGTTAAGTGGTCAGGGCTTTTTCCTAGCTCTAGCCTGAGTATCAGACGTTTTCCCGTGCCGATTAGACTTTTCCGGAGCGAACCTGACTTACTGGAAAAGCTCTTTCGTAAGAGGTTGGGCCTCGGCCTCTAGAAGCTAACAAAATCAATCTTACCCACCGAGAGTTGCACCCAACGCTATCGAGAGACGTCCATCCGCAACTTCTCTGCAAGTCTAAAGTTAGGGAGAGCCTTGAACGGCACGGGGAAAGGGACTATCCCATGACCAGATGCATTGTACTTGACACATCCGCGATTGTTGCAAGGATGGTAGGTTTCACCTCTAGAAATTTTACTACCTCACTTATCGTTGAGGAGGCACGTAAATATTCGTTTGAACTTTATGAGTCTATTTACTCTGATAGAATAATTGTCATCGACCCCTCACGGGAATCTATCGAAAGTGCCAGGGAGGCAGCCGACAGCACGGGTGATTTGCAGACGCTTTCAGAAGCGGACATTTCTCTTATTGCACTGGCGCACTCCTTATCAAACGGCGAATGCAATTCCGTCACAATATTCTCAGATGACTATTCCATCCTAAACGTGGCGGCATCGATTGGCTTAGGTTATTCTACGGTTGCACTTCGCAAACCCAGATTCGAGGAGTATAAGTGGCGGTGGTATTGCCCGCGTTGTCACAGGTTTTACACTGGGGGGCAGAAGTCGTGTCTTACATGCGATGTTGTGTTGAAGAGAAAACCATGGAATCGGCACAGGACCTAATAGTCGAGCTAGGAGACAACCCGGACCTCTCCATCGCTGAGAGCATCGCTGTTATGTGTCCATCTTCGTGCGAAAAGGTTGCCGGCAGTGAGAATTTTTTTAAGCTATGTGGCACGAAGATGCGTCATCCGCTCTACTATGGCTCTATTCTACGAGTGGCAAAACCGGTTGGCACCCTCGATAATCTTGAAGACGTTCTGCTCGACTTTGCGAAACCAAGAGGAGGCGGTATCTTATGGGCGCTAATATCAGTCAATCTAACGCCCGGCGAGCAATCAAGCCTTAAAGAGGCAATACAGACAACCATCAAGTCTCTCCACCGAAGGTCAATTTATGTCGATGCCACTGCTAGATATTCAAGGTTTGGGGAGCTAACGGTCACTAGAGCGATAAGAAAAGGGTTTCCTGATTCTGGCACTGAGTTCCTTGGCGTCAGGCGGGGTGGATTACTGGAGCTGTGGAGGACAATCAGCTATCCGGACTTGGACGGATTCATAGAGAGAGACTTTGCTCGGCCGTGTACTAGACCGCGACTAAGTATGCCACCCTCGCTTGCAAACAGTTTGATCAACCTGACTCAGGCAATCAAGCCGAACGCTCGACTGCTTGATCCATTCTGCGGGACTGGCACTATTCTTCTTGAGGCAGCTAATATGGGTTTCACCGTGGTAGGCTTGGATGTAGACTACCAAATGGTAGCATGCTCATTAGCGAATCTTAAATGGCTCACAACAAATACTGTCACTTCTGCGCGGTCCTATCTGGTTATGCGTGGGAATGCAACCCATGAGGATGAGCTTCAGCGCTTGGGATTGTTCGATTGTATTGTCACAGAACCCCCACTTGGACCAATCCTTGAACGCCCGCCCGAAAAGCGCCACGTCGAGAAGATTATGAGGGAATTGACGCCATTTTACAATCAGGCTCTAAAGGGATTATCTCGAATACTTGATAACGCCGGACGGATCGTCTTGACTACGCCAGTCTGGAAAGCGAAAGGAGGGATTGTGGTGCCGGATTCAAGGCTAATACTCAAGGGAACGGGATTGGTAATGGACACCTATTTTCAGAGGTTCGGAATCCGGCTTCCAATTACATGGAGGAAACCGGACAACATTGTTCAGAGGAGTATATACATACTGAGGCACGGCCCCGCTTAGCAATCCCTAAATCACCCACATAGATAATAAATAAGAAGAACAGATGCCCCTACGCCCTGGCAGGTGTTACAGGTCTCCTGGTACACCCCCCTACACCCGAAAGGAGTATGCACCGGGGGCACCCAATTCGAAGATAACTAAGTTTCATTTTGGCTCAGCCAATGCTACCTTTGTGCACAAAATGGATCTTGTAGTTACAACCCCCGGGCAGGTTCGACATAATTCGCTAGAATCTACCCGTATGACTATCCACAAGATTCTATCCACGCTGGGGGAAGAGAACTATTTCTTCAAAGTTAGAAAATATCCACATCAGATCCTGCGTGAAAACAAGATGATGGCTTTCGCTGGCGCAGATAGAATGCAGCAGGGAATGCGGCTTTCCTTTGGAAAACCAACAGGGTTGGCCGCTAGAGTCAAGAAGGGGGACGTTGTGTTTACTGTGGCAGTCAACGATGGAGGATTTGAGTCTGCAATGCAAGCTTTACGGATAGCTCAGGCGAAGTTTCCGTTACCTACCCTCATTATTTCAAGAAACGGCTCTGAGCGTGTAACAAAGTGAGCGAAAACAATGGATTTGGAGGCAAGGTATGACTTTGAGCTTGAAAGAGTCTCGAATTGGATCACATCTAATGGATACTCAAAGGTGTTAATCCAGTCCGCCCCTGGTCTGCTGCCGTATCTCCCTAAGATAGCTAAGGAACTTGCTAACTCAACGAAGTCAGAAGTATTGATTGATGGCCGGGGTAGGTATGGCGCCTGTGACATCCCACACTCACTGGTCGGCGCCGAGGCAGTAGTTCACTTTGGACATACAGGTTTTGTTCCAGCAGAGTACCCCATTCTCTATGTGCCCGCAATTTGTAAACTAGAGATAGATGATTATATTCCTCGAGTGATTGAACTTTTAATCGGTAAAGACAAGGTGGGTCTATGTGCCTCAGTACAGCACATCAATACTTTGTCAGGATTAAAACAAGAATTGGAATCCAAGGGTAAGAAAGTTATGATTGGCCCGCCAGGTAAACGGGCGCAGTTTCCAGGTCAGGTAGTAGGATGTGACTATTTGTGCGCGATGCGTCTGGATAGCGAGGTGGACTCCCACGTGATAGTGGCAGGCGGAGAATTTCATTCGATTGGGCTTGCCCTCTCAGTCTCGAAACCTGTAATTCATCTGAACCCTTATACTGGAGATGCGAAATGGGTGGAGAAGTCGGTAGCAGACAAAATTAACCGGATTAGGGGATATGCAGGATATCAGCTGATGTCCTCAAAGAAGGTCGCAGTAGTAGAAGGGTTGGTATCTGGGCAGAGGACGCCAGGTGTTGCTAAGAGCGTTCGTGAGTTATTGAATCGTAAGCTTACGAGGGCAACCGTAGATATTATCCAGGCAGAAAACTTCTCAGATGACTTCTTTTTGGGCCTGAAAGAGTTGGGATACGACATAGTTGTAACGGCTGCGTGCACCAGGTTCGTCACGGACGACTACGATAGGTCACCACTTCCGATTTTCGAGGCGAGAGAAGTGCACAGGTTCTTTTACGATGCTCTTAACATGAGCAGGGGCGTGTTTATCCTGCAATGAGTGACGCTATCGTGGTTCCGGGCGAGGAGGTCGGTGTGGCCGAACAATACGTACCTGAAGGCTTGGTTTATGAATTGAATGGGATTTTAAGAAGTTCGGGCGTTGGCCGCGTCCTTAAGGATGACGTCAAACATATAATTAAGATCCAGCGTCAGGGCAAGAAATTACAGGTACCCTCAAAGGGAGAAAGAGTGTATGCAGTAATCACTGATGCGAAGCCAAAGATGGTGACCGCCGACATCGTGGGCAAACCTGCAAAATCATATGGTTCGCCGTTTGTTGGCCTTATACCAGTTTCGATGATATCGTCGCAACGGATTGATGCTGCTGATAATTACTTCGTTCCTTCGGACATCATTCTGGCAGAAGTCGTGAACGAAAGATCACCCTTTATACTCTCAACAAAGGCCGACGAGTGTGGGGTAGTATTTGGTCGTTGCAGGTCTTGTGGCGACGTCCTCGAGTCCACGGGCCGGGGGCTGGTATGCAGAAATTGCGGCCTTAGAGATGAACGTAAGTTAAGCTCAAATTACTTAATAAGGTCATCACAAGAGGCTCCACAGAGCGAACGCAGGGACGTTAAGAGGCAAGATCACAGACATGGAGATTATAGAAAGAAGTACAGACGCCAATAGGTCTGAGTTCACTTTCAAGGATGAGGACCACACACTAGCGAACCTGCTGAGTCTGGCGTTAAGGTCCATAGAAGGGGTTGTGCACGCTGGGTATAGAACTCCTCACCCCCTCTCAAGAGAGACAATCTTGTATGTCCAGACTGGCGGCGCACTGAGTCCCCGCGAAGCTCTAGCACAAGCGGTAGAGTCCGTAAAAGCTGATGTTTCAGAGTTACTAAAAGTGGTTTAGCTTGGCCTCACCGGCCCACCCTTCAATGAAGCATCTGGCCGCCGTAGGCGACGCTTTGATAAACGCCGCAGCCACCCTTGCCACACTTCGTAGCGGCCCTGATGCAGGTAAGAGCATTAGGGTTAGAAATTCATTACTTGCCGAGGCAGTTAGGCTAACCGGAATCAAGCCGAGGGGTAGATATTCGTCACACGAAATAGCCGACATTTACGAGGCGGTCGTCGGGTATGCCTACTTGAATTCTATTATAGCATTCGAGGAGATTCACGCAGAACTGACCAAGCTACTATCCTCTGGGTCAGACCAAGCTGCATATATCGGTTTGCTCTCATACACTGTAGATAAGATAAGGAGTAAGGGTGAGTGGGATGGCGTTCTGTCCTAACTGCGGCTCAACTCTGCGAGTTCAGAGAAAACAAGGCGGTGTGCTCTATTCATGTATAAAGTGTTCTTACGTGGAAGCTAAGGGGTCACAGGACACGCAGAAGGGCTCCAATTTACGCCCTCAACCTAAGCGGCTCTCCCCCGAGATTGTAGTAACCTCTGGTGAGAGCGGTTCAACATTGCCAACAACAAAGGCAGTTTGTCCATCATGCGGCAACGGTGAAGCCTATTGGTGGATGCAACAGACTAGGTCTGCAGATGAGGCAACAACTAGATTCCTCAGATGCACAGGATGTGGACGAACTTGGCGAGAGTACGACTGAGTACACGAGGTGCGGCCGCAGTTAATGGACAAAAATCTATATAGCTCGTCCTAAAGTCATGTCAGATCGTTTTGATTGAAGCAATTTATCCCGAGGCTCGAGGTTGGGGGGCCGTATTTTCTAGCATTTCCAAAATTGTTGACGAGATATTGGTGTCATTCAAGAAAGACGGGGTCACCGCACGAGCCATGGATAGTGCCCACTTGGCCATGGTGGATTTGGTAATGCCAAGTCAGGCGTTTGACAGTTACGCCGTAGCGGAGGACGTGAGTCTAGGCATCAAGCTTGACGATTTGAACAACGTTCTTCGCAGGGCAACCAAGTCGGACAAGCTGGGCATCTCATATGAACCAAAAGACAACACATTAACCCTGAAATTTATTGGTCAGATTAAGCGGGAGTTTACTATTAATCTGATTGAGTTGGGTCAGAATACCCCACCTATGCCGAACCTACCAGTCGAGGTGAGTGCAATAGTCAATCCCACCGCGCTTAAGGAGGGGATAAAGGACGTGGGGGCGGTTAGTGATTACGCCATATTTGAAGGTGACCAGGACATGCTATATATCCGATCGAGAGGGAATAGGGGGACCGTCTCACTGGAATTTACAAAAGACAGCGGCTACCTTCTGGATTACAGTCTTAAGTCTTCCAATAAAAAAGCTCGTGCGTCGTATGGGATCAAATACCTGGAATTCATAACCGCAGTTGATGAATCGGTGACAGTTGGTGTCAGTTTCTCTGCGAACGCACCTTTGAAATTGGAGTATCAGATTCCAAGCGACGTAAAGTTGACTTTTCTGCTGGCTCCTCGAGCGGATGAGGAATAGATGCAACGCTCGCTCTTCGGAATCAGCAGTGAGAATCTTGGAGAGCAAAGAGACATCGGTAGACTCGGCTACATTAGCTGCTCGCTACCCGTTTAGCCACTGGGGAAGCTCCTTCATCCTTTCGTCGTGGGGGGGAGAAGAGCTAAGGGAAGAATTACTCAATGAAAGTGTATACGCCAAGCTAGGTAAAATATTCTCACGAGCGCAGAGATCTGCGCCGGAAACGATCCCGGAGGTTGATTATCTTTACCCAGAAAATGAGGTGTCTGCTTACATCGCTATTATGTCTTTTCTAGCATACTCGGATTATCCGGAAAACTACAAGATGCGGCTAGGAGGGCACTATTTTGGCTGGATTACCAGGCGAACAGTTACGCTTCTCGAGAGTGAAAGCCAGGGCACGATTCGAGAGTATTACCAAACAGACCTAGGGTTGCCACTTGTCGCACAAGGCGATATTGTTAGTTTGTCGCTAAAAGATTATCTGGCAAAGGCGTCGAAGTTCGTGAGTCCACCGAAGCGAACTTTAGCCACATTGCCTTTGCGGCGAGGGGAAATAATACTGTCAAAACATCAGGCAGCCGATCTCGCTGGTGATTTGACTTTTGCCTACCTCGCGGGACTACTTGAGCGGAAAATCCAAGTCGCTAGGGGGGCAACAAACAAACCCGCTTGGATATCTTCTGTCCAGACCTACATGAAGGAATTCATACCAGAGTCGACGATGTTCGACGAAACCGTAAATCGTCCAAACGACCCGACAAAATACCCGCCCTGTATCAGTTTGTTTGTGGAGCAACTTGCTAAGCGAGAATCCATTCCTCACTTTGCAAGATTTGCAGTTGCTTCGTTCATGAGACAGATTGGAGTTGAAAAGGACTATGTGGTGAAACTTTTCACGACTGCATCCGACTTTAGAGCGGAAATGACCAAGTACCAGGTTTCTCATATCTACGGTGAAATAGGTTCGCACACATCATATACTGCACCGAGCTGTGATTCTCTCAAGATTAGTAGACTCTGTCCAATTGATGGGTATTGTAATCCCAGATTAAAGCATCCAGTTTCGGTTTATCTATGGAAATGGAGGTTAGCAAAGGGTGAATCCAGAAGAGCTACGAAGGCAATATCAAATACTGAATGAATTATTGAAAGAACACTATGATTCAAGTGTAGGAGAAGTCTATTGCCCCGAGAGCATTGAGCTTAGGGAATTTGGTTTTGCGTTTTTCATTGGTCAGTTCAGGCGTCACATAAGCTTCAAGCACGGCAGAGACTTGCATTCATATATACAACAAGCTCTGCCAAAAGATGTATATTATAGTGTTGCCTCATACAGGAGAGCTGCCGCTCCAATGGCCGATAAAGGCTGGATGGAGGCTGAGCTCCCTTTTGATCTAGACGCAGAACAAGTACTTCGAACAGACGATCCGCTAGTAAAGGATGGATGGATTTCCAATATTTACTATGAAGAGATAAAGAGAGAGCTTTTCAAACTATTGGACAATTTCATAGAAGCTGATTTCGGGCTTACTAGCAGGGATTATACTATTGCCTTCTCAGGCGGCAGGGGCTTTCACGTGAGAATCACCGACAGGGTGTTTAAGGAGCTTGGCTCGCAGTTCCGCCGCCAAATTGTTGAACACGTCGCACTTGGGCACATGCCCGAATGGGCTCCGGCCAAGCGGGGAGCGATTGCACCATTTACGCACGACTATGGCTGGGATTTGAGGACATTTTCATGGCTGAAAAACAGGGTAGTAGCGCACCGGGATCGGTCATCACCAACGCATCTGCCCCTGCGGATTGTTTCACAGCTCGCTACGGCTTCAAAGCCGACCGAATTGTGTGTTCGCAGGACAGACAGGAAGGTTCTTGATGAATATCTGCGCGAGGCAATGAACAATTTGACGGTTGCTATCGACGAGAGGGTTACAGTGGACTTGAATCGACTGCTGCGAGCGGCTGGAAGCGTTCATGGGGGTTCAGGACTTGTATGCAAGATTCTCTCAAAAACCGACCTTGATGGTTTCGAGCCCTTAACGAGCGCTGTGATGAACCTCCGGTCCTCGAAAAGGCTACTAGTCGAAAACGTTCCCTTACGAGTAGAGATTAAGGGCGAGTCTCTCGGACCCTCGGATAAGGGGAAGTCAATAGAGGTTAATAGCGCCTTAGCGTACTATGTGGTTGTAAGAAGAGGAGCGAAATTTGACATTAAAGCCATATGAGCTCTCCGCCAGATTGTCTAAGGCAATTCGAGACGAACAAGAGGCAGAAGAACTCTGCGCTCTTGATGATGAGTTTTACTCGAAAATGCTGCTCGAAATCGCATCTTTATCGGCCGCGAGTGAGTTTATTGAAGATTTTAGGGAGCATACCATCAAGCAGCTTGCAGTCCTGTTCGATTTGCGGCTTTCCAAGGTAATAGCTGGAGCTAGTTATGACAAGTGTCCGCGAGACGAAATGCAAGTGTTCGCTGATTACGGTCGGTTTGTTAGAACTTACCAGACATTCCGCTCGCTGATCATGCGTGGGGGGACCACCTCTCGACCCAATCGCCGCATTGTGATATTTAATTCACCTGTAGGTAAATTTGTGGATTCTGCAGTCTGGCATATCGGTCCATTCGATGCAAGAGATATGGCTTATATACCGGAAGAAGACGCTCTCATCTTGTCTAGGTACGGCATTGTCCAGTTCCTAGAGGACAAGTTTCCGAATGAAAATCCCAAAGCAGCTTAATACGTTTTGCCCAAAGTGCAAGTCGCACACTCGACACAGTGTTTCGCTGTATAAGGCTGGGAAAAGACGCACTCTAGCTCTTGGAGAACTGAGGCATGCCATGGAGAACAGAGGTTATGGCGGCTCCAAGAAGCCCATACAGAAGAGGCTTGCGAAAGTTACAAAGAAAGCAGCTCTTAAACTGAAGTGTGAAAAATGTGGATATACTCTCAGCCGCAAGGGAATACGCCTAAAGAAGGCAGACATTGTGTGATAAGTGGGGTAATTTTGCGTGACTAGAGAGACGATTCCCGCTCCAAGGTCCAGATTCTTTGATGTGCGTTGTGCCGACTGTGGAAACGTTCAGATTATATACTCACATGCGGCTTCGAGGGTGGTCTGCAAGGTCTGCGGTAAGCCCTTGGTCGAACCCACGGGAGGAGAAGCGCAGATCATTGGTGAAGTAGTCTCCGAACACTGACCCAAGTAATTCATGTATTTCCGTTACTTTACCGACCAGAGGAATACTAGAGCCATGATGGATGTCAGCAGAGTTATGATTCCTAGTGCAGCCAGCGCAGTAGAGTAGCGCTTTTGGCCATAGACGTTTGGAGCACGGAACAGGGCCACAATGCCCACGGTAGCAATAAGCAGAATTGCCCCGACGATAAATGCTTCGGCACCGAACTGGTAGCTCGGTCCTGGATAGATTATTGCTACCGCTCCCCCCGAGGTGGTTCCTTCAACCGGAGGGTGTGAGACGGCTACAAATAAACCGCCCGAAAGCACGCCTATAAGTAATAATACTGCAATGTACTCAGAAACAGTTGCTAAGTACCTGCCTATTTTATCATAGAATTCTGAAACTTTTCTGACTAGGCTCATTCTGGAATCATCAAATCGCTAGGAAGATAAATAGTTTGCCAGGCTCCCGCTCCGGCTGGTATCCGACCACTCCATCCCGAGTTATTCAGAGCCTGCCGAGCTTTGATCCATCATGGCTTTCTTCGACTTATAGACGGCAGATAATCTGTATGCAAAGTATTTGTCATCGGGGGAAAACTTGGCGGGGTGTGGAGTCGAAGTCGGGGAGTTACATTTTCCGCACGATTCTAGGAGTGTGTATCTACGGCAAATGGGGCAAATTCTGAGAAGACTTTTCATTTATTGTCTTCCGCTATTTCAAGCGCGAGATTCAGGCCACTGGCTAGTTCTCTCAGCTTCAGTGGAATATCTTTCATTACGGCGTTCACAAGCTTCGGCCTCTGTGATGACACTTCTATTGCATAATTAGGGGCTGCGACAACGTACACCACATAGTTCACGCTCCTCATACTAAGCACTTTTTCAATCCCCTCGAGGAGGGATTTGATTTTGAGCGCACCACCCTTTTCAGGCGTTGAAACAGAGAATTTGAGCAAAGATGTATACTCTTTGAGTTTGATGTTCCTTTTCGAGTACTCTACTAAAACGGGAATTAATGACGGCTCAATTCCGGCTTCAGTGAGCGCGATGGCGCCCTCTGAGGCGGCCTTCTCGATAACAGCGAGGGGATCTGGTTGTGCCAGCAATCTCTCCAGAACTTGGGCCCGTTGTTCTTTCGTAAATTTGAGGGACTCGAAAACGTTTTCGATAGTTTTGTCGAATCTTCTGCGGCGCTTCCAGGCCCTGAGCACAGAGTTCCGTTCTGAAGGCGTCACCCTCTTCATGGAAAGGTCGATGTGACCCTTAGTCGGATTTACCCTTATAGCCTTCAGCACGACTCGCTGGCCAGGATTAATGAACCTGCTAATGTCGGTTACCCAGCCTTGGCTCACTTCTGAAATAGGCAGGTAACCTCTTTTTCCTTTGTAGGTTTCCAGCTTCACGTAAGCTCCATGATCCACAATTTCATCAATGACGGCCACTACCAACTCGTCACGCTGTGGCCAGTCAGAGCTTACGAGGAGAGACATAAGAAATCGGTAGGATAAGCCGGCTACTTATTTAATAGTTACTGAAGGAGAGGAATTTTCTTACTGACTACGACGAGGACGAGGTGCTTTCATGGTAGTTACCAGGGATTAGTCTTGAGTTTCAATTTATAGGCTCCTGCGTTTGTGAGCAAATGTATTATTGGAATAATGTAGAGAGAGGTAAGCACTATAGTAAGTTGCTCTCCGACTGGGATTCCGTTTCCAAAGACGGAAGCGCCTTCTCCTATCCCATAATTGACAACAATCGCGAGCAGGTAGGCCCCGAGGACAAAGTCCAACTGATCCAACAGCGGGGCCGGTTGTCCTCTTTCAAATCCAGCTCTTCTCTTTACAAAGGCGCCACAAAGGTCTCCTAATAGCGCGCCTATCGAAAAAGTCAATCCAGTAACGAATCGCTGCGATCCAGGCACGCCTACAAGCTCGATTAGAGTTGTGGCAACTCCAACTGCCACACCCAAAGCAAAACCTTCGAAAGATTTACCGTCTCCAAATAGTCGTCGCTTATCCCTTAAACGCTTGCCACAATCAATCGGGTGACCTTTTTTGATAAATACAGGGGCGGCATTAGCAGTCATTGCAGGAAAGAGGAGGTAAACCGTTGTAACAATAGCCACACCCACATTCAGCGGTTACCACCAGAGTTGAATCCCAGATAGTCCAGAGTATAAGAGTATCTTGTAGTAACGGCGTCTCCCGCCTCGCGCATATACGCCTCCCCCGAATTCGTCATATCTTTTTTGCGTAGGTGAATGGTCATATCTGCGAAGTAGTTAAGCACATGACCGGCAATAGGCTGATCTCTCGGCTCTTGTCCAGAGTCTGCTGTAAGGATTAAGACTAAATTCTCATTCCTGCGGTAATAGTGTAGCTCTGCCAGAAATGATGCGAGGAGCCTGTTCCGCTGGAACAATAGCTCCGGATTCTCTGACACATATGTTAGGTAGCTTGCGGTGATAGTGTCTACTATGACGGTTGAGGAAAGGCCCTGTCTAGTAATTTCGATCAAGGCGGCTTCTGTGTTTTTTGAGTCTATATCGAGCGTAATTATTCTTTCGAGCATTTCCTCCGTGAGACCGTGAGCTTTGCTCAGCGTTTTTAGGCGGCCAGCTCCTTCAGCGAGTCGTGTAGCAAAGAGCACTCTTTCGCCTAGCGCCGTCCTGCTAAGAGCCGCTAGTATTGAGAACAGAGTTTTACCAGATCCAGACGACCCCCAGACTACATACGTGTTACCTTTCGTGATTTGCCGTATCCCGAGCTGAAGGAGCGGGTCCAGTCTTTCAGGGCACACCGTGCCAGACAAAGCCTCAGCGCTCCATTATTAGTTGAGCTAGCGAACCAAACGAGCCAGAGCCTTTCAGACAATCCCTGAACCACGCAGGCATAGAATCAAGCACCGTGCGATTAAGGAATCTCCGGTCCATAAGAACGCCTATCCCTTTGTCGCGGGGCCCTCTGATCACCCTGCCTACTGCCTGTACTGCCTTCTGCACTGCTTGGGAGATGTGATATGCGTAGACCGATGACACCTCAAACGCTAGAGAGCTAGCTAACATCGCTTCCAATCCGGTGGGGTAGGGTACTGGTAGCGCAAGACCGACAACTAGCACTATGTCGAGCCCTCCTGGGTACTCATATCCTTCCCCTGCCCTTCCCCCCTGGACTGCCAGCATGACCACGTGTCCCCCAGAATCCGACAGCGTGACAACTGACGTGAGTTCTACACGGTTAGATGGCATCAGGGTATAGCCAATTTCGGTGAAACAATTTGCTGTTTCGTGCATATATGCGTACGAAGGAAAGAAGATGCCCAGTCTGGCGTCTGACCTACCACGGAGCGCCATATCGACTAACGATGCCAACCTTGCGCCGTCTGACGGCTTCCTTTCTGTAAATTTCGTAGTAAAGTCTGTTACAATGTATACTCTCAGCTGGCCGTCACGATAAGGACTCGGTATTCGTTCGACATACAAGGGTCTCTCTCGCAGAAGCGAAGTGTAGAGCTTAACGGCCCCTGGGGTGGCCGACATCATAACAATTGAGTCAAAGTAGCTAAGACGTTCTCCGAAAGAATCTGAAGCGCCGTCGCGCAGGCCCCTCGCCGAATTGTTTCCAACTATGAGCGTAGTGTAATTCCCCTCAAAAAGGGCTTTGAGCGCAATATATTCCCGGGAGAGACGATATCCGAGCGCGTGCTTCGAACAGTCCGCGGCTACTTCAGCTTCTGCGGTTACAGCGTCGTAAATGGCGGCAACTGAACCTACTGTGGAAATCAGTTTCTTCTTAGTCCACTTTTTCCTGCTTCTCAGTAGCTTGGAAACTTCTTTTCCCGCCTCTGAGATGAATTCAATTCCAACGTCAAAGACCTCGAATGAGCGGGTAAGAACATTATGGCACTCATCTATCATCAACATTGAGGAGTCGATGATTCTTGACGCCTTTTTCCATGAATACTCGCTAAGCAGGTAAGCCTGTGGTACAATTACAATATCGGACTGAGAGGCGCTGTTCCAGCAGGTCTCATACGCGCAGATTTCTTTCTCAGCAGCGACCGACACCATTTCTGAAATGTTCATGGTCCAAGGATGAAAATCTGCTGCAGGTGGAAAGTAGGGGCACCGGAATCTGAGCTTGGGTAAGGCACAAATCGCTTTTGCAGACTTGAGTCCATCTGAAGAGCAGAGGGCGTCTCTGCTGCCAAGAACGACAGCCTTGTATTTTTGTTGAAGACGTCGAAGCTCTTCGATAACGCGAGAAGTCTGAGAATGAGTTGAACAGGCGATGGTAGGTCGTTCGCCTATTGTAGCTAACGTTGCTGCTGCAACTGCTATACATGTTGTCTTACCAGCTCCATTTGCGGCTTCGATGAGAGAGCATATTCGTCTCCGGTGCGTTGCAAATATTACGTTTAGTATTCTGGTCTGGTCTTCCGTCATAGTGTAAGGAAAAGCCTTGCGCGCAAGGCTCATGAGTTCGTTGTCTTCGCTGTGCAAGTAGCCGGTAGATAGATAGAATTGAATTTAATAGGATACTTTCTCGGCAATTAGTTCCCGTTTAAATACCACTGACGCGGCCTCGGAGACAGCGCGTCTTGCTGACGGTAGCGAGTATACCCTCACCAAAGCCACATACTGGCTGAGGGCGTTCGCGAGAGGTGAAAGCCGCGAGAGTCTTTCAACTTCGCCTGTTTTTTCTGTGTAGATCATTATGTCCGCGCTCCCCTTGTCGAACGGGCCCAGTGGCATGGTCGGAAGTGTAGGAGTATCGATGAAGACCTGGGAAGCATCCACGTTGGCTCTTGTCGATACTGATTCGGATAGAGCCTGAAGAACTCTGGCGTCTTCGAGAATTCTTCCTTGAGGATTTGATTCATGGTGAACCGCCTCATAGCAAGGCTTCAATAATTCTCTTCGGTTCATCATTTTGTAAAGTTCGCTAGCATCTCGCTTCTCCTTTTCACTTTTGGAGTCCCCGCTCAAAACTCTGAGCCTCCCCCAGACAGATCCATCATCCAGTTCAAGATACGTCTCATTGCTCATATCCTTCGTGAATCCAAGGTCTGTAGCATAGGCGCGCAATATCGCATCTAACATAATTTCTGATGCGCGTACAGTGCGATGATAATATACAGCTTTGAACATCTCGTAGCGTGCGATTATGAATTGCTCGAGCGCATAGAGTGCGTTTGCGTTTATTGTCAGATTGTCGTCTACAGGGGAGAACCCATCAATTAGCCTGAAATGGTCTACTCTACCGTAAGGAACTCCACTGAAGTGTGAATCACGATTGAGGAAATCCATCTTGTCAACATCAACCTGCCCAGCGATTATTTTCGCCGGGAATAATTTGCCCTTGTATTCAGATTTGCCAACCGCAAGTTTAGAGATTGTTCCCTTGTCAAAACCTGCGGCGGAGATTCTATCTCCCACCTCAGTGCTGGATATAAGGCGGGTACCCATATCCTCATGTGTTAATCCGGTAGTTTGCCGCAATACGCGTTCGGATGAGTGAGAGAACGGCCCATGACCCAAATCATGCAGTAATGCTGAAAGCCTAAGGATCTGTATGTCATCTTCTTCCAAATAACCGGCGGCGCAGAGTCTGTCGGCTGCAAGGCCGGCCAGTGACATAGCTCCTGTTACGTGCGAAAATCTGGAGTGAACTGCAGACGGGTAAGTATAATATGCCGTGCCAAGTTGTTTGAGTCTATGAAGCCTTTGGACAGGTTCGGTGTCGATTATACTCTTTTCTACGTCCGTAAACTGGATGTAACCGTGGACTGGGTCCATTATTTCACTGAAGAATTTCATTGGGGTTTCTCGCACGACCTAGAGCTGCAAGCACGTAGAAAAGTGTAATGGGTGCTTATTTCTTGCTCATAGTATTTGAAGGGATTGACGGTTCTGGTAAGTCCACGCAGGCAAAGCTACTCGTGAGTCGCCTGCTTGAGAGAGGAGTACACTCCGTCTATTCGAGAGAGCCCACCGAGGGTGCGGTTGGAGAGCTAATACGGCACTACGTGCTAGAGGCAGCAAGTATAACCAATCCGGTTACTATCGCTCTCTTATATGCGGCGGATCGTTCGGATCATTTGGAAAAATTAGGAGATATGAGCCGCGCAGTGCAGGTGTTTGACAGATACTACTTCTCATCGATTGCATATCAGGTGGCCGCTGGAGCACCCTTGGAGTTTGTTGAACGGATAAATTCCTTTGCGCCTCGACCGGACTTGACCTTCCTTCTAGACATCGACCCTAGGCTGAGTCTAGGACGATTATCCAAGCACGATGCGTTCGAATCACGTGGCTATCTGGATAAAGTGCGGTCGGCCTTTTTGCATCTTGCGAAGATTTATAATTTTCAGGTATTGCAAGGCGATGACACTCCTAGAGCAATTTCGGAAACTGTATTCAGGCAGGTTTGGGGGAAACTAGTTGAATCAGGCGCGGTCGTTTAAGCTACCCTCAATTCTTAACTTAGACGCGTTCGAAATAAGAGACTACCAGCTTGAGCTCTGCAAGAGCGCACTTGAGGCTAATACCTTGGTAGTATTGCCCACAGGACTAGGCAAGACCACTATTGCGGCTCTCGTGGTGGCTGCGAGGTTGGAACAAAAATTGGACAAAAAAGCGCTTGTACTCGCTCCCACCCGGCCTCTTGTATCCCAACTCGTCGAACAATTCAGACGAGTCATACTTTTTGATAAGGAAGACTTCGCAGAACTCACAGGGAGCGAGTCACCACGCGAGAGAGTGGCTAAGTGGGCGAGAGCTAGAGTGCTTGTTTGTACGCCTCAAGTAGTGCGTAATGACCTCATTGCTGAACGCTACTCACTCGCTAGTATATCCGTAATGATATTTGATGAGGCCCACAGGTCAGTGGGTAACTACCCTTATGTATTTATAGCTCGACGGTATCAGGCGCAAAACCCGGGCGGTTTGACGATTGGACTTACTGCGAGTCCTGGTTCATCTCCTGTCGCTCTTCAGGAAATCAGCACGAACCTCAGCATCAAGAACATATCTTCAAAGAACTCATCGGATGAAGACGTGAGAAAATACGTTCAGACCACCGATTATCAGCCAATCTTTGTTAATCCTCCCAAGGAGTTCGCGGCTACGATGCGTTACATGGAGCTACTGTTCAGTAAGCTGTTGCAGCCACTTGTTGAGAAGAAATTGATGGCGGCGTCAGGCGCTGATAGAGTAAACCTGAAGACGCTTATCGAACTTCAGCAACGCCTAACGAAGGCAGCATCGCAAAGTGGATGGACTCCGGAGATGTCTGAAGCGGTCGTTCACACAGCGGCAAGCATCAGGCTCTTGCACGCCATGAATTTGCTCGAGACGCAGGGAGTAACTTCTGCCCGCATGTATACAAAGAGAATTGATGAGGCCTACAGAAAAAGACCAAGTCGGTCACTTCGCCTCGTCGCTATGGACCCGTTCTGGGTAGTGGCAAAGTCTCATTTGGATAATCTGATTAATGAGGGAGTCGAGCACCCCAAACTAGGCGTCCTTGTACAGATACTGAGCGGCTACTTCAAGAATAGGAGCGACAAAGCTATAATATTCACAAACTATAGAGACACGGCTAGTCTTGTTGTTCGTGCCCTCTCGCATATAGACGGGGTAAGACCCATCAGGTTTGTTGGACAAGCGGAGAGAGGATCGGATCAGGGGATGTCTCAAAAGGAACAGGCGAATGTGCTCGAAAGATTCAAGGCTGGAGAGTTCAATGTTTTAGTAGCAACTCAGGTTGCTGAGGAAGGTCTGGATATAGACGAGTGCAATCTGGTGGTCATGTATGAGAACGTACCGAGCGTAACCCGGTTGGTGCAACGCATGGGGAGAACTGGCAGGAGGAGCGCGGGAAAAGTGATCACACTGATAACAAAGGGGACAAGAGATGAGGTCTTTTACTGGATAGCCCGCAGAAAACAGCAGAATTTGAAAGCCACCATATCTAGGCTTGCACAATCAAGTCCGTTGGCGGATAAGTCAGAGGTGCAGCGCGAGGCGCATGCGAGCGGCTTGGAAGTTCAAGGTCCAGATTTGCAGTTAAGCAATCACGACTCGTCAGCTACCGCAAATCCCGAGGTCAGACCCGAAGTAGTAGTGGACAGTCGGGAAGGAGCGTCAAGTGTGGCAGCATCTCTCAGCAATTTCGGGCTCAAAATCAGATTTGAAGAGCTACCAGTCGGGGATTATATTGTATCTGATCAAGTTTGTGTTGAGAGGAAGCAGGTAAAGGACTTTGCAGCCTCGATACAGGACGGAAGACTGTTCCAGCAGGCTGTTAATATTCGGCGTACGTTCAGACGTCCAGTTTTTATTATTGAAGGTGAGAGCTTGTTTTCGGTCTCGCTCAGTCCCGAGTCCGTAAGGGGCGCGTTAATCAGTTTGGCAGTGGATTATGGCATTCCGATACTTTGGTCGCGGTCGCCATCGGAAACCGCTCTCTTCATTAGTAGGATGGCAATACGGGAACAACACGAGTTCGGTAGGTCTAGGCCAGTTGTTCGGGATGAGAGGAAGCCAGTTTTGGATAATGATTTGAGGGAGTATGTAGTAGCTTCTCTTCCCGGTATAGACAGTTCAAGAGCAAAGAATCTATTGACGCACTTTGGCTCAATTGAGGGCGTTTTTAACGCTTCGGCCAAGGAACTAGAAGCCGTGGACGGGATAGGTGAGAAGACCGCCGCGAGGCTGGTGGAACTGATTAACTCACCCTATGAGAGAAACAATCTAGATAAAGAACAGAGTTATTCGTGACGGCTTCCTTGAATAGAACTCTCCTCGACGTCTGTTTGATCAAGTTTTTGAAGAATCGAGAGGGCAAGAAAGATTACCTTCAGGTCTTGCGGGTCTACGTCGTTAGGATTTGAGAGCCTTCTTGAATACGAATTCACTACCTCTTCTACAATGGACCGCAATCCAGGAAAACTCTGAGACCCATGTTGAACAGGGCCGTTTACTATATCCTTATTTGGATTTGTTGACCAACCACAATTTACGCAGACTGTCATGCCACTTCGCGTCTGGACTAGGGGGGTTGAGCAGTTTGGACAGGTATCAGCAAGCAGTTTACCCCCTTGTGTGAGAACTTTGGCTATTTCTTTGCTTACTTTGGACACATTCTTCCTTTCATGTAAAAGCATATATTCCTATCCGCGTTGGCTGTCTTGAAGGGATGTTATCATGGCCCTGAAAATTGGTAATGATGAAAAAATCAAGCAGGCAGTGGTGTTGCTTCAACAGATATCGGACGACACCACTATTCCTAGAAATATAAGAAAAACCACCCAAGAGGCATTCAAGGTGCTCCAAGCGAAGAATCTTACACCGGGAGTCAGGGCCGCTAACGCAATAAGTGTTATAGATCAAATATCGCAGGATCCTAATATGCCGCCTCATACTCGAGTTCAGTTATGGCAGGTTGTGAGCACACTTGAGACTGTCAAGGATTGAGTCGGTCATACTATGAATTACGACGTGGCTCGGGCCAGTGATTTGGTTTTGCTCAACTTATTACTTAAAGCCCAAAAGAAGGCATAGTATTGGGTTATCGTGCGGGGTTGTCCGAGCATGGCCAAAGGAGACGGATTCAGGCTCCGTCGCGTAGAGCTGCGTGGGTTCGAATCCCACACCCCGCACACCGTTGCAGGAACCAAGCAACAGTCTACTGGCTGTTGAGAAAGGTGTCTAGAAGCTTCAACAGGAATTTTTCGCATGGATAAGCTTCGCGATTTTTCATTGTAGAATCTTCCTAGGATCGAAGAAGGCGTTCTGGGCATGCCGTTTCAGTCGCTTGTACCTTTCAAACGCTTTCGAAACACGGTTCTTCTGTAAATTCGCACGAGTAGCTTAATTATAGCAGAGTTCGACACTTAAGAGGCTCATGCTTTTCGCTTCGATAATTGCATTTCTCTTTGGAGGAGCGGCAACTTACGTATGCTTGCTTCTCTTCCGTAGTAAATTCATTCTTCATGGCTTCTTTGGACTGGATGTGCACAAACCAGGCAAGCCTAAGGTGGCCGAAATGGGGGGAATTGTTTCCGGAATTATAATAGATGCCGTCTTGACCGGAATGTATTTTTACGTACCACTTACGGCAAGGGCGTTCGTCTTGGTCTTGCTAGGGACGTTTACATACTACGTGCTTTTGGGGTTGGTGGACGACCTTTGGGAGCTCTCCCGCCGCATAAAATTGGGAGGAGCCTTGCTGGGAGGAGTTTGGATGGATATTCTTGGAATCCTACTCCATGTAAGATTCTTCAGCGCAAATCCATACCTACCTCTTGTGGGCCAAATACACATTCTCTTTGTTTATCCATTTCTAATCCCCGTCGGACTGGCCGTAACATCTAATGCGTATAATATGTATGACGTTTATAACGGTACCCTCACTTTTGCTTCTGCTCTCGTGTTCGGAGTTCTTGGTGTTCTGATACTTGTTGATCAAGTAGCTAAGTATTCTGCTATGGTATCAGCGTTCTCTCTACTCTGTTCGGGCGTATCAATAGGGCTGTACCTTATGAACAGATACCCTTCTAAGTTCTTTATCGGCGACGTGGGAAGCCTACCTCTGGGTGCCGCCGCCGGCATGGTAGCAATTACTGGAAATCTAGAAGCAGTAGTGGCTGTTGCTATAATGCCTATGATACTCAATGGGTTTTTATCTTTTGGGAGTGTGGGCAAAATATTCGAGAGCCACCAGCTTCCTGAAAGGCCAGTCTTGGTCAAGGACGGCATGATCTCGGCAAACCCGCACGCCGGAGCGCCGATTAGTTTGGCAGGCGTATTGACTTCGCGCTCTCCCTTGAGCGAGAAGCAGCTCATAGCTAGATATCATTTGTTGACTGTGATTGGGGTTGGCCTAGCGCTTGCGACATTCTTTCTTACTCCATGGGGCGGTTGAGTCTGATTGAGGGAACCCGTTGTTGCGTTAGTAGCTACAATGGTTATCTTCTGGTTGTTGCTTCTGGCTTTATTCTATTTTTCAGGCTCATTTCTAGTCAAGCTCGATAGCCCACCCGTTCGTGGGCAAGCCGTCTTACTGGACGCATTAAAGGGACTAACGTTTCTGAGTTTGCTTGCAATCCTTCTTTACGGATGGCTCCGAGTGACAGTACGTATTCGGAAGTCGGCGTTGAAATCAAGGAATAGTTCTTCCTAATACTTCGAGTGGATCCTCCAGAGAGCCAAGGAAGCTTGCGGCACGTTGCTGCCTTTTGTTCTTTGAAGGAGTGGATTCCGTGAGGACATGTTTGAGTCTACGTTTCAGCTCCTTCGAGGTGGTGTGTGTGATTAATCCGACTTTTCCAAGGGCCGCGCCCACATAGGTTCGCATCGGGAATGCTGACAGAGTTGGCTTCCCGGAGAGTGCAGCCTCCCAAGTCATTGTCCCTCCAGCGCCTATGAAGACATCACAGTTATCGATCAGCGCCAGTCCGTCAATCTGCCTATCCAAAACATAACTATCGGGGAGGGACTCGCGCAAGGCTCTTCGCTGGCTTTTGTATCTTGGAAGAACGACTAGACTGAAACCAAGCTCCTCCTGCGCCTCCCGCAGAGCACTTGATAAGTAGGAATCCTTCGTCCCCACATGGAGGTAAGCCGCCTTAATCTCTTCCGGCCTAAACGCAACTATTGGCCTCCTGAGTTTTTCTGGTAAACTAACTTGGCTCTCCCTTTCACGCTTTAGCCAAGAAACGACCTCAAACCCGCGATATTGTATGAGTCCGTCCGTCCTCAGGCCATACGCTTTCCACGCTCTTGCTGGAATGTAGCTACTTGAAATAAGCTTGGTAGTGAGGGGAATGGTAAGCCTAGCTACTGCTTCGGCGTGAGGTGAGTCGTTGATATTTATCGTAAAAGCCCCCTTGCCAAATCCAATTCTAGTAGCTTCCGGTGAACCGTGACACACAATACAACCCAATTCCTCATCTGCAAGCCTGCGCAACAGGCTAGATAGCCGATTTACACTTGCTTTCAGCTTGGCTGCGCTATCCGAGCCACCATGCTCGCCTATGAATTCCGGTTTTAATCCCAAAAGCTCCGCCATACCGGATAATTCATCATATTTTCGGCTCGTAAGAAGAAACGAATAGCCACGCTTGGTTGCCAACTCTCTGACATATTTTGCTATGCGTAGCTGTTTCGGCGTAAGAGCATCGAACCAGAGGGTTCGCATCAAATACATGGAGTAAGTCAAGCCTATAAGTGTTAGAAACGAAAACCCCACAAATAATGTTGGAGGACGCGCTGGAGGCCGCGCTTGATGAGGCCGCGACATGCTTCTGCCAGACAGCACCGTCAACCAAACTGGTCGAGGCCCTCAAGTGCTTAGACGAAAGTCATCATGTTGTTTTGGTGTATGATTTGCAGTCTCGTGCTTATGCAGAAGCAGCGCAATGGGCGCTGTTGGCGGCTGGCTACTCTACTTCGCTTCTAGACTCCCACACAGCCCAGTATTACAGTGTGCCGTATTCGTCTACACACTCGTTTTACATTTACTTCTGCGACGACCCGAACTCCCAAACTGCAGTGCAGTTAGCCTCTGCTCTTCGTATTATGGAACACCGAACCTTGGCGCTCTCTCCTTGCGGCGATGATAATGAGGATGTCATTGGAATTGGTTTGAAGTCAGACATTCTACTTCCAGTACGCGCTCTCAAAATATTTTCATACGGTTTCACTGACGTCATTTATGCTAAATCAAAAAATCAAAGATTTGCGCGAGTTCTGGATAATTTGGCTATTGAGGAGCGGCAATTGAAGGACTATATTGCGAGGGCCCTCAGTTTTTCCCAGCCAGTGGCTGCAACCCTCATCGGAGCGCAAAGTGCGCTACTTACGGCTGCTAGAGTAACAAATATCGTAAATCACGAGGTAACAGTAGATAGCATCGATTCTTTGTTTACGAGGCGAGTAGGTGAACCGGTGGAGGTATGGGGTTTTGACATAGACTCAGAATTAATAGCCAGAGCAAGGTTCAATTCCGTCTCCAACCATGTGTTAAGAGCGGTGCATTTCGGGATTGACCCTCTCTCCTTTTCACTTATATCGGTCTACGCATACGCTTTCGCGAAAGCCAGAAAGAAGATTACCGATCGTCCGGGGCCCACAGGACTGGCCAACGCGACGGGGTCCAAAATGCCGCGAATAAAATAAAGAGGGTGGTTTACTTGAGACGAGATTTGATGGAGGCGTTACAATGTCCGGTGTGTGGCGGAATAAAACTTGCCTTGGCGATACTTGAGACCGAAGGGGACGAAGTTAAGACCGGCGCCATTTTATGCGAATCTTGTCACCGGTGGTATCCCATCATCAATTCGATTCCACACATGCTTACGGATGAATTGAGGGGAAGCGAGGACGCTTTGTTTATCAGAGAAAATCAGTCGAAATTCGATAAAATGAGCCTTCAGGAACGACCGCCCATATTTCAGCGGATGTAGGTGGTATAAGTTGTGTCTTTCCAAATGTGGACCTGTTCCGACAATGACTTATATGTCAGCCAAAGAAGCAGAAGGCCAGCCTGCCCCATGAATAAGACATACACTTTGCTCTTGGTAGTTCTCTTGGTGGCTTTCTCAGTTGGACTTGTGTATCCAGTGGCTGCTGCGGCAAAACCTGAAACAACTCCTCTGCTCTCTATCAGCCGCTATACCACCCTGTTCCCTAACTACGCTATCGCAACTGATACCATTCATGTCATGAACGGCTCTGTCAACAGCATTACTGCCTTTTTCCCGACTGGAACTGTTTTACTGAATATCTCGGGGCCAGACGTTAGTTACTCGTATCAGTATGCCAGCTCGCCTCTTGAGGAGCTAGTGGTATTCAAATCCACGTTTAGTGCGGGCTCGGTATTTAATCTGACATATGTATACACTGGTTTCGTGTCTTCTGGAAAGGCCGTATTCCCGATTCAACCTGGCTATTCTGTGGCCAGTGTGAACGACTCCGGCACCTTTTCTGTGGGTATGCCCGGGTGGCTCGGCCAAGTGTCAATGCCGAACGGGACAGCTACATTGAACCTTACTGAAGGGGTGACAGTTCACTTCAATGGAACGACACCCCCAGGTACCTATAGAACGGCTTCGGCAAATTCCGGTATAAAATCTCAAGCTTTTATATCATCGCTTTCTCGAGAAATAGTTCATGTCGGTTCGGATTATAGAATCTCTGATGCAGTTATTATGGTGGGCGCCTCATCAAGTTCCACAAACTTTTCAATGCTTCTGCCAAGTAACGTCATTGCGGACAGCATAACTATAAGCAACTTTTTCCAGAATAATGTGTCCTCCTCTCTGAGCTCAAAGGTTTTTCAGAATTATACTGTTCTTTACGTGCAGACATTGTATTCTCTTAGCTCCGGCGTAGCTCTTGGACTCCACATAAGTTACTCCGTACCAGCCTTGTCGACTACGTTAGGAGACATTGGAATTTATGGCATGTATGTCAAAACACTTAACGTGAATCTTGCAGGGGTCATGCCTCACAATAATGCTTGGATTCCGTTCTCTCAGGGGTATACTGCGCACTTTAATGGTGTACTTCCCACGAGCCCGGTCCTTGATACAGTGGTGTCGCCGGTGTCCTCTGTAGCCCTTATGAACGGGGCAAGCGACGTTGTGCTGATAATCGGGGCAGTCTTTCTTGTCGGGGCATTCGGATACACCACGTTGGGCGAGAAGCGAGAGGTCAAAGTAGCCCCCGGGTCCGCCGTGCTTAGCTTACTAGAGTCCGCTCTGTCCACAATAGAAGCCACGGCAGAGACCGTTCGAAAGTATACTCAAGGTTCAGTTCGGATAGGAGCTGTCACTAGCGCTCTTGCAACGACTCTCGACTTGGAGAGGAAGCTGGTAAGAGAGTTGGGAGAGCTCTCGAACAGAAACTTGATTGAGCGAGAATCGGCGGATAGGCTGGTGTCTAGCTTTAAAGATGCGAGAACTACGTTGAGTGATATCGCTGACCTGCATACGCAGTTACTACAAAAGAAAATAAGGCAGAGTGTTTATGCAGAGATAAATTCGAAGTACCAGCGGATCTATAATCGGGCCATTCAGAACTTTCGATCCATTTTGGCTGATCTTTCTTAATCTTGGCACATAACAGCTATAATTGTCCGACTTCAGAAGAGCTTGGTTAAAGCCCCGTCGTCTAGTGGCCAAGGATAGGGGACTTTGGATCCTCCGACGCCGGTTCGAATCCGGCCGGGGCTATAAGTGCAGTTATTGAAAACGGTGGAACGGCTTGTTTGAGGGATTGGAGTGGATTACACCGAGCAGGCTAGCAATCGAGTCCAGCGACCTGATTATTTTAACATTCTGGAGGCCACTTTGCTGCGATTCACTTCAGATTCAAAGCTTCTTGAATGATCTTAGCTCAAGGTATCAGGGCCTCGGAGTCAATGTGGTTGGGGTTGTAACGCCTCTCTATGAGTGCGAGAAAGATCTGGGCGTCAATTCGGAGTATATTTCTAGACATAACATTGTCTATCCCGTGCTGATGGATATACACGGGAGATTAGCGGCGCGCCAAGACTTGGCTCGTCTCCCTACTACGCAGATTATCTGTTCAGAAGAAGTGATTGCATCTTACCCCGGTCGGTTCAGCGAGTATAATCTGGAGGTTCTGTTACGAGACTCGATAAGATTGAAGAAGACAGAAACGTTGCCAAGCTTCGATGGCTTTGTGAGTTACTTTCGGGACATCGTTGAGTCGCACGCGAGGGGGGGATTCGCGGTTTCGCCAGACATCCACTTTGGGGCAAGCGAGGACTCGTTGAGGAAGCTATCAATCGAAGGCGAATTCGACTTGACAAGCGATGGCCTGCTTCTGCGCGCTGGTAGCGCATTCATCGTTAGATTCAAATCACGCACTTGTTTCGCGGCTATTTCTCCTCTATTTTCGCAGGCAAGGGTGGACGTCCTACTGAATGGGGGATTTGTCAGGAGCCACGCAATCGGAGCAGACATTCTTAAGGCGCCGAGTGGAGCGTCCTATCTGGACGTAACTCGACCGGCGCTCTACAATTTGGTCGGTGGGGGATGGGGAAATCGCGAACTATCCATTACTACGTCAGGTAGTATTTTGGTTCACGACTTGTTCTTTCGGTAATCCCGTTATGCCAGCGCTTCCCCATTTATGAACATATATAGGGCACGGGTCAACCGTGTTGTCCTCAAAGCAAGTGTTGAAAGTGTGGCAAGGCGGCAGGCCATAGAAGCTCAGAGTCTTTGATCCAGTGAAACCAATCTCCTTTTCTCCCCACGCCAGTTTGCTCACCATGAGTTTGGCGATTCCCCTAATCTCCCATTGTGCCTTCTCGCACGTGCGTAGCGGCAGGTTTCCTACAAGATTCCAACCATCAATTTCGATGACGTCATACAGATTATGCGCATTACTCAAGAAAATCACAGCTTCTTGCTCGCCATGCTCCGATTTCACCAATCGGTAAATATCATACAGCTGGGCGATTATATCATGATACTCTTGAACGTAATCCGATGAGGCGATTTTAGGAGGGACCATATAGTCGAACCTTTCTGCGGCCCGGTATATCGATTCGAAATCATGGTTCCAGGTTCTATGCCTTACCGCTTGATGAGCCGCCTCAAGCGAAAATTTGACGAGAAATGTTATCCTTACGTGCAGGAGATTGGTAAAGAACGAAGGATCTGCACTTTTCACGCCTTCGGCTATCTGATCCTTGGTGAGTTTCAGGCCTCCGTCCTGAAATCCCAACAGGCTCACTTTTTCTGATTTGTGCAGCGATACAGCTTCTTCGACGAACCTGTTATGCTTTACGAAGATCTGTGGAGCAGGATAGTACCTCCTGATATCGAAATTCGGACCTCGCTCCCTAAAAACCTCAGGAGCCACCTGAGTTACCGATGCCATAATCTGCGTTACAGAGTCATGGACTACCTCTGGAAGCTGCAGAAATTTACTGTTTCTGACGATGGATAGGTAGGTGAACTCTCTACCTCCACCAGAAGTAGTAATGTTGCTATTAACTGCTAGGGGGAGTGCTGACCTAGCGTCCTCCTTGGGAATCCCCCCTTCCACCATTTTTTTGTATAATTCGTAGGCACTCCCTATGGTACGGCGTATAATCGGTTCGATTCTTGTGCCCCTAAGGGGCTTGGGTAAATGAAAATTACTGGGCTCACTATATCGCAATGACTGTTGTTCGTGCGTGAGGTAATGCGGTGAACAGAGAAATAGAGTGACAAGCCTGGGAACATTGACCCCAGTGACTAGGAAGGTGCCCATATCCGCTACGTCAATATGTCCACGTGCAAGCGTATTTGAGAACACTTTTGCAGAGTAGTTTCTGAGATAGTTATTCAGATTCGTGCGAAATTCTTCTTCGTTTGATACCTGCGATTCTGCCAAAGATGCAAACTTCCGGAGTTTGCTACTGAGGAGAGAATAGATGGATTCTCGGGTGTGAGTGCCGGCCGCACAAAGAGCGTCAAAGAGCTCTGGGCCGAGTTCGAGATTGTTAAGGTAGTTTTTCCGCTGAGCGAGCTCTACTGGTACAAACTTGGAAACGTCCACCGCCCTCGTAGCGCCTGCTACGCTAAAGTACGGGTCAGCAAAAATCACCTCTGACATTGAGATGGTATCAGATGGGCACCCCTATATCTAGTTGGCTCGTAAGGCAATAGAACCCAATCCAAAATTGCTGGTGTTGCAGGTACAGGGTGCTCCTTGGTGCAAGTGCGCGGCGGAGACGGGCGGTCTGAGCATCTGCCATGATGACCCATTGCAAAGGCGGCGCACCACCAAAAAGGATAATGCAATGGAACGCAGCGTCCACTGTACCGGGCTGGTAGCTCAGCTGGCAGAGCGTCCGCCTTGCACGCGGAAGGTCGCGGGTTCAAATCCCGCCCAGTCCATGTTGCCGTTTTTGAGTTAAACTTCGAAACCACTCGAATGATCGAGGCCACGCTGACTTTCGTAGAGAAACGTTACAGCCTAGGCGTCGAGTAAGAGAACATTTGACCACAATCGTGGGTTTAGACCGATTATTCATCAGTATCTCGCGAAGATGCGGGTTGAAATGACTCGCCTTGGAAACTTGTTTCCAACTAAGAGATAGCGTCGGAGCCGCTCAGTTGATTGGCTTGAGTCTTTCCATGGGGGTAAAACATTGCTGTCCAATTCCTTTGTTTCTGAGCAAGTAACCCAAGGCGCTTATGAGACTATTCGAGACTTACTTTGGTGAATTGCATTACAGCACTGTTTGCCTGGTTTATGTCAAATTTGTTTCTCCTGGGTCGATATAGCTCTCTTTATGAATGGTGGCGAAGGAAACGACGCTTTGGTTAGTGAGTGCTGTTTTCGTTGCTGTCTTATATGTGGGTTGTATTATGGTGACGGAACATGAGGTTGCTGCACACTTCTATAACAGTCAGGGATATGGATGAGAGTATTGCATTCTACACCCAATTGTTGGGAATGGAGCTAGAGAACAGGCGGGAAATTACACAAAATAATGCGGAGATTGCTTTTCTCGGAATGAAAGACACGCAGCACAAGATTGAACTCACTTGGTGGAAGGGTAAAGACAATTATACAGAGGGCGACCAACTCGATCATATTGCATTTGCCGTCAAAGACATGGACGAGAGAATTCGAAAGCTTCGTTCAGAGGGGGTTGAAATTGCAAGAGAACCCTATACATTAGGAACTAGTAGGATTGCTTTTATAAAGGACCCAAACGGGATTTGGCTCGAACTCATCGAAGTGAAGTGAGGGCAAAGCGAAGCTTTATACCTCAAAAATTACATAATCTACGCAGATACAATGATTGGTGGGCCGTTAATAGGTATGAGGTTGAATGAGTACACTCTCTCGATTCCGCTCCACTCGGGGGTCCTACCAGAGACGTTTGATTGCAATCGTGCCTTTATATATTGAGCTCTCTGCCTCCGCAATTTCTACACACCCTTCGCGAGTGTAGCGCTGAAGCCCTTCGGAAGGTTTCCCAGGATCCGATTAGATTAGAAAAAAAATATTTGCTTTCCTAAATCAATTAATTAGGGCTCAAACCCTCCTAGCTAACAGGGATGAGGTTGGACGGCTCAGGTCCCTTGCGAGCTTCAGAACGCACTCTGTGAATATTCTGAGGGCGTTTTCGTTTTGAGACTATTCCAACGATCGATTTGCGAGTGCACCCTTCCAGCTCTCCATCTCTGGAATTTGGGCATACACTTCAACGAAGCCATGCTCCTCCTCATAACCAAGCTTCGCTAACCACTTTATCTGCTCCGCATATTTTCCGATCCGTTTCAGTCGTTCTGCATATGCAGCTAGGTCGGCGCATCCACTCTTCAAGAGGCCGTGTTCTTCTGCAAACACTAGAATCAGGTTCGCCTCATCTTCCTGAAAGCCCTTTTTTGTAAAGAAAAGATTCGCCTCTTGAAACAGAATATACGTGCCGGGGTAGTTATCGAACATTTCAGAAACAAGCATCCGAATTTCAATTGGTGTGAGGACTCTACGTCTATGTCCAACCAATACCAGCCCATTGTGTTCGTGGAGTCTTGCCAAGAAAATTGCCGCAACATTACTTCTAACTCTTGGTATTTATGGTTAGCTCGGTCGTTCCGTTGCTAGCTCTGGAGTTGACCGGAAAACCAATTAGTTAGATGGAAAAGTGTTCGCAGGTCGAAGACTATCACTTTGACCTTCTGCACTGCGGGGATGCCCGAGCATGGCCAAAGGGGTTGGCCTGAGGCGCCAATGCGTAGAGCTGCGTGGGTTCAAATCCCACTCCCCGCATCAAACTTTGGATTCAAGTATAAACGGCATGGGAGATGAATCTGGCAAGCGTCTTGTCAAACGGAGAAAATTTCAGGTGATTTTATTTCCCCAAAATGTCATTACCTTATCCCTCCGCCCAAGCTCATCCTTAATAAACGCTAAAACGAGAGTAGCGATGTGATTTCGCAACCTGAAGATGGGGAGTACTACAGGCTTCTTGATAAACTATACAAGGAAATTCCCCAGACAGGGGCGACAGGGGAATGGTTCTCAATACCCAAACCGGCTCTCAGATATGAGGGAGATAAGTCTATTTATACCAATTACAGGGAGACGTGCGAGTTGTTTCGCCGAGACCCTAATCACGTAATGAAGTTTATAGTGAGGCATTTGGCCACGGCTGGCTATGTGGATAAAGACGGGAGACTGAATTTGCAGGGGCACTTCAGCGACACCCAAATCGAGCCTCTCTTGGAACGGTACGTGGCGTTTTATGTGAAATGCCCTACGTGTGGCAGGCCAGATACTAAGCTCGTAAAGAAGGCGAGGGTTGTATACATGGTTTGCGAAGCATGCGGGGCAGAGTCACCGGTAAGGACTGCCCAATGAAAGGTCTGCTTGTGAACGAGCGGACTATTCAAGGCAGACTGCTGGTTGTTATCTGCGAAGAAGAGCTTGTGGGGAAAAGGCTATCGGACGGTTACTTTGTAGACCCAGCGTACTATCAGGGAGAACCCGTGCAGCTTGAGTCGGCCATGGTGGCTGCACGGCGAGGCGATTTGGTAACGCTCCTTGGCTCGCGCGTGGTTAAGGCAGCCGTTGCACGTGGACTGGTGGATAAAGACGCCGTCACGTCAATCGGCGGAGTAAGCTACGCGGAGGTGTATAGAGTCTGATACGTTGCCCGCAGTGTGGAAAGTGGATTCAACCAAACCATCACACCAGAAACCTATGTATGGCTTGTTTTGCCACCTCCAAGCCTTTCGCCGAACCGGAAGTCGAAAACTACAAGTTGTGTCCATTGTGTGGGTCCAAGTTTGTACGGAGAAGATGGATACGACCGCCAGAGGCCCTGCTACAACCATCCTTTGGGTCACATCAGGGCATAGGGACTGAAGTCAGTCAGGTTTGCCCTAACTGCATCATCAGGAAAAACAAGTCATATCTTTTTGAGCTGAAAGTTCGAATAGAAGGAAGGGTAATGCAACCGCGTGAGGTAATGTTTGTGAGCTCAATAGCCGAAAATGCACTAAAAGCCGAACGGGATCAAAACTTCGTTTACGAATTCGTTCCAAAAAGGGAGGGCTTAGACTTGCTGTTTTCGACCAGAAAAAGCATGGTGGCAGTTCTTGACAGGCTAAATAATGAATTCGCCGCGAAGGAGACTCTGTCTTCCAAACTTGTGGGTGAAAAGAGGGACAGGCGCAGAATATACAAGAACACGGTCTCATTCAAGATTTTTCCGTTTGCGGAGGGTACGATTTTCCGATATGGTGGAGATTTACACGAGGTTGTCAGGGTCCAGAGCCACAGCCTTACTTATAGTTCGAAGTCAAACTCCCAGATTTCCGAAATACCCAAGATTAAAGCGCTTGAGCTCTATAGGCGAGGACAACTTGAGGTTCTCGTGCAAAAAGGGTCCATTCTGCACAAGCCTCACCCGCCATCGCGTCAAGGCGCTTCCCCCCTCCCCCCCAATTAAAGCGACAATAACAGAGGTGCGGCTCGAATCAGTCAGAAATAGACGCTTTAGAATTTACGGAACGAGGATTGTAAAGGGATACAGCTGGTAACCCTTTGCGATTGGACGGCTCGCGTTACGTCTTGGCGAGAGCGGTCGAGATAAGGTTACGTTAATATAGCAAGCCCACTAATTCATATATGAATGTCAGCTCAGCAAGGCCCGTCTGGTGATGTACGTAGACCCGAACAATGGGAAATACTAGGCATAGTATCTCAGCTTGTCGGTTACGACCGAGTTCGAGTGAAGTGCGCGGATGAAAAAATTCGGGTTTGTAGGATCCCAGGAAGAATGAAAAAAAAGGTATGGCTCAGAGAAGGAGATATTGTGATTGTGTCCCCATGGGATTTTCAGGCAGATAGCCGCGGCGACATAGTCTATAGATACGTGAAGGATGAGGTAAAAAAGCTCAAGGCGGAAGGAATTTCGTTGCCAGCATAGGATGGCTTCTAATAGATGGCTCTAGGGACGCAATACAGGACATCTACCGTCCGGTGTGTCAGGGCGCACCCTTCCCTCAAAGCTTATGAGCTTCATCTGAGTTCAGAGAACTGCTAGGCTTCTGATGTGACAGAGTTTGAGGGGGGGAGGAGGGGAGTGAAGGAAGTAATAGCAAAGAGTGCGCCAGTTGCGAAGGGTTGGTGTACCGGTACATTCGGAATTAGTGCTACTGGTCGCTATATTTCTTCCGTAAGGGCCGCGCTTGAGAGGGCAGGCGCGGTTGTCGAAGTCGATGGCCAAACAAGCTTGCGAGTCCGAGCACCCCAGGAACTCTTCGTTAGGGTCGGGGATGTTTTGAGACTGGCCCACTTTGGTGCCGATAGGAGACTACTTGCCGAGTATTTGGAAAAGGACGAGTACTACTCAGAGGTTACGGTGGGCGAGGAGGGGAAGGCACGTGTTTACTCTACGATGGGAAGACTGATTGGTACTTCAGGTTCTACAAAGAAGAAAATTGAAGAGCTCTCGGCCACGAAGCTTCTCTTTTCTGACTCTGCGGTAGCAATCGTTGGTAATTACGAAGGTGTGGAGATAGCTAGAAGAGCGATTGAGGAAATTATAAAGGGCAAGCCTCAGAGCTCTGTGGTAACCGGTATGGCAAAGCGTTTCGAGGCAATTAAAAGAAAGGAAGGGGAAAGGATGCGATGAGTCAAACAGCCGCGGCCTCCAAGTTCAAACAACTGAGCCCGGCCGAGTTCTTCTACAATAACCGCTCCATGGCTGGGTTTGACAACGCCAGCAGGGCTGCATATACTGTAGTTCGCGAACTCATAGAAAATTCGTTAGACGCGTGCGATGTTTACGGCATTCCTCCCGTTCTTTACATCTCCATCAAGACGTTACTTGGCGACGATATGGAGATCTTGGTTGCGGATAATGGGATCGGTGTCCCCCGCCGTCATATGGCGGACGCCTTTGGAAGAGTATTCTTCGGCTCCAAATACTATGTAAAACAGAATCGTGGGACTTTCGGATTGGGCGGAAAGATGGCAATTCTCTACGGCCAGCTTACGACTGGGGAACCAGTCGATGTTCGTACGAGCGTTGGCAAGGATATAGCCCACATGCTCCTCAATATAGACGTATCAGAAAACGAACCTGTAATCGTAAGGCGAGAGGATGAACGAAACCCGGGTAGCTTTCACGGGACTTCAATTCGGCTGCGATTTAAGGGAGATATGGTCTCCGCCCGTAGCAGAATCCTGAAATACCTCCGCATGAGTCGGATAGCCCTTCCCTACTCAACCATAGTTTATTCTGACCCCGAAGGTTTCTTCTTCTTTGCCCCGGCGTTGACGGAGCAGCAACCGAAACCCCCCAAAGAGGCGCCACCTCATCCGTACGGCGTCGACATTGTAAAGATCAAGGAAATGATAGAGTCATCAAAAAGAGGGACCCCACTTAATAAATTCCTCATGAAGTTTTCTAGAGTGGGTGTAGACACTTCACAAAAGTTCGCCGAGTATCTGGGACTAGATCCCAGCTTACAAGTGAAACGATTGGGAGAACCTGAGATAAAAAGGATAGCTGAAGGGTTTCGCTCATACAGATTTCTTCCCCCCGACGGCTCTTCACTATCGCCTCTCGGTCCAGAAACGATAAGGACTGGATTGCAGGCAGAATATTCCCCTGAGTACATAGTGGTCGAAACGCGCCCGCCGTCAGCTTACGAAGGTTTTGCGTTTGTGATTGAGGCAGCAATAGCCTACGGCGGGAGTATCCCTCCTGCAACTGGTCAAGATGAGGCGAGGTTGTTAAGATTTGCCAATAAGATCCCCCTTATTTATGATTCTTCAAACGACGTGGCGATGAAGGTCATTCTGGAAGACGTGGATTGGCGCAACTACTCGCTCGATCCCAAGAACGACCCTCTCATTTTCCTTACCCATGTTGTCGCTTCGAAGGTTCCATTTAAAACGGCTGGAAAGGAATATGTTGCCGACCGTGAGGAAGTTCGAAGAGAGATAAGATTAGCTTTCAGGGAGTGCGCAAGGCAGCTCAAAGTTTACCTCTCAAGGAAGACCTATCAACTTCACGAACACCAGAGAAAGGAGCGGATGCTTGAATACATAAATCTCTTATCCAAATATAGTGCCGCTCTTAGCGGAAGGCCAGTTCTCAAGAGTGATACCCTCCTGAAATTGGTAGGTCGCGACGGGGGAGAGCCAGGCTCTCCAGAAAATGGTCAGGGTGGTGTAAGGGTCGCCAAAGGGCAAGAGAAAGAAGTCGCGCTCTAGCATAAGAGCCTCGAGGCCCAGAAACACAGGGGACAATCCAGGTGGAGCCCGCAATAAGTTGACGAGATTTAGCGCCGCTCGCGGATCACAACATAAAGGTAAGACAGCTCGGAGAGTTAAGCAGTCAGGTGTTCCTGCTATTAAGCTGGTCAGGAAGAGGACCGTTAAGACAAAACAGACTAGAGAGCTGTCACAGCCGACCCAAGCTGCAGCCACGAACCATCGTATGTCCGTAAGTCCTCCCCGAGCGGCTCAGCCCTCCCCAGTTTCATTACGGCAGAAATCAGAGCGCAATAATGGTTCCGGCTGGAAGCCCTCGGAGATGTCTCGGGTCGCGATCAGGACACTGAGTAGGCTGGGATCTAATATCTATAACCAAATCGCCGCGATAGAGGTCCCGAGCATAAAGATTCCGAGCAGGTCCACTGATAACATAGTTTTTGACGAAGAGTCTCAACAATACGTGCTCGGTTCTAGAAAGATTAGCCGTGGCTTCACCAATGTAAGAGGGGCGAAGGGATTGACGCAACTCCTCTGGACTGGTTATGTTGCCAATGAATTATTAAGGAATGACCAAGTCTCCACGCTTAGGGATCTCTATTATACTTCTCTTAACGAGAAGTCTCTCGAAATAAGCGAGCAAGCGGAGACCGATGCTCAAGTAGAAGACCTCGAGGCAGTGCTCGGAATCCCGAGAGAGACATTCAATGTAATACCCCATGACAGGGGAACAGCTTTTGGTAAGATCGTGCTAGAATACAACGTGAGGGGGTTTGAGGGGAACCGCGTTGACCTCATGTCGCACCCGGATGGGGTGAGTGTCGGCCCAGGGCTAGCCCAAGCTCACTTTGTCTCAAGCGATGCACGGATGGTTCTTGTGATCGAGAAGCATGCAATATTCATTCAGATGATACGCGAAAAGGTGCATGAAAAATTTGGCGCAATTCTGATTGAAACAGGAGGCCAGTCGAGTCGTGCAGCTCGGATTCTTATCAGGCGGTTGAACAAAGAATTGGGATTACCCGTTTATATCCTGACTGATGCGGACCCTTGGGGAATGCACATTGCGCTTGTCATTATCAGTGGTTCCGCAAAGTCTGCGCACATTCGTGACATAGCAACACCTTCTGCCAAATGGTTGGGCTTCTGGGCGACGGATATTGAAAAGTATGATGTACCCAGCCTCGCCATGGGAGACATCGATTACAAGCGCGTTGAGGAGCTCAAGGTTGACCCTCGATACAAGGAGAGATTTTTCAGGCACCAAATTGAGTGCTTTCGGAGGAAAGGTAGGAAGGCAGAGCTAGAAGCCTTTTCAAGCAAGAACAAAGCAATTGGTGTCACATTCCTAGCAAATACCTATCTACCTCAAAAGTTGAAACAGTTAAAGGCCATCTAGAGTGCAATCCAGAAGTACCGAAGACCATGGAGTCTGACGAGCAGAAAAGGGCCGTCCAGCAAACTCTTATAAATTCAGTGCCTCAGGTGGGCTTCAGCCGGCGTAGCTCAGTTAGGTAGAGCACTCGGCTGTTACTCGTAGGCGATACGAGCAGACACCGAGTGGTCCGAGGTTCGAATCCTCGCGCCGGCGCTTGGACTTCAAGGTTAGAATCCCTGCACCAGAATCCTGACCGCATGAGGAGACGCTGCATGGTTGGAGTTTGCTGGGCCGTTTCACCTGGGTCACCGCCTGACGTTCACAGCTTCGCCGGCTAGGGCTGAGCCTTCGGCGGCGCATATCCCGCAGCGCGTCTCCCTGGCGACAGCGTCGTTGTGCCTCCAAACGTGGCTCTTCACGGTGGCGCTTGAGACGCCGTATTTGAGGGCTGTGGCGGCCATGGACATACCTAGGGCGTAGCTCTCCACTATGCCAACGTGGGTCTCGGCGTTGATCCCCGCCGCCTTCTGCGGCGTGAACCCGTCCTCGGGGGGCTTCTCCACCTCTATGCCGGCTGCGGCGACGATGTTCTCCGACTCCTTCTTGTGCCAGGTGACGTAGGGAACGGCGCCGTAGCCGAGCGCCGTGTTCCTAGGCACGACCACGCACCTGTTCTTGGGTAGCGTGGCGAGGGACGGGGGGGGGGGTCGACGTATGCGTACACCCACTTGAAGGCGGCGGGGAGCCCCCAGACGCCCACCCCCTTGAACAGCACGTAATCGGAGAGCTGCCTGATGTCGGCGTCGATGCTCGTCTCCTTGAGGGTGTCGAGCAGGGTGGCGACGCCGAAGTGGCGGCTCTTGCGCACCATGTAGACGCCGACGCCCTTGGTCTCCTTCTGGCCTTCGTAGGCGTACACCCGGGAGGTGAACAGGTCCTGCGCCTCCCTCACCACGGCCGCCGCCTCCCGGCTCCACGACAGCCTGGCGCTCATCCGCACGAACACTTCGCGTGCGGCGCCAAGCTCCTCCTGCACAGACGTGTAGAGGGGCGTGGCGTTGACGATTATGTCGTATTCCTCCAGGAGGGGGTGTGAGAAGTCGGTGTAGTCTATGACGGAGCACGGCGACCTGTGGACCTCGACGCGGGGGCTCTTCAGCAGCAGCACCTTCTTCTTTGAGGCGTGGGGCGACCGGAGCCAGGCGAGGCCTTCCCCGTCCTCCTCCCCCTGGAGGTCCACCACGCGCGCCCCGTGTTCCAGGTAGCGCTCCGCGAGGAACTCCAGCGTAGTGGATTTCCCGGTGTCGCGTGCTCCCCCCACCACGAAGAACACGTTCGGCTTCTCGTACGGGATAGGCGAGTACTGCTGCGGCCGGTCCCTGTACCACGTCATCTTGAAGCCGTCGTGGTCGATCACGTAGACTTCGTCGTCCCTGTACACCACGCGCTCGTAGCCGGCGAGGCCGGGGAGGGTCAGGTCGGATTTACTTCTTGAAGACACTCTCCATCGCCGCCTCGTTCAGAAGCGAAAGCGTCTTCCGCTGGATCTTTAGCAGCCGCTTAAGCGCGTAGGAGCAGAAGCGGACACGCAGGTTCTCGTAGCTCTCCACGGTGATGTAGTCCTTCAGGGCGTTGAGCACGGTGTACGCCTCCTGCACCTCCTGCCAGCCGTCGACGCATTTGTCTCCTTTCTCGTCGACGAAGTACTTGGGCTGGGGGAACCTCTGCACCACCGCGGCCACCGCGTCCATCTTCGCCGGGCCGAGGAAGACGATCTCCCTTGCGTCCGAGGCGGGGAGCCACCGCGTCGAGAACTCTGTGAGCCTGGCGCCGTCCTCCTCCTCGGAGTCGCCGAGGAAGGGGAGGGGAGGCTCACAACCTTCTCCCCGGGCGGGCCCCGGATATACGCCTGCTTGAAGGCGAGCGCCACGTCGTAGATGTACTCGACCTCGGCGTACTCCTCCTTGGTGACTCCGGCCTTCCTGAGCTCCGAGTCCGAGAGCCCGATTATCGCTTCGCACAGCTGGCGCACCTCCTCAAGCGGGTCGACGACCACCGCCGTGCCGTACCTGGACGCCTGGATGTAGCCCGCGGCGTTCGACCGGGGGTGGCGTATGCCCTTGGCTTCGTCCACGAAGCGCTCCGCCGGGCTTTCATCGTCATCTATTGCTTTCAACCTCCCTGAGGATCTGGGGTGACCCCGCACGCCTCACGTCGTCGGCGAGCTGGAGCGCCTCGCCGAGGGAGAAGGGTGCGACGCGCTGCGGGTAGTACTGCCCGTTCTCCTTCAGAAGCTGGAGGATCCTGGTGAACACTGTGTCCGCCGCGGTCCACAGCGCCACGCTCGTGAGTATGAAGTTCCTCTTGAGGCGCACATCCCTGTGGGTCACCGTGTACTTGGCGTCTCCGTCCCTGGTGTCCTTCTCAAGCTTCTCGGCGTACTCGTACACGTTGGGCACGGCCCGAGCCCACTCGGGGTCGAGGAACGTCGACCTAAGCGTCTCCACGTGAGCGGACAGGGTCTCGGAGAGCCGAGGCCCGGGCCACCTCGCTCCTCACAGCCGACCCATACTCATCCATACTATTAGTAAGCAACTCCAATTTCATGTATTCATCTATAATATAACATCAACTCCTAGACATTATGGGCACCCTCAAATTTTTATGCCGACAAACCTCAAAACCGCTTTAGCCGTTCGCCGCAGCTCTGCTCCTGGTTTGGGAGCTGATCCGCCACGGCCGTCTACACGACGCCGAGCAGAGGAAGTGGTTCCGATGTTTAGATGAGATTGGGATCATTCCATGCGGAAAGCGGAAGGATCTTCAGAAGGATGTGGTATTGATGCAGAAAACGAAAGTTTATGTGGTTTCGATTGATGGTCGTAATCAGATGGGGTGTCACTGGCTGTCAATGAATGATTATCTTAAAGTCGACAAACCCTTCATTTAAAGTAAGCAACAGAGTGTGGTAAAGATTTATAAATTGTATCATGTGATTCCATCAGAACTAGGTGAATTAATGCAGTGACACAAGTTGGTGTGATTCATATAGAGGAGTTGAGCTATGGTGAGGTAATGAAACAAATTAAGGTTTTTTTAGAAAAGCACGGCCCACAATATGCTGATAGCTCAAAAGAAATCAGTTCTTGGTACCAGAGTAACCAAGAGGGAAATGGGAGGTTGAATATTGAAAAATATTTTACTTTTGATTTTTGGACTAGGAAAAAAACTGAAAGGGTTGACCCACTAACAAAAGAAGTCAAGGAAAATATAGACTCTCAAAATCGAAGAATTTGTGTCACTAGCAATAAAGAAAATGACGCCAATTATAATGTCTATGTAATTGCGGAAAAAGGTTCAGCGAACGCAATAACAGATATTTTTAAAGCGCTCAATATTCATGTCACAATAAGAAAAAAGATTTCATTCGACGAGGATTTTATAGAATACCTTAATACTGCTGAGCCTAAAGATAGGCGTTACAACGAAATTTTTAACGGTGATATGGAGTCTACGAGCAGAAGAGCGAGAAGGGGGAAACATAGAATAGATGAAAGATATCTTGATCCCTCTATGAGGGAGGCCCAAATTCAGGAACAATTCAGGGAGGCCGCGGGAGTTAGAATAACACCAAGAGTAGAATTAGCAAAACTACTACCAACAATGGAGGTCATCCTTTATAATAATGGATGGCTCAACTTGGCAAGGCCAAAAAGAGAAGATGATGAGGTAATATATTATGAAGCGATTCTATACGGTGTTTCAAGGCTTTCAGAAGCCTACGATAAGTTTCGTGCACATTAGATCTGAGGTGGAATTAACATGCGTGTCCCTCTCGAAACGTCTTCTCTATTTGATTTACTCCTGCGGAAAATATTAGAAGAAGGTAAAAATGAATTTAAAATTGAAGAATACACGTTCTTCTTTCGATATTCAACCGTAAAAGTCGGAACAATTCTCAAAGAAGAAGTTCAAATTCCAAAACTCGACAAAAACGTAGCTGTTCAAGACGTGTTGTCACTGGTTTTTGATGTAACTGGTCTGGACGATTCTTACATAACTCAGATTGAGGTAACACGTACTGATTTGTATGTGATTCCAAGAAGACCAACCGAAAAAATTGAATCATTCAAAAAAATTGCGGTCACATATTAACACTGAGGCAGACTTAGATGGATGTCAAAAGAATCCCGCTTTACAGTGGTATCTTGTTAATGTTATCGACACTTCTATTTGTAGTCTCTATACTAATACCCGATTTCTATAGTAAAGTTCCCCACATATATATTTTGAATCAAATTGTTTTGCCAATTTCCGGCGTATTGGTCCTGTCCTTCACCTATGTATTTGCAATTATGTCGTACTATAGAGAGTTGTTTACAGCCGAACCACCAAGAATTAAGGCGACCAGGGAAGAAAGCGGCGAAATTATACTAAAAATAAGACCGTACATATTGGATAAGAATGAACTTCAGATCTTCATCGAAAGCATTAGACTTATAGTCTCACACAATTACGAGATAGCAAAGATTGAATTCAATGCAAAACCTCTTGTGAGAATTGATCTAAACAAAGATAATGAGTACTTATATGAACTGAACAAAAATGCCGATATTGACTCCACTATAACAGTAGTTATGAGAGATAATGGAAAGGATACAGATGGCAGATTTTTAAGATTCATAGTAAGTTATAAGAAAGGCAAAAAATGGTTTAACATTAAATATGACGAAACGCATACACTCAGGTGACCAAGTCTATAACAAACCTGCTTCCAATACTTTACCTTTGACCTGACTAGGTCATGTAACCCCGAAGCGCGGGCCACTCTACTCCCTACAACCGACCCATACTCATCGATACTATTAGCAAGCGATATCCAATTTACCGAGTTCATCAAGGTTTAATGCAATATTCATTCCCGCACACCGCGGGCACCCACGTGTTTTGGCACCACCAACCCAAATGCAGATTCAACCTTCGCAGACCCTGTCCAACTGTTAAAATTCGCACGCCTGAAGGGCGTAAGTTGATTCAAGGGTAGGCCTTGTTGGGACCTAGTCTAGCTGGTTATTCAACCTGATTTACCACATCACAGTTAAGGAAAGCGAAAGGCTTGGGCCTGCGCTGCGATTGGCATAGGCGTGGATCGGAAACCTGGGCAGGCTCCTTTAAAAGCGGATTTGGAACTCCTGAAGGAACGGGTTGTTACCCACTTGTCCAAGCTTGGCTTGGGCTCGTTGGGTGGGATGCAGTCAGCACATCCGGATAAGGAGTTGGTCAGGGCAATGCACAGGGGGGCGGTGGAGTATCTTCTCAAGCGGGACTCGAATTTCATAAAGCGCGTGGATAACGAATTCGTGAACCGCTACATAATTGACGGCAGAGAACTCGACTTGGACGGCATGGACCCAGTAATGAGGCAGGTAGGGTGTGAAAGGGACGCGGAGCTGTTCAGGTGGGTGAAGTTCCACTGGTCGATCCCTGTCTCAAGCGGATACGGGAGAAGGCTCCGCTACCTCGTCTTCAACAACTCCAATAACGCGCTAATCGGGATCATAGGGCTGGGCGACCCGGTCTACAGCCTGCGGGCCCGGGACACATACATAGGCTGGGACAAACCCACCAAAGCGCGGAACCTTAAGCATGTGATGGACGCGTTTGTCCTGGGTGCGGTCCCCCCTTACTCCCTGGTTTTAGGTGGCAAACTTGTTGCCGCGCTTGCAGCATCGCCGACTGTCAGGAGAGACTTTGAGAAAAAATATGCTAACTCGAAGACACGAATCTCCGGAGAGACTTTTGACGGCCGCCGTGGCCGCGGTCTCCTGGCTGTACCCCGACTCCTGGAAGAGCCAGCGCATCAGCCGCTCCACCTCCCCCCTCCCCGCCGACGCCGCGGGGACGCCGAGCCTCTCGGCGCACAGCACACTCTTCTCGATGAGCGTGGCAAGCCTGATCTTGGAGACGCCGCGCGCAGCCATGTGCTCGGCGAAGCCGCGTATGAGCCGCTTGTCCGCCTCCGCTAACGGCGACCGCTCAAGCCTGCGGTACGCATACTTCAACGCGGCGTCGTAGTCGTGCGTCAGGCTCATACACCAAGGAAATAGTGTTTGGGATTATAACCCTAAAGGAATAAAGCCTCGCGCCGGCGCATCTGGACTTGGGCCAAATTCCGGCGCTAACAATCAAAGTGTTCTCTTTTTGGGTTTTTCATGCCGAAGTGCGCTGACTTTTTGACTTTCGCTCTGGAGAATTTGGGTTTCGTTGCAACCGGCTCTACTCTATATGCGCACTAGTGCTAAAGCGTGAAACACTGTATTTCTCTTACTGGTGAGCGCGAGGTGTATGTTTCTGAAACTAATAATCGTTATAGGGAGGGATGTTTGGGTTGGAACGAAATGCGTGCAAACTCGTCCGATTCGACTATGCAAATTGGGGTTTCTACGGTAAACGGTTGTTACATGTTGCACGCAGATGCATCTAGGTCTCAGTGGCATCGGACTGGCCCGTATCTTAAGGGCCAGAGTGTAAACTCGATGACCTACGATCTATCGTCAGACACGATATATGCGGCCACCCATACAGATGGCGTATTCATCTCACGTAATGGAGGCGATAGTTGGGAGAGGTCAACGACTGGGCTACACGTGAAGAAAGTATGGACAGTGGCTGTGGACCCGATTGAACCTGCAACAGTATACGCGGGAGCGCATTATGGCCATCTGTTTAGGTCAAATGATTACGGTGCAACGTGGAGCGAAGTCGTTGGTCTCCACAAAGCCCCGAGACGGAACGAGTGGGGCATCGACTGGGGTTTTGGTACAGTTGGTCTCTGTATACACACCATAAAATTCGACCGTTCCCATCCAGAGCGCATCTACATAATCGCGTCTGGAAACGGGGTATATCGTACCGATGATAGAGGTGAAACGTGGTTATCGCAGAGAGCCGGGACCATGGAAGAATGTCCGGTTGGAGGAATAAGACAACCGTGGAATAAACCTGAGGCAACTTCTGAGCAAATACTGGCGGAACACTTGACCACAGTTCATTCTTGCGCCCACAAGATCTCTTTATCACCGAGCATGCCTGGAGTCGTTTATCAGCAAAACCACTGCGGTGTATATGTCTCGTCAGATTCAGGCGAAAAGTGGGTAGACCGAAGCTCAGGAAAGGAAACGCGGCATGGTTTCGCAATTGCTACGGTGAAAAGTCCTGACGGTTCAGACTCCGTATTTACTGTGCCTGCCTACCAAGGGAAATGTAAGGAACACAATTCATGCGTTATTGGAAGCTTGGAAGTTTTTCGCGGAGATAAACAAGGGACAGAGTGGAGGGCCTTGAGAAGCGGTCTACCTAAATCTGTTCACAACTGCGTCTTGAGAGACTCAATGACAACGGACTCTTCTACACCCTCCGGAATTTATTTCGGTACGACCACGGGAGAAGTGTACGGGAGTATTAACTTTGGGGAAACTTGGCAGCTATTGACTGACGGAGTAGGCAGGATTCAAGGAGTCGACTCGCTCAAAGGTTGAACCTGAATACTTGGACTCCCCACCCAGGTTGCAATAATTTGATGCAGATATCGGGTCACGGAGACTTTTCTTGACCTGTACCACATAGACCGTTCTACATAGTTAGAGGGAGACAATCTCAGCGAGAAGTTGAGAGTTCACGTTTCCACCACTCGCTATACACACGATGGGTTCAGCCAGCTGACTGTGGTATTTGATGGCTGCAGCGAGGGAAGCCGCACCCGCGGGTTCTACGACAGCATGGGATTCCTGCAAAATCTGTTTCATTGCCAGTTTTATTTCATCATCGGAGACAGAAAGCGCGCCGGCGAGATTTCCTTTAAAAAAGGGGACCATGTACTCGAAGACCCTTGTTGTAGCGATTCCGTCAGCTATGGTGTGCGGGTTACCAATGTCAACAAGCTCGCCACTAGCAAAGAATTTGGGTAGCGGGTCTGCCCCCTCAGCCTGAACCCCATAAACTTTGATATCGGGCTTCTTTGCATGTACAGCGATTGAAATTCCGCTTATCAGCCCGCCGCCTCCGACAGGCACGAGTATGGTTTTTGTTTCGCTGAGGTCCTCTAATATCTCAAGCCCCACCGTTCCCTGGCCTGCGATCACATAGGGGTCTCCGAACGGATGCACAAACGTCATTCCGAGTTGTCCCATCCTGTTGTCAGTCATCGAATCCATGATCTCTCGGCTGGGGCGTTTGACAATTTTTGCGCCCATCGACTCCATTGATCTTAGCTTGCGCTCCACTGCCGTTTCCGGAACATAAACTGTGCACGGAGACTCAAGTCGCCGGGCGCACCACGCAACCGCTTGGCCGTGGTTGCCAGCTGAAATCGTAACGAAGCCACGCTGTCTTTCTTCCAAGGTCGTTCGGGACATGTGGTTCCATGCTCCCCGAATTTTGAAGCTGCCCGTTCTTTGCAGACACTCAAGTTTTAGATAGAGCTTCCCATCATCATAGCGAGAAGCTGGAACTAAGGGAGTCCGCCAGCTGACTGTCGCTATTCTGACCTTTGCTTCTTCTATGTCAGAGAGCGTAACTTTTGGTATGATCTCTCTTGCCAGGGTTAGTCGGCAACAACACCATTTGCCTCTTTATAGGATTGTATTCGGCAGTATACTGCAGTTTTGTGGCATTTGTAATTCTAAAATTGAACTCACTTGGCTTTTGCCGAGAGTTATTCTTGGCCCGCAGGCAGGGTTGATGCGTACAACTTTGGTCGTTGAACTAAGGTCAACCGCGTTTATCGAGTGTAACGGACTCGTTTATTGCTGTCCCAATCTGGCGGAGGGCCGATGTCGTTTAGCTGGTACTTAGCTGAAAGGGAACGAACATGCCTTGGCAGGGAATCTGCGCTGGAGATGACTTTTCCATAAGTCTATGCCAACACGCACTCCGAGAGTTATTTACGCCTTCTTATATTTCCCAAACTTAAGCATACTTACTGATACTCCCAAGATGCAGGGCCGGACGCTGAAACCGAACTGAGAGCCTGAAGGAAGAGAGCCAGAGCCCCCGCGAGAATCAGGAACAAGAGTATGAAGGGGGTGGAGCGAGGGGATAGCCCCGAAAAAGCGCGAGAAGTCACGAGGAAAATCCCCAAATCGCCTAAAAAGGTTATGTGGCAGGTGTTCGGGCGACCGCTCGCCGCATTTTTGGCCGGCGGTGGTCCCAGAGCATGTAGGCGCCCACAGGAATAAGCGGGACCGCGAGATTGAAGCTCGGAAGGATGAACAGGCTAAAGAGGCCGATGAAGGGCCCCAGAACAAAGATGCTCGGGATGGAGAGTATCTGGGCGCCCGTAGAGATGAAAGATGCGGCACGAAATAGGCGGAGGGCTTGGGCAGTTTCGTATCCGACCCATGAGAAAGCTGTACCGGCGAGGCCCAGCGAGAGCAAAACTGCTCCCCATCGCGGGCGCTTCTCCTGAATCCACCCCTTCAGGGCCACCTCAAGGGGAATCGTGACGATGAAAAGTGGCATTATAAACAGGTCTATGAAGAATCCTACCACGCCACTCCCTCCGGCCACAGAAGGCATGGCCAAGGCAGCAGCAAAGCACAGGCAGTAACCTACTATGACGCTTTGCCGCACGGCTCTCGAGGCTGTACAGTATAATCTATGCTGTATATAACAAAAGTGCCTCTGAGCCGGCTACAGTCGAGATTAATGATCCTTCCCAGTAGTAGCCCAGCAGCGCGTAAAACTCGGCTACAGCACCGATTCGATCTCCAGCCGTGATGTTCCATTTCGGCGTCAGGCATTCGGGGCCACAGACAAACGGATAGGCGACAACCGCAAGATAAGGCGAAAGGCTCTTGTCCGCGTGAGCCACGACCCAACCGCTGGAGAGAAGGTCGGAGGCGTACCGATATCAGTTTAGAAGTTTTTGGCCTCTATCCACCTATAGGTGGTGAGACGATTGGATTGCCTGGCCTTGACCTAAAATATGGAAAGAATTCCGTCCGCCTCGCTCTTTTTTTTCGGGTCGATTTTTGGATTAGGCGTCTGGTTGCAATAGATAATGGATGCGTGTCAGTTAAATAACCTGTCCTCAGTTCGCAGTCCGAATCATGGGGTGGGAATATGGGGAGGCCGCAGGCGGGATTCGAACCCGCGATTCCCGGCTCCACAGGCCGGTGCGTTAACCATGCTACGCTACTGCGGCCTCAGACGCAGGTCCAGCAAATCAATGACCGACTGTTCCTGCCTCATATGGCAAAACTCTTATCTTAAGCTGGTATAAAAGCCATTGGACAGCGTGGGCCCGTAGCTCAGCCTGGTAGAGCGGCAGGCTCATAGGCAGGGCCGAGACACCTGACGGTCAAGGGTTCAAATGACCGCAAGGTCTGAAAATCCCTTCGGGCCCACATTCTCCAAAGCAGGTTTCGAAATATATTGGGTAGTGGCAAAGTAGCTGTAGTGGTGATGGTATACCCTCGCGATGTAGACACGGATAGGTCTCTGCTTGCAGAAGAAATAAAAAAGAAACTCGCTGGTGTAGCTGAGGTAAAGAAAATAGACGAAGAACCCATCGCTTTTGGGTTGGTTGCGCTGAGGCTCCACATGGTTGTCCCGGAGGACATAGAGGGTGGCACTGATACCGTGGAATCTGCAATCTCTAGCCTTAATTTGGTTAGTAATATCGAAGTTACGCACGTGTATCGCATATGATTCCTCAGTTGATGGTGCGTAACGCCTTTTATTAGGACACTCCAATCCTAGGATTAGGGTGCTTTACAATGTCCGCCTCCGATAGAGGCGTTGTCCCGCCGCCGCCAGACGAGGGCTCAGTAGTTCTGCGCGTAGCGGAAGCGAAGCAGCGAGACGTGGGTAGGAACAAAGTCAGAATAGACTCCGACATCATGTCGAAAATAAATGTAGGTATAGGAGACGTAGTTGAGATTTTCGGCAAGAGAAAGACTGTTGCTATAGTGTGGCCGGCTTATGTTGAAGACAAAGGGACTGATACAATCCGCATGGACGGATTGATCAGGAAAAACTGTGGTGTCAGTATAGGCGACAAGGCGGTGATTCGAAAGATAAGCCCGAAACCGTCTGCGTCTGTGAAACTTGCCCCATCGTCTTACTCGATAACTGTAGACCCCCCCTTCATTTCTTACGTCAAAAAGAAGCTTGTCGATTATCCGCTTGTTGAAGGAGATACTGTTCTGATACCAGTTCTTGGTCAAGCGATTTCCTTTACGGTCGTCGCAGTCCGACCTTCAGATGCCGTGATGGTTACTGAGAACACTCAGATTACGATACTGGATAAACCCGCAGAGACATCGGGCGTTCCCAGAGTTACATACGAAGACATTGGAGGAATGAAGGATGTTATTCCGAAAGTTCGGGAAATGATAGAACTACCCCTTAGACACCCAGAGCTCTTTAAGCGGCTCGGCATCGAACCGCCCAAAGGTGTTCTCCTGTACGGTCCTCCCGGCAGTGGCAAGACGTTGCTAGCAAAAGCAGTGGCAAATGAAACCGATGCGTATTTTGTCGCAATTAATGGCCCGGAAATTATGAGTAAATTTTATGGGGAAAGCGAACAAAAGCTTCGTGAAGTGTTTGAAGATGCTAAGAAGCATGCACCAGCCATAATTTTCATCGACGAACTTGATGCGATCGCTCCCAAACGTGAGGAGGTTACCGGAGAGGTTGAACATAGGGTTGTGGCACAACTTCTGACTTTGATGGATGGTCTGGAAGCAAGGGGAGACGTGATTGTGATTGGTGCGACAAACAGAGCTAATGCACTAGATCCCGCCCTCAGAAGACCAGGAAGGTTCGATAGGGAGATAGAAATCGTTCTCCCAGATAAACAGGGAAGAAACGAGATACTTCAAATCCATACGAGGAACATGCCCTTGGAAAAGGACGTAGATTTGCGTCGATTGTCCGACATGACTCACGGCTATACCGGCGCTGACTTGGCTGCCCTGTCTCGTGAGGCAGCAATGAAATCCCTGAGACGATATCTACCTGAAATAAACATAGAGCAGGAGAGTATACCTCCTGAAATTCTAGAAAAGATGACAGTCAAAATGGAAGACTTTTCGTCAGCATATAAAGAGGTCGTTCCAACAGCTCTGAGGGAAGTCTATATTGAGACCCCAGAGGTCCACTGGGAAGAAATAGGCGGCCTCGAAGATGTGCGGGAGCTAATGAAAGAGTCTGTCGAGTGGCCGCTCAAGACGCCAGATGTCTTCGACAAATTCGGAATAAAGCCGACGAAGGGGCTTCTCCTGTACGGTCCTCCCGGAAGTGGGAAAACTCTTATTGCAAAAGCTGTTGCGACTGAAAGCGAGGCCAATTTTATAACGATAAAGGGCCCTGAAGTCTTCAGCAAGTGGCTAGGGGAATCTGAGAAAGCAATTCGTGAGGCATTCCGGCGCGCCAGACAGTCCGCGCCATGTATCATCTTTCTTGACGAGCTCGATTCTATTGCGCCCGCAAGGGGATCTGGATACGAGGATTCCGGGGCGACGGAACGGGTGGTGACGCAGCTTCTTACAGAGCTTGACGGCATAGAAAAACTAGAGAACGTAATAGTGATAGGCGCTACGAACAGGCCAGACATTTTGGATCCGGCTCTCCTTAGACCAGGAAGGTTGGATCGGCTGGTTTATGTCGGGCCTCCTGACCCACAATCAAGACTCGAGATCTTCAAGATATACACAAGAAAGATGCCGCTGGCAAGTGACGTCAATTTCGAGAATCTTACCGACATGACAGAGGGCTACAGCGGGGCAGATATTGAGATGTTGTGTAGAGAAGCGGCTTTAAGCTCGCTTCGGGAGAACATGGGGTCCGAGAGCGTATCTTGGGAGAACTTCGAGCAAGCAATGAAAATAGTGCGCCCCTCGATTACTGATGAGATGATAAAATACTACCGAATGTGGGGCGAGAGAGCAAGGCAAATAAGAGGCAAGGAGCAGCCGCTCATGAGCTTTGCCTGAGGCTGGCTCCTTATGGTTAACCAATTGTTGAAGACTGAGAGCCCCGAGCGTTTTGTCTACGAATTGCTTTGTGAGAAGTCATCTGCTACGGAAAGTGAGATTTATGAGATACTTTCCAAAAAGCTTGATGGCGTATCGAGACCGCGCGTCAAGCTCGCTATAATGCGTCTTGAAATGGCAGGAATAGCAAATACATACGAAAGAAAGGAGAATGAACTAGTGGTCGCGCTCGCCGAGAAAGACTGATTTCGAAATGGGCGTCGACCTAGGTGGGCTCGTGCCTAAGAAGGTCGTGGAGTTCGAAGACCTTCCGAAGACGAGCGTTGCCATTGACGGCTATAACGCCTTGTACCAGTTTCTTTCTGTTATTAGACAGCCGGACGGCTCTCCGCTAGTGAATGAAAGAGGTGAAGTGACGAGCCACTTACAGGGGTTGTTCAATAGGACTACGAGGCTATTAGAACACGGCATAACGCCAATCTATGTTTTTGACGGCAGAATAATTCCCCTAAAGGAGAAAGAGCTAAAAGCGCGAAAAGAGCGGCGAGAGTTAGCCGACAAGGAGGCCAAAATTGCGCTCGCCGCGGGCGACCTTAGACGGGCATACACCAAAGCAATTCAGTCGACATCACTAAGTCGGGTTATGGCAGAGCAAGCGAAGAAACTGCTCAGACTCTTGGGCGTCGCAACTGTCGACGCTCCCTATGAGGGCGAGGCGCAGGCCGCGAAGATTGTTATCGATGGGAAAGCGGAGTTCTGTGCGAGCCAGGATTATGACAGCCTGCTCTTCGGCGCCCCACGACTCATTCGAAACCTGACGCTTGCGGGCCGAAGGAGATTGCCCTATGGGAAAGGCTTCGTCGAGGTCAAGCCAGAGCTGATTTTGCTTTCAGACGTTCTAAGTGAACTGGGACTTACGCGGCTCCAACTAATTGAGATTGGGGTTCTCTTAGGGACAGACTATAACGCCGGTTTCAAGGGAATAGGACCCAAGACCGCCTACAATTTGATCAAGCAGAAGGGAGGTCTGAATGCGGCGCTCGCTGCCAAGGGCCTGCGGGCCGACTACGATTTAGAAGCGATTTTAGCCGAGTTTCTAAATCCAAGAGTATCAGGGGATTACGACGTTACCCATGGAAAGCTCGACAGAGAGGCAGTGATACAAATGTTATGCGAAGAGAACGGATTTTCCTTGGAACGAGTTACCGCATCACTGAATCGGCTCGAAAGGGTATTCAAGTCTGCGAACAATCAGCCATCTCTCGAAAAGTGGTTCTAAACAGTTTGAGAATCGTCGTGCCAGTAGATTTTTCGCCTTAGTGAAACGAAGGAGCAAAGCATGAGCCTCGATTCAGATATTCGCCCATCCTCTTTAGTTGCTTTTATGAGCTCTTGCACTCCAGGAAGCCCGAATGGGTAAAGCATTACACCCTTATTTGCAAGTTGTTCGTATAGCTTGTGTGGCTTCTCCGTGATTGAGGCGGTCACATATATTCTGTCGAACGGAGCCTGTTCCGGAAGGCCATAATATCCATCTCGAAGATACAGGCGAAGGGCAACCTTTTCGGTTTGTATCATTTCGAGTCTTCTTCGCGCGTTGTTGAGTAGGTCGGGGTCGATTTCGACGCTGCATAGTTCACCTCCGCCTAGATAGTCTAGCGCGGTCATCGTGACCGCTGCATGGTAGCCAGAGCCAGTCCCTATCTCAAGCACCTTGACACCTTGCCGAAGTTCGAGTTCGTCCAGGAATATAGCAACCATATGTGGGGCTGATATGGTCTGGTTGCTTCCGATACGCAGAGGGACGTCTGAGTAGCACTCTTCGAGGCTCGTAGCGGGTTCAGCGTAGCGCTCTCTCTCTACATTAAGCAGGGCATGTTTCGTGTAATCTCTCTTCAGTATTGATTCCCGAATCAAGTTGTTCACAAGTTTCGACCTTAAATCCCTGCTCTCAGCCGAACTAACCATAATGTGTCTATGCGTAAATTTTCACGCTTACGGGCACAAAAACGTTCTTGCGTTGCATCCAACAACTCTTGAGTTCACTAAAGAGTTGTGGCTTGGCACAAGAGGAGATTGCATTGTGGCCATCAATTCCACGCTTTCGGCGGGTGAACTTCCTCGTGAGGCTAAGTGGCTCATTCAGAGGTCGGACTCGAACATCACTTTCGAACTCTCGTGCGATGAATACAAGGACGTGATTCAGGCGAAGGGGAGCTCAAGCCTGGGGCTCTCGGACAAGACTAGCATGGTTATCCGTAAGAGCGGCTTCGCCTCATCTAGGACTGTAGCGATATTGGCCGACAAGGCTGCAGCAGATATTAACCGGGACATGGTAGCCAACCTTCGCACTGGAGCCCGACTTGATGTCGCTATGCTGATTTGCGCTCCGAAACTCCGACATCAGCTCTGAAAATCCATTTCCGAGGAGCGTATTCGAATACCGAGGTTATTTTATCCAGCCTCACCCGACCACTTTTGCTGCGGAACGCATCTAAAAGCGTCTTAGCGAGTATGCTACTATCGATGCCACCAACATACACGTGGATTTTACAATTTGGCTTTCCCAGACGAAGAGCTAACTGCGCAAATTCGAGTGAGCCAAATGGCAGATTCATTATTATCCTGTCGTATGCTTCTTTGTTTTGAAAATCACGTATATCTTGGCAGAATACCCGTACAAGCTCCTCTAGCCCGTTCAAAACGACATTCTTCTTAAGAGAGGCACATGCGTGATTATTAACATCTACACAATCAACAGACGCTCCCGAGAATTTGGCAATGGTGAGCCCGAACGGTCCGACGCCCGCAAACATATCAAGAACCGTCTCATCGCGCCGTACCATCTGCGCTATCCTTAACCGCTCTACGTTCAGTCTTGGATTAAAGTACGCCCTTGTTACGTCAATCCAAAACCCAAGGCCATTTTCTCTGTGCAGAGTCAGGGAAGAGCCATCTCCGTCAGCGGGCCTCAATCGCGGTACGCGTTCTACCCCTTCTGTCTGGCCTACTTTTACAAATACACGTCTTATGAAGGTGTGTGATAGTCGAATCTTTTTGGCTTCGCGTGCATAACTTATTCCCCTTTTTCCGGCTTTGATAATGCAGATGTCGCCAATCACATCGAACGGAAGTATGGGCTCGGGCTTAGCCTCACTCTTTTTCAATTTGGCACTGGTGAATTCAATGGATGGCGTGAACTTACTTCTGAATTTTCTTGATACTGGAAATAATACAAAGCCCTTTCTGTAGGTCTTGCTCGGCGCGTAGCCTCTGAGCATCAGATTCGCCGACTTAAGATATTTTCTGAGCCGTTCTGCGTATCTGGCTTCAACAACGGCACAGAGAACCACAGAATATCTAGCTCAGCTCGTCATGAACGCTTAAAAATTAGTCTAACTCACTTCCACCGGCTCGAATGAGAGAGGGAGTCTTCTTGGATGGACGGACGGTATCGATCAGCGGGAACTTGGAAGAAATCCGCGACCTGGGTGGTTTGAAGTTTGCTATAATCCGTGACTTTGAGGGGCGAGTTCAAGTCGTGCTTAGCAAGAAATTTTCAGACCCACAATTAATGAGTGCGCTTGACTCTACACCGCGAGAATCAGTCGTGAGGGTTGAGGGTGTGTGCAGATCCGATGCCCGTGCCCCATCGGGTTTCGAGCTAAAACCCTCAAAATATGAGGTTATATCACGCGCACAATCACCTTTGCCTATCGATGTCGCCGGAAAGACTGAGACTAGTCTCGATTTAAGGCTGGACTGGAGATTTCTTGATCTTCGAAGGCCCGAAGTTTCGGCGATTTTTAGGATACAGAGCAAGCTGGGCTTGGCGGTGCGCAAATTCTTTGAAGATAGGAATTTCTTCGAGATCCATACTAGCAAGATTGTGGGGCAAGCGACAGAAGGGGGAGCGAACGTATTTCCAATCTTTTACTTTAAACGTTCTGCGTATCTAGCTCAGAGTCCTCAGTTTTACAAGCAGATGATGATAGCTGCCGGTTTCGAAAGGGTCTGGGAAATGGGTCCAGTGTTCCGCGCCGAACCTCATCATACGCCCCGTCATATATGTGAATATGTAAGTATAGACCTTGAGATGGGTTACATCAAGACCTATGACGATGTGATGCGGACTGTTGAAGACTTGATGGTGAGCTGCATAGCATACTTACTGGAAAATGCTCAGGATGAAATCGCCGTGCTTCGCTCTGCCCAGGTCATGGAAGAGGAGATAAGACTTCCAGCGAAGCCATTTCCTAGAGTGAGTATGCGAGAAGCTTATTCGATGCTAGCTGAGCGTGGATTGAGTATACCTTATGGGTCGGACTTGGATCCGGCTGGCGAAAGGGCACTAGGGGAAGCAGTCAAGGAAAAATACGGCAATGAATTCGTGTTTCTTACGGAGTTTCCCTGGAGCGTAGCCCAGTTCTATCACATGCGTAAGGAGAATGAGCCAGATTGGACTAATAGAGCCGACCTGATATTTCGAGGTTTGGAGCTCTGTACGCTTGCCCAAAGAGAGCATCGATACCATACTCTTGTCGAGCAAACAAAGGAGAAAGGGCTCAACCCTTCGGATTTTGAGTTCTACCTTAATTTCTTTAAGTACGGCGTGCCGCCTCATGGCGGAGGGGCCCTAGGGATTGAGCGCATAGTAATGCAATTGCTCGGTCTAAAGACCATCCGAGAGGCGGTTCTCTTACCGAGAACTCCTGAGCGGCTTACACCATGAGTTTGCAGACTGCCGAATGTAACAGAAGCTTTACATAATATTGACCGCCACTGTTAGGTTTCCGACTTTATCTCGGTGGGTTCTTTAGCGCACAATCCTTAATAATGAACGATTCGGCAATTCGGGGTCAAGCGCAGGTATCTCGTGGGCCCGTAGCTCAGTATGGTAGAGCAGTGGACTCTTAATCCAAAGGTCGAGGGTTCAATTCCCTCCGGGCCCGCATCAAACAAGTTATACTCCAGCGCTGTAATTAGGAGTGCAGGGAACAAAGGTTTGTCTCAAGGCACAGGCAGCGAGCCCTGCCGGACAATTCCTCAATGCACCCAATTCATGTCAAACTAGGAGCGAGATGGGTGCCAGTGATTATCACAATTTAAGTTGTAATCAGCCATGAATTGGGCTCGCCCGGATTTGAACCGGGGACCTCCACCATGTCAAGGTGGCATCCTAACCAGACTAGACGACGAGCCCCTGTCACAGGAATACTGGGAACATGTGAGGATGATATAAAGACTGTTTAATCATAACTCGGATGTTACTGACAATACAACCCAGGTGGTCTCGAGTCAGAAAAAAATAACAGTTCTGTTCCGCCTAAGCCAGATGATAATTTAATTTCCAAATTCATCATCCCAGAAGGCCACTTTCTCCTATGCAATTAGAAGGCCCAAGCTCAGGTTACCGGGGCCGCAACGGACGTCGTATGAAAATCTCGGATTGTGGATTTCTAAATGTTAAGAATGCATGCGCCATGGCTTCGTGGTAAGATTTAATCTATGGGCCAAATCCCCGCCTACCAAGGATGATTGCGAGCCCGCAGTTTTGAGTCGATTGAGATTTTCAATGCTGCCGCGGCGACGAGATATTTCTAACGGGGAGGAGTGCTGGGCTAGGTTACACTATAAATTACTTCTCCAGTCTGCACGCGCCGATTGAGGGTACAGCTGCTTCCTTATCTCGGTGATAGGACGCTCCGGAAAGTGCGGTCTTAAAGCCCTCTTTAATATACGGCCCAGGGTAAGCACGCAGGCGGCTCCAGCATGTTTAGCGGTAGTTTGGAATCTCGTCCAGAATTGATAAAAACTGCCGATTAAGAGCCTCGGGCGGGATTTGAACCCGCGACCCACAACTTACAAGGTTCAACCGGCCGAAGCCGTCTGTTGCTCTACCGGGCTGAGCTACCGAGGCGCTTGAACATCAGACATCGCGGAGAATTAAAGCGTTTGCAAAAATCCAGGATTCTACATAATTTTTCGGCACAGTTCGTCTTGTTCCACAGTCCTGATTGCATCTTTCCTGTCGGTAAAAAGCGTGCAGGTGTCGGCTCTGCGTGGGTTCGTCACAACAGTCGGCCCTTTCGAGCCTCGTCATCCACCTACGACCTCACCCAACTTAAGGTCGCATAAATCGGTTTTCCTTGAGCGTCTAAACTTGAGAACACAAAATTCTTCTTGATTCCGTGAGAAAGCCTTCCTGCTCGTATTACCTCGATGCCTGTAAGGGCTTGGTTAATATCAACTGTCTGAATCAGGAGCGGCGCGTGATCTATCCCGGGCCCCTCAACGTAAGCGGCGAATGTCGCGCCGAATTTGAGACCTGACCTAACGACAAATCCATTATCACGTAGGTGTCTGTAAACCGAGTACACAGTTCGGGCTCGTCCTTTAAAGTCAGGGATCTTAATACGCTTCTTTCCTTTGAAAATATCGAGTTTATTACGCTCGGAAAGGTAGCGTACCTCATGATGTGTTAACCTTAGAGGAGAAAGGATGTCCCCTTTTTTTGGCTTCGCAACCCTGACTGGACGACCAAAGAATCCGTCCCAGTACAATTCTGCAGCATCGTCCTCATCAAATACGACATACCCTCCTCCCACCATTTCCGCCCTAGGCATACGAAAGGTTATGTCATCCTTGCAGTAATAAGATAAGTGTCGTAGATGCCTCCGTATAAAAAGCTTGCCGGGTTGGCGGTAGGTCTGCTAGCGTTGGCTCTCTTAGTAAAAGTGGCGAACCCAGCCGCCATTGCAAAATACGTGTCGCATCTAAACCCCTATTATGTTGTTGCTGCCGCTGCAACAGAAATTATAGGAGGTGTGCTTTACTCGTTTGCGTGGTTCATTCTGTTCAAGCCAAGCGGCGTCAAGACATCGATTCGGCAAGCGTATTTCATGACAATGGGAAGCCTCTTTCTGATTTATACTACGCCTACAGGAATTGCTGCGGAAGCGATGAGAATTCAGATGGCCAAGAAGCATGCGGAGGGCGACTACGGGGGTCCAGCGGCGTCAGTTGTTGTTCACAGGTTATTGTATGCCTTGGGCTTTGTAACAGTCGCCGGAGCCGCGACCGCACTAGTATACGGCGCACTCTCCACATCGCCCTTGATAAGGACGGTATTCTATACTTTGATCACCACCTTGGTTCTTGTCAGCGTAGTACTAGCCATTGCTGTTAAGGCGAACATGTTGAGGGGGATTACAAAGTGGGCTGCATCTAAACTCGGTCCAAGGCTCGGTAAATTGTTTGGAGGAGGAGAGGCTCAGCAGAATGGGGTGATAGACAGGGCGTTCGATAACTTTCAGCTAGCATTAAAGAAGATATCGAAGTCTCCAGCACGTGTTCTAAGTTCCTACGCGGTGATTAGCGTGAGATGGATTTTGGTATCGGTCGTAGCTTTACTTGTAATGGATGCAATTGGTTATCACGGTATATCCATTTGGGCAATTATGATTGTGATGATGATTGCGGAAATAGTCTCAACGACGCCAATCGGCGTTCCTGGGATGCTAGGCATACTCGATGCAGCCATCATTGGGTCGTATACGGCACTAGGCGTACCGCTACCTATTGCGGCCGCAACCGATTTGCTTACGAGGGTGGTGCTGTACCTTGTGAACATACCTCTGACAGGCACACTCTTCTATTTTTATGTCAGAAAGTCGGGTGAGGGGAATGAAAAGGCTGCTGAAGTGCATGAGCCTCCAGCTTCAGTAGCTGTAAGGTGAGCCGATTCACCATGTCGGGAGATATTTTCGAGAAGGGCCGTCCAAGCCTTTAATATTGATGCCCTTTGCTTTCTTGCAAACAGCATATGGAGTACAGAGTCGCACCTTACTGGGCCCAAAGAGGAACTGGTAAAAGGAGCACATCCACCGATTTTTCGGAAGAGTGACGATTTTGCGCGGACAGAGCGATTTCTTGGTTCGATTGCATAATAGGAGCGTTTGAAGAGTTGAGCAGCGAAGACCCCTATTTGAAGGCTCTGGAGCTGGCTAAGAGGCGAGGAATATTCTATCAATCCTCTGAAATTTACGGTGGAGTTGGGGGGTTCATTGACTATGGCCCCAATGGTGCGAGGTTAAAGGCGAATCTTATAGACGAATGGCGACGGATTTTTGTCAACTCCCTTCCTGATTTGGTGTATGAGGTAGAAACTCCGATAATCGTACCAGAAGCCGTGCTAAAAGCAAGCGGTCATGTTGATAATTTCACGGATTTAGTCACGCAGTGCAGCAAGTGCGGAAGAGTCTACCGCGTCGACCACATGTTGGAGGAACTTGGCATTGATACCTCAGGAAAAAGCACGGAGGAGCTTTCGAGCACGCTCGCTCGTCTCGATGGCTGCCCGGTTTGTGGCGGAAAGCTCAACCAGGCTGAAAGCTACAATCTGCTCTTTAGGACAAGTATAGGGCCATATTCGTCATTAGTGGGCTATTTGCGCCCCGAAACTGCACAGGGCATATTTCCCATGTTCCGGCGAATCTACGAAGTGACAAGGGAGAAGGAGGCTTTTGGCATTGCCCAGGTAGGTCGCGTTGGAAGAAACGAAATCTCGCCCAGGGGTGGAGATATTAGGCTCAGAGAGTTCACTCAGATGGAGCTTGAATTCTTCTTCGACCCCGAACTAAGGAGTAGCCCACTGTTCTCGCGCCTTGCGAATGAGCGCTTGAATCTCAGGAGAGACAGCGGAAACGCGCAGCCCGTCTCCATGACGGGGAAAGCAGCAGTATCATCTGGGCTGATTTCGAATGAGTGGTTGGCCGCAGCGATGATTATGGGCAAGCAGTTCCTGATTAGGCTCGGTATACCTGAAGAAAGCCATTATTATCTTGAGGTTCCTGCAGATAAGAGGGCGCATTACTCCAAGCAGACATGGGATCTTATGGCGAGGCTCGCTAATGATAACTGGACCGAAGTCGCGGGACTATCTTACAGAGGAGATTTTGACCTGAAAGCGCACGCACATGCTTCGGGTGTTGATCTGCGGGCATTCAAGCGGTTGGACACTCCTATTGTCAAGCAGGAGAAGCGATTTAAATGGGACCCGGTGCGGATAAGGGAAAAATATGGTCCTATGACTGGAGAAGTGATTAAGAGCCTGTCAGATATGAGCGAGGATGATATACTTCGGGCAATTAGCGCCGGCTACTTTGAGGTCAATGGTCAGCGTATAGATACGTCAATGTTTTCTGTTGAAGATGTGAGCAAGGCAGAGAGCGGCGTGCATTACTATATGCACGTTGCGGAGGGTAGTTTTGGAGCCGATCGCTTGATGCACGTGATGCTAGCTCATGCATTGACTCAGAGAGAAGGGAGAGCCGTGTTAGCAATCCCCAGATACCTTGCTAACCCGCAGGTTGGAGTGCTGCCACTTATGAAGAAGGATGGATTGGACCTAACTGCCAGGGATTTGGTCTCTGGACTGGTAAGAGCTCGGCTAGCGCCTACATACGACGACGAAGGCGCAATCGGAAGGAGGTATGCCAGGCTGGATGAAGTCGGCGTACCCGTGGCGGTTACGGTCGACTACCAGACACTAGAAGACTCAACTGTGACTTTGCGTGACCGGGATACGTGGGAGCAGGTAAGGGTAAGGCTTTCTGACCTTCCAGAAAAACTAAGACAATTCATCTATGAGGGCGCGCAACTCAGAGAGCTGGGCGAACGGGCTGCATCTCCGGCCAAGGATTAATATAACCTCGCCTGGCTCGTCACCGAAGTACATGATTACCTCTGAGCGCCTTCCTGAACGTCGGCTTAGACTCAGACGAAAGGTGGATGTAGCTCCAGAGGTGGCTCGAATGAACACGAAGACCGTGGCGGAACTGAGAATAAAGGAGAAAATTGAAATTGTGATTGCCGGTAAAAAGAGAATGGAACTCACGGTGCTTCCACTTGATGATGTACCGCAAAGCGAAGTCCATTGCAACGACGGGGTGCTGAGTAAGCAGGGAATAGCCGATAATAGTATTGCTACGATTAGGTCAATAAGGACTCAAGTAAGAGAGTAAATACGATGGCTCGAACCAAAACGTTCACGCTCGCAGTTCTTTTGACGCTCCTGATTCTAGCCTTCGCTTCTGGGAATCTTCAGGTGTCAGCATCTTCCGTTGCTCTACAGAAGACTACTGTGATCGCAAGCGTAAAGACATTAGACAATCTTACGCTCGCGGGTGTGCAGGTCAGTTACTCCTATAACACGAGCATAAATCACACCCGGATTGGTTCATTTTCTCTCCCTACTTCGATTAATGGTTTGACGAACACGACCCTCCAACTGAATTCTACTACTGTTGTTCACTTTAACCTCACCTATGACAACGCCGTCGTTCTCCGGAACTTTACTACCGATATTGCTGCCAATGCCACAGTAAGAATTAACATGACGGCAGGAGTCGTAAACTGGACCTATTCTGTCATGAACCCAAACGGGGGGTATCTGAGTCCGGTCCGGCTGACGTTACAGGGGGAGAAGGGCACATCGGTTGCCCGCGTCAACCTGACCGGATCATTCGGAAAACAGAGCCTTTACGTGCCCGTAGGAAACTATAATGTTACTGTCTACAGAGATACTCCCTCATTCTATTCCTCTAATATTACAGTCTCACTGGGAGACAGGATATTCAACATAACCGCCCCATTGCTTACGCTTTCTTATTCAGTGATTTCGGTGAGCGGTGCACCTGTGTCCGCGCAGAGCGTTGCACTATTATACGCGGGTTCAATTGTTGGCTCCGGTTCAGGGGGCAGTGGAAGGTTTACGAGTTTACTGCCCGGAACCTATGAGATCATAGCTTACGGGGACGGCCTGACAAATAGCACATACGTAGAACTCGGATCAGACAAGTCTGCAGCAATCATGTTGCCTACTGGTTATTTCATAGACCTCCGCATTTTGAATGCGTTTGGCAGCCCGCTTGGAGGTTATACGGCTTCTCTTCAAGGTCCTGTGACTGTTACGAATATTACGGGTTCCAATGGAAATGTGAACTTGGGACCTTTGCCGGGGGGCGAGTATGTCTTGAAGGTGTATAGCGGTTCGAAACTGATTTATACAACGCTTGTTAGCGTGCAGTCTTCAGCTAAAGAAAGCATAAACATACCCAACTATGTAAACCCATCTCTGAGTAGTTCAAATGTTTACGCGGCGCTTAGACTGGCGCTTGGTGCAATTTTTATTGTTTTGGGCTTAGTAGTGGTGCTTTTGACATTAAGGCGACGTGGGTCAAAGTGAGAGAGCGGCTGTTGCATGTCTCAAATCCGTCTCCGGGATTCTTGGGAATTAAGGCCCACAAGGACCGCCCCGATGCCTACATCATCGGATTTCCTTACGATTCGACAGTTTGCTGGCGTCCTGGAAGCAGGTTTGGGCCGAGCGCCATTCGTGAAGCGTCTTTAAACATAGAAACCTATAGCTACAGGTACAAGCGGGACGCAGAGGATCTCTTTCTAGAGGATTTGGGTGACCTTTCTGTTGTACCAGGCGACACGCAGACTACATTATCGCGCTTGGAGGAGACGTTTTCAGAGGTTAGACAGGATAACGTTCCGATCGTGATGCTCGGTGGTGAGCACATTGGAACGTATTCGGCGGTCAAATCTCTTAGGCCGGATTTGTTTATTGTTTTCGATGCACACACCGATATGCGGGATGAATACCTGAGTTACAAACTAAGTCATGCAACTACTTCTCGTAGAGTTGCTGAGGTTGTAGGCCCGGATAAGATGATTCAGGTTGGTGTACGTGCCTCTTGCAAGCAGGAGCTCGCTTACATAGAACAAAATGGCATATTGGAATTTAGTTCATTCGGGCTTCATAAAGGAGGGATTGAGCATGCAATTTCGCAAATTCTGAAAAGGGTCGAGGAATCGCGGCGCGTCTATGTTTCCGTGGATCTGGATGTCCTCGACCCCGCGTTTATGGCGGGCGTAGGGACACCCGAAGCAGAAGGACTATCGATCTTTGAGCTCAATGAACTGCTGGGTGCTTCGATCTCGTCTAACCTTACTGGCTTTGATGTTATGGAGCTCAATCCAATGGTTGACTCCTCCGGCGTATCGGCGGCCGTCACAGGAAGAATAATGTTAGAGGCTGTGACCAAGATGGCACTTTGGACTTCTAACAACTAGGAACGACCGTTCAGCTCTTTATAAGCGATCAGTCTGTCTTAATCCTAGGGTTCACATACGAAATCTTGATGAATACACGAGACCCGCATTTAGGACATTTGGGAAGGGACCTCATGCTCACTTCATCTTGTCTGGGTTCATATCCACAATCCGAGCACTTCAAGGGCATGTATTTTGTACGTCACCGAGAGAGATAAGTGTTAGCGTGAGGACCGTCGATTTTTAATTTTCTTTACCAATGTTTACCCCAAGGGTTTTGGCCGGCGAGTCCTCCCGCATTGGATACATTAGGTTATGTACAGTGGTTTGTTTACTGGCGCATTCTCCTTCGCGAGGGCCTGACTGGTGCAGAGCAGCGTAAATGAAAAGCCGGAAATGCTTATATGATATAATTCCTACCGGTAAATGCCGGTGAAAGGCTAGTTAATGGTTGAGAAGAAAGAAAAGGCGCTCTTCGGTGATGAGGATCTAGGTATCTGGGATAGCATCGTAAAGGAACAGCAAACCATCACGGTCAGGAGCGAGAAACGAAGGTTTGGAAAGGAAATGACCATTATTGACGGTTTTACCGGTGACGTCGACACCAGGTCCATCGCTAGCAAGCTAAAGGCAGCCCTGGCATGCGGAGGCACAGCTCGCGGAAGCGTAATTGAGCTGCAGGGGAACCACAAGGAAAGAGTGGTGCCTCTGCTCGTTCAGCTAGGGTTTAGCAAGGAACAGATATTCATGGACTAGTTGTCTGTCAGCCTATACTATTCGATTGTCTGGAACGACTGGAATTAAGTTCAGTCTATCCACAAGCTCTTTGTATCTGTTACGGACCGTAACTTCGGTGACCTCGGCAGCTCCTGCAATCTCCCGCTGCGTTTTTCGATTGTTCTCCAGAAGACTTACTACGTAAATTGCTGCGGCAGCCAACCCTGCAGGATCCTTTCCTGCTGTTATTCCCATCTGCTGCGCCTCACGTATTATCTCACGAGCTTTATCCTGAGCCGCTTCGGAAAGGCCCAATTTATAGGCGATTCTGGGGATATAGCTCACCGGGTCAGGAACTGGCATCAGAATGTTCAAATCCTTTACGAGGAGGCGGTAACACCGTGCTACGTCTTTCTTATTCTGATTACGTGTGAACTGGGTTATCTGGTCTAGTGCAATGGGTAGATTGAACTTCCTGCACGCGACATGCAGAGTTGCCGCAACAATCGACTCGATACTCCTTCCTCTTACAAGACCCGCGTCTACAGCCTTTTGATAAATCGTAGCGGCTTCTTCCTTGACGCTGTCGGGCAGTTTGAGTGGCGTGGCGATCCTGCTTATTTCCGCGAGGGCTTGGGATGTGCTCCTGTCCCTCGCTGTCTGGAAGCGGCTTCTCATCTGCCACTTCCGCATCTGAAGGGCATCTACCCTCCGCTGTGCGTCCAGCTTGAGTCGGTTGATATCCCTCTTGTCAATAATTGTACTCATCATACCCGTAGTCATTCCTGGCTTTAGCGGTTCACCGATTCTACTGCGTTTCTCTCTCTCCTCCGCGGTAAAGGCCCGCCATTCTTGGCCAAAATCAATTTCCTTTTCGCTAATCACAGTTCCACAGTTGTCACAGACAAGCTCTCCGTGCCCACTATGTACTATATTATTCGAACCGCAAACGGGGCAGATTGGGGTTCTAACCGTTTTCTCTCCCACTGACAAATTATGCACCAGCTCGCGTCGACTCATCCGCCAATAGGCGGAAAAAGCCAAGCACGGAACTACCTATATATAAGCATTCTCTTAAATATAAGCATTACCGGTAAAGTTATCGCTTACCCTCATATGACCATTGGTATAGAGTCACTTAGGGGCTCACGTGCTGGACTCGCGGCCCAGTATTTCCCTGCTGAGCATTTGCTTCATGACGTTGAGTGCACCTTCGGCGCCTGCAAGGTAAGAGAAGGACCCTCTCAGACTGGCTTCAACCCTCCCATCCTTACTGTAACCGTATGCGCCAAACCAAGTCACGACGTCTTTTATGGTGTCGAATGCAACGGTAGGAGCTAACCACTTCGCCGCGGCTACCAATTTATTCACTTCAGAGCGCGAGAATCTTTGTGATTTGTATGCCTCGTCCGTCGCCCAAGCGGCCTTGTATACCAGCGCCTTCGCAGCTTCCAGTTTGCTGTAATGCTCAGCCAGCTGGAACTGAAGGCCCTGGAACGAGGAAAGCTTCTTGCCGAAGACTTCCCGATTCTTGATATATTCTACTCCCATTTCGAGCACGGCAGAAGCTGCGCCCAGACTTGCGGAAGACACGAGTATTCTGGCGTTGCTGAACCCTTCCATTGCGTAGTAGAACCCTTTGTTTTCTTCGCCTATTCTATATCTCTCCGGGATCGTCGCCATGTTGAAAGTTATTGTGCCAGTTGAGATTCCCTCCCTCCCCATGTTGCGTATTATTGAGGTAGTTACGTTCGGTGCGTCCTTCACCGCAGAATAAATTATGGTCATACCTCTGTGACCCTGTTCTGGTTTTGTTTTCGTAAAGAGCAGGAAACCCCCTCCATACTTCGCCGCTTCGGCGACACCACTAATGTACATTTTCTCCCCCTGTATGACGTAGTTAGTGCCACTCTTGACAGCGGAAGTACTCTCTCCGGCTACGTCTGAACCTCCCGTCGGTTCTGTGGAAGCAACCCCAAGGAAATAATCTCCTGAAGTGACCTTAGGCAGTACTTCACTCTTGGCTTCCTCTTGGCCGTATTTATCAAAGATATACCCCCACCCGGCTTCGAGCAGAAAGTAGACCGCTGTAGCTAGGGTTATGTCTGCTCTGCCAATCTCCTCCGCGGCTACAGCGGATGTTGTAAAATCCGCCTTCATGCCACCATATTCCTCGCTTACTGTGATACCCAGTAGCCCGAGTTTGGCCATCTCTTTGAGTGAATCTCTCGGAATTTCCCTCTTCTCTTCCATTTCCTTGATACGCGGTGTGAGGTTCTTCTGCAGACATTCCCTCGTGCTTCTTCGAAACATTTCTTGTTCTTCATTCAGGGCAAAATCCATGGCATTTGCACGCCTCCTTGCTGAAATGGAAAGTCTTTAGCCTTCCGAAAACTTCAGCCTGAAATAGTGTGGGCTTCCGGTGTAAGGTCATCGGAAAAACCTACTATCCTAAATATTACAAAATGAACAAATTGATGAAACTAATTAGGTGAATGTAATAGTTTGGAAACCGTTACGGCGCAAGGTTTGAACGAGTGGCAGAAGAAGGTCACCCAGGTTCTTGAAGATGGTTCCAATGTTCTAGTTGTCGCTCCAACCGGCAGCGGTAAGAGTCATCTGGCTATGTCTGTAGCTCTAACTTCCGCAAGAACGCTGTGGGTCCTTCCCACAAAGGCGCTCACACGTGAGTGGTTCATGAGGAGTCTGGAGTCGGCCACTGGACCGACGCGCCTCCCAAATATCTATACAGGAGATTACAGACGGGATACCCCTTTTTACGAAGGTGACCTCGTTTTCGCTACGTACGAAAGCGCATTGACCCAGCTAAGGAGAAAGGATCCTTGGTTTTCAGCGCTGGAACTATTGATATTTGACGAATTCCAGTTTGTCGGCGAGGAAGAGAGGGGCGGAGTAGTCGAAGAACTGCTGATTCTGTTAAGTGAGTTGAAACCCACCACTACTTTGCTCGCACTTAGTGCTACAATCGGCAACCCTGAGACCCTTGCGTCTTGGCTCTCTCGCCTCTTTGCTCGTCCGGCTCAGCTAGTAGAGATTCCGTATATCGAAAGGCCAGTTAAACTCACGCAGAGAGCAGTCAAACTTAGAAGCGAACAGGAAAAGCGCCGGTATCTTTACGAACTAATCCGTAGTAGCCCGTCAGAGCAATTCTTGGTGTTTACACCAAGAAGATTTGACGCTGAGAATTTGGCTAAGCAGTTTAGAAATGCGGGGATACTCGCGGCAGCTCATCATGCCGGCCTTGACAGACTCTCGCGTGTTACTGCGGAAGACTCTTTTCGACGCGGCAAGATTCAGATTCTATTTTGCACTGCCACCCTGCAGTATGGCGTTAACCTGCCGGCTCACACGGTTGTGGTTTATGACCCCGTCTGGAGTGCTGCATCTCGAGAGTTTTACCTGAGTACCAACGACTACTTGCAAATGGCTGGGAGGGCGGGGAGGCCCATTAGAAGCCCAGTAACTGAGGAACTCATAGTTAGCGGCCGTGTGTTTGTCCTCTCAACGGATAATTACGAACACAACTACGCAAAAGCTCATCTCATAAACCAGCAGCCGGAGCCGCTTGAAAGCTCTTTCGAAGCTGAATTGGTTCAGCGCATCCACGGTCTATTACTTTACAAGAGTGCTACTGAGATTCGGAAACTGCTTTCCAAAAGCTTTGCTAGAGTTCAGAATAAACAGATTTCCGCAGCTATTAGATTGCTCGAAGAAATGCGCTTCGTAAAGTCAGGATGGCTTACCCCATTGGGTAGTTTCGTGGCAGAGCTGAACCTGTCACCGTTTATAGCTTCCAGATTTCTAAGGCTTCTCGAATCACGTTTCACCGAAAGGTCAGTAGGCAGGGCGGCGGCTCAACAGGCCTTCGAGGAAGCATTGAGGGAAACTTCATCGATTCCTTCGAATCTGAGCAGGTATCAGGATTTATTGAACTGGGTTTTCGTTGAGCGCCGCCATTTGGACGGTCAGCTGTTAATGGTAAATTATACTTGCCCGCCCATCCTTCGTGACAGAGTGGCATGGTATCTTTACGCATTTGAGCGACTCTCTGGCTTCGTAGGCGCCAATATGGCTGCTCAGGCTATAGCAACTGAACGGGTAAGTCTGGAGGGACTGGACCAGGTTGTAAGGCCCACAGAGAGGATAAGAAAATTGACCTCAGGAGGCAAGAGAGTGTATATCGAAGTCGCGATCAAGGATTATGACAAGGCTGCTAACATTGGTGTAGCAGACTGGCTTGGGTTTCGTGTACATGTAGCAGGGGTGCCTCGAGGCTGGTCAGATGTGGTTGAAATACTTGACTATAACGGAGTCAACATAAATGCCAAACCCGCGGCTATCTCTCACTTCTTATCTTCTGTCGAAGAGGGAAACTCGCCCACAGAGCAGGGTACTGGTTAGGGAAAGTAAACACAATAGAAGGTAATGAGGAATAAGCGGGGGTAGCGCGGGTTTCGTAAGAACCATTTAAGTATTAGTGCAGTCTTCGGTAAACGCAAAACTGGTGCGTAAGGTAAGATGAAAATAGAGGAGCTAAATCGGGCAGGTCTAAGGTCTATATCTGTGACGGGTCAGATCGTCGACGTCTCCGAAGTAAGGAATGTAACTACCAAGATGGGCCAACAGAGTCGTGTGGCTGACGCGGTCCTCAGAGACGAAACGGGTGAGGTTGACTTGACTCTATGGGACTCACAGATTGACAGCGTCAAGGTAGGAGATAACGTGTCTATTCAGAACGGTTATACTACCGAGTTCAGGGGTAGAACCAAGCTAAACGTTGGCCGATACGGAACAATTACCAAAGTCGAAGAGGGAATGTAGCGGCCGCTATTTGAAAAAATCATACGCGCTTGCTCCTTGCGTCTCCGGGTCAGCCCCTACAATGAGCTATAGAGTGACGGTGTGTACGGCTGGACTGCACGGCGCGGGGAAGTCTGTCCTCAGCGAGGCTGCAAATTCGCTTGGGTTTCATGTAGTCAGTCTCGGTGATTCAGTTCGCTCGGAGCTGAGAAGACGAGGACTTGAGGTGACCCATAGCAACATACATGCGATCAGCGTGTCTCTAAGAAAGGAATCAGGTCCTGAGGCGGTGGCTGCGCTCGCTGTGCGAAACATAGATGAGAGCGAGGACTTGGTGATGTTTGATGGGCTCAGAAGCCTTGAAGAATACAACTACATTCGAGCACTCCGAAGGGATACGTCGCTCATAGCAATTCACGCTTCTCCACGTGTTCGCTATGCCCGTTGGTCTGAGAGAAAGAGGGTGGATGACCCCGTTGACTTCGAAGGTTTTATGAGCCGAGATCTTTCCGAATTGGAATTTGGAATGGGTTCGCTCATGGTTCTCGCAGATTATCATTTGGTTAACCAAGACGTGACACTGGAGGAGTTCAGGCGGGCATGCGGAAATCTGTTAAAGAATCTCAAGTTGGTTATGTGACGAGTCGAGCTGAACTAACAAGCCGTAGAGCTCGGCGTTCATGAGATGATTTCCGCACTTCCTGAGGGCAGAGATACCCACAATGACCTCCCAAAATAGCCTGATGACTACAGTCCAGGTGAACGTCTCTGCGGACGTCTTTCCAACTGAAGATCCAGAAAAGGTGGCTAGTTGTGTGCGGATGTTTGCTCGTCTAGGGCTGCTTGAGTACTCTCGCGGAGTCGGGAGAGATTCTTTGCATGGAAAGGGTAAGGGACTAGCCTCACTAGAGCCTCTCCGAAACACTTTAAGAAGACAACGCACACTGGACGTAGCAAGGGCAAATATCCTGAGGGGGCTTACGGGATCGGCCTCTTACTTCTCCCTGCACAAGCAGGCGGCCTACGCTGGGCATGCAGTTTTTGTTTCATCAGATAGCGAGTCACCGCTGGGAGCCGTAAGGTTCGAAGTCATATGCGACAACTTGCCTGCATTAGTAGACTGGCTTGCTGCAAAGACTGTCAGAGGGGAGCCAGTAGACTAGACCTCCGTCTCGGGTTCTACTTCAACGGAAACGCCGTCTTCGGCGAAGCTAATTTCTGACGAGGCGGAAAATTCCGCCTTCAATCTAGCAACATCGACGCTCTGGCCAAAATTAGTAAGCACAGCTCTCGCGCAATGCGACTGGGCAATCATCCTGAGTGCTTGGCTCACAGTGGAGTGCCCACCGGCCCAGGCTCCTTCGACGTCGTCGTCATTCATGGTCGCTTCATGAATAAACATGTCAGCATTTGTGGCGAGTTCCAAGACGCGGCCGCACGGCCGCGTGTCACCGGAGTATACGATTTTCGCACCCCGCCGGGGCGGTCCCAGCACTTGATTTGGAGTTACACTCTCGCCGTGAAATGTTATACTCTCTCCCCTTTGAAGTGCACCCCATAGCGGTCCTCGAGGGATACCGATCTCGTTCGCCTTTTCAGAGTTGAAACGCCCCTGCCTTGGTTTTTCCTCGAATGAGTATGCAAGACTAGGTACAACATGGTCGGACGACACTGCGCGGACTAAGTATTCATCAGTGGAGAAAATTTCCGCTGGGGCGGCCAGGAAGTCTATTTCATTAATCTCAAGGGAGAAATTTGGCCAGTAATTGGTACTCTTAAATATACTCTTCATGAATTCGTTGAGGCCACGAGGTCCGTATACTTTTAACTCTTGAACCGCCGAGTTCAGGCTGAGGCTCATTACCAGACCTGGCAGGCCGAGTACATGGTCGCCGTGCATGTGGGTGATGAAGACCGCCCTCAATCCCTTAAGGCGGAATCGATAACGCTTTACGGCCAGCTGGGTGGCTTCTCCGCAGTCAAACATGAACCTCTCGCCGTTTCGGTGTATCAGAATAGAGGGCCCTCCCCTCTTCAGTGTTGGAGCTCCCGCCCCTGTGCCCACGAAACATACTTGGATTTTCGTCAGTTTTTGCTCACCTTCTGGCAGATTATCATCTCTCTGACTAGGGATTTATGAACTGGGATTGTGAAGACCCCACAAATACGCAGCCCTGACAGGCGTACGAGCTCGTGAATTTGCGCGCTGTGGGGTATGAGGAAGCACATTTTTGCGCCGGACTTTAGTATTTGGGATAGCTGTGGAAGCGTATTGCCTAGTAATTGTGTCAGAGTTTGACCGTATAAGGACGTTACTCTTCCGTATGGCGGATCAAAGCACGCTGCGTCTGCAGTGCAGTTGATGAGGGGGAGGCAGTTCGAATCAGAGCGAAGCAAGTCGTAGCGTCGGCCCTTCTCGACGAGTTGATTGAGATTTCTTCTAGCTCCGTATACCTGTTTCTTTGATAGCTCGACACCTATGGCGTTTAGGCCCATAGAGAGGGCCGCAATAAGTGTGGAACCGGAGCCGCAAAAAGGATCGATGACGGTTGCCCCATCGGGACACATAGTCAGGTTGCACATGAGCGCAGAAAAGTGGCTCGGTAGCACCCCAGGGTGAAAATACGGCCAAGTGACGGGGGGTCGTTTGGAAAGGGCACTCCTAGCGTTCGTGGTTGGAGAAACAAGCACGACTGGAGAACCGCTTGGAAGGAAGCTCCTTAAAATTCTGATCACAAAGTGAGGCTTCTGGATGTCAACTCGAGCGCTTACTTTGGGAACGATCTTGCGGATGCTGCTTGCGAGCGTGGTGACGCTGCTAGCCAATACCTTGTAGGTCCCCGAGCCAATAATGCGGTTTATTACTTCGACGCATTCATGCGAAATACCCTCGTCATAGTAACCCGCTTTCACGCCAGTCAGCCTTGCCCCCGCGGCTCTCCTCGCGAACCGCAGAGCCTCGGATTCTTCGATGACACATATCGCTCGAGAGGTGGTAGTGTGTGTGGGTATCGCATTATAAAGAGAGCATAACGAGAGAAATTCTAAGAGGTTAGCAGCGGGATAGTCCCCCGCAGGCTCATAATAAAGCTCCAGTTTGGCTCCGATGCCCACGCACACCTAATCCAGATTTCGCACCTGCCGCTCATGAACCGTGAATTGCAGTTACCAGTTCGTCGGTGATGCTGTATCTAGTGAACTCGTTTTCTACCGTGTCCGACCCCCACACCTCCTCCACGCCACTGCGCCTCAAGATCGCAGAAGCACCGTCAACCATTAAGGCGTGAACGCATACTGCAAATATCGGACCTGCCCCCATTTCCTTGAGTTTTGTTGAGGCGTTTGCAATAGAGCCTCCTGTGGAAATCATGTCATCAACAATGCAGACAGGTTCCCCATTGAGTGCGTGTCCTTTTACAAGTTCACTAGATACCTCACCGGTGGTTCTGTCTCTTTGCTTAGAGAAAACAAATGTTTCGAGGTTCAGGTTCTTTGCTACTTCATCCGCAAAGCGGAGAGCCTTGAAATCCGGTGCGGCAATATACTTGACTTGCTTTGGAAGTTTTGTTATAGCTTCGACCATCGGCCTCGTAGCTTTTACATCAGTGACCTGTATTTCAAGCGCCTCAATAGCCTCATGGCTATGAGTTTCAACACTGAAGATTCGAGAAATTCCCGCTGACTTAAGGGCTAGACCAATTGCTCTGGTTGAAATTGCCTCTCCTTCTAGAAAGACCCTGTCTTGTCTAGTATACGCGAGGTAGGGTGATACTAAAGCAATCCGCTTTACACCCCCCCGGCCAAGGGCATCGCACATGAGCAATGTTTCGATGATCTTTTTGTCTTGGTTGGGGTAAAGGGTGTTTACCAGTATGGCCTCGCTCGAGGAAGGCCTTTCGGTGAGTCGCACGTAAGAGTCACCATCGGGAAACAGCTTTGAATCGAAAATTCGCAGGTCTGTACCAAGAGCCTGCGACAATCGATTTGCAATCGATGACGAGGACTGAGACGCAAAGATAGCGGCGCCCATGCTCAAGACAGTTTGGTGTGTCAACAGTCTCCCTATTAGTTCTTACTTATGAGTAAAGGGAGCCCAACTCATACAATGTTTTATTTCGGGGGGACTGGCAGATATTACTAATGCGCTTTGCTATCTTATCTATTGGTTTCGAGCTTCTCATTGGAAGGGTTGTGAATACAAATTCTGCGTTTATTTGTTCGGAGCTCGCAAAGAGGGGCCATGAGGTCGGACGAGAGATAACGGTGGGAGACGAGCTTACGGCTATATCGAGTGAGCTAAAACATTTAATTCAGGAGGGGTTCCAGAATATTATAACTACTGGCGGGCTTGGCCCCACTTTTGATGATATGACCGCAGAAGGCGTTGCAATGGCCTTCGGCCTTCAGGTAGAAGAAAATTCGCTTGCGCTACAATGGATAACCGATAAGTATGACGCTATGAAACTTCCCCTCACTGCGGAACGTAGAAAGATGTGCAGGCTACCTGTTGGCGCCCAGCCAATATACAATAGTTTGGGCACCGCTCCGGGTTTCTTGTTCGCGGACGGGAGACTGAAGGTTTTGGCACTTCCAGGGGTCCCAGCCGAAATGACAGCTATTTTTCAGAAAAATTTGGAACAAATCTTCCCGTCTGAAGGACGTATGCATGAAAGAGAAATTCGGATTACGGGCCTCCCCGAATCTACACTTGCTACCTACACTGTCAAGCTTATGGAGAAGTATCCATCTATCTATATAAAGACACATCCTAGGAGCAGCGAAGGAAAATCGGAAGTACTTGTTCATGCCTATGCCATGTCCGGCAGTGACGACGTAGAGTCACAACTCGACTCGCTTATAACCGCGTTGCGCTCATCTGTCGAGAAACTCGGAGGAAGGGTTGAAGAATAGATAAATGATCGGAACAATTCTCGTGCTTGGAACGGCTGGGTCTGGCAAGACATCACTTGTGAAAGCCTACGGAGATCATCTGCGCAGTGTGGGAGTCAGCCACATGCTAGTGAACTTTGACCCTGCAGTATCAACACTGCCCTACAATCCTGACCTAGACGTCCGTGATTTTGTATCTATATCCAGAATTCTTGAGAGGGAGGCGCTGGGGCCAAATGGGGCGATAATTGCCGCCGTGGACTTGGCGGCAACTCATCTTTCAGAAATATCCAAGTCGATTCTAGACGAGGATCCAGATTATGTGATTGTCGACACGCCGGGTCAGCTGGAGATATTTGCATTCCGAAGCGCTGGTCCAATGGTGGTTAACGAAATATCCCATGGCCAAAAGGTTTCGCTCTTTCTCCTTGATCCCACACTTGCTCAAGAGCCCGCTGATTTGGCTTCCTTGCTCCTGCTCTCCACAAGCTCGACGCTACGCTTGGGGCTGAACACGCTGAATATCTTGAGCAAAGCAGATATTCTACGCGAAGAAGAAAGGGACAAGCTACTAGGCTATTTTGAAGAACCCGAGGCTCTTGGCGCGGAGCTTCGGCGGTCCAAAGGAATGGCGAGAGAACTGGCCGCGCAATTACTCGACGTGGTTTTCTTGACAGGAGGCGTCCCCTCCCCCCTCTTGGTTTCGGCCGCAGAATACCAGGGGCTCGAAGAGTTGCACGGAGAGATACAGAGGCAGTTCTTGGGAGGAGAAGTTGAGGACGCTGGACGCGAAAGGGAGTAGCAATGGTGATTGTACGCTACAACGGATTAAAATAAATGAAACTATGAGGAAACGAACTGCTCGATGCATCAGAACCAATACTTTCCCCACGAAACTCTTATATTCTGTACAAAGTAAAACGCCTCAACCCTTGCGAGGGCGAATTTGACAGTTGCTCAGCAGCCTTGAGGCGTTAGAAGAAAAGGCGGCAAAGCTTCGTACACTTGTCAAGCAGGAAAGAGAACTTGCCGAATCATCTGCTAGGACACGTGACGAGCTTAATGCGAAGTTCCGAGTTCTCATTTCCGAGTATAGAAACCTTAGGGGGCAACGGGATGATGCCATTGCAAGGGCAAAAGCGCTGAGGGACCAGAAGGAAGCCGTGTATCAGAGGCTTCAGGAATTACATAAAAAGCTCAGCGAGAAAGACGCGGAAATTTCTGCAGTAAGATCAATAGACAGGCAAGTCCAGAGGGCGAAGGAAGCTCTTGAGCGCGCCGAGTGGGAGTATCAGACTCGATCAATGTCTCCTGTGGCAACTAAGAGTCTGGAGAAGGAAATAGCTGAACTCGAGCAGAAGCTGTCCATCGCAATGAGGAAACAAGAGGCCTACAAAGAAACATTCGAGCTCAAACAAAATTATGATTTAGCGCTCCATGAGTTCAGGTCTCTCAGGGACGAGTTCAGAAAGACTGCGTCCAGATTGGATGAATTGCGAGCCGGTGCAGCCGCAAAGCTCGGGGAAGCCAAAAAAGTGAAAACTGAGGCAGATAACCAGCACCAGAACTATATTAGTCACGCCAACGAGGTAATTAAAATACAAGCCGAGCTGAATGCGTTGCGGATGCAGCTCCAGGAAACTCGGCGAGATACGAGGCAGAGGGTTCATTATGAAGAGCGAGATCGGACCAATCGCATAATCAGTGAAAAGGTGGCAAAGGCAAAGGAGAAGTTCAATAAGGGTGAGAAGCTCAACTTCGAGGAGTGGCAAGCGCTGCTCCTCGGGGACGAGCTTGCAAGAAGATGAAGACTTCTAACGATTGGTTCGGACCGACACAGCACACTTAAATTTTGTCGTCAGATATAGAACTAGACAAATGGCTGTCCAGCGGCTAATGGTATTATGCGTCGACGTAGATAACGACCTCTCTAAAATTGCAGCCAAAACTCCAATCATTGGCCGCGAGGCAGTTCTTGATGCCGCGACCAGATTGGCGCTTGTCAGCCCAGAAGATACTGACGTGAATGCGATATTCGGGGCTATTAAGCAATTTGATGAACTCGCTGCGTTGCATGACGAAGGTGTGGACATTGCACTCGTAGTCGGTTCCGAACGCGGTGGCGTTGAGGCAGACCTGAATATTCGTAAGGAAGTTTCCGAGGTAGTCTCGAAGTTTCGTCCTGTGGGGGTTGTATTTGTTAGTGATGGCGGAGAAGATGAAAGGGTTGTCCCAATTGTTCAGTCAATAGTACCGCTATTCTCGCTTCAGCGTGTGACTGTGGAGTATTCCAAGGGAGTTGAAGAAAGTTATCGGGTTTTTGCAGCCTATGTTAGGAAGGGTTTCACCGAACCAAGATTTACTCGCTATACGCTTGGGATTCCAGGACTTCTGATACTAGCCTTTGTAGTTCTTGCTTCAAAGGGCCTCTCGAACTATGGTGCATATGCAGTTGCGGTGATTCTAGGTGCTACAATGGTGTTCAGAGGGTTTAACGTCTATCAGCGATTTTATCAGAAGTTCGTACAGGACTGGAATAATGAACCGATATTTCTAATCGGTAAAATATTCAGTGCGGCGGTCATTCTTTTTGCTATAGCGACAGACATAGTGATTGCGCAGAATTATGCACAGAATGTCAGCGCTGGCATACCTCTATTGCTGAATGACACGCTTGACTACTATATTGCGGCTGTCATAATCTATTTCTCCTCGATCATTGCAAGTTCATACTTGTCGGGCCAGGTTCACTTTTGGAAAGACATAACCGCAATTACGTTTGTGCTCAGCATACGCGCAGCAATCGTGAGTGTGGCGGCAGCACTGCAAACCGGCCAGTTTACTGGCGCCACTGTAGGCGAACTTTCTCTAAAGGTATTCAGTGCAATGGTGCTTACGGTGGCCGTAGCGATTCTATCGTTGCAGGGAGAGAAGTGGGTAAAATCTAAATACAAACCGACGGGCCAGACCTAACCTAACCTTATCCTCCCTTTCTTCTCTCTTTTTGCTGGTATGTTCGGATGGCTCTAAGGAAATCGATAAACCGAAACTCTGGCCATGGAACATCGATAAACACAAATTCTGAATAGATAGCCTGCCAGGGGAGAAAATCGCTTAGCCGAGTCTCTCCGCCTGTCCTGAGAATCAGGTCAGGGTCCTCAGCGCCAGCCGTATACAAGTATGCCGAGACAGTCTGTTCATTAAGCTCGTTTTCAGTTAGTTTTCCTTCCCGAGCTTCTCTCACAATTTTTTTTATGGCATCAACGATCTCTGCCCTCCCGCTGTATCCCACTGCCATAAAGAGGTTGAACATGTTGTTGCTAGCCGTCAGATTCTCTAACTGTACTACTTTTTCGAGTAGAGAGGGAGGAAGTACATCGCGACTCCCAATGATTTTAACCCTTACTTCCTTCCGTATTCGTTCATCCTCAGTAAGCTCCTGTACTGCCTGTTCAACAAGTGAGATCAGTCCGGCGACTTCGGAGGGGGAACGCTTCTGTATGTTATCCAAGGAAAGTGCGTACACTGTAACGGTATTGATTTTCTGTTTCCAGCACCAGTCAAGAACTTCTTTTGCCTTATGGTACCCCATCCTGTGACCCAATGCTGATGGCACGTTCCTAGAGCGGGCCCATCTGCGGTTACCATCGAGTATGAAGCCGATGTGGCTTGGCATCTGTTTAGCCGATATCTGCTTCTCCAATCTCCACGCATAGAGCGAATAGACGGGGCGGAGAAGATAGCCAAGCGCCGCGTCGCGAATGTCCCCCATTAAGTTTTGCGGCGCCAAGTGTTTCCACCATATCCATATCCACATGAGTTCAAGTATGACTTAGCAGATTTGTTCGTGAACCCATTGGCGCTGCTCACATTTACCGTGGCCCGCTTAAGTTTTTCCGAGCACTGTATCACCGAGTAGTCAGTCTAGATTTGAAACAGACCGACCATTAAGGTGCATGCTTCGTCTGGTCTCGCCGCCGTAAAGGGCATACCCGTCCAGGCGGAATAACTCGTTCGGTTACTGAACATTTCTCCACGGCTGCGTCATCAATCGGGCTGAATTTACTCGATAGGCTTATCTCTTTGATGGTGAGGCATGATGCGAATGAGTTACTACCAAGGCAGGGATAGCAGGCTAATATCAGGTGGCATGAAATCGGCCCACAGGGGAAAGAGAAAGTATGAGTTAGGGGGGCCCTTCTCCGCACCCATGGTAGCTAGTTCAGATGAAATGAGGAAGATGAGGAAGAGAGGGGGAACGCACAAGGTTAGGGTAATTAAAGCGGGATATTTGAACGCAGTAGACGGCACTGGCAAGGTCGTTAAAACTCGCATACTCGGGGTGGACAAGACGCCCGCAAATGTAGAGTACGCACGCCGAGGGATACTTACCAAAGGGGCGTTGGTGAAGACAGAACTTGGACAGGTCAAAATAACTTCTAGGCCCGGCCGCGACGGAGTACTTAATGGCATTTTGGTCGACCGAAAGGCGTAGGAGCTTGATTGCGCGCCCCGGACACAGGATATATGTTGCGTATTTTGACCGCTCTTTACCTCGTTCTATTCGGAGGGTACCATTATCGCTGGCTGTTGAGGCGCCACGGCTGGAGGAACTTAAGCATGCGTGTATGAAGCTTGGCTACACGCAATCCGAGAATACAGCGAGGCATCCCGCGGTTTGGTGGATGGACCAAGGCTCTGTAATTGTCGAAAGCGTGCCAAAATCGACTGCAACGAAGGCAATTGCGGCACAGCTAAATGCTATTAGATCCGCTCGGAGCCATTAATTTTGAAGCGATTGGGCGAAGTTCTGCACCTCTCACACTCCACAAAGCGCCTAATCGTGAGGGGAAGAGAGTCTCTTCGAGTCGGGGGATTCGGCATAGACTCAACTGGATATATTGTAGGTAGAGTCGAAGAAATCTTCGGACCGATCAATGGGCCCTATTATGCACTAAAGCCGCTTCCAAAGACTGAACCGCTAAAATATATTGGTCAGACACTCTTCTATCTCCCTCGCGAAAACAGCTCGAACGCCAAACGGCAGCATGGTCACCGCCATAGGCGGTGACGCAGTCGACCCGCTAAGGCTTAAAGAGGGCGACTCATAGTATATGGAACGGTTAATTTGCACGACTTAAAGGCTGAGAATTTTTCTCCGCACTTTCCAACGGAAACCATCAAAGTAGATTTGGCAGAAGTGGACAGAAGATGGTCCGCGCTTGTTGAGAGGCACCCTGAGCTGGCGACTCCATGCTTTACTTGTCAATTCTTTTACGAGTGTAATAGCGGAGCAAAACACGATCCTATCACCTGCGAGTTTCTCCTACAGTGGTTTCAGAGAGAAACAACCAAGACCGAGACCTGAAAAATAACCTCCAGAAAACAGAATTGCTGATGGCATTTCACACTGTGGGTGAAGTTGAATGAGTTGGATGAAAAGACACGGCAGCGATACCTACTATAAAAGGGCCCAGCGTATAGGAGCACCAAGTCGTGCCTACTACAAGTTAGCGCAGATTGACCGCCGTCAAAGACTACTGCATAATGGAATGAAGCTACTCGACCTTGGGTCTTCCCCCGGCGGTTGGGTAGCCTACGAAAGCAGGGCGGTCGGAGCGAGCGGACACATTTTCGCAGTGGACACGGAACAGTTGAGGATCAATGTGCCTGCCAACGTCACCTTTATTCAGGCAGACGTATTACAACTAACTCAAACGGGTCTCAACCCCTATTTTGAGGGGAAAGTGGATGCAGTATTATCTGACCTTGCGCCCAAGTTTTCGGGGATAGCGAGTGTAGACAGTGCGCGCCACTACGAACTTGTGCTGGCTGCAGAGGAGATTGCGAGGGCCAAGCTCGACCGCGATGGCGTATTCCTTGTCAAACTGTTTAGGTCTGAAGACTTCCAACAAATAATCGCCGGGCTACGTTCGAGTTTTGAGAAGCTGATCTTGGAAAAGCCGGAATCTTCGAGAGTAACGAGTAGCGAGATATATGCAGTGTGTAAGGGCCTTCGATGAGGTCAATCACGTTTCATCGGAATTCGAATCCCATGTCTTGACGCCGCTGCGGCAGCCCTCGTGTATCCAGCATCAGCATGTCTTGCTATGCCGAGTCCGGGGTCAACAGTAAGAACTCGCTTGGCTCTCTCCTGCATGCTGTCGGTTCCATCTAACACGAGCCCGAATCCCGCATGAATCGAGTAACCAATCCCTACTCCTCCTCCATGATGAAAGGCGACCCAGGAAGCGCCTGCGACCGCGTTTGAAAGTGCATTTAGAACTGGCCAGTCGCCGATTGCGTCGCTTCCATCCAACATTCCTTCTGTTTCTCTGTATGGCGACGCAACGCTGCCGCTGTCCAAGTGATCCCTGCCCACCCAGACGGGTCCGCTCAAAACTCCCTTTCTCACAAGTTCGTTTATTCGTATCCCGAAGTTTGCCCTCTCTCCATACCCGAGCCAGCAAACGCGTGCAGGTAGGCCCTGGAAATGGACTGCACTCGAGGCCTGTTTGATCCACCGGGAAAGCTTTGTATTTTCTGAAAAGATCTCCAGTATCTCTTGGTCAAGACGTCGGATGTCACTCTCAGAACCTACCAAACTTGTCCACCGAAAGGGACCTCTGCCTTCTTCAAACAGTGGTCGCATGAAAACCATTTGGCCTTGGATTTTGAACGCGTCGGTTACGCCCAAGTCCAAGGCTTGCTTTCTTATGTTATTGCCATAGTCGAACGCAATTGAACCTCTCTTCTGGAATTCGAGAATTGATAACACATGAGACTTGAGGGTCTCCGAGACTAGCTTCAAATAACTGGTCCGATCGGAATCCCTGAGCTCCTGAGCTCTCTGATATTCAACCCCTGCGGGAATATATCCAGATAGCAAATCATGTGCGGCGGTTTGGTCCGTCACGATATCGGGTGTTATTCCCTGCGACAGAAGAAATGAGCAAAGGTCGGCAGCGTTTGTACGCACACCAATCGACAGGGCTTCTCCCCTGTCTTTTGCGGTCAATGCGAGGCTAAGGGCACCATCCAAATCCTCTGACTTGACATCAAGGTAACCTTGGGAAATCTTCCTATCAATTTGCTCCTCGTTTACTTCTGCTATCAATGCAACTCCTCCATGCATCTTAATTGCAAGTGGCTGGGCTCCCCCCATTTCCCCCAAGCCGGCGCTCAAAATCAGTCTATGCTTCAGATTACCTCCGTATTGGGACTCTGCAATTGCTCCAAACTCTTCGTAGGTTCCTTGCAGTATTCCCTGAGTTCCGATATACGACCAACTACCTGCTGTCATTTGACCGTACATGGTTAGCCCTTTAGCTTCCATTTCTCTGAAGTAATCCCAGTTTGCCCACTTGGGGACAAGCATGGAATTGGAGAGCAGAACGCGCGGAGAGTGTTCAAAAGTCTGAAACACTGCAACGGGTTTTCCACTCTGCACAAGCAGAGTCTCATCCCGTCGCAGGGTTAAGAGTGAATCAACTATGGCTTCAAATGCATCCCAGTTTCTGGCGGCCTTACCGGTCCCTCCATAAACTATCAGGTTTTTGGGATCTTTTGCCACATTTTGGTCGAGGACGTGAAACAGCATGCGCAGTGGTCCTTCTATTTGCCAATCAGCTGCGTGCATTTCCTGCCCTGTAATCGCCTTTACTATTCTCTGCTCTCGATTGTAAAATCCCTCGTCGATCAGGGAGTCTATCGGCCGCCTAGCGACTGTCATACTGAACGCGCCGCGCTGGACAATAAAAGCTCTCTTTGCACGGCTTACCTTACCCTCCGGGGTGCAGCGTTTGGCTAAAGTTGATCGAAGCCGAACTTCCAAACTGTCAAATAGTCGCGGAAAGCATTATTATTCGGAAAACGGAACGACGTTCGGACCCCCCCATGAGAATAGTTGCTATGAGCGATTTGCACATACCCAGAGGATTGCAGGCAGCCATGCGTGCGCTGAGACCTGCGGAAGTGGACCTTGTGGTGCTTGCCGGCGACATCGTAGAAAACGGTGACACGGAGGGTTTTTCGATTTTTCTCGAACAGGTTGATGGCTTGTATGGAGCTCCCGTATTCGCTTGTTTCGGCAACAGGGAGAGGAAGCCAGATCGAGCCGAGATCATTCGGCGCTTTCCGACCGTAACCTGGTTGGACGAGCAGGGCCAGATTCTGCCGGTTAAACACAAGTCTCTGGCTATTTACGGTTCCCAAGGCGTCCTCGACCGACCCACCCGGTGGCAGATGAATAACGTGCCGGGCATCTTGCAGGAATATGAGCAGAAGAGGACTGCGATTGAAGAGTTCTTTGTAAGAGAAGGCCCTCGGTCCGACTCCCGGCTTTTAGTGACCCACTACGCGACATGCAGAGAGACTCTGGCCGGCGAAGGCGAAGCCTACTGGGCGGAGCTTGGACACGACTTTACAGCCTTCTTTCGTAAGGGCTATGTTGATGTGTCTATCCACGGCCACGCGCACCTTTCAAAGGTTGCCAGCGCAGTAGTGGGCAAGACGAGGGTCTATAATGTCGCATTACCAGTTTGCCGGGGAGTCACTCTAATTGAGCTATAGAAAGTATTTCTATCCTCCTGCGTCTGGCGTATTTCTCTATTTCATGATTTTCCTCGCATTACTCCTCCTTTTTCCGTTTGTCGTGCTCGGAATAACAAAAGTGGTGTTTGGAAACCTTGGTTTTACTGTTACAGATGCAGCACTGATAATAATTCTCAGCCTCCTAGGTAGTATGGTAAACATCCCAGTCTTCAAGCTTAGAGGCAAGGAGCCCATCATCAAGATGGATTATTATACGTTGTTCGGGATAACCTACCCAGTACCGACCATAGTCGATGAAAAACCGAGGACCGTTGTCGCCCTGAATGTGGGAGGGGCCATCATTCCCATAATTCTATCGGCGTATGTCTGGTATAGGGAAGTTGGTTATTCTCTTGAGATTTTTGTTGCTGTGTTATTGGTTGCTATAGTGGTTAACAGACTTGCGAAACCGGTTCGAGGCATGGGAATTGTCGTTCCAGCATTTATACCGCCGTTCCTTGCCGCGATAATCGCACTACTGATATCACTGCAGCACGCGGAGTTGAGCTTTAGCCTCGCATATATAGGAGGCTCTCTGGGCACGCTGATAGGGGCGGATTTGATGAACATACATCGCCTCTCGGAATTAAGGGCTCAAATCGTGAGCATAGGGGGGGCTGGCACCTTTGATGGAGTTTTTATGTCGGGCATTTTGGCTGTGCTCATAACATTTATTCTGAGGTAGCTGGCGGTGCAACCAGTTGCTTAGGATTTCTATATACTTTTCTGGTTCGTCAGCTTGGTCTTGGCAAAGGTTAAGCCATCGCGTAAGTGGGCGAGAGTCTGTTATGGCAAGGTAATCGAGTTGAAGTATGTATTCGTTACTGGTGGTGTGCTGAGTAGTGTGGGTAAAGGGATAGTCACCTCATCCATCGGCAAGATACTCCAGTCGGCCGGTTCGAGTGTTTCTTCGGTCAAAATGGATCCGTACGTGAATGTTGATGCGGGTACCATGAATCCTTACCAACACGGTGAGGTATTCGTTACCCAAGATGGAGGTGAGACAGACTTGGATCTCGGCCATTATGAGAGATTCCTGGACATTGAGCTATCAAAACACGCGAACATAACCACTGGCTTGGTATACAAGCGAGTCATCGAGAAAGAGAGGAAAGGTGACTATCTGGGCCAGACTGTTCAGATTATTCCACACGTAGTTGACGAGATCAAAGACTTGCTACTAGATTACGGTCGCTCTCTCGATATTGACGTACTGACTGTCGAAATAGGGGGAACAGTAGGTGATATCGAAAGTCTTCCATTCCTGGAGGCTATCCGTCAGTTTCGAATGGAGCAGGGATACGATAACACCCTGTTTGTGCACGTCCCGCTCGTACCGGAACTCAAATCCACGGGGGAAACCAAGACCAAGCCGGCTCAACACAGCGTTCAGGAGTTGCGTAGAATTGGCGTGCAGCCTGACGTCATTGTCGCGCGGTCTGCTAGGTTGCTTGACGAAGCTTCTAGGGCCAAGCTGGCGTTATTTACAAGCGTTCCAAAAGAGGCCATCTTTACCTCATATGATGTGAGCTCAATATACCAGGTGCCACTAATACTGGATGAACAAGGGCTCGGCGCTTACGTAGAGAGGAGATTGAAGCTCGCAAGCAGAAGGCGCTCATTAGACCCCGGGCTGAAGAGATGGAGGGAGTTTGTCGAACGCGTGCTCGAGCCGGACGGCGAAGTGACGATTGCTTTGGTTGGAAAATACACAGCACTTCCTGATGCCTATCTTAGCATTTCCGAGGCGCTTGTCCATGCAGCTGCATGGATCCGCCTGCGAGTTCGCATAAATTGGCTGCGCGCTGAGACTCTCGAGGAAACGAACGCCCTTGCTGAAGCATTTAGGGGTATACATGGAATAATGGTGCTTCCTGGATTCGGTAGGAGGGGTACGGAGGGCAAGGTGAAGGCGATACAATATGCAAGGACCAGTTCAACAGCTTTTCTCGGCATATGTTTCGGAATGCAGCTCTCCGTCGTAGAGTTCGCGCGCAACGTCCTTGGGCTCAAAGGCGCGAACTCCACCGAGAATGATGAAGGATGCGCACACCCCGTAGTTGACCTCCTGCCAGAGCAAGGGAATGTTACGTCAAAGGGAGGTACCATGCGTTTGGGGGGCTATCCCGTGATTTTGTCCAGACCATCCAAGATATTCGACCTTTATGGAGAAGATGTCATTAATGAACGGCACCGTCACAGATACGAAGTAAATCCAAAATACATTAGAAGCCTTATAGATGCAGGAATGAGTATAACGGGCGTAAGCGAATCCGGCGGACGCGTAGAAGTGATTGAACTTCCAGGGCACCCCTACTTTGTAGCAACTCAGTTTCACCCGGAATTCAGATCTCGCCCTTTGCGTCCAAGCCCCCCATATCTGGGATTCATGATAGCTGCAGCTCGCGCGGCTGGCGTCCCTACGCGTCCCGTACTTCTAGGTAAGGGAGGCGTGAAGGAAACCAGATGGTCACAGTAGCTGGTCTGGACACCAATCCACATGAGGCGCACAAAGCAACCTCCACATTCATGGTTACGATTATCAGCGACAATGATACCTCAAGGACTATTCAGGACGTGGGACTTGGTTCACTGGCTGACTTGATCAAGCGAAACCGAGTTGAAGTGCTCGCGTTCGACAATCTTGCAGAACTCGCGCCCGGGCTGAACAAACTCCTTTTCGAACTCTCGAAACTGGGCAGGTCAGTTCAGTTTGTCGAGGTTGCCCACGACGAGCCCTTGGAGAGGAAGGCAGAGCGTCTGGAGTTGTGGAGGGGAGGAAAACTGCCGCCATTGCAGGCATCACTCATGGTTGCAAAAATCGCAAAGCTTGGTTACGGAAAGACGCTGGACCTGTTTGCGCCGAAGACCATTGTTAGGATTGTAAGAAGACGAGTGCCCGGCTCTGGCGGCTCAAGCACCATGCGCTTCAAGCGAAAAGTCGAGTCACAGATAAAATTCCTTGCAAATAGAATTTTGGCCAAGCTCAGGTCGGCCAAACTTGACTTTGACTTCTACGCACGCGAATCGACCGGTGGCTTTGCATCCGCGATGTTTGTGGTCTATGCAAATCCGGAAGACTTGCGTAAGGTGGTCTATCCATCTGTGAATAGAGATTATGCCGTCAAGGTTGAAAGAGTGGTTGCAAAATACAGGCAGGTTGAACCCTCTCCATCAAGAGCGATTATCGTGGGCTATGACCCCGGAACAACAAGCGGCGTGGCCGTAATTGGGATGGGAGGGGAACTGCTCGCGCTCTTTAGCGGGAGAAATCTCGATCGCATGGAAGTTGCCTCCCGATGCGTCAAATTTGGAAAGCCCTTGCTGGTCTGCACTGATGTGGCGAAACCACCCGAGGCAGTTCGCAAACTGTCTGCCGCATTCGGTGCAAAATTATTTGCGCCGTCTGAAAACCTCTCGATTCAAGAAAAATGGGAACTCGTGCGAAGGCGAGATCCTTCCGAGAAAACCCGTACCTCGCACGAACGGGATTCGCTTGCCGCAGCTGCCAAAGCTTACTCTCTATATTCCCGGCTGATCGAAGATGTGAAGGCTCAGACACTAGAGGAAGGGCTGTCAAAATATCTGCCAGAGGTGCTGGCGCAGGTATTCGCCGGGCGAAACATATCGGCTGCACTATCCTCGATTCGTCAAAAGTATGCTGAGCCGGAGACCCGGCCGGTTCGACCGGTTTTAGAGGCCCCGGCCGCTAACCGACCATCTGTTGACTTTACGGCAGAAATGAGTCTGCTCAAGGCACGCGCCGCTGATGCCCAGGCCGAAATAGTGCGCCTGAGGGAGGAAAGCGAAGAACTGAGGGCAAGATTGAACAAAGCCGTAGAAGAGAGGGATTCCCCAATCAGAAGGGAAAGAGAAGTGGCAGCTCTCGAGCTCAGAATAAGTGAGCTGCATAAAAGGTCGGAGGAAGCGGAGGTCAGACTCGTCGCATCAGAGAAAGTGATGGGCGGGGTTATCAAATCGATTGAAAGGTTTCTGGGGGGCGAAATAGAGTTCGTGAGCGTGATGGAAGCGCTTACTTTGTCTGAAATGCAGAAACTCATTTCTCTAAATCCATCGCTGCGTCCCGGAATAGTCTATGTCAGAAACCCGATTCAGTATGATGTGCGCGTCCTTGAAACCATGAATAAAGCGGGGATAGCGGGACTGGTCGTGCCAGACGCGACTCCCGCCATCTTACCAGCTTTTGAGCTTCAGGAGCTTCCGCTTCTCACAGCTTCTCAGAGCGAATTTCAGGAGATTCCGGGAGCAAAGCTCGGATTTGTAGCTGCTTCCGCCCTGAAGCTTGCGCACATTCGCAAGGCTGAACTCAAAGAGAAAGTAAAGAGGCAGAAGGTCGAAGAAATCAGAAGATTGATGTCCGAAGAATAATATTTATTCGATATTATTTTCAGGTGACGCTCAATTCTCCCTTGACCAACATTTCCGTAATTTTTGGTAGATTCTCGACATGGTCCTCGGCGATCGACCTAGCGCTCGAAAGAAGGGAGGGTGACAGAGAGCCATTAGCTAGCAGCTGCACGTCGACTTCAAGTGGTTCGTCTATCGGTCGACCGATCTGGCTTAACATCTTCACATAAACTTCAGTTATTCCGAGCTCGCTAGCGATAGCTTCAGCTATTCTTTGGGAGGCGATATTGTATATCTTTCCCACGTGTGAGACCGGGTTCTTTCCCGCGACCGCTTCTAGTGACATGGGTCGGTTGGGTGTGATTATTCCATTTGACCTATTGCCTCTACCTACTGCCCCGTCGTCACCGTGCTCCGCGCTTGTCCCAGTTACCGTCAGGTACTGGTTATCCATTGAGTCAGCGGTATTCACCATGACCTTCAGGGGATGACTGGTCGTGTATTTCTTGGCTATCTCAGTAGCCTTTTCGGCAATTTGATTCTTAATATCTACGTAGTGCTCGTAGTTTCTAGTAAGTGGGGATAGAACAGCCGCGGCTATCGTGATGATATACTCTTCATTCCGCCTCAGGCCCATCACCTTGATATCTTCACCACTTTCGGGTACCCTCGACTTGAACTGTTTGGAGTTCAAACCTCGTTCGATGTTATAGACAGCAAGTTCGAGTGGAGTAAAGGGTGCGAAGCCCACTCCAAACGAAGTGTCATTTGACAGCGGTCGGGCTTTCTTCCCGTCATCGAATATCTTCACGAGATCCGTAGACCCAGGATTTATTTTGTAATCTACCACAAGATGGGCTTCGGGGTTGAGGTAACGCATATTCTTGGCTATCCAATCCTTGGTCGCTTCCACGGCCAGGCGACCGACCGGGATGTGTCGCAGTTTTCCGTCGTGGTTTACGTAACTCGTGGCCCTCCCTGCATGTACAATTAAGATTGGACTGATAATTTCACCTCCGCCATAGAAAGGGTTCGCCTGACCTCCAACGAGCAAAGTTTTGTCTACGTTATGGTGAAGTATTGTACCATATTCCTCCAGATAGTATACGGCTAGCCTCCTCGAGAGTTCCTCGGCCACAGAGTCTGCGATGTAGTCTGGGTGGCCGAGACCTTTCCGTTCTACGAATTCGACGGGCTGATTGGATACCCGTGAACCCTTGAATGTCGATATGCTGATACCCACATCGTCCATGTATGTCCAGCGCGTTAGAACCGTACCACTTTTAAGGGTTTACCCACGAATAACCGTGTGAGGTGGAAATGACCAATGAGGCTATTTCGGCGTTCAGGAGCCCTTCTTAGGACTGATAATATTAAAACGGTTCAAACCAATACTCCAGGCAAATCAGAGTGATAATCAATTTTTAGTTCCTTGGCCGACTGCCGATAAAAATTAAATCATTTTGCTTTTCGGGTACCTTGAATTTTAGGTGAGGCCCTGACGACCTACGGCTGACCGAAGTGGGGCATGGCAATGTAGGCAACTCGGCAAAGCGCGTCCATGCAGTAATTCGCCTTTACTGCAGCTGGGTCCTAGCTTAGGTATAGATTACGAAATAACGCATTTACATTGGTGGTTCCCGGGATACCACCCTGAATTCTCCGCTATTAATTTAATCGGTTAGCGCTGGTCACGCACGGGAAGCGCACCGACTAGCGTGCGTTTCGCTCTGAGGCTAGGGCAAACTTCCCAAGGTTATTGTGAAATTCTTACGAATATAATGTTGCTTCCCCGAATCATAACTCTGCCCAAGTTCATCTTCGGATTTCCGCTCTTGTCAATTTCTTTGGACTCTGTAAGTATGAGATTCATAACGGAATCAAAACTGGTCAGGTGACCCAGAAACTGACTGCCGTCCTTAAGCCTCACAAGAATCTCTGTGTTAAGGCCATTTCGGATGTATTTGGTAGGACCGTCGATTCTTGGCCTATCCATTGACCTGCTCTCAGAGCGCTGTCCTTGGTACGTCATAGAAACCATGCTGACAAACATTTACTCTCTCGGTGGCTTATAAACGAGTGGCAGCCTTGAACGTTGTTCCTTGAGTCCGCTGGCCATTCACATGAACTGGCGCCTTTCGTAAGCCAATACGGCATTGTTCCTATTCCACGAATTTGCTTGATGGATCAGCCGTGAACCTGCACATGTCTACTACCAATAATTTTGCAGCAAAACGCGGCTGCAAACTGGGTTGTTCATCCGCAATCCTTCGGTCCTCATCCGATAGGTTTTAAAAAGCATGGGCCGTAATCGTTTCAAGTCTGGGTTAAGGAGCGATGATATGAGTCAACTCGGAGGAGAACTCTGGGACCGCGTGGAAGGGCCTGAGCATGAGGAGGGAAACGTTGAATACAAGCTTTATTTCGGCTCACCCGCGGCGGAGAGGCTCGAAAAGCTCGCTACGCAGATGCGATACAGACTGACGCAAGGGGGTGGGGAAGCATTTTACGAACTCGGAGTGAGCGACGATGGCGAGCTCATTGGTGTTGAAGAGAATCAGTTACCGCGGGTGATGGAGACTTTTGAAAAAGTGGTCAGGCTGGCCGGGGTTGAATGGAGGCTCACGCGCAAGGTGAAAGGAAGGATCGGCCCAGTGCTGGAACTACACTTACGCCAGAAGCTCGATGCCCCAGTCCAGATTATATTGCCACTCCTCGGAAACGTGGACAGTGGAAAATCCACTCTCGTAGGAGTACTCTGCACGGGGGAGCTGGACGACGGAAACGGCGAATCTGCGTCGAAGGTTGCAAGATACTTGCACGAGATCGTGAACAGAAGGACGAGCTCGGTATCCACTCACCTGCTGGGATTTGACGGGACGGGATCTCCATCAAACCAGCAGATGCTTGATCCATTGAGCGAAAGTCAGGTCTACTTGAAGAGCAAAAAAGTGGCCGTTCTCGTGGATTTGGCAGGGCATGAGAAGTATCTGCGAACCACCCTAAAAGGAGTTCTCGGTCACACGCCGGACTACGCTTTGGTAGTGGTTGCGTCTAACATGGGAACCGTTGGCACGTTTCGCGAGCATGTTGGAATTGCAGTTGTGCTGGGAGTGCCTTTGGCTGTAGTGCTTACAAAGATTGACCTTGACCCCTACAATGTTGGAAGCACTTTGAAGGATCTGATTCACGTGCTCAAGATTCCTGGCGTGAACAAGGTTCCGTTCGTGGTGGACAGTAAAGACGATGCAGTTCTCGCTGCTAGGCATATGGCCTCGGGTAGGATTGCTCCGATATTCCTGGTAAGCAACGTAACAGCGGCCGGTCTGGATAACCTCAGAACGTTCATCGACTTACTCCCACCCCGGCTCGAGTGGGAAAAGAAGGTCGACAAGGGTCTCCTGATTTACATAGACGAGAAATTCTTGGTTAAGGGGACCGGGCTTGTAATTAGCGGTCTTGTCACAGAGGGAAGAGTGTCTGTTGACCAAGAAGTCTATCTTGGGCCATTCAGCGACGGAAGCTTCAGGGTGGTAAAGGTGAAATCTCTTCATGTTAACAGGTTGAGCACACAATCGGCGGTGGCGGGACAGATTGCGTCGCTTGCAATATCCAACACCGAGTACGAGTCTGTTGAAAAGGGCATGGTGTTGCTGGAAGGGCACGGCCAACCGGCCGCGGTGCTGGAATTCAAGGCTGACGTGCACATACTTTATCACCCTACCACCATCAAGACGGGATACCAGTCTGTGCTACATGTGAGGACAATACGCCAGCCGGTAACGATTATTCATATTGAAGGAAAGTCGGCGCTGCGGACTGGGGACAAGGGAACAGTCATCATGCGCCTTTTCAAGAGGCCAGTCTACCTCAGGGAAGGCGAAACGATACTCTTCCGAGAAGGGAGAACCAAAGGAATAGGTAAAGTCGTCCAGATAACGCCATTCACAAAGCCTAGCCGGTGACTGTTCCGCGCGGAGACACAGGGGCCTCCAACCCGAGTTCCCGCAGGAGCAAGCTGGCAATTGCTTCGGGTTTCATATCACTCGTATCTAATACGAGAGAGTAATCGTCATCCTCATAGTTATTGTGGATAGAGATCAACCGTTCCCTTGGGACGAATTTTGAGCCAGAGCGATGGGAGTTTCTCAATATTGCCACCCGAAGAGAGCAGTGGAGCCTTGCGCTCAAGAAGCTTGATCCAGTTTCGTGTGCCAGTTTTGCAAACACCTGTCTATCCTTCCGCTTTGTAAATGTTGCATCGGCGATTACCGAGTAACCGTTCGTCAAAGCAATCTTGGAGCAATTCCGCAGCATCTCGTAAACCATCCTCGACTCTCTGCGAGAGTGTCTGCGATTGTAGACCATCATTCGTATTGCATCCGTTTGGATGTGGGCTGCTTTGTAGTCTGGTGGAAGAATTCTGAGAAGCGCTCTCGCCGTGCTGGTTTTTCCCGTAGCCGGCCCGCCGCAAAGCAGAAGTAAGAATTGTCGCCGGCGCATCAGGTAGCACGGCAGCTGGTTGGTAAGGACGGTAACCCCGCGCGCATGCCTTCACTGGGTAAGTCCGGATGTTTGATGTCACGGCTGGCCCTCCTGTAGGACGGCCGCCCTGCGAGACGCTGTGGCTCAGCCTGCACTACCTGACGCCCGCTCTGAGTAATCTCTCGTTCGAGAGGCCTGCAGCTGCATTTCAGTGTAGACGTGGTTCTGGTAACAGGCGTCAATTCTCTTGGCAAGGTCTATGGCTTCCATGTCGGTGAGCTTGATAGTTATCTTCTTTCCAACGGCGTCCTTCACAGAAAGGTAGAAGCTACCTTTCGCAATGTAACCCTTCGCGTCGGTAGTGGGGAGTACGTCATCTACGTTAAGTGTTGATGAGGGGCGCTTGTTCTGGTCAAAGTGAACTATGTCAACTATTCGCATGCTGATGACGGATTCTGGCTCAGCGATAAAATCGTTTCCGATGTACGGTCTCAATGACTACGCGGTCATACTACGTCTTCATGGTTGCGGTGTTAACCTCGATGAAACCTTCGGAGTTCCCGTTCTCAGACTGCTGAGAGTAAGGTTTCAACAGGTCAGATAGTTTACTAATATCCTTGCTGTACAGCCTGACGGATTTTATTTGCTGCGGTGAGGAAGGGTCTGCAGATTCTATTTCTATGAAGTTTCTCTCTCTTTCTATGCGGTGAACCTTTGCCGGAAACTTGAGCATGGAATATTCAACGTCAGGCATCTTCTGAGGAGGGTCGAAAATTACTCCCTTTTCGGTAAGAATGTATGATTTTGGAGCATGGATAAGCTGGTTCCCTTGACCAAAGGCAGTGTAATTCAATCCCATTCGCCTCCGAAGAACTATGTTCAGGCCTACCGTGGAAAGTGCAGCGACAAAATATACTTCGGCAATCTGAAACTTCGCGAGTTTTATCGCAAAGACGAGCCGGAGAATTTCGGGTATGCCAACATAAGCCGCCATCATCACACCCAGTGGAATGAACATCAGCATCATCATCTTCTTGCTGAGATTGAGCCGCTCCTGTTCATAATCCCCGAAAAATTGCTGCGTATCCTTTGAAGTATGACGAAGCAGGACTCTGTCTCTGTACTCTTTGCGCACTTGCTGCGCTTCCTTCGAGTTTTTCTTCATTAGAGGCAGTGTCTTCGCGGTGCGCATTATCGAGTAGCCAAGGGTAACCGCAATTGAACCCCCTATGAAGACGTAAATCAGGTAGGGCTTGTTCAGAATAAGAAGTATCACGAATGCCGTGATACTGCCTACACTGATTATGGACTGCTTTATGTCCGGAGGGATACGCATCCAGTGTCCCTCTTATGCTGTCGTATGGAACTTTTAACAGTTACTTTTGTATGGCCTGCCTGCAACCTGAACTTGATTGAAGGCGCCACATAGGGCTAACGCCGCCCTCTAACGAGGGGCGCGGGCGTCTCGCGGATTTACAGCGCCTGTCCCATAGTATTACCCGTGGGTGGCTCTATCCTCTCTGGCACAATTTCTTCAGCAGCGGCCCACCTGTTTTATGCGAAGCCGGCCGTTGTCACCTGCAATGGCTGAGTCAGTTGACACTGCCAAAGGCTTCGGTGTGTCACGCGGCTCATTCCAGGCTGTTCGCTCTGAAGGCTCTGCAAATAGCGGCCTTATCCTGGGGCCTACGCTCGCAATCGCTCTCTCAGCCTTCTCTGTGAGCACGTACCTGTCGTAACCCACGCGCTGC
>JAKAWJ010000052.1 GCA_021817005.1 archaeon | reverse complement strand
AAGGAGGCTTTATGCCAACTGGGTTCAATGAATGGAACAGGCGGCCCTATTTCACCTCAGTTGACGCGTCTCTCTGGGCCGCCAATGCCGTTATTACAATCCAGCGACAAACTGGAAAGCAAGAGTTCGCAGCCAAATATCTCCCCCTTATGAGGAAAATCTTCGATGGCTACAATGAGGGAGGGAAGTTTGGCACAGCGATCAAGGATCATCTTCTGTGTCACACTAGTCCTGGCGCTACGTGGATGGACGGCGCGTTCGAGGGTGTATATTACACACCAAGAACGGGCTACGCAGTGGAAGTCAATGCCCTTTGGGGCTCGCTTGTGGCCGGACTCGCGAGACTTGAGGAAAATGAGAAAGACAGGGAAGTGCTGAGCGAAGAGTGGTTAAAGTTCCGTGAGGCATTCGAAAAGAAGTTCTCGTCCAGTTTCGGATTATGTGATGTCTTGGGACCAGACCAGTCAGCAACACCACAAATACGCCCAAATATGCTCTTTGCGACTTCGCTCGTAGGTGGCATGGTTTCAAGAGAGACCGCCTACAAAGTCATAGCCACGTGTCGTGAACATTTGCTCACTTCCTTCGGACTGCGCACGCTCAGTCCAAAGGATCCAGGGTATAAGCCAGTGTATTCTGGCGACCGGAAACTGAGAGACGCCGCTTATCACAACGGGACGGTCTGGCCTTGGCTCATTGGGGCTTATGTGCAATCATGTGCGAACTATCTTCCCAGCGAACTGCAATTTGCACGAAGAATATTCGAACCTCTATACCGCTTGGCGAACCAGAATCATGGATTGGTGCCCGAGATATTCGATGGCCAGCCACCGCACACTCCGAGGGGATGTATTGCGCAGGCGTGGAGCACCTCTGAGTTGATGCGGGTCAGGCCATTATTAGACCGTAGCGTTTCGGAACTGTAGGCGCTGAGGAGTAGGTGGAAGTTGCGGCCTGTGCTTGGCCCGAAGAGAAAGTGTTATGAGTAGTGCAAACATACGAGGAGGGTTCAAAATGCTGGGTTACGCAGAACTCTTCGACTATTTCAAGGCAGAAAGGAGGAAGCTATTTCATGCGTTTCGAGAAATGCCGTTTGATGAGTTTGTTAGGAACCGCGAGCTCAGTTTCTATAGCATAAAGGATACGTTTCTGCACACACTAAGCGTAGAGGATAACTGGCTTCACTACAGAGCTGCGGGTCTTGAAACAGAGAGTCCAGTCAGATTCGAGGATTTCAAAAGTATTGAAGCAATTGAGAAGTATTCCCTTGAGGTGGATGCAAAGACCCGGGCTCTATTTGCAACACTGGATTCCCAAGCGATTCAGCGACCTGTAATCAGGAAGTATCCAGATGGGCACAGTACTACTCAATCACTGGGGTGGGTGCTTTATCACATTCCGATTGAAGTAATCCACCACTACGGAGAAATATTTGCCGAATTCTGGAAGGGGGGTAAAGACGCGCCTTATCTCTCTTATCTTGCGTTTAAGAGAGAAGCTACTCAGACAAAATAGAACTGGAAACACTCGCCCCGGCTGCCTGAGTATACTACAACAGCGGCAAGGGTTACCTCAATGGATTCACTCTTATGAGACATTCGACAAGGTTAATCAGCTACTCCGGCAATTACCAAGTTGAAACTTATGAACACGGGGCTTTTACTTCTCAGTGCCCTTGAGTCCATTTCGTTGTACAATCTTATTTTGTTACTCATTGCGCTAGTCATACTCTGGGTTGTAGTCTCTATACCGGTGTATTTCGGGGCAAAGGTAGTCACGAAGGGAAAGTCCACTATCGGTGAGGCGATGGTTGCCACTCTCATGGGCCCTATTGCGTTCGTCCTGATTTACTTGATTGTGGATTATTTCTTGGGCAATATTACTGGAGCAAGATCTGCGGCAGCGCTCGGCTGGGTGCTGGCGATAATAGCATGGTTCGCGGTATACAAGGGGGTATTCCAGACAGGTTGGCTAGGGGCCGTGGCTATAGCAATTCTCTCTGCAGTTATATATATCGCTCTAGACGTATTGGTGTACAATTTGTTCGCGGTGACGTTTCCTGGAGCCAATTTGCTCCCGATTCGACCCTCGCAGCTTCTCCATGCTCTTAGGGGGCTATTAGGTTGAATCCGGTGATGAATCGGCTACGGGGGCCCAACCAAAGCGTTACGTGCAAATTTAAAAATCCCGGGCGCATAAAATAGCACAGTATGGGAGCTTCTGCATACCTCAGGTTCGCTGCTCTCTTTGCTGTTCTCACGGCATTCCTGCTGTTGGTGGGTTATGTAGTAAGCTACTATTTCCTGGGATTCGGTTCACTCGCTATTCTCGCCGTCATGGTCTCGATATCGATAATTGTGAATGCAGTTTCATATTTCTATGGTCCACAGATGATGCTCCGGCTGTCAAAGGCGAGGTTCGTATCAGCAAACGAGTTGCCACATGTTCATTCTGCGCTAACGGAAATCTCACAGTCTGCAGGTATAGCCACGCCGAGGCTCGCACTCGCAGATCAGCCTCAGCCCAATGCGTTCACTACGGGAAGGGGCAAAAACAATTCCGTCATAGTTGTCACGAAGGGGCTTGTTTCGACAATGAATGACAACGAAATGAAGGCTGTATTGGCTCACGAAGTTGGTCATGTAATACACAGGGATATTTCGTTGTCAACTGCGGCCTCAACGGTGGCGACTACGATCACCTATATGGCAGACCTAGTTTTCTTCTCGATGCTTTTCGGGGGAGGAGGGAGAAGGGGCGGCGGCGCGGGTATATTTGCTGCACTCCTAGCCCCGGTGGCCGCTACGATGGTACAACTCGCGATTTCGAGAGGGAGGGAATTTTATGCCGACGAAGCCAGTGCCAAGCTAACGGGTCGGCCAGATTATCTGATTTCTGCATTAACCAAGATAGAGCAGTATATCCGTCGAGGTGTTCCCATGACCGCATCTCCAACCACAAGCTCCATGTGGATAAGCAATCCTTTCCGCGGAGGGAGTGCGGACTGGTTTTCGACGCATCCCGCCACTCAAAAGCGGATAAAGAGGCTCCAGGATATGCAGCGCAAGTCGGGCGTCTACTACGCCTAAACCTCTCTAGGGTTCTCTCTCAGCGCTCCATCCATTTGGTTCTCTTGGCGGCTACCATTATGAGAAGCAGGGAATAGCCCAGTAGCCCAACTGACACGAGGGGAACGCTTGTATTTGAAAGACCTACAGCGTCCCTTACCAGCTCAGCGGCGTAAGTGGTGGGAGACAGAAATGCCACAAATCTGAAACTCGAAGGAATGGTGGTTAGAGGGTAAAACACGGGCGGCACAAAGGAGAGCATGACTGTCAGAATCGGTGAGTAGACCCAGAGATCGCGCGGGTCGCGAGCAAACGACGATATGAGAAAGCCTAGACCAGTTATGCTGACCCAGGTGAGCGTGCACGCGTATGCGATCACGAGGACTGCCAGTGGCGCAAGCGGGTGGTAGTAGGCGAGCAGGCCGATGAACAGTCCGACTCCGGCAATACCGTTGATTAACTCTGCGACCGCGAGTCCAGCGGCATACGAGACTGCCGACGCTGGAGAAGCTACGAACATATCCTGCACTTTGAGGATGATTCTGATGAATGCCGCGTCTGTTTCTATGATTATGCTGCTGCTTACCAGTATCGACACAAGGCCTCCCACGACGCCATAAGTCGTGGCCCTCGCTCCGCCAAAAAGATAGATGAAGAAGAGGATGGAAACCGGAGTTAGAATAAAATTCACCACAGAGAACGGCGACCTCCGGATATTCTGAACGCCGTAAAACCAAGCGATCGCCATTGATGCCTTTACGCCCTTGGTGAGTCTGTCAATCATTCGCTTCACCCAGTAAATATATGAAAAGGTCCTCAAGCGTAACAGGACGGAGAGTTACCGCGAGCTGTTTTGACACGCAGTAATCTGCGAGTTCGCGCGCTCTGGATTCGCTCGTAAACACTCTCGAAGCAGAGCCATTCTGGTAATACTTTCCATAACCTGCAAGTTCTTCAGCGCCAATCCGTCCTGTTACGGTGACTGAGGTGGTCTCGCCCAAGTGCCTTTTGAGCTCCGAAGGCGTACCTTCCAGCACTTTCATTCCTCTATCCATTATTGTGACCCTGTCAGAAAGATTTTCAGCTTCATCCATGTAATGGGTTGTGAGAAAGATGGTGGTTCCCTGCTCCACGAGTTCTCGTATAAAATCCCAAATCATCAGTCTCGCAACCGGGTCCAAGCCGATGGTGGGTTCATCAAGAAGCAAGAGATCGGGTTCAGCTGCCGATGCCATCGCGATAACCACACGCTGTTTTAGTCCTCCAGAGAGAGTAGAGCAGATCTGATTTTGATACTCGGTGAGTTCCAGCCTCTCCAGCACCTCACGCGACCTCTTTCTGGCATCAGACAGGCTCCAGCCTCTTGCGATGAGAAACATGAGTATGTGCTCGTAAGGTGTCTGCAGGGAGAACGGGCGGCTTTCTTGGGGAACTATTGACACCCGTCTTCTGATTTCATGAGATTGTTTCTTCAGGTCGAAGCCTAATACGCTTGCTTCGCCCGACGTTGGCCTGAGAATGGTGGCTATGATTTTGGTAAAAGTGGTCTTGCCAGCTCCATTTTTTCCGAGGAGACTGTATACAGCGCCTCGGGGTACGGTTAAAGAGAAGCTGTTGAGTGCCTTTTTATTGTTAGGGTATATTTTTACCAGATTCTCAGCAACGATTGCTTCTGCCAATGCAATCCTCATCCGATTTCGAAATGCCGTCTATATGAGAATAGTGGTTTTTGAACTTTGTAAACCTGTCTGTGCATCCTGGAGAACTGATTCGATTTTGGGGTAATGTAGTTCACTGGACATTAGCGCGATTAGGGCTCTGCAATGGTCGGGGCCGAGTAGTGGAGTCTGCCGCAAAACCTGAACGCGCTACGTCACAGTTGATACTCGCATTCATCATTTGGTGGTCGCTTTCAGGGGGATAGTTCAATCAGGCGCAAACCAAATATGTGCAGAAAAATACTTACTGAGGCGCGATGGCATGACTCCGGGGCTGAAGGACTTGAGAATTGGGTCGGTAGTAATCGATTGCGTAAACTTCGAAAGTATGGTTTCGTTCTGGCAAGGGGCGCTGCATTACACACCCGGGCCCGATGGCGAAGAGGATTTTGTGGTTTTGCGTGATCCTGCGCGAGAAAATACAAGTGTATCCCTGAATCGAGTGAATCCTGACGAAAAACTCAGCGGCAGGAACTGGATACATTTCGACTTGTACACTGAAAATCAGCGTGCTGAAGTTGAACGGCTAGTGGCTCTCGGCGCGAAGAGACACGCTCAGCAGTACGAGCCTCTCGACGACTTCGTAGTTTTAGAGGATCCGGATGGCAACCTTTTCTGTGTGGTGGACGCCACGTGGAAGAAAGTTTCAGATGACGAATTAACGGCCCACCTTCAGAGCGGCTGGGAGATTAAAGGTAGGTTAGAGGATGGTACTGCAGTGATTGGCAGGTCGGTGAATTCAGCTTGAACCGATACCCCGCAGTCCCCCAGGTCCGCTGTATATGTATGGTCACTTGGTAAAGAACATGTGTTAGAACCCAATAGCGGGAAATAACTCTGGATGACCGATTGGACCCCGATTCAGGAGCTGGAGTAAAGATGACCCTTGACGCTTCGCCCTTGTCGTCTGTGCGCGGCCCGACTTCAGGCTTCGAGCTATATACCATGAGGTCTGGATAGCTTTAGAATTTTGCGACCCCCCACCCGAGGAGAGCGCTGTGAATCATCTGTGCGGCGATAGCAGCCAGAATAATTGTGAAAAGCCTGCTTATCGCCTTTATTCCGTTTTGTCCAAGGAGCCTGAAAATATACTCAGAGAAGTAGAATACAAGGTATATGAAAAGTGCCGCCGCGCCGGAGCCAATAAGGACATCAAGAATAGAAGTCTGCGCTTGGTTCGTGAGCACGATTAGGGCGGTCATCGTTCCCGGGCCGACCAAGAGTGGCGTCGCTAGCGGTACGACCGCTACGTCTTGGACACTTATGGTGCGTTTCTCCGGCCCCGCAAAGAGCATATCAAGCGCAAGCGCAATCAAAATTATGCCGCCACCGAATTCGAAACTATTGACATTGATGCCGAGAACCTGAAGCAGTGGTTGGCCGAGCAATGCGAAGAAGAGCAATAATCCAACTGCCACTGATGTCATAGTCTCAACTACCTTTTTCCGACCATCGGCGCTTAGGTCGCCCACGAAGACAAGGAACATTGGAAGCGCTCCTATCGGGTCAATAATGGCAGAGAGTTCGATGGTGATATAGGCTGCCCGAAGAGGATCGAGTGAAAACGTAGAACTCAGGCCCTGCTGAGCCGATCTGACCAATAGTATTACAAGAATCGCTATCACTACGAGAAGAGATCGGCGCAGGGCTTTGGACTGGCTGTAGTCAAGCCACCTGCTCCAGCTGGCCTGCCTGCCCTTTTTTTCCACTGGGTTTGTTGGGGCAGTCATACCGCAAAATCTCCTATCGATTTTCTATACCTACTTGTTTGAAAAAGATTGATACACTTGGTCTGGTACCCCGACCTCATCTTGATTCAACTAGCCTCGTGTCAGAGCCTGATAAGCCGAGACCAGCTCGGGGTCTACTACGCCGCTCACTACTACTGTGCTCCCATCGGGCAGAGTCACGTCCATCGCGGTCGCATGGTAAGGCAATTCATACTTCGAGATTTCTTGTTCACGTGTCACTTTGTTCAGCAAGGTCCAGTGTTCCCCGTCGAACGTATAACCCATAATCGCAGTGGGTTTCCGCAAACCAATCCCTGCTGCCCTTCCTCCCGCCGCGCCCGACCTTTCTTCGACTTCAATAATGTATGCCACGTTCCGGGGCCCATTCTTGAAGCATATCTCCGTTTCTGCGATAAGCAGCTTTCTGCCCGGCCGACTCAATTCTTCGGCTAGCTGGTCGGGAATTTGCGACGCTCCCATTTTCCGGATGTCGAGGTGACGGGCTCTCTTTTTAGGATTGGTGCTATGTACTAGGTAAAAATGCTCGCCGAATACATACGATTTATAAATAAAAAGTTGGGAGACGCATATGCTTTGGCTGTGCGAGGAGGTGGCTCAGCTTTTGATGCAGTCTAAGTACAAGGGACAAGAGAAGAGGCGCGCAGTATGATACGTAGTACATAGCACCAAT
>JAKAWJ010000018.1 GCA_021817005.1 archaeon | reverse complement strand
AACGTTATGCAACTGATGAAGCAGGTCTCTCGCTAGGCGACCAAACTCAAACTCTCACACTTTTTTACTTCCTCCCCTCGGGAGGTCATCGGTGCGCCTCTGCACTCCAAGCTGATTGGGGGGGGGCCCAGATCGGGAGGCGTCAGATTCCTTGAATTTTGTCGGACTGCGTCGAACAGCTTTGAGGTAAGCTGCACACAATCGACCACATAGTGCTTGCGTTCTAGGCCGGGTCGTCCTCAGCGAGCGAGAGGACCTATGCGCTTTCGCCGCGGGGAGACGACAATTGTCAGCGGAGCTGAACGCAGGCGAGCGACTCGGACGCCGTCAATCATACGTTCGTATTCAAGCGGGAGCGACAAGAAACACCCCATCCACAATAACACAAGATATGCAGGTGATGTACACGTTAAGAGACGGGAGTCAGAGAGCGACTGCGTATAATCGACACAGGGCTCAGTAGGGGTTCAAGAAACCAGTAGAACGCTTATATTTGCTCCACGTTTTGACCATCCGTGAATCGTAACCTAAAGGTGCTACTATGGTTCACACGCAACTTTGTTCTAAGGAAATATGACTGGCCAGCTTATGTTACCTTTAAGACTACTACTTTTTGCAATCTACGTTGCTCTTACTGCAACCCTGATTACTGGAATGGTTCGATACCGCCTGTGGATACGGCAAAGACGCTGCGAATAATCGACAACATTGCAAAGTCCAGTGCCTATGTACTGAGCTTCGAAGGGGGAGAGCCCACGCTCAGGCCGGACCTTCTGGATATGATCAAGCGTGCCAGGGATAACTCGTTCTACACATTTGTGACAACCAACGGCACTAGATTGTTCGAAATGCCGCTTGACAAGCTGGCAGAATATTTGGATTATCTTCACATTTCTATTGACGAGTATCACAATAACATGTATCTTTACGGTCAGTTGGCAAGATTTCGCGAGGCAGGCCTTAAGGTGAATGTGCAGGTTGTGGTCACGCGGAAGACGCTCACGAAGCTTGAGGACAAGATTAAGAAAGCACACGAGCAAAAATTCAAATTGCTTGCGATGCCTGCAATCGACTATCCGGGGAACGTGAAACTTAGTCCCAATCCGTCGGAGTATCGGACCGAGATGGAGAGACTTAAGGCATTGTACCCAGATACTCTGAATAACAGTGTGGACTACATAGACCTATGGGAGAAAGGTTACGAATGCAAGAGTCTAGCGGTTCAAGTAGAACCCAATGGAGACCTCGTCTATCCGTGCGACTTCAAGGGAGGTGTATTGGGCAGCTTGGTCGACAACGGACTAACGGCTTTGATTTCGTCAGCAAAAGCAAAACGGATGAAACTTGTATGCCAGTCTGGTCGCCCCTGCGGGCAGTATTTGCATATGCAGACCTCGGCAATGGCATCCTATCGCGGACTGCTCAATTACGGCCTCCCTATGGCCAGATGGACCCTAACTGGCCGGGCTGGTTGAATCTGGAAGCGCCTCCAGCGCCCGGATAGCCTCGTCTACGTGGCTCTCCGGGTGGAGCTGAGAATTAAACTTCTTCACAATCCTCCCATTCTTGTCAACCACAAATGTGACACGCGGGGGTATTAACACCCCAGTCACTCCAAATTTTTTCCGTATCTCTCTGTTCGTATCACTCACGAGGGTGAAGGGCAGATTATGATGCTTTTTGAATGATGTATGAGATTCTGGGCTGTCAGAGCTGATACCGACAACTGTCGCACCGAGTCGCGAAAGCTCTTCCCACCTGTCTCGGAACGTACATGCTTCTTTCGTGCAACCCGGGGTCTCGTCTTTGGGGTAAAAATAGAGGACGAGCGGGGATTTCCCGAGAACACTTCTCGACTGAAACATCTCTCCTGCATCAGTGTGGCCCTCAAAATCCGGGGCTAGGTCTCCCACTTCGACCATTCTTGCCAGCTCCTGCTCGAGAGGTTATGTATCGGGTTTAATCAACCATTCGCCCCCGCCAGAGTCCGGTAGATTCCGCCATGCACGCGGTAATTTATCACTATGGCGGGCAGGTGGACGTGAGTGCTTTGGTCGTGAGAAGCCTCACCTGTTTTAGAATGGGGTAATCCAGCCTTTTCCGGCCGCAAGCCTCATGTAGCTGGTTCAATTTCTTTCTCCGTTCTTCCGTTGACCGATAAGGGTTCCAAGCCAGGCACGCGACCGCAGGACGTCAAAGGTAACACGATGAGAGTGTATGTGCACCTACTTCGCAATGGCCCTTGCGAGCTTAGGGAAGTACAGCACGGGCTAGGATTCTCCTCCGCTTCGTTGGCTTCATATCATCTGAGTCGGTTGGTGAAATGGGGCTACGCCACACAGCTTGAAGATGGAAAATACTCGGCGTCTCCTGACTATGTCCCCGAGCTCTTGGACGGGTTCACCAAAGTCGGTGCGGCGGTAGTGCCTCAGAATCTCTTTTTTTCAGTACTCTTTACAATCTTGGTTGCTTTCTTTTCGTTTAAAGTTGTTGGAGGTGCTCCATATTCAGTGTACTTGGTGGGCACAAGCCTTGCGATGGTCGGAGTGCTTTGGTATGAAACCGTAAGGCTTTGGCGCAGATTGACCACATGGCGCTAGGAACTTTCGCTCCTGCAATCCTTCAGGGGATGCAACATTGAGCCAGCGCGCCAAGAGGACCATAACACCTATACCCTAATCTTCTCATGCAGAATTTGTATCAATCCTTGGTCACACAGTTCAGAATGAAATGCGTGAAGTGCGGCGAAATTTCCGATGTCACGAAGTACGTGGTAACTCCTACGTATACTTTCGTAGCTCAGGCCTGTGGCCACAGGCATTTTCTGGATTCCACGACCCTGCAGTCACGGCTCGGAGAGCTTGGTATACGCGACCCGCTAATCAAGGAAGAACTTGCGAGGAACCTTGTACGTGACAAGAACTATCCCACGGGTGAGGGGAAGCATGAGTAAGAAAGATTGTTGGCGTGACAAAAAGAGGTAAAGCTGAATGGCTCTTATGCGGGGAATCTCAAGACAGGGGCGAAATCTGATTATCGCAATTGCTGCAGGGCTGGTGGTTGGTGCAATTTCCTCATTTGTGGAGATCGACGGCTCACCCTCAATATATTATCTGATTCAGGTCAATGCTCTTGTAGAGCAAGGGTGGGTGGTTGGACTTTTTACCTCAATTCTGGTAGCGCCTTTTGGAGGTTTGGGCATCGCAGACGTCGTGTTTAATGCAATTGCGGTGTATTTTGTTGACGGTCTCCTTGCTGCCGTCTTTACAGCCAGGCAATATTACATCATATTTCTGATAACTGGGGTTGCAGGAAATCTGGTGAGTCTGGTGAATCCACCTAATACCGCTAGCTTTGGGGCGTCGGGAGGGATTTTCGGACTTCTCGCAGCTGCAGTAAGTTTCGATTATGCTTTCAATAAGCGACTGAATTCCGGATTACTCAGTTGGTTCTTTGTCGTGTTCATATTCAGTTCTTTCATTAGCTCAAGTGTAGACTGGGAGGCACACTTGGGAGGCGCTTTGGTCGGCCTTATCGCGGGTTATTACCTTGGAAGCAAGCGCAGAGGTGAAGCAATTCATTCTGCCTTCTACCGTAGATACGATTGGCAAAGTCTCCCTACTTCAAGCCGAGATGAATAGAACCATTTGGCTTGAGGCGCGATGAAGAACCAAATGAAATGAATTGAGTTAACCCGTGCTGCAGTAACTCCTTACTTCGGGCCTCGTGAGATAGTACAGCGCGAGAACACCTAGGGCTAGTGGGATTATTCCCGCTATCACAATGAGGAATATCAGGCCGATGACTACAAAGCTTGCTGCAACTATCACGGCCAGGATGCGCGCCCAATATTTTCCTGTGTAAAGACCCCGCGCGATATAGAGGCCGATCAGCCCCAACATCATTATGGGGATTCCGAAAATCGCGATGTTAGGACTAAATCTCGCTCCTAATACTGAGAGGAGCCCAAGTAGTACGACGACAATTCCAGCCAGTGCTTGGAGTAATGTCAGGATAACAACTTCACGCGGACGCCCGGGTGGGATCACAGGACTCGGCGGCCCACTCGGGGTAGCAGTTGCTGAAAAGTCGGGTTGGTTCGTGCCGGGCCGGGGCGCTATGGGAGTCCCGCACATCTGGCACAAGGTAGCGTTTGGGGCTGGAGGGGACCGGCAAGATTGGCAGTATGAGCTTGCCAAAATTGACGCGAGTGGGGAGACAGGCTTACCTATAAGCATACCCGGCTTATGCCACTTCGACACGAAACGAGTCCCATAGTCGATAATGGTTGGGTAAGTAAGATCAATCATCAGTTTCCAGCTCCGACGATCTGCGCGTAACAGCTGGTATGCATGCCAACCAGCAATTGCATCTCTTGAATGAACAGTCCGATCTGCCGGAGCCAGTACAGAATGTCAGGGTCGGTGTTCTTGCGGCGACATATGTTCGTGGCGGCTGTACATGCGGAGGTGCGGAGTATTTTCTGTACATCAACCTTTTAGCTACGTTGCGCTCCAAACCCCTAATGTCCCTGAAACTCCTAGACCGTCCACTGGCACGTCACATTCTGGCCCAGCTCAGGTCCAAAGACACAGATCAGATCAGTTTCAGGAAGAGTATGGTCAGACTTGGCCGCCTAATCGGTTATGAGATCGCAGACGACTTGGGCTACATCGAAATCGACCTTGAGACTCCTGTTGCAAAAGCAAAAGGGATTTCGCTTGTAGGCCTGGAAAGAGTCACAATAGTGAACGTGCTTCGGGCGGCAACTCCGCTTGTGGAGGGCCTGCTAAAGGCCTTTCCCAGTGCGAAGCAGGGAGTTGTGGTCGCAAAAAGGAGGGAGCATGAGTCGGTTTCTCCGCCCGAGACCATGGACGTGGACATATACTACTCCAAGCTGCCTGCGATAGGAAAGGAAGATATTGTGATTGTGGCGGACCCTATGCTCGCTACGGGCAGTACACTTCTCAAGGTTCTCGGTCTTGTTAGTTCAAGCGGCTCACCAAAGTCCCTTTACGTGGCCTGTGTAATTGCAAGCGTGTACGGGGTCAAAAGAGTCCTTTCTTCTGGCTACAACGCGAAGGTGATAGCAGTGGAAGTAGACCCCGAGCTCAACAACAAAGGCTACATCGTGCCCGGTCTTGGGGATGCCGGCGACAGGGCCTTCGGCTAATCGAAACCTTACGACCCTAGCTACTCTCGCGGTTTCCAGATTCTGGTTGAAAAGTAATAGTTCACGAAGAAGCCTGTGCCAATACCTATCAGGCTCGAAAGCAGATAATTTATTCCTGCGCTATCCGTTAGTACCTTTACTGCTGCGAACTGGGTGAGGAATGAGCCAATTGAAGAAAAATTGTACTCGATGAGCCTGATGAACTTCCCGCGGCCGCCGTGAAAAGTGTACCTGTCATTCAGCGCGAAGTTCCAGGCCATAGAGGCTTCAAACGCAAGGGGAACAGCGAGTGAAGGATCAATGTGCGTGAGGCTCACCTGTGCTCCTAGGATTGCCTCATTCAAAATGGTCCCGCTCACACCAACCGCAATAAACCTCGAAAGCGTGGCCGAGCCCAAGCTACCGGTAATAGCCCGAATGAACACAGTGAGTTTTACATCTTCTCCGGCGCGCGAAGTTTTCAACCTGCGTGCTGCGCCCACCTTCCCTAATCCTAGAAGAAAATTATCTCGGCGCGAAAACTGAGTCAGTACCAGCTCGGCGACCGGCCGGGACACATATACTGCGGAACAGAAAGGTGAGGCCCGCCTGTCAAGGTGATAAACAAACCGTAGCAAAGCGTTCATGATTTTGCTTCTGGCGCTTCCCGAGGTAAAGAAGAGCACTTCGGAAGCACCTGTTTCCGCTTTGATGCGCTCCGCATCTTCACTACTTAGGTTGTTCGACAGAATGACCAGATACCCGCGTGCTTGGGTCGAAAGTGCTGAGCGAAGCGCTTCTGCGACACGCGGCGGGCTAGAGTGCAGGACTACAAGGTCCGGTTCCATTTTTGTGCACTCATTATTTTTAAGAGCTGAGCTCTCCTTACATCACCTAAAGCTTGCGAGAATACTTGACCTTTGCCCCCGCCTCGTCGCCTATTACAAGCACAACATTGGGGTGTTTGGTAAAAAGGCCGACTTCGAGAACTCCCGGGCAGGTCTTTAGCGAACCCTCTAGGGCTTTAGGATCAGGTATACCGTCAGGAAACTTGGCGTCCGCCAGCATGAGACCATTGTCGGTAATCACCGGCCCGACTTTCCCACTCCCCGTTCGGGGCAGAAGCTGCCCGTTGTGCATTCTCACAGCTTCTTCCACTAACGGGAAAGCATCAGGTATTAGCTCTATTGGTAACGGGAATGTTTTCCCCAGTGTGTCAACAATCTTGTATTTTTCGATCATGACAACAAGCAACTCTGAGCTATAATCCACGATCTTTTCCATGGTGAGCGCCCCCCCTCCGCCCTTTGCCATGTTGAATGAAGCGTCCACTTGATCAGCTCCGTCAAAGGCGACCCGGAGCTTTCTTGCGTGCAACAGCGTGGTTACAGGGAATCCAAGCCGTGCCAGCTGCTCTAGCGTGTCAAGAGATGAAGGCACGCAAGTGACGGCAGTTTTCAGGCGAGAGAGTTCCTGTAAAAAGAGTTTAACCGTGCTTCCAGAACCCACTCCGATTACGTCTACGCCACCCAGAAATTTGAGCGCCTCCCGCGCAGCGTTAAGCTTTGCACTCAACTAGGCAGCCAACTCCAAACGCAGAAATTTTGTTAGCGCTTCCAGAGACTCCTGAAGTTCTTCCCAAGGAGAGGTGAAACAAAGTCTGAACCCCCCACGTTTCCCGAAAAACTCCCCCGGTGCAATCAGGATTCTTGCTTGCTCCGCCGCCTCCTGGCAGAGTTTGAGGCTGTTAACATGAGGAGGGAGCAAGACGAATCCAAAGGGTGCTGCGTTTGGCGCGCTCCATTCGATCCCAGGCGTCGAGTCCAGAAATTCATTCACCAGCTTCAAATTGGTTGCGATTGTTGACTTTGCTCTGGATACAAATCGGTCACGATTCCTGAGAGCTTGGTAGGCTACCCAAAGCGAATAAGGATTGTTGTCTCCTGATACAAGCCGCTTTGCTCTGATGATCGCCTCCATCCGGTCTTGCGAACATGCAATCCACCCAGTTCGAATTCTTGACAGTCCGTAAAATTTGGTCATGGTATTAGAGACTGTGAAATTGGTAAAGCGGGTAAGTGAAGACGTTGGTTTGTCAGGGAAGAGAAATTCTCGGAACGTTTCATCGACGTAGACCGTAGCCCCAGAGTTGGAAAGCTTTTCTAGGAGCTCAGTTTCGAGCGTCTTCCCTAGCGGGTTATTTGAGTCGGTAAGTGCAACGAAAGAATTCGCGCCGACGCTTCCGAGGGATGGCTCTGCCTCAGATTTCACGCTATAACCCAAGGCCGCGGGGACGGCGAACAGCGGTTCATAGTTGGGGAGAGGTACCACGGCGGAAGACTTTTCGCCCATGTTTGCAAGGTAGGCTAGGAAAATTGCCTCAGAACCTCCGAACGTCGGAAAGACGGATACGTCTTTGAGTCCGTACATTTCTTGGATACGGGCACAGAAAAGTGCAGAAGCTTCAGCAGCGTGTGCGAGATAGCTTTCGTAGCTTGTGTCAATTCCCATTTCATTCATATTGGGTTCTGGGAGGCCGCTTGCAGATAAGTTGTGTTTGGTCCTGAGGCGGTAATCCGCTATCCAGTTATATAGCCTGAACTTCGGAAGACTCATTTTGCGTGCCATGAGCCCCGGGCGGGATTTGAACCCGCGACCCCCTGCTTACGAGGCAGATGCTCTACCGGGCTGAGCTACCGAGGCTAGGAGTTTCCAGAGTACTCGATGTTATTAAGCTAGTCCCAGCTGCACACTGATTACCTGTTTGGTGCGGGACTCTATTCTGCGAGTCTGACCTACACGCTTTGCCAGGCTATAGACATTTATTGGAGGCGCTGAAGTCTGACAGCTATGGGCAAGTCAGTAGCAGATTCGCTGATAGAGCAGCTGATAGGCGCAGGGGTGACACGGATTTATGGTATCCCCGGGGACGCAGTCAATTCAATAATGGACTCGATACGGAAGCACGAAGATAAAATACAGTTCGTTCTCGTGCGACATGAAGAAAACGCCGCATTCATGGCCGCGGCCGAAGCAAAGCTCACTGGGAGGTTGGCCGTATGCGCCGGTACGGCTGGACCGGGTGCAATTCACCTTTTGAACGGGTTATACGAAGCAAAGATGGAAGGCGTCCCGGTGTTGGCAGTGAGTGGCCAGGTTGAATCGGACCTATACGGCTCAGACTACTTTCAGGAGGTAAACCTGGTGAAACTTTTTGATGACGTTGCGTCATTTAATCAGATTATACTCGCACCAGAACACGCAGGTGCACTTGTTTCGCGCGCTATTAGGTCCTCGATGGCCGAGAGGTCGGTTTCACATATAAATATACCACAGGATATAGCACGAATGCCGACCGAAGACAATTTCGGAGCCGAACCCCCGTATCAAGTCAGCCCCTTGGGGCTTGCAGCAAATTCAGACCTCGGGCGCGCCGCTGCGATTCTAAATGAGGCTGAGCGGCCATTGATTTTCGCGGGAAAGGGCGCCAGGGGAGCGAGTTCAGAGGTCCTCCAGGTGGCCAAAAGGCTCGCGGCGCCGATCATAAAGACTCTGCCTGCAAAGGATATTATACCGGACGAACACCCCTATTCTCTGGGTGGGCTCGGTCTCTTGGGCACCCGTCCCGCTCTGGACGCAATGCACGAAGCTGATGCAATCTTTATGATTGGCACGTCATATCCATATGTCCAGTTCCTTCCTGAAGGCTCTACCTCGAAAATTGTGCAGCTGGACATCGAGCCGACGAAGATTGGGAAGAGAATCCGGGCGGACTGCGGGCTCGTCGGCGATTCTGGGCTCACACTTCGGGGTCTGCTGCCACTTCTCAGGCAGCGCGATGAAACTGATTTCCTGAAAAAATATCAGGGCAAAATGAAGGACTGGTGGTCACAAATGAACGAAACTGAATCGAGTGATGCGGTGCCGATTCGGCCGGAAAGAGTTGCGAAGGAGCTTTCTGACATTTCGCCAAAAGATTCCATCGTATCGGTTGATGTGGGTAATGTCACCGTTTGGATGGCCAGAGATTTTCGTGTGCAAGAGGGTCAAACCATGCTGTGGTCAGGTTGGCTCGCCACAATGGGAGTGGCTCTACCCAGCGCGATCGCTGCGAAGTTCGTCCACCCTGAAAGGCCAGTGATAGCTGCAGCCGGGGACGGGGGATTCTGCATGACAATGTCCGATTTCGTTACGGCGGTGAGGCACAAGCTCCCCCTCAAGGCAGTTGTGTTTGATAATCGTGAATTGGGCATGATACGGCTTGAGCAGGAGATTCAGGGACATCCAAAATATGGTATCGACCTGGTAAACCCCGATTTCGCTAGGTATGCCGAAGCCTGCGGGGGATTGGGTCTGCGAGCTGAAAAACCAAGCGAACTCAAACTCGCGCTTGAGCAGATGATGGAAACCGACAGGCCCTGCGTAGTTGATGTTATGGTTGACCAAAATGCCCGGCCCATGCACGAGAAAGTGTCTGTAAAGCAAGCAGCGAATTATGTATCATCGCTTTTCCGGGAAAAAATTGCCTGAACAGCTACTGACGCTGCCCGATGCCGCGCTTTTTGTGGCCTGCCATCAATTATTTCTGGAAAAGTCCTGGCTCTGTCGCTCACCTAATAGCAGTGCAGACTTTTCGTGGCCCGCTTGACCGAGAAGGCGAGACCGAGAGGAGCTGATCAGGAATGGCTGATTGTAGTGCTACCGCTAGCAGCCGGGTTACTTGGGGCATATTTTTTCTCCACATGGGTTGCAATAGCCGCGACTTTACTGTCTGCGGTCATGTTGCTCAGTAGAGACCTGCCATATGCCAAAGACATTGGAGACCGCCACTCGCTAATCCGGAAAGTGCCGCATGTGATAGGAGGCACCTACCTGGCAATCTTCATTTCACTTGGAATCGTCTGGCCAGCGGCGGGGCTACTTGCGGCGTCGGTGATATCATATTCAGCCCTGATTATAATCACCCGGAGCCGCGCTCAAACTGGTAAAGTAACCGAGTTCGCCTCCCGTTTTGGTATTCTGCGCTACGATTCTGAAACCCGTCGGGTTCATTCTTACCTTTCGTCACCGTTCTCCGCATTCTTTGCTATTGGAGTATTACTTATTCTGTTTCCGCGCTATCCTGCGCTCGCCGGAATCATAGCACTCACAGCTGGCGACACAGTAGCTGCTTTCGTCGGAGTTCGCAGCAAGACCCGCCTCCCGATTCCGGGGTCCATGAAAACATTGGAAGGCTCCTCCGCAATGTTCCTTTCCACCCTCATATTGACATTCGTAATCACGAACGCACTTGTGCCAAGCCTTGTATCATCAGCTGTGGCCACTATTGTGGAGGCTCTGCCCGGCCCGTTCGATGATAATTTTTTGGTGCCTTTCCTTACGGCAGTGGTATTCTTGGCCACGCTCTGGCTCTTGGCCTGAGAGCCGAGAGCGCAGTTTGCGATCTCCTGCATTTAACACCAAAGGCCTCCCACACGGCGGCTATCCGACAGGATCCTTAACCCAACCTACAACTTTCATCCTCTAATAGATTTTCGGACAAATGAAGGAGTTACCGTATTTTACGGTAAATTTTTATAGTTGCCACTTGTGTCATGCTGGACTCGGAATGCCTCGACATGGACACAAGAGTCTCACCATCCGCAGAGAACTATACTCGGTTATTATGCGGGCGTATTCGGAGAGGCGAGATTTTTTGGAAAAGAATGGGGTCGAAAGCGTGTCAAAGTGGGTCGATGTCATGATTGCTGATTTCCTAAAGGATGGCAAAGCAGGCATAGAGCACATTCGTACGCAGGGCAAAGTTATGCGCGTGCTTGACATGCGCCTTCATAAGACCGTCCCAGTCAGTATAACGAAAGACGCGGCATTCTGCCTTTTCTGCATCTCCATGAACTGTAGGCACAGCATACAAGCGAAGACTTTTCTGGCCGAGACGCGTTCAGATAAAGACATATTCCAACTGGAGGCAGACTCCGCGCCTGAGCTACGAACCTGAGAACAAATTAGACACGTGCAAAGTGAAGGCGCAACAATTCTGCCAATTCCCTAAATCCGGTCATCAAAACACTTTTTATTACATACGCGTCAAGGTCACATGCAGTCATTCTTCTCTAGCCAGAGTGAGATAGAGTCCAAACCTGTGACTGTACCCGGGTCCAAGCTTGCGTTCATACAATGGCTAACGACATCAGAGCATGGCTCCAAAGAGTATGCTTTGCGCAGATTCACGATTGCGCCAGGCGGAGTAATTGCGATGCACAGCCATCACTATGAGGAGACGGTGTATGTTCTCAATGGCAGAGTAAGGGCGTGCGTGGACTCTGAGAAGTCGACGCTGGGCCCCGGTGAATACGTCTATGTGGATGGGGACGTACCTCATGCACTGGTAAACGAAGGTGAAAACGAAGTGGAATTCCTGTGTGTTATACCGTATCTTCAGGACATGGCCATCAGGGCGCTCGAAGGTTCATGCTAGCCAGCTTTGCACCTTCCTTGACAGTGGCGAGCGGGAAGACCCGCACGCTTTAGCCCTGAAGGAAGTTACAAAACGATCAAAATCTGGTTGCAAGGATGTGAGGGAGCAGCGCTATTCCGCGCTTGGCAGCTCCCCTCATGAGGGTGAACAGGAGCCCCGAACCATTTCTCGTGCCAACGTTTCTGATGACCAGATGTTGGGGTATGGCCCTGGCCGAGAACCGCGCTCCCCGCAGGCTCCGAGGCTTTGGAACGGAGAGGCTGTCAGAGAGCTGGCCTTTTATGATGTGACGTTGAAATGTTAGTAGGTGCATAGTAATCGCCACCAACGAAAGCATAATGCAGGCACTGCGTAGCGTTCGCGACCCCGAAATAGGCGAGAATATCGTGGACCTGAACATGGTGAAGGGAATCGAGCTCTCGGCTGACGGGTCCAGTGTCAAAATCAGGGTGGCCCTTACCGTTCCTGAATGCCCGCTCACATCCAAAATAAGAAGCGAAGTTTCCGAGATTCTTTCGTCACAGGGAGTAAAGAGCGTGGTAGTGGATTTCACTTCCATGGATGATTCGGAGCGAGGAGCGCTCGTAGAGCGCGTGAGGTCGCTCAGGAGTGAAAGGCTGGGTAGAAGGGTAGCCGCGGACAAGTCCGAAGCGGCTTCGAAAACTCAAGCTAATGTATCAACCAGTCAAATATCGAGGCTTGACAAAGGGCGAATTCATAATATCCTTGCCGTGGCTTCCGGGAAAGGAGGTGTGGGGAAGTCCACTGTGGCAGCGCTCCTCGCAATTGAACTTCGCAAACATGGCTTCAGGGTCGGCATTCTTGACGCAGATATAACGGGCCCCAGCATACCAAGACTTCTGGGTCTAAGAGAGAGACTGACGAATGACGGCAAGAAACTGCTACCCGCAAGCACGAAGAAGGGCCTTAATGTGGTCTCGATGAATCTCATAGTGGAGAACGAAACCGACGCAACGATTTGGAGAGGTCCAATAGTAAACGGCGTCATAAGGCAGCTTTTCTCAGAGGTTGAGTGGGGCGAACTCGATTATTTGATTGTGGACCTGCCCCCTGGTACCAGCGACGCACCTCTTACGGTTTTCCAGTCCATCCCCTTGGATGGCATAATTGTTGTAAGTTCCCCGCAGGAACTGGCGAGAGTGATCGTTGCGAAGGCAGTGAATATGGCGAAAAAGCTGAAAGTGCCGGTACTCGGACTTGTAGAAAACATGACTTACATCACGTGTTCGCACTGTGGCTCGAAAACCTATGTGTTCGGTAAAGTTGACGGAGACCAGGCAGCGAAGGATTTTGGCGTTCCATACTTGGGTGAAATGCCCCTCGACCCTTCACTGGCCGGGGCTGCTGATGCGGGTAAACTGGAAGACTATGACTCGAAAGAGATGGGGGTAGTGCTGAAGAAGCTGGGAAGGGCGAGGGTCTCCGAGCTCGGTTTGAACATTATAGCCGCAAGTCAGTGAACACATTCATGGGATCATAGCGCAACTGGGTGTTGCGGGGAGACTGTGCGTGTGCTCTAGAACCCGAAAAGCCTCCTGAGGTTGCTTTGCTCGTGTACGCTTGTACACACTTGTGTATATTCCCACACGCCGGTTTATCTGCGCACATGCAAAGATTATCCGTGACAAGTAGTGAAGCAAAGAAAATTGAACTTGTGTGCAGAATCGTATTGTTTGATTGCAAGGTTTAGCCGTACTTTGTTAGGGCTCATGCTCGCTCGTGGTGAGGCTGAATGAACGCGTATTCTACTTCGAATACTCGTCTTAAGAAGGTTGCAAAGCGTTCTGGGTTTGCCGATCCACTAATGATTGGGGCTTGGCTGATTTTGGCAGTCATTGCCGGGGTCGTCATTGGAACAGTAGGTCTGGCGCCGGTGCACGGGACTGCGAGCGTTGCCCCCCCTGCGGGCGTAGCGGGAGCGCAGGAAGGAGGAGTGTTCTCGCTAACGCTCGTTATAACGGTGAACAACCAGTGGAACTCAACCGTAACCGGCCCCAGGTACTGGGTGCTCACCCCCCAGGGGCTCGTCTCTTCCGCGAACATCTCGCTTCCCGTGCACACGCTCATCAGGCTCACGATAGTGGACCTGGACTCTGCCTCTCCTCTCCCCGCTCAGTTCGCGCAGGTCACGGGAACAAAGGGTAACGTGGTCTACATGGTGAACAGCACGCTCGCTTCAGGCGGAAACGTGAGCCTCTCCACCGCCCGGGCGGTGAGCTCGTTCAACCCGGAGACCCAGGTGGGCCACACCTTCACCATCGCGCAGCTCGGGATAAACATCCCCTCGGCCGCAAACTCTGTGGAGCTCGCCCAGCTCTACTTCAACCAGACGGGCACGTTCAGGTGGCAGTGCATGGACCCCTGCGGATACGGCCCCTCTGGCTGGCTCGGGCCCATGAGCTCGCCGGGCTGGATGACAGGCGTTATCACGGTCTACTAGCAAGAGCTGAAGCAACACTCCCTAGGATTGCGTGCCTGATGGGGGAGAGTTCATGCTTGTCGAAAACATGAACCAGTCGCAGACAGAGTCAGTCCGGAGTTTGGTCATGGTAAGAAGAATACGAAAGGACCTAACAGTGCTGCTCGGAGCTCTCTGGCTCTTGGATGGACTGCTGCAGCTTCAGCCCTATATGTTCAGCTCCGGCTTCGCAATTGGAGTTATCGGGGGGTCACTCATGAGTCTCCCGCGCCCGCTGTACGTGACGTCCGTCTACTGGCTTGAGCATTTACTGATTCCGGATATTGTGCTCTGGAACTCACTCTTCGCCGGCTTGCAACTGGCGCTCGGTGTCATGCTTCTAGTCGGAATCAGCAGGACCAGATTGGCAAAACTCGCGCTCTGGATCAGCATTCCTTGGTCAATCGCGCTCTGGGTTTTCGGGGAAGGGATGGGAGGTATACTCTTGGCTACGATGTCCGGAGGAGAGTTTCCGGGAACGCCAAGCATCCTGAACGGTTTTCCGGGTGCCGCACTTCTTTATCTCTGGGTCACCATTCTGCTTCTAATCCCTGAATCTTGGTGGGGTAACCGCTCAAAACTTTCTCCAGTATGGGGCGGAGCAGGCTACCTGTTTCTTGTCGCGGCCATTGTGCAGGCAGCTCCTTTGATGTGGACTGCGTTCGGGCAAGCTTCAATCTTTGCGGCAAACCTGGATAACCTGCCTGGCGCGCTCGCCTGGACAATTAGGCCGGTGATAAACGCCGCCACCAGTCATCCCGTGCTTGCGAACTCAATTGAAGTTGGTGTGAGTCTGGTTACGGCGTTAACCCTCTTTCTGCGGAAGCCCTCAACCCTACTCTACCTCCTGCCCGCAGCGTGGGTAACCTTCATTTGGTGGTTCGGCCTCGGCGTTGGCGGCACTCTTACGGGTCTGGGAACCGACCCGAACTCTCCTCCGCTGATAATTCTTCTCGTGCTCCCGACGTGGTTGAGCCTTTCGGCCAGCCATAAACGCTTCATGAGGGAGAGCAAATTCTGACTTCCACAGCGCCAGACACGCCCGTTTGAATTCTCTGGCGCTTGAGCCGCTGCACTTGGTTAAATTTTGTTAGAGGAACTGAAACGCGGAACTCGCTCCAGTTATGGCCTAAATCGGCTATGACCACGTCAAATTGAAGGCGGACGGCCGCATGATACGTCCCTTCACGCTCGACTGGTTCGTTCGCGAAGAGATATTCAGACACGAAGTACGCGGGATGAGCGTAAGGATGGGCGACATGGTGTTAGACGGCTTAGTCGAGATAGGTTTGTTCTTACTGCAGTGCCAAGCAATGGGTGCACGGGAGACAGAGGCGTTCGGGGCCAACCCCGAAAACCTCCCCCTTCGCCTAATTAACGCCTCCTTCGCCAGCATCCACCCCAAAGCGCTTTGGATTAACCGAGGTAGCGTAAAGTTCTGCGTGGCCCAGAACAAGGACAAGAGCAACGGCCCCCCCTTTCACTACGGGGAGTACACAAAAGTCTCGGAGATCCCAAGCGAGGGCGTCAACGAGTATCTCCCCTGGGACGCGCTCAAAACTCGATGCGGAGGGTTTGGAGTATGAGATGCTGGGGGACGCCGACCGTTTCAAGGCAGGACGCGCTCTCTTCTATGAGCGTGGCGAGCCTGATCTTTGAAACGCCGCGCGGCCATATAGTCCGCGAAGTCCGGGACAAGCTTCCGGTCTTCCTACGGTATCTTCGCGTACTGAAGCCGCGGGTAGGCCAACTCAAGCGCCGTATCACGTTCGCGTGTCAGGCTGACAGCGAATAAAGTGCATTTGAAATAATAACCTTCGAAGGGTATGAGCCGGGGGTGGGATTCGAACCCACGGTAAAGCGGCTCACTTCGATTGACCACTGCAGGCCGCCGCCTTAGACCGCTCGGCCACCCCGGCGCCAGACCCTCTCTCTGATGTACCCGTCTTTAACGGTTGCTAAGCAAAACGCATTTCAAATCGGTTTGACCATAAATCCCACGTGGCCCCTTTGGGGCATTAGGACCTCATACCGGCAGCTCAAGGCGCTCGACCATAAGGTAAAGTTCCAACAGTCGAGAAATAGTTATAGGGAGCCGGTGGCCATCACCACGCAGATCCGATTGGCCAAAGCTGCTTCAGCTGCGATGGCTGTGGCAATAATCGTCGTAGTTATCATAGCCGTGATTGCGGGTGCAATTTTGATTTACCGTGAGAACCATGTTCCTGGCCCTATAGCGTCGAGTTCGAGCGTGACTACCAGTAGTTTGCCAGTCTCAACACAACCCCTCAGTCAATCGTCTACCCCCACAAGCTCCTCCCAGTCGCCGCCCCCCGGCCAGGGCGGCACTTCGTCAACTTCAATTTCGAGCGGAACTTCAGCCACAACAAGCCCGAGCTGTTCTTCATACAATTCTACTCGGTACCAGAACTATATTGGCAACTACACAAATATTCGCTCAATTGACGACTTGCTTGGCAATTACTCCTCGCTTAGCGTAGAGCAAGTCGGTACCAGTTCATTCTTGGGAAATGCCTCCAGTTCGACGGCCACGACTAGCTATAATTATTCGACTACGTCAACTTACGCTTCAACCAGAACCACGATTAACGGAACACTTTTCTATGTGGTCTCAGTACATCTGAATAATACAGAAAGTTCAGGGAGTTATTCGTCGGGTTACAGGATATACTTCCCTCTTGGGGCTAATGCCACGCTTGCACAGATATCATATAACGTGAACGGCACAGTGTATTATGAGAATCTAACCGGCACAAACGCGGCCAGTCTCGGCATCGGAGTAATGGGTCAATTCCTGATCTACCAGGCCTTTGCACACTTTTACCTTCTGTTCTCCGCGTTCGGAATAGTCCAGACGGGGACTTCGACTGTTCAGCTTGGCCAGACGACGTTCACCGTAAAGAATTATGAACTACCCACAGTCCCAACGACGGAAACCAACTGCGGCGAGCCCATATCCTTGTACAGCCTAAAGTTTTCTATAGGCCAGCCTTCTGGCGTGTCAATGGCACTTTTGACTTATTTCCACGAAGCGACGTCAGCCCAGGCCTATATTACTTTCCAGGTCTTATCAGCTACTGTAGCCAGCTACTAGGGATGTTCTCTAGAGTCCTACGTTCGAGACCTTCCTCTTCGGGGGCCATTCAGCGCCTGATTGGTTACGGGTGCTTGCACCATGCTCTCCACCCAAATATTTCAGGTTTAGAGCAACTACGCTTGTACACTTTCGCACTTCGGTATAAGTACGAAATGGATTTCGTTAGGTGAAAACCTTGCGCACCCCAGTGAGGCTAGCTCTGTCGGGCTCTGTTTGTGTCGTGGGTGGTTTGCTCATGATACTGAGCGGCGTTGTTGCCCACGGATTTTTACCAAAAATTCTGGATTTCGTTAAGTCGGCAGTCAGCGACATGACGCCCCATTCAGCCTATGTGGCACTGTCAATAGTTATCCAAATTCTGCTTTTCCTAATCGGACTCGGAGGCCTTGGTGTGATTGCGGGAGGAGTGCTTATTGCGCTTGGTCGCATCACCACAGGAAAATTCATAGTCGCCTTGGGAGGCGGAGCAGGTTTCATTGGTCTTGCAATCGCGTTGGCTTACGCCTTTTATACAGCAGGCTATTCTTCAATCCTTACCCACGCGGAATACTGGATCGGGGTGTTGTTTGCTGCCCTTGGCAGGCACTATGCACACAAGTGAGTTGCGGCCGGTGCGGTGAGCGTCAGAGATCAGGGCCCGTGGAAAATCCCAGCCGAGTATAATATCTCGTCTACCCAACCTCCCCTTCTTTTCTGCGGGGCAAGCACAACGAAACTTGATCCAAAAAATTGAACTTAGAAAAGAGATTGCCGACAGGATTGAATTCGGCTAGAGAAATCTACAGTCGCTCCAAGCTTTGCCTTGAGTGACTTGAAGGGCAAGTTTGATAGGCAGATCAGTACGAGAGACCTGAATGAGAAATGAAAATAATGTGAGGCCTTCTGCAAGAACTCTTTGGATGAGTGAATTCTAGGCAGAGCAAAATTCAGGCTGGATATTTGGCGCAGCTGGGACTGCACCAGAAGGTTACAGCTTGTTATTCTCGCCGAAGCTGCTGTGGTCACGTCGCAATCCGCGGCAATCCCTCTCGTCGTATGGTGCGGACGGTATAAAGACGTGATTTGATACCTGAATCCCATGGCCAACGTGATTTTTCGTGATTCGTTCGATCCCTACTATTGGGCCAATCTGACATTGTGTGCATTGTTACATAGAATCAAAATAGCTTCCGCAATCCAATTTGATTCCAACCCGGTTGGGTTTGGCCCGGTCGTTTGCAGCGAGTTGCCGCTCGAACTGCAGCCAAGTTTCGATTCACCCTGCCTTCGGTGACCGCATCACAGCTTTTCTACATTTGGGCTCGGGCATTCCTCCTTATACCAATCGCTTAAATTTTGACACCGGTTCGAACTGCTCATGGCGTTCGGCGGTGGTTACGTAGGGCGAGTGGCCCATGTGGATTTGGAGAGTGGTCGCGTAGAATATGACGGGTTTGGGGAGGAATTTGCCCGAGATTACATAGGCGGGAGAGGATTTGGCGTGCATGAGCTTTTCCAATCGAAGCCCGTCAGCGCGCTTTCAATTGACAGCATGTTTGGTATGTTTGCTGGACCGATTACGGGTACCGGCGTACCGCTTGCAAACAGGCTGACAATGGTATTTAGGTCGCCCCTTGGCGGAGCTATAGCATACGCCAATACAGGAGGATACGCTGGCGCCGCGCTCAAGTGTGCGGGACTGGACGGGGTGGTGCTCAGAGGAAACCGCGACATACCGTCGTACTTACTGATTACACCCAGCAGCGTTTCTTTGGAAAACGCTGAGACTTTGTGGGGGATGGTGGCATCAGAAACTCTACATGCACTTCGCGCTAAGCATGGCGAGTGCCGGGTGCTATCCATAGGTCCAGCCGGCGAATCTCTCGTTAATTACGCAAACATTGTGAATGACGCTGGGCGAGCAAGCGGCGTTCGCCAAGGCGCAGGATGCGTTCTCGGAGCCAAACGGATAAAGGCGATTGTCATAGTGAGCGGTTACACTCAGAGCGTGAAAGTTGCGGACAGAGCGCGTTTCCTAGAACTCCTAAGGCGCCTGAACACAAAGATAAAAAACTCTCCACTGCTCAATAGAGCTAACGGGCTGTTTGCACTCTACGGCACGCCGCTCGCGGTTAACCCGCTTGCGCTAAACGGTGCTTTGCCCTGTTTAAACTATACTAGGACCAAAGTCGAAGGCGCGGAACGGCTTAGTGGCGCATCGATGTCAAAGAGTATTCTGATATCGAGGCTAACGTGCAATAGCTGTTCGGTTCAGTGTCGCAGGGAAACGGCAGGCTCAGGACAATACAAATTCCGGGTCGAAGGTCCAGATTTTGCGCAGATATCGTCTTTGGGAAGCAATTGCGGGCTCACAGATCTTGAGGCGGTGGGATACCTGAACTATCTGTGCTATGAGCTCGGTTTGGATCCGGTTGAAACTGGAAATATGCTCGCAGCGTTTGCGGAGGCTACTGAGAAGGGTTATGTCCCTCAGGATGCTGGTCTATTGTGGGCCGACACAAAAAGGATGGTCGAACTCGTGCAGCTCATCGCAAAAAGACAAGGTACGGGCGCGCTACTTGCTCAGGGTGCCGACGCTCTGGCGAGACATTTCGCGGACGACCTACTGAGCGTCGCAGTCAAAGGAATCACTGTTCAGAATGCTGATCCGAGAGCGGAGTATGCGTGGGCATTACTCAACGCAACCGAAAACAGTGGTGGCGCGGCGCACATTTGGGTATACCCCGAGCTTATCACCTCATTTTATAGTTTGCAGGGTATAAGACCTGTGCTACGGGGTCACGAGACTGACTTTGACGAAATTGCAAACGCTGTAAAGGTAAAGCAGGACCTGGTAGCAACACTTGATTCGCTCCAAGTATGTGCCTTTTCCAGCATGGCGTACGATCTGGGCGACTACAGAGATGCATTCAATTGCATTACTGGTCTTGAAATCTCGACGGAAGAGCTCCTTAGGGCTGGCGAGCGGATCTTCAACTTAGAGCGCCTTTGCAACCTCAGATATGGGATAGTGGAGGACGAGTTCCCTAGGAAATTCTCGGAACAGGCAATAGCCAGCGGCGAACATGCAGGGCGCCTTCTGCCAATTAAGGAACTCCTTTATTCGTACTACCGCGCCCGGGGCTGGATGGGTGCTAGGCCGAGCCCACTCAAGCTCACCGAACTGGGGCTTCAGTCGGGCGGCTGAAGCACAGAAAGGAGCAGCGCCGCAAGGTCGAGCACATCCCTCATAGAAACCATGCCGACTGGTTTGTTATCAGAACCTAGGACCACTAGGTGTTTGATATTATGAGTCCTCATCATCTGGATTGCCTCCGCCGCTTCGTCCTCGGCGCCGATTGTAACAACATTGGTGCGCATGATCTCAGAAATGTTCGAAGACTTTTGGAACAACCCCTTTGTGGCCGCAAAGAGCATATCGCGTTCGGACACAATGCCCGCAAGATTGCCCGAGGGGTCTACTATAGCGAGTGCACCTATCTTTTCAAGCCACATCACGTCGGCAGCTGCTTGAACACTGGATGAAGTGTCCACGGTGATTAAGGGGGCACTCATAAGCAGTCTTACGCTCACTTTGAGCGACTTCTGCAATCTCTTATGTATTGGCAATTGCTCTAGTGCGGCTGGACCAATCCCGCGATATAGCTTCTACGCACTCTCGCAGCGCATCCGGGTGAATCGCCCAAAGCCACACGGCCAAAGTCTTTGCTGAAAATACTTCCCTCTTGCGGCGACTGAGATGTGAGAGCCCGTGTAAAGGATCCAATGGAAAAGAACGTGCGCCATCAGCGAGCCACTAGCACCGAACACTTGGCGTGCTCGGTGACAGCGCGTGATACACTGCCGAGGAGCGTGCTCTTTAGCCCTGTAAGACCCCTTGTTCCAACTACTATGAGGCCGGCCTTTTCCCTTTCGGAAAAGTTCACTATCGCCTGTGCGGGAGACACATCTTCGAGGGAGACACTCTCCGCGTCTACGCCCAATTCTTTTGCCAGTTTGACCGACCTAGAAAGCAACCTGTGGGAATGCTCCCTTGCGCGCTTGTAATACTCCTCTACCGCGGGTGACGAAAGCATGCCTTCCGCGAGTCCCATATACATTGACGGAAAAAACTCTACTACATTCACGATTTTCAGCTTTGTACCCAGAGTGGCAGAGATGTGCACGGCCATGTTCAGCGCGCTCGCGCTGAATTCAGACCCGTCCACTGCAACTACCAACGTTTCCAATTTTACTGCTTTCATCAGCTTCAGTACCTGGCTGTCGTATCTTCATATTTAATGTTTCCATGAGTTAGTGACAAAGTATGCATGGGTGTATGCACAGGCAAGCCGCAATAGCTTTTTGAGTTCAAGTCATGTAGAAGTGCCCTAGTGTTAGAGTCTGGCAACCTCGAACCACGCACTGCTGCGTCACGCGTAACTGCGAGGTGGTTCAAAGCCATTTCTTTCTGAATTCGCTAATTTCTTTGAACGCCTTCCCTCTTCTTTGGATTGTAGAATACCGGAGTCAAGGCGGTTGCGAACCAGAATTTCACTTAACCTTTCAGTGTGCTTGTTGCCGGTTAGTCATGCGGGCACATGTTAAACGGTGGATTGACTGGACTCAGGTAGGATTTTCGAGTGCTCAGGGTTTTCAACTACCGCGAACGCAAAGGCAAGAAAGATACTGTTCGTTAGCAAAGAGAGTGTGGGAGACTGGCCCGTAATCATGACGACCTAACAATCTGACCCAAGGCCTAATCCCAAGATAGACAATCCCACGGATGGCGTCGTCAGTTAAGGGGAAATGGCAGCATTCAGTATTGGAAAGTAGTTCGGGGCACGCAGGTTCCGGCTTAAGGATGATAAACGGTCGGGAAAATCTCAGCACCCTCTTGGAGAGAGGAGGGATCAGGGAACAGGGCCAAGCCCAGGTTAAAATGGGAGGGTCGTACTGGGAGGATTTGGAGGCAGAGAGAAGGCTCCTGCACAGAGTTTCGCACTCGTCGAAAAATTTCTACCCGTAGTCTTCGAGGCCCTAAACGTAAAAGCGCGGTTCGGGAGGGGCACCTTTCAAATTCCATGGCGAGCGTCTTCCAAAGCAACTTGGGGCGCTGCACCTCCTACAAGCCTTCGAGCGCCGGTAGAAGGACCCTGTCGGCAGGTCTGATAAAGGCGCAAGCCGATTATTAGCCGCTCAAGGTTCAGAGGCGGGAAAGTCCCTCTCGGTCAGGGTTCACAATTACTAAACCCATGGTTTCTGGGCTGACAGAGGATACAACTCACTCCTCGACGCACCAAAGAGAGCACTACGGGCGGGCGGCGGGGAATTAACGCCTGTGCAGATGAGGCCTCTAGCCGCGTTCGGTCAGGATGTGGAGCGTGTACAGAGTGTGTGGACGCGGAGCTTGTTATGGTAAAGAAGTGGGGGCCGTGGCGAGTATCCGATGTAGCGTTTTAGCCTTCGGCTAGAAGCTCGTTGAGCTTTGAACCCTTTCCACCCTCAGCGCTATGGCGCCCACGATCAGCAGGTACAACCACGAGATCAGAGACCCCCGCCACCATAACTGTACCGCGCGAACTGTATGTGGCCTACCAGCGCAGCGGTTGCCACCTCCGGAATGGCAACAAAGGCCGAGGTGAAATAGAATGTCAGGTTTAGCACAGTGTAGAGCGCGCCGGAAAATACCACATTCGTAGACCGAGCAAGTATATGACGGATACAAGGCTGTAAACGGCTACCTCTGTTTCAAGCCAGAAGGTGACCTGCGCCGTGGCTCCCGGGCTAGCGTATATATGTGACGCGACGTTGAGCAATGCAAAGAGCGTCAACGAAAACCGCATCCAATGGATCCTTTTCACGGCTGAACTGAACCATGAGGCCTTGAGCGCCTTGTAGTAATCGTCGTCTGTGTCACGACAATATCTAGATTTTTTGTCACTCATACTTAAAAGTGAGCGCTAAAACTATAGGCAATCTTGATCCGTATATCCGTATATGTACATTTTCCAGCACGTTGATTCACTAGGCCGTAGGGCGCAAGTCGCCTACCTTTCTAGACCCCTCTTGTGACATCATATCCCACTTTCCTATTAAAATGGATACGGTGCGGCTTCTTCTCCACCCCTCCGCTCGTGTTTTTCCCGAGTGTCAAATCCAGATTGGCCACGCATGTGGCGGCTGTTGACGGCCGCGTGCTTGAATGTAAATCTTTTCTGGGATTATTACAGAGTCGTCAAGATGCGGCCTGTGTCTGGATGTTTGCTGCAAGGATCTTGACTTATGAGTTGTGTGGTGCAGAGTTTGAACACCAGCACCCAAGGATACCGCCGCACTCAAAGCTGCAAATTCCGGAAGACTGGTTGCAGGAGAATTCACGTGTGGTGTTGGACCGCGTGCGTCCAAAATGTTCGGATGCCAACTCAGCACAGGGCCCGAGATGAGCTTGGAAAAACTTGCCTTTTCCCCACGTTGTTTCAGCTAAGCCTCGAGCGGGGTTCGAACCCGCGACCTCCTCCTTACCATGGAGACGCTCTACCAAGCTGAGCTATCGAGGCGAAGGCGGAATTCATCCTCTGCACTATGAAAAATAAGTCTTTCCCGAATCGTCTGAATCTGAGAAGCTGCAGACTCTGGGCAATTCCCTCTTGTGCCTGTAGCCGACCACTCTGTTCACGACCAACTTCACGGTTAATAGATCCAGATCAAGCCGTTTCGCAATTGCACCGGAATCGGGTTTAGCAGTAGCGTCAAGAATTCTGAGCACCCTGTCAATTGTTTCATAATCTGCTCCCAATTCTTCCTTCGCTGTCTGGCCCGCCCAGAGTCTCGGGCTGCTGGGTTTTTCGACAATTTTGGGACTTATTCCCATCATTTTCGCCAAAGCCACTACTTCCGTCTTGAATAAATCGCCTATGGGAAGAACGTCCGCAGCGCCATCTCCGTATTTTGTAAAATAAGATATTTCCAACTCGGACTTGTCGCTAGTTCCCGCTACGAGACTGCTAGTGTGATTAGCGACGTAATACAGAAAGCACATTCTTATCCTCGCTCTCAAGTTGCCTTCGGCCAGCTTATCCTCTGGCAAGGACCTCATAAAGGCCGAGTGCACCCCGGCAATATCCGTTAGCATATGGCTCACCTTGAGTCCGTTGACAAGCTCAAGTGCGTCCGCGGTATCTTCTTCGGGGGTCACTCTGCTATCTGGCATTAAGAGAGCGACTACGCCCGCAGGACCAAGTGCTTCAACGCATAATGCTAGTGTCAGGGCGGAGTCGACACCTCCGCTCACGCCCACCACAACTCCCCTCGCGCCCGCTTGAGATACTTGTTCGCGCACGAACGAAACAATCTTTTCCTTTTTTTTCGCTAGACTTATTGTGAGTTCGCTCACGTATCGGATTGCCAAGCGGGTCGATAAGAGCATTGGGGAAACCGGAAAAGGCACAAATGAGGCTGCCTAGGACTGAACTCTCCGACCGCCTTCTCTGGATGTCCAAGGAAGAAGAGATACGCCGTGCAGACACTACTGACGTTTATTTCCTGCATACTAAAGACGTGCTCGAAGCGGCGGGTAGCGACGCAGAAGTTGTAGCGGAAGTATTTGCCCGGGAGTTCCCGTACGAGGGCTCATGGGGTCTTCTCACAGGGATATATGAGGTAGCAAAGATTCTTCAGGGTTTGCCGATTGACGTGTGGTCATTTGACGAGGCGTCAGTTTTTTTGACAGACAGATCCTCCGCCCTCTACGAACCGGTCATGGTGATTAAGGGCAAGTACGGAGAATTCGCTAGATATGAAAACCCAATACTTGGATTGCTGAGCACTGCCACGAGCATTTCTTCATACGCGGCTAGACTCAGGGTGGCAGCCAAAGGAAAGCTACTGCTAAGTTTCGGGACGAGAAGGGCGCACCCTGCTATATCGCCTCTCATAGAACGAGCCTGCTATATCTCGGGGTTTGACGGAGTCTCCAATGTCCTCGGAGCCAAATTGCTCGGAATTGAACCTTCAGGAACGATGCCCCATTCGCTTGTTCAGCTCATGGGCTCGCAGGAGAAAGCGTGGAAGGCATTCGATTCCTATGTTACACCGAATGTGCGCAGAGTAGCGCTCGTGGACACTTTCTGGGATGAGAAGGCGGAAGCGGTCGCGGCGTTTGAGGCTCTAGGAGGAAAATTGTGGGGAGTGAGACTGGATACCCCCCCTTCTAGGCGGGGAAACTTCAGAAAGATAATCGAGGAAGTGAGGTGGGAACTTGACGCGAGAGGAGGACAGAACGTCAAGATTATCATCTCAGGTGGACTGAACGATCAATCAACTGCAGAGCTGGCTCCGTATGTTGATGGCTTCGGAGTAGGTTCGGCGGTCGCGCATCCTCCCCTAGTCGATTTCAGCATGAAAGTGGTCGAGGTAATCGGGGCTGACGGAAGTAGGAGACTGGCGGCCAAGCGCGGCGTCTTGGGGGGACGTAAGCAGGTTTTCAGGATGGACGGCTTTGTGGATGTGGTGACGCTTGAATCGTCGGGGGCCAAGCCGGGTGGGGAACCCATGCTCAAGCCTCTGCTTAAAAAGGGGAGAATCTCGGCGAAATTCAGGTCGGTAGAGGGGCTTAGGCGGAAGGCGCTCGCTCAGATTGAGTCAGTGACTTCTCCCAGTGCGAGCCCGAGATTGGTCCGCGGGTAGACTTTGCGCGAGCACAATATTCGACATTCAAGATTCAACTTGGACTAAAGCGATTTCGGGATATCAACGCATATTGTAGGATTCCGAAGGCTGTTTGCGGAGTTGGAAAAGATGGTAAATAACAGATCGCTCACAATCGGAGTTCCGTTACCGAACCACAGGTGGTTGCTTCGGTAAGCTCAATAGTCCGTTTGGCCAATCTCCTCCTCGGGGAGAGTGCACAGTCTGGGAGTTCATTACCTCGACGTCCGCAGTCCTTCATCCGTGAAGGCAATTGCGGTGGCTTTCTAGACTGGTGAATCTTCATCAGAGGTGGGTTCGAGATAGAAACCATGGTGCGGACCGAAGCCGGGGTCTCCTAGCCTGGCCATGGAGCGAGGCTCATAATCTCGTACCCGCGGGTTCGAATCCCGCCCCCGGCATATTCCTCCCAGCCCAAACAAGCGATTTGCAACATATGCTCCTGGTTGAAGCATACGGGGCTTCCGCATGTCTCTTTGATTGTAAAGGCGACTGAAACCGTCCAGAGCGATTGTTCGTGCATAAATCGTTAGCGTTACCACTCAAAGTTCAACTGGACTCCGTGTGGTTCAGTGAGGAACTTAACTCCCGTAACGCGATGGGGAGCCTAGGAGCACAAAGTATAAGGTTATCAATATCCCCCTCCTCATGTTAAGAGCCGAGGCCAATGGTTGAGTCGTCGCTGGAATACCCACCGAGAATTTTTCAGGAGCTAAATGATTTTTTTGAGACACCCGGACGATCTCTCCTTATAAAGGGCGAAGCGGGAACAGGAAAGACGACGCTCGCGTTAACTCTGGTTGAGTACATTACTTCCTTCCGACACTCAAAGCCTGCAAAAAAGGAAGCTCAGACGGCTGTCTACGTCTCAAGCAGAGTTCCGGAGGACTTCATAAAGAGGCAGTTCCCATGGGTTGCCTTCGTAAATGGTCATTTCAAAGATACTAGGTTGGCATCGGCTGCAATGTTCGTGGAAGAGCTCGCGAGCGCCCTGCGAAAAGAAACTCAAGTAGTGGTGCTGGATAGCTGGGACGCGTTCGCTAAAGAAACGGATTATATCACGCGATTGAAAACAGAGAAAGCTCTGCACGCCATGGCCGCCACTTCAAAGAGCAACCTTGTGTTCGTGGCGGAGGAGGCGGCATCCTCGACCTTGGATTATTTGGTTGACGGGATTGTGCAACTCAGTCTGCAAGAAGTGGAAGGCAGGACGATAAGGGTGTGCGCCTTCAGAAAACTGCGCAGTGCGAAGATAGTCTTTCCCTTTAGTGTCTACACACTCAGTGGAGCGAAGTTTTGCCAGTTTAAGAGATTTCGCGAACCAGACTTTTCTAGGGCGGCTCCAATTGAGCCGATTGGTGATTTTCGCGGCAGATACAGCCTGGGCACGGGACAACTCGATCGCGTTTTTGGTGGGATACCATACGGCGCTTCTGTGGTTGTGGAGTATACTTCCGAGGTACCCGACAGTGCAGTCTGGCTCACGAGCACTGCACTCCAAATGAATTTCATCCTACAGGGGCGGGGGGTATTGCTTGTTCCGCCCCTCAGTTCGTCGAGACAACTATATCGTGAGGCGCTGGAACAGGGCGTCGGGCCCGAACGCTTCCGAAAGCTCGTCAGGATATTTTCCGAGGCGGGGAAGGGCAGCCGGCAGACCGGCGCTCCAAGTCGGCTCGATAAGAGCTACTTTGAAGGCGGAATAACCCTAGACGAGTCTATAGATGCGACGGAAAGGGCTCTTGCGACCCTCGCAAAGTCATCGAAGGACGGTCGCGTTCTGGGGGTGCGCAGCGTGAACGTGCTTGAGAGCAGGTATGGAGCGGACAGGCAAAGTCTCGTCCGTATTCTCGCCCGTCGCATAGGGGAAGCCCACGTAACAGGAAGTCCGGTTGTTACGCTGATTCAGACGGACTCGGAGCTTTGCTCGCAAATCGTGGGAATGAGCCATATGCACTTCAAACTCTTGTCTCGTTTCGGTACCGTGTTCATCATGGGTGTAAGGCCATATACGCCGCTTTACGAGTTCGCGCCAGACGAACACAACCCCTTGATTCCCTCGATAGCCGAACTGGTTTGATGTGCGGTCACGAAGAGATTTGTGACCTTAAGCCCCTTTCACGTCACAAGCCTAATTATCGAGCCCGATTAAGTCACTCGACCACTAATGAAACTGATTGATTTGCACGAAGACCTTGCCCATTCCTCGAGCAAGATGGACGTTCGGAAGGGGAAAATCCAGTCCAGTATTGAACTGCTGAAAACGCTTGAGGAACCATTGGTCTTTTCTGTTTTATACCCCCATGTGAACACCTGGGATGAAAGGGCCACAAGACTCTCTGAGCGTTACGGGTTTGCAACCGCGAGCTCTGTGCCCATGTTCGAGCTTCTTGTACAACAGATTAAATTCTATTATTTCCTTGAGCGCAGCGGGCTTGTGAAGATTGTGAGAGGCGCCCGGGACTTGGATTCGCCGGGGGTAAAGCTGCTTCTTGCGATGGAAGGGGTCGATGTTCTCACAGACCCTTACGATGCCTACATTCTGCGAGACCTGAACGTGCGCTCGATCGGCCTAACTTGGAATTACGATACGAAATTTGCAGCGTCCTGCATGTCCAGTAAGGATTATGGGCTGACCGGGTACGGGGAAGAACTTGTCAGACTGTGCAACAATCTGGGGATACTTGTGGACCTTGCCCACGCAAGCAAGCAGTCGCTCCTTGACGCCGCGCAGGTGTCAAAGGCTCCGCTGATAGTCTCCCATGCGAACTCTCGAAGGGTGCGGGATCATGTGAGGAATCTTGATGACGAAGAGCTTGAGGCACTTGCGAAGACCGGAGGAATAGTCGGCATCACCGGAATCAATTCCACTCTAGGAGATAATGGAACCATCCAGGAGATGGTGGAGCATGCGAACTATATCGGCAATTCTTATGGGTGGAAGCACGTCGCGCTGGGCACGGATTTCCTTGGCGTAGAGCACCCCCCAAAGGGTTTCGAAGATATTTCGAAGGTGCATGAGCTTGGTGAGCTTCTGGGAGAGCACGGAGACGAGGTGTTGTGGAAGAACGCGGAAAGGGTGTTGCGCTTGGTGGTCACGTAACGGCTCATGCTTTGGTGCGATATTCCGACTCTTGGTTGGATACCATGTTTGGATGCCGACTAGAACCCACGGATTCAGAGTGTCTTGGTAGCTTTGACTGGTAATGCTGGAGTTGGCGTTTATTGGCAGGTCCAGGTGCCGCAGTAGCAATAATCTGTTCTCCCTCTCACAGAATGCTTATGATAAAGCGCGCTGTGCGGGAAGGCGACAGATGGTCCGGGCAGATTGCCTTCCCTGGGGGGCATACGGAAGATAAAGAAAAGCCCCTCGAGTGCGCATTCCGGGAAGTAAAGGAGGAGGTGGGATTGGGCGGGAGCCTTCTCAACTATCAGGCTCAGCTTGGGGATGTGAGTCCACTAAGTACTCCTGAGTTTCTCGTCAGGCCTTTCGTCTTTTCAATTGAGTCTGAGCCAAAGCTTACCCTGAACTCAGAAGAAGTCTCTGAAGCTCGCTGGCTTGATCCTGATGAACGCGTCAACGTCTCCCTGGAGCTTCCTCGGGGGAAGGTCGATGGCTATACGTGGGGTGAGTGGGTAGTCTGGGGAATGAGCAAAAGAATAATCGACGAGTTCTTGAGCGAGGGTGTTTTCCTGAAGGTCTGGCCCAGATCCGCTAGGAGCTGAAACAGGCGGCATTGAGAAAGAATAATAACTGGTCCTCGTGTATCTGTGGTATAGAGTTTGGGAAGGCAGCCCGCTACGGCAACGGTTTATCGGGTCGGATGGTCATCCCATTCACAAATTAGGAGCAATAAGTAAGACAATGGCACACGTTGCATCGCTTGCGGAGATAGAGTCAGTAGCATACGCCGATATTAGGGTAAACCCAGCCACAGCTCCAAAATTTTACCTCCATGCCAAAGAAGTGGATATCTGGTCCGAAGATTATCGATTTTTCCATTCTAGGACCACCACGGATTACATCAGGGACGCGATAAAAAGGTCAGACGCGCAGGGCGCCGAGCTCTTCCCTGATGTCGTGGGCAAGTTCTCTGAAAAAGAACTACTTAAGACAGCGCTTTACAGCGGCTCCCCCATTCTCTTACGTGGAAACAGGGGGTACGGGAAGACAACAATTTCGAAGGCCATTTCAAAGATACTCCCCGAGAAATTGCTGGCCATCCGAGACTGCCGGATTCACGACGACCCAACCCATCCGGTTTGCTTCGCGTGCAAATGGAAGATTTCTCACGAAGAGAGGGTGGACGTGACTTGGGTTCCCCGCATATGGATCCGCATACCAGGGGACCCTATGCTCACCACAAGGCAACTGATTGGGGGGGTTTCTCTCCAGAAGCTCAGGGAAGGACTGGATATCGACCACCCTGACGTGTTTGTCCCTGGAAGGGCGCTCAAGGCAAACAGAGGGGTGGGCTATTTCGATGAGCTAGGGGCTATCCCATCCTCACTCCAAACAATGCTGCATCAGCTTCTGGAGGAGCACGAAGTGAGCACTGGCGAAGGCGAAATTGTTCCCCTGCGAATAGATTCCGTAGAAATTGCGTCCACCAATCCTTCTAACTATAGGGGAACCTCCGCGATAAAAGAACCTCTCCTGGATAGGATGGAGGTCATCGATATTGGGCCCCCCGACTCACTTAATGAGGAGATAGAAATCGCATTCAGGAATAGCTACTACACGCAAACCCACGGGAAGTATCCTGAAATCCCCGCATGGCACAGCAGAATACTCGCGAACATCCCCCGGCTGGGCAGGAATTCTTCAAGGTCCAGGGTGCAGCTTGCTGCAGAACTTTCGTGCCGAGCCACTATAAAGCTGTTTGATCATGTGTACTCAAGGACGGAAAGGAGGGGTGGCAGGGTCCCCTTGCTCGTAGACTATGGGAAGGACAATTCAGTAATCAAGCTGGCATTGTCGGGGAGGATTGAGCTGGATTACGGGGCGCGAGTCTCCAAGGAGGACTTCATAAACCACCTGGTTTCGGAGTCGATGAGGGCTGAGTGTCGCACCGTCTACGAGGAGTACCTTCCAAAGGAAGAGTTCGGTGGCTTCCTGAACGAGCTGAAGAGCGTTTCCGAACTCAGGGAAGAAGGCAGTTTCATCGTTCCAGACTACCGTATTATTGAGCGGCTTGACGGGAAGCCCATGACGTCATCGGTTTTCAGGAGAATGCAGGCTGAAGACATAGAGACCAAGCTCTCTGCGTTCGAAATTATACTCAACTCCCTTTCGGTCTGCTCTGACTTCGTTTCCAAGCTCGAAAATGGTTATCTCTTGAAGGAGATGAGTCGAACTGCTGAAGCCGCCGTGTAAGGAAGGCGAAGGGCAAGACCAGGGCATCTCAGGCTCCCTTGGTAAGTCGTTTACCGAGGACCTGGTATATTCTCTTTTTCACCCCGAGTCTTTTCCAGAGGGGAGTGGAGGCCTAGACGAACTGCTGGAAAGTCAAAACCAGAAATGGGAGCAGTCAATGCGGGAATACATCGCCCAGAAGTACGGCTCCGCCGCTTCCGGCTGGGTTTATCAGGAGTGGCTTGAGGACAGGGCCCGGAGAGAATTCATAAGGGAAAGCGCCTGGAAGGAATTGCTGGAACTAGCTAAGGCAGGCAGAATCGATCCAACTGCAATAGGTGCCCGTGAAATTTCCCAGACGTTTCCCTCTGAAGTTCTAAAGAGCCTGGAAGATGAAGGATACGTGTCTGCACGCAATGTGTGGGATAGCAAGCGTTCGACCTATTCTCTTGGCTGGCTGGATTTCACGCCCTTGGGCGAAGGAGTTATTGCCGAGAAGATTCTCGAGGAAGTATTTGATAATCTGGAGCTTCCGACGCTCGAGATAGGTGACGACAGGGAGCAGATAGGCGAGCTACCTTCCGGCGCAGTTACGGACTTTGATGACATGCAACATGGATACGACCTGATAGACCTTCAGGAGACTCTGGTAGAGTCCAGACTGAGCGGCTCGGATGACCTCCTCTCCCCGCATTCACTTAAGGCAAGGGTGCCCGAATCTAGGCTGGGTTCGACTAACGTGATTCTCATAGATTCTTCTAACTCGATGTACGGTCCGAAATTCAAGGGGGCGCTTATGGCGGCGCTCGCTCTAAAGAAGCTGTTAACGAAATATTTCAGGGACGACGAGCTATATGTAGTTGCATATGACGACCAGCCTACGCTCGTAAAAGAGGGAGAAGTGCTGCGGCTCCGTCCGCAGGGAAATACCGATATAGGCGGTGCGCTGGATTTCGCAACCCGGTTACTCATGAGCCATGAAGGAAACCGTAACGTCTTTCTGATAACCGATGGCGAGCCCACGTCCTCGTGCGTTCAGGACCTGGGGCCAGAGGAAAGCGCATACCGAGCTGCGTATCAAGCCGGAAAGAATTCAATAAATGTGAACGTGATTTTGCTGGATCAAAAGCCAGAACTTCGGGCCATCGCTGAAGGAATGGCAAAACTGAATGGCCGTTCTACAGTTACCTTTGTCAGTGACCCGCTCAGCCTCAAGGAATTTATAATCAAAGATTATGTCGGAGCTCGAAGACGGCACGCTTCCGCCCTAGGCGTGCGCATGAGGCAGTCTGGGTGAACTTGGCGAATGGCTGAGTTTCATCAGAACTCTGGATAAGGTCTAAATCAACCCCGGCCTATTGAGACTAAATGGATTCTCAGGGGGACGGGGGAGCACAGGCTGGGGGGACATCGCCTGATTCAGCTGAAGGCGGAGTCTCGCAGCCGGACAAGTTCTGCCCTAGATGTGGGGCTAGGTCCCCTTACTATGCAGTATTCTGCATGAACTGTGGTGCAAACTTTGCTCAAATCAGTCCGGTTCGCGATAACAGACCGCTCGAGCTCAGGAGAGCAGCTGCGGACATGCTCACCGGCCGCTGGCTCAAAATTGTCCTCCTTGCTTTTGTAATTGAGCTTGGGCTGTTCTTCTACGTGAGCTCGTTGCACATGTCGGCGGCGTCAGTGCAGTATTACTCTCAGCAGGGAGACAACGTCTCAGCCATGGTCCGACAAATGTCGCTTCCTTTCAAGGTGACTGAAATATTCCTGAATAACTTTCGTATTGCACTTTTCGAGTTCGTGCCGCTCTTTGGCTGGCTAATTTTTGGAGAATCCGTCTATGTGACCGCGAGGATTATTGAGGCGTTCGCCTTAGCGAATAATCCCCCACTCCCTGGGGCCGCTGTAATGATATCTCTTCTCCTACTTCCTCACTCGTGGCTCGAGCTCCCAGCGTATTCTCTTGCGGTAACGCAGAGCTTCTTTCTGATACTTTATCTAGCAACCAGGCGGCCGGCAAAGGCCCTGAACACAACTCTAGTTGCGCTCATTTTTACGGCGGTAGAGCTGCTCGTAGCCGCGATTTTCGAGTCCGTGGAGATTCAGCTGGAATACAGTTCCACTCTGCCATTCTTAACTTGGATTCCATTTTTTGGGCTGTTGTTTGGTTTTTACGCTTTTGTAAAAAGGCTATCAAAGTCACGGGGGCAAGAATCTCAAGTGTCTCCCTCACCGAGTTAGACTTGGGTCTGTAGAGCGTACAGCTTGGCAAAAGTTCCAGGCTGGCGGATAAGCGAGTCAGGAGGTCCGCTCTGAGTTATTCTGCCATCTTCGACCACGAGTACAAGGTCGCAGAGTGACACAGTGGATAACCTGTGAGCTATGATAACAGAAGTTCGGCCTTCCAAGGTTTTGGACATCGCGTATTGAAGGCTCCGTTCGGTTAGGGGGTCGAGTTGAGAAGTGGCCTCATCCAGAATGAGTATTCTGGGATTCCTAACTATTGCGCGCGCAAAAGAGATTAGCTGCTTCTGGCCTTCGGAAAGGTTAGAACCCCTCTCTCTCAGGACTGTATTGTAGCCATTAGGGAGCGTTCGTATCATTTTATCTAGGTCGGTGGTACGAATCGCCTGCACGATCTGGTCATCTGTCAGGTCGGGGTTACCAAATCTTATGTTTTCAAGAACCGTGCCGGAAAGCAAGAGCGACTCTTGCAGCACTACCCCGACGCTATTCCTGTAGCTACTCGTGTCTATCTCTGACAAAGGGCGTCCATCAATCAGTATCGCTCCCGAGCTGGGCTGATAAAATTTGAGCAGCATATTGATTATCGTCGTTTTTCCAGCACCTGTTGGCCCAACCAGAGCCACCTTGGCGCCCGCCGGAATGACGAAGGAGATTCCGTGGAGTACTTCTCTTCGGTCGTAGGCAAACCTCACGTCCCGGAACTCGAGTTCTCCCTTTATTTCACCCGCTTCCTGTAACTTGAGGTCCTTGGGCTCTTGGGGCTCAGCGTCAACAAGTCTGTAGACTCGGTCCAGACCCACCATCGCAGCCTGATAAGAATTATAAAACGTGGACAGCTGAAGAACAGGGTTAAAGAATTGCTGCACCCAAAATATGAATGACGCGAGAAGCCCTACGCTGAGGGCGCCGGAGAGCACCTGACCCGCTCCCACGTATAGCACGATAGCGATACCGAAGGCTTCGACGATCTGAACTGTGCTGTTGAATAAAGAGGTGAGCTTGGTCGCTCTCAGGTTTACTCTCATATTTTCTTGATTCGCTTGATCGAAACGGTTTGCCCAGGCATCTTCCCTCGCGAAGGCCTGGATCACCTTGACCCCGCTTATGGTCTCTTGAAGCCGCGCTGTGACGACGGCGATTTTGCGCCTAGTCTCCATAAAGTTCTCGCGGATTCTCTTTTGCATAATCAGCGCAAAGCCCCCAAGCATGGGAATCACAGTGAGCGAAACAAGTGTGAGTGGGACATCGTAATAGAGCATAATTACGATTGAGCCCGCTATTGCCGCTATCCCAGAAAGCACTTGCGGAAGTTGAAAAGTAAGGAAGTCGCTCAGTGCTTCCGCATCGTTCATGATATAGCTCATGACCCGGCCCGTCTCCCTTTTGCTGAAGTAGCTTATCGGAACCCTTTGCAGGCTCTCGAATCCCCTGTCTCTCATATTGCGTATAACGCTTTGAGAAACAACCGGCATCAGGAACGTGCGCCTGTTGTCAGCGAAGTAGTTCACGCCATAGAGCGCAGCGTATAGCAGCCCGAAATCTACTGCATGACTGAATTGTTTTGCTATCAGGGCGTTGATTGCGAAACCAATTAAGAGAGGCCCCACCATGGCCACCGCGGTTCCTACACCTATTGACACGATGACGATGCTGGCCTCACGTCTGTAATGTAGCGCCTCCCGAAGCAATCTAAACAGTTTTTTCCTGTCCGGGAGATGCTGTGGCTCTTGGTCCTTCTCTATTACGGTACCCATCCAGCCCGTTAGTCTTCTCCTCCGGCGGCGGTCGCAGTTTGAAACCCAGTTGGAGTGCCAAAGATCTCGCTGAATATACCCTCCCGTTGAGAAAGTTCTGACAGGGTTCCCTCGTCAGCTATTTTTCCATCCTTAAAGGCAACAATCCTATCGGCCAATCTTAGGGTCGAAAGCCTGTGTGAAATTACGAAAGTGGTTCTCCCTCTCACCAATTCCCGAAGTGCTTCCTGCAGCTTGAGTTCGGTTTCGACGTCGACGCTTGATGTCGAATCGTCTAGGATCAAGATCCTCGGGTCAATCAAGAGCGCTCTTGCTATCGCAATCCGCTGTTTTTGACCGCCGGATAAGGTGATCCCCCGCTCGCCAACGAGCGTATCGTATCTATCCGGAAGGGAATCAATGAAGTCAGCTATCTGTGCAGTTTTGGCGGCCCATACAACACGTTCTAATGGCGGGTTATCCGCCCCAAACGCGATGTTTTCCCTGATTGTGCCCCCAAATAGCAAAATATCCTGCGATACGAATCCAATTTTCCGTCTCAGGCTGCGCAGATTGTAATCTCTGACGTCCACTCCGTCTACCAGAACGCGACCTGCACTCGCGTCGTAAAATCTGGGAATCAGATTTGCAAGACTAGTCTTTCCCGAGCCCGACTCTCCCACCAATGCCACCACCTCGCCGGGTTTGACGTGAAGATTGATGTTTGTGAGAACGGGCTCGTTTTTATAAGCGAACGAGACGTTTTCGAATAATATATCTCCCTTCAGTTTTCCGGCTACGATGGCGCCGGGCTTGTCCTTAACAGCCACAGGACTCAGCATAACTTCATTGATGCGCTTCATTCCGGCCATGCCGTTTTCAAAGAAAAGTACAAGCTGGCCGTAGAATCTAATCGGACCCAGTATTCGTAGATAGATATAGACTGAAGTGACTAGCGGTCCGATGCTCGCACCTGCTACTATTCCCGGAGCTGCGATTACTACCAGCGCGGAAATGCCCAGGCTTACAATGAGCGCCAAAAGCGGTGTAATGAACGAACGCACGCGTGAGACTCCGATATAGCTTTTCAGATAGTCATCCGTGGTTTTTTCAAATTCTTTTATTTGTCGCTCTTCCGCAGTAAAGCTTCGTACCAGTCTCTGGCCAACTATGTTCTCCTGGAGGACGTTCGACATTTTCCCGTATTTCTCCCTGATTGCGTTCCAAAACGGTTCTTGCTTGAACGCAAGTAGATATGTTACAAGCAGCAGAAATGGAAGTGATAGCACAAAAATCAGTCCATACCTAAGGTCTGTTGTGAGCAGAATGAAAGCCGAGGATAGAATCAGAAATGTCGTGCTAAGGAATTGCGGACTCCCGAACGCTACTAGGCGCCTAACTGCTTCAACATCCATGGTTGACCTTGCCATAAGATCGCCAGTGGAGTTGGAGTCGTGAAAAGTGAAATCCTTGGACTGGATTGAGTTAAAGATGTCACGCCTGATAAAGTAGACCACCTTTTGCCCGAGCCATTGCCCACCATAGCCCGTAGCGAACTGAAGCACCGCCGCCACGGCAGAAATAAGGACAATCAGCTCGGCATCCCGAACGACTGCTACTATGCCGCCACTCAGGAAGGTGGCACTCGCGGCGTTTCCTATGAGAACACTTATGTATATACTTAGATACGAAGAAGCGAATGCGCTTGCAACGATCGCAGTCAGCGCGGGCCAGTGCTTCATTATGTATTTCATCAGGGAACTGAAACCGCTCATCGACTGGTCCGCTACGTTCCTCATGGCTAATGCTATATGAGTTTAATTCTTGTAGCGAGCTAAGACTACGCGAAGTATAATGTCTGGTAGTGTAAACACGTCAGGCGTTACAATTCGGCTTATAGCGGCGAGATCTACTTACTCTAGCTCACGCCGTTATATGCTGAGGAATGTTGCCTGCGCGATAATCTTGTATCCACGAACTCCTTATTTCTGCTCAGCAGAAGCGTGTGCCTATGGCAGAAGAGAGTTTTCCAAGCGCAGTCTGGCTCAGCAGGCTGTGTGCCGCCATAAACCGTTCCAGCGAGTTTTTGCGCCTAGGGAGAGGGTGGACCTGGAGAGTTGCAATAGTTGTGCTAGAAGATTCCGAAGGTTCACTGAGTCCCGTTGCGGGTCCAGTCGAGCTAGTACTTGAGCTAAATAACGGTAAGTGTTCGTCGGCAAGCATTTCACCAGCCTCAGGCAAGGATAACACACCCTACCGGCTCATTGGCACGCGCGAAACGTGGAGAGAAGTTCTCAAGCAGGGGGGCTTGGATCCGGCGCTTCTAATAGCGACTGAAAGAATACGAGTCCGAGGAGATCTTCCAAGGATACACAAATTCAGAGAAGCGGCGGCGCTCATTCTGAGGCTAGCGAGAGGTCTCGGGTGAGCCCGAGGCGAGCCTCTGAATCTCAGGAATTCAGCAGTGCCTGAGTTGCCTCGCCTCGTTATCTGCCCAATTGTCGCTCGTTGACAACGGGAGGTAGAGCTCAGCCGCGCGTAAAAAGGTGGCTCTTTAGTTCGAAGTTTTTCATTTCTACTACGACCCCGCGCAGCACCCCTGAGCCGTACTCGCTTCCGGGGTTAAGCACCGTAATTTTTCTTCCTTCCGACCGAGTCAAAACAAAATCTGTACCGGCAGATTCGTGAATATGGCCGTGAATGCCGAGTGCGTAGCCGTGTTCCTCCAAGGCGTTTCGC
>JAKAWJ010000017.1 GCA_021817005.1 archaeon | reverse complement strand
CCGATCTAGCGTGGGTTTGTCGATGTCGCCCCTATACCTTGTGAGCTGGGTCAACCTGAAATCGATGGATGCCTTTGAAGCCTCCTCTATGGCCTTTATCGGCGACACCTCCGCCCCGCTTCTGTCTACAACGGGCCAGCGGCTCGATATTACTTGGAGTGCTGGGCCGTAAGTGGAGATTTGCAGGTCAACGCCGCGTACACCCTGCTCGGAGAGCTCCTTGGCCCTGGAGTAGGCCTTGTCGTATAGTATGGGCCTCGTTTCCTCCCACCACCCCCTCGTCGCTGGCACCATGCTTCGTTTCCTGCAAACGAGTATTATGGTGCTGCTTGCAGCGATTTTGCCTGCCTGGTGCAGGCTGTGCTCACTCTCCGTTTTGATTGGCCACGTGGCGGTTATCTCGAACCCGGCTTCTATCAGGCTGCGGCCGAGGGCGTTCCAGGCGTCGTTGCTCTTGTGAGTGAACATGACTGTGAGGACGCCGTCGTCCCTCAGAACCCTGTGGATCTCTTTGAAGGCGTTAAGCATTTTGGCTTCATAGTCCTGTTCGGCGAGCTTCGCCGACGAGTCGAAGTCCTTGAACCTGGCCGCGTTCGCCACGGCCTCTTTGTCCTTGTCGGTGAGTGTTGACTCGAAGAGTTCGGGGTAGACGTCGCCGAGGAGCCTTTTCATCCACACGTAAAAGTAGTCAGAGAGCTCCGCGTACATCACGTTACCCGAATATGGCGGGTCTGTTACTACACATGGAACGGATTTATCCGGTATCGAAGACATGGAGGCGGCGTCCCCGTAAAGCATTATGGCAGGGGTATCTTTTGACCACGTCGGGAGGAGCTTCGCTAAGTCTTTGTAGGCGTCTAAGACCTGCTCGAGAGCCCACCTCCAGAGCTGACTCGCACCGTCGATCTCACCATAGCTCCACGTAAAAGCGAAATCGTGGCGATCGAAAACATGTGTAACTTTAACGTATGTAGAATCCCAAATCGTTAATACAGAACCATAATCCAGCGTCTTATCGAATACTATTGCTAGGTACGTCCTTACCGTTTTCGCCGTCTCCGGGTCGAGTTCGTCTTCAAGTGGAAGGCTCTTGATCGCTTCCAGCGTTGTAAGGTGGACGAGGAGCTGGCGCGGACTGAAAAGGTCTTTCCAATACAGGAATCCAGAACGACGGGGTTCGTTTGTCTTTTCCCCTTCCGGAATATCCTCGTTAGGCACCCACCCTTTTGCCTCCCACTCTGGCAGTTTTTCTTTGATCATCCTTTCCGCGTTTTCTACTCCTTTCAGGTCTTGGTCTGTGGCTTCCCTGAAATGGCGGCCCTTTTCATTTTTGGTTTTGTATCCGATTGCTGCGAGTTGGTGGCCCATTCTCCCCGCCTGCGCCTCCGCCTTGATGTATTCGCCTTCGAGGATGTGGTTGGGGTCACGTGGGCACTGAGCCTTCCCGCCGTCGACTGTTCCTTTATCCGGGTTGAACCCGTTTTCACCGCTGCGGGCTATTTTGAATGTGCATGTATTCGAGCCCTTAGCGGGTAGTTGGAGTTTGTAGCCGAGGCCCGCCTTTTTGTCTAGCCACCAGTTGGGGCTCAATGGAACAATCAATCCACATTGGGGGCACGCCACCGTGCGTACCCAGATATAGCAAAGATCGGATTCTTCATGTCTTCTGGGAAAGCAGAGGTTGAGATTTGATTCCACATTGGTTTCAACAACCTTTCCCCACTTCTCTATCTGGCTCGCAAACTGCGCTCCAAACTTAGCGGGAAAGTTCAATGTGGCCTTGAGTATAACCGATGCCACAGGGTTTAACTCATTCGAAAGAGTAGGCAGCCCCAGCCTGAACGCTTCAAACGGAATACTGCCGCCTCCGGCAAAAGCATCCAAGACGGTTGGTGTTCCGCTTCCCCAGTAAGCGGTTACCGCTTGCCGGAAGCTTTGTAATTCGTCGTAGCTCGGCGTATAGGTAAAAGCTCTCTCGTAACCGTAAGGGTTCTTTACCCTTTTTTCCCTCTTTCCGCTTAACACCTCGTCAACAAGCTTGCGCCCGGCGACGGCGTCCCCCAGTATCCCCATTAACCTTAGAAACTTGGCGTGGGGGAAGTCGGCTGGGAGCAGGCTCCCAAGCACCGCCGCCCTGCTCACCGTCAGGGGCCTGCGCGCCCACCACACATGTAGCCTATTGACCGGAGGATGCAAGCCAACGCTTCCTTCCCTTCCACATTCGATTCCTAACTCCTGGATTGGGAGCCACTCCTCTATGAGTAGGCGTGGCTTCTTGGCGGTGTTTTTGTCGTTGTTTGCCATGGTTACTCGACGCCTCCTAGGAGTATTCTGAGCGCCCTGATTCCCCTTCTAGCTGAGCCGTTGCTTGTCTTGGCGAACCAGTAGTAGGCTTCCTCCTTGATGAGTTCGTAGACGGCGGCGGCGTAGCTGGATGTGCGGGAGACGTCGTTCAGGGCTGAGGCGCCCCTTACGACGAGGGCGAGCCTGATACCCTCCTCCTCTGAGAGCTCGACTTCGCCTTTGGTGCGCAGCGTCTTGACTTTTTCTCTTGGGAGGTGGGAGTACACCGTGGTGGCCACGGCGTTGAGCCGCCAGCCGCCGAGTTCCCCGACGGGTTTCAGGGCGCCGTCGCCGCGCCCGTTTTCGTCTCTGTAAACTCGGAGAGCCGGTTTCCCATCGTTTTTCAGGCGGATGTAGAACTTCTCCGTTCCTCGTCGCCTCCTATTCGCCTGGCTCAGCCGACAGGGCTACGCTGTTTGCGCCGAACTTTTTGAGATTGTCTTTGATGTGTTTGACGCCGTCCGGTGACGCCTCCACAGGTTCGGTGAAGGATACCCTGAACTCGGCGTCTGAGGAGGTGAATTGGAGTCGCTTGGAGGCGTTCTCAAGGAACTGTTTTACGTCGGCGTAGCTGTCCCAGTCGCCTTTGAACGCCAGGGTTAGGGTGGGTTTTCCTTCTCCCTGCGAGTTGCAGGAGAGGTCTATGTTGACTTTGGCTTTGCCGAGCTGGGGTGCGAGCAGGCCGAGGGCTCTTAAGCCCTGCATGTCTTTGACTTTGACCGACAGTTCTTTGAAGCTCTTTACTTTGCCGTTTGCGGCTTCGAGTAGCTGCGTGAAAGCGCGCTCGACGTCTCCTTCACCTGAGAGCCTGACTTTTGCCACGGTTTGCGGGGCGCAGGTGCACTCGTCGGTTGGGTTGCCACATATTGGACACTTTTCCTCGGCCTCCTCTTCTCTTTCGAACGCCGTGACGCCCCTTTTCCTGGCTTCGTCGGGGAGGAGGAGGAAGGCTTGCGCGTCGATCTGTATCGGAACCGGGTGCGAACCTTTTTCGTAGACGTTTGAGCTGTCCTGGTATACCCATGAACCTTTTTCGACGCCGGTTCGTATAATGTTCTTGGCTACGTCTACATTGAATATTATTGGGAGGCTGGGCTTCTTGTCGAATCGCCGCTTGAATTCAAGGGTTGATATGCTTGCTTCGCCTTGGTTCCACACCCTGTCGAAGACGTATTCGGGGGAGATGGTTTCGCTTGCGTTCCTGATCAGTTTTCCTTCGTTTTCAAGCGCTTTGATTATCATGTCCTGGTGGTTTAGCTTTTGGAAGTCGGCGACCTCGTCGACTTTGAGTGGTAGCTGTCTTAGCCTTAAGTCCTGGGTTTGCTCGTCGGTGGACGACGGGTAGTAGAGGTAGCGGTATGCCGTCACAATCGCGGTTAGTAAGCCGAGCCCACTCTCTTTGCTCTTTTCTTCTAGTTTGCTTCTCTGCTCAGGCGTCATCGTTGAGGAGAGCTCCTTGTTGGCGGTGATGCGTTCAAGCGCTATGCTGCGCTTGGCGTTGTTAATCATGCTTTGCCTGTCGTTGGATTCGGCGACGAGGAAGAGGGTGGTGTTCCTGTATACCCTGAAAGACTCGGTTTGACCCGCTTTGTCGTATAGTTTGGAGACTAGGTCTGGCGGAGGCGAGCCGCGCGTCGTCGTCTCCGAGTCCCAGTGTATCACGATGAGTTTCAGTTTCTCGTCGTCTGGCACGTCGGCTGGGGCGGATGGGAAGAATATGGTGTTTAGGAGTGTGGAGTTGAACTTCTTTTTGGCTGTTGTTTCTATTCTCTCTTTCGCTTCGGTGAGGCCGACGTTGTTTACTTCGTCGGCTATTACTTTGTTGATGTTCCATTCGGATTTGAAGACGCATCTGCCGCCGTTTTCGTAAAGGTACCAGCACTTGTCTTCTAGCTCTTCAAGGGCTTGGTCGACGTCTTCGGGTTTTATCCCCGGCTTGACCGCCGTGAAGCGTTTTTCAAATTTGGTTTCGTCGGTTATTTCCGGGGTTATGGTTGCCATGTAGATGGTTGGTTTGTCGACGCCGCCGGGCTGGCCTTCGACGAGGCTGTTGAGGAGTATCGTGGTCGCAGTCATCTGCGCCACCGGGTGTTTCCTGCCTGCGTCGATCTCCTGGGCCTTCGCCGTGTTGTTCATGCTGTATATGTCGTTTTGTATGACGGGTCGGAACCGTTCTCTGTCGAGTCTGCCCGTCAGCTCATCCAAGATGGATTTGTCGTCGAGGCTTATGTGGTAGGGCATTATGAAGCCTGAGACTTCTTTGTTTTCATAGTAGTGTCTGACCGCTTTGACGAGTAGGCGTAACGCGCCTCTTGTCCTGTTGAAGTTCGGTATAGTGCTTAGCTTGTTGTCTAGGATTGAGAGTAGTTCGGGGTGGAAGGGGTATGAGTTTTCAAGCTGGTTCTTGAACTCGGTTTTGACGGCGTGGTGTGGCAGCGCTATACCCATGCGTTCCTGGCTCCTGTAATATTCGAGGTATTCTGAGGCTGCCTTCTTCGCCTCGTTTTCGTCGATTTTCTCGAAGAGCCTCTTCTTGATCACCGAGACTATTTCGTTTTCCCTTGAAGGCGAGATGGAGCGTGCGGAACGCGACGCCACCCTCTCCACTTTTGAAAGGATGAGTTCCGTCTCTTCCCCATATATATCTCCCTTCCCGGTCAGGGAGAACACCACGACAACACGTTTCCTTCTCGAAGCGGTTTGAAGTAGCTGTTGAAGGAAGACGGCTACCGCTTCCAGGTTGTTTGTTGGTTTATTCTTCCCCCCGGGTTTGATACCGGCGAGGTACGCTGCGAGCTCGTCTATGAGTATGAGTACTGGTTCACCGCAGAGGTCGAACACTTTGTCGATGGCGGCGCCCCCGGGGGCCTGCCACTCCTTGTCTGCCTCCTTGACGAGGTCGTAGCCTTCGCGGCCGCCTAGCTGGTAGGCTAGTTCGCCCCACAGCGTCCTGGGTGAAACCGCACCCGTCCTGCCTGTCCCCGAGGCTCCGTATTCGAGCCCGGCTAGGACGGCCACGTGGACGTTTTCACGCGGGATCACGTCGTCGTTGATAATCTGTGAAATGTTTTTGACTGTCTTCCCCGACCTGGCGGCGTGGTATAGGGCGATGAGTGAATGTGTTTTGCCGCCGCCGAGGGAGGTCTCAAGCTTGATCACCGAGCTGGCGTCGGGCTTCGCCCCGCTGAGCCTGCCGAAGACCTCTGAGAGCAGCTCTTTGAGGCCCTCGGTGGGGTAGGTGTTGTCGAAGAATACCTGGGCGTCGCCGTAGATGGGTGGAGCCCTGCCGGAGTATACGGCGTATAGGTCGGCGGCGAACACGGCGTCGTCTATGCTCCCCGTAAGCACGTCCGTCTTCGGCATACACGAATCCACAACGGGTTTCATAGCCAAACACCTCGCCGAACAGTCCTGTTTATCCGTCGTGTGAGGCTTGGAGCCTTGTCTACCATCGTTGACCTAGACACGCTGTTTTTGCGGTGGGTTTTCAAGGCGAATCGACCTCTCCATTTAGGCCCTTTCTTAGCAACTCGTCGGCGTATTCCGAGATTGTTTTGCCGTTTTCTGCGGCGGCGGCTTTGAGTTTCCTGTGTGTTTCCTCCGATATCCGGATGATTTTCCGCGGCATGGTGCAACATTTGTTACAAGGCTTTTTAAGCAGGATGGAGCCGTGTTTAACCGGTACCGGCATCGTCGGCGAGTATGGGTTGGCCCAGGGTTCATGTGTTGCCCGTTTCATGAAAAATTGAAAACTCTGGTTTTCGACGTGTTTTAGCATGCTGGAAAATTGATTAAGACGCTGTTGTTTTGATCGCCTAGGCGGGGGGGAGTGGTGGAGTATGCAGGGGGAGGTCAAGTGGTGCAGGAGTATATGAACACTTAGGGGATAACGGTGGTGATTAAAATGGTGAGAAGGCTGACGCGGATGTCCGGCTGGGAGGAGGTGGTTTACACGTTGTTGAAGGCTTATCCGAAGCAGGCGTTCGTCACGCACGCGGTAAAGGCGTCCTCGCTTGACCAGGGTTCTTTTGCGCGGGGTCTTAGGGACGCCGAGGCGCTTGGCCTGGTCCAGGTTAGGCGGGACGGCTACTTCAAAATACTTGTTTTGACCCCTAGGGGGAAGGAGGTCGCGGAGCATGTGAAGAAGATTAAGGGGGTTGTGGAGGAGCTGGAGGCGCCGGGTCCCGCTTCAAGCGGCCCGTAGATTCCACGGCTTGGGTTTCGCTGGCTCTTTTAAGGGTGTGGCTGAACTGTTTCCGTGTCCGGTGAAGATTCTTTCGGCGGGGCCGAGGGCGACGCCGCGTCCTCCGGCGGGTCTTCAGAGTTTTCTGAGAAACATAATTCGGAGAAGCGTGACTCGGAGAAGCATGGCTCGGAGGAGGAAGAGGAGGAGATGACGTTTGGTGAGGCCGTGTTTTCGTTGGCTGCCGCCGTGGCCGCGGAGGTGTTCATCTTCTTGTACGGTGGCTCAATGGTATCCTACCTCGTGAAGTTTTTCGGGGAGTTTTTGGCGGGTTTCGTCGTCAGACTATCCGTTGTTGGCGACGTCCTGGTTTTGGTTGCCCTCTTCGCGGCGACGGGGGGCTACACGGTGTACAAGTGGTTTAGAAAGAAGAGTCTGGGGGGTAACGAATGAATTTTAGGCGGCGGCTTAACGTATCCGAGTGCGGTTCCACCGGTGAATCCAGCGCAAATGCGTCGGAGTCGGTTCGCGGCTTGGTGTTGTTTTTGACTTGTTCTCTAGCCGGTGCGGCGCTGGTCGAGTTCGGCGTCGCGAAGCTTCTCCACGGCTTTGCCCAGAACTCAGTCGCGGTCTACGTTGAGGCATCGGTGGGTCTGACTTTAATCATTTTGGGTGTCGCCGTGGTGTCGGTGGGTGTGTTCAGCGTCGTTTCGAAGCTGAGAAGCGATAGATCGCGGGCCCGAACTTGTCTGCGGCGGTTTTGTCGGGTTCCTTCTTGTTTTTCGCGGTTAGCTGGCTGTATTGTAGGTAGGGGTACCTTGTTGCGGATTTGACGGTTGCCTGGAGCTCGCGTAGGTCCATTGGCGGCTTGTTCCTGGTGTTCCACTTCTCCATGATGTCGAGCGTGGTCTCGTAGTCGAAGCCCACGTAGAACATCAGGAAGCGGGCGAGGAAGAACGCGGTGTTGTTCCGTGAACCGTGCTTCACCCCCGCGAACAATCTGCGGGCGTTGTGCCCCATGGCTTCATCGTACACCTGGGTGAACCGGTTGCGTTCGACGCGGGCCGCGAGGCTCGCCGCCATGGACGGCTCGGCTGCGCCGGGCGGGGCCGCCGCAGTCACGAGCGGTGGTGAACACATCAGGCTCGCAGGGCTCGGGGAATAGAGCCGAGGGGCGGCGGCTGCGGTGACCGCTTCGAAGTAGGCTTCATCGTCGGTAGGTATTTCATTATTTTCTTCCACCGTAGCTCCACGTCGTGGAACTCGAGGAAATTCTTGAATGCGGCGACTGGAAGCCGTATCACCACGGAGCTGAGCCCGGTCCTGTTCATTTCACCGACTCTCGCGGTAACAAACTTCTCTACCTCGTCTATGGGTCGGTTGAGGAGGCGTGCCGGAGACTGGGCGAAACGAAAAATGTTTTCGCAGTATTGTTTTCTGGTATTTTGGCTTGGGATTGACGCGAGCCACTCGTCAATTTCTTTATCGGGTTTTCCCTGGGCCATACCTGCCTTTGTAATCTTGCTTTTAAACTCGCCAGTTTCCTTCGGCGTATTCTGAACAAAGCACTCGATAAATGGTATGTGTGCGTTCCATCGAAGAACAGCAGATCCGTTTTTAGATGATAGTGTATAGAAGCACTGCATTCAGAGCCATAATCGTAGCTGCGGTAACCAGAGCAAGAATAGTTATGCTTTGTCTGTTAACGAATTCACCCATGAATTTTCTTCTCGCCGTATAATAAATGAGGGGGATGAGTGGGAGAGGTATCAGGAGGCTGAGCACAACCTGACTGTAGACAAGCAGCAGAAGGGGGTCGAAGCCGAGCGTAATAGCAATGCTCGTAGGTATCACATTTATCACGCGAAGGATAATTCTCCTAGCCCAAGGATTGAATTTCGAGCCAAGCAGCCCCTCGAGTATGGCCTGCCCCGCGATAACGCCCACAGTTGAAGCCGACAAACCCGAGAAAAGCAAAGTCAAAGCAAACACAATGCCGGCAGATAGTCCAAAGAGCGGCACGAGTGTCTTCGAGGCGCTGTCTATTGTAGCCACATGCACCCCGGTAGTGAAAAACGCGGCGGCGGCCATAATTAGTATTGCCATGTTTATCAGTCCAGCCACGGTCATGTTAGCGACTGTGTCCCACCTGTGCAGTCTCAACATCTTCGCGCGGCCTGTCACGTCTAGACCACCTGCCTTTGCTTTGGTCAGTGATGAATGGAGCACCATGACGTGAGGCATCACAGTAGCCCCTATGATTCCCACGACCAAGAACAGCTGGCTGCTCCCCACAACCGCCGGGACTACGAGGCCGTGGACTATCGAAAGCGCGTTCGGCTTGACAAGGAAGATCTCATAAATGTAGCCCAGCCCCACTCCGAATACGAGCGTCGTAATCACGAGCTCAATTCTACGAAACCTATTCCCAGCTATTGCGAAGACCAAGACGACATCGAATGCAGATATCCACGATGCCACTAAGAGAGGTATGGCTCCACCAGAAAGAAGATATATCGCAGAGGTTACGCCTAGGAACTCGGCGAGGTCTGTAAAGAGTGCAAAGGCCTCGCTTGCCAACCAATAGGGAATGACCCTTCGCCGACTGCCCAGACTGACCCTGACTAATTCCGCCAAAGACTGACCTGTCGCCAGCCCGAGTTTGCCGGAAAGGTACTGTATGAGCATCCCCATCAGATTTGCCAATAATACGGACCAGAGAAGCACATAACCGAACCCGGCTCCAGCTGAGATATCCGTACCAAAGTTTCCGGGGTCGATGTACGCCACTGCAGCCAGCGTCGCTGGGCCAAACCATCCGAGGTAAGAGTAGACTGACTTGCGAAAACGACCTTGCTCGTTCCTATAATTTCTGGTTTCCGCAAAATGGATGGATTGTTCTCGATTGCGATACCGCGCCTGTTCCAATGCAATATAATTCGTCGGGCGCCTCATTATTTAAACCAGGTGGGCCATAGATTCGTGTAGCGGAAATTCACCGCAGCACTGGCGCCATACACCCGTCCCCTGCCCCCTCATTCTTTCTCTGGACACACTGTAATACTAGGGGCCCGGAGTAGTGATTATGGTGACTACAAGGAGAACCACGGCAACGCAGAGCATGAAAAGGCTCTCCCAGTGCTTCTTCATCCATGCTCTAAGGTCCCGCATGAGCGTCGCTTTTTCTCACATATAATATAAACTGAATGCAACGAGCCCCCCAATTAGCCACTTTGGTTCTGCAATCAGCCGTTGTCCGCTCGCTTCCACTACACTTCGCATGTTTATAGCCCGACGCTCGCTGCCAGAAGCCTCTAGAACAGGACCTGACTCTCACGGAAAAGGGTGTCGCGCCAATTGTAGACAAAGCGCCACACTGACTGAAATGCTTAACTTGATAGCCTCCACCTGCGAGATTTCCACCTATCTGCCTCCTTCATGAATCCTCCGCATTCCGGCAAGAACAAACCGATTTCTTTCCATTTCCGTTTTACCAGTATTTCCTGCTTTTGAGGAGTACTCCGCAGGTAGAAAAGGGCAATATCTGTTAGGTCTTACATCCGCAAATGCGGCCCCTACGGCTAGGCGAGTGGGTCAACTTGCTCGCCGGCGATAACCGTGCATATCACTCTCTCAGGTTTTTCCGTTCTTCTGAAATAGTTGTGAACTAAGGGAGGGGAAGTTGGAAGCCAAATTGGCCTAGCCCTTCCTCTTCTTTTCAGACAGCCGCCAAGGAGGACCACGCCGGCTTGAGCGATGAAAAAGATCCAGTCAGCTGGGATGTACAGCTAGCTCTTAAGCTGGCCCGTTAAAACCCCATTCTACACGATGCCACGAGTCGGCCGCCCACCATATTGAACGATAGCTTTTCCGCAACTGAATGAATCGATTTTGCTTTCATACTTTCAACCCTCGCTTTGCATCATGCCGTCAACTTCCAAGGGGTAGCTCAAGGTAACTCGCACGCTCTCTATCATGATATAAAGCTACATTAGCCGTGCGCGCGTCATTTCCGCACTCTGCAGATACATCTCCTCCACTGCAGTAATTCTTCTGAATGTAGATGCTGTTTGGACAAGTTATCACGAGTCTCAGTCGACTGCCTCTGGATACGCGTCGGGAGAAAAATGTGAATCCCTTGAATTCATACCTGTAGGTTTCTCCCGGCGTAAGCAGTTTCGGTGATGCCTGGGACTCTCTGTAGCGCGCTCTCATCATGTCGCTGGTCAGGCTGATACTCGTTCCGTTTGCCCTAATCTCGTAGATTTCGATGAGGAAGTCCAGGTCTGGAACATCAGCTTGAATCCAAGTAACAAGCTTTGCCTCACCAGTAAATTCGACGTCCTCGTCGAACCTCTCACTGTGGTAGACCAGACCGTTGCCGTTAATGCCCATGGCGAGCGTCTGATCAGTTATTGAATTCTGAATTTCCTTCTGATAGAAACTCGCCGAACTAGTGTTCAGCGGATCATATACATATGTATCAGGCTCACAATCGCCCAGCGGTGCGTCAGTGAGCGCCCCCGACCTGAATACGCTGCGAGCGGACTCTCCTCCACCTTCAGAGGCGAGGTAGAAGGTTCTTTCCCCCTTGGAAGTTGCACCCAAATTCGAAGCATACTTCCATTTTTCCTCCCCGGCAACGTAATACGATACCCTGTCTTTCAAGAACTCGGGCTTCTTTCCATTTTTTAGCGTCCAGTCATACCACTCCTTGTGCAGCTTGTTAAGGTCGACAAGACTTGCGTCACCGAAAGTCATTCCTCCGAACTCCTTCTTGGGAGTCCGCGTACCAGCGTGGTCCCACGGCCCAATTACGAGGTAGTGCTTTGACTTTGCAGTTTCAGAACCGAACTGCATATGTCTCTTGTAGTAGGTCATCGCTCCTGGCTGATCCCCGTCATAGTGACCAGTAATCGTGAGAATCGGGATATCTATTTTCGCATAATCTTCTGCATCTGGCGCGGTTCCGCTCCAGTACTCGTCTGCAGCTGGATGTGCAAGCCATTTTTGAAATATGCTCTTTGTATTTCCAACCAAGCTATCTAACTCTCTGAATGGAAGTTTCTTGGTGTAGAGTTCGGTATATTTGCTTATCCAGAAGTCCATGTTCCCAAATAGCGAAGCATTACCAGTGACTCCGCTAGTGAATGTCAGCCACTGCATATCATAAGGAGTAAGGATACCGTGATAACCCGGAAAGTCTACTCCCAGGTGCGCTGCAGCCGCTGGCACTATCGACTTCAGATGAGGTGGGAACTCCTTAAGTGTAGACCACTGGTCGAAGCCCCCGTAAGAGCCTCCCCACATGGAAACGCTCCCATTGCACCAGGCCTGCATCGAGAACCACTCGACAACGTCATGGCCGTCTCTCCCCTCGTTCACGAATGGCTCGAAGACCCCTCCGGAATTGCCGCGTCCTCGAACATCAACCAGTGCAAATACATAGCCGTTCCTAGCGAAGTATTGTGCGCGGTCAAAATACGAATCGGCTATGTATGGAGTCAGCGTAAAAACCACTGGGAGGCGGCCCTTTTGGGCGTGCGGTCTGCAAATAGTAGCATCAAGACAAACTCCATCGCGCATAGGGATCTTTACCCCCCACTCCAAGTCTATATCTGCAGGCTTCTCTGCTGAGAACCCAGCTTCTTTAGCGCTTGGCTTGTCGTCCGGGGAGTTCACTAGAGCGCCCTGGCACACGTCAAAGATTCCGTTTAATCGCAGCAATCCAATCAAGGCTCCTTGCAACCATGGAAGCTCATGAAGTTTACTCAACGTTTTACTTGGGGGACGGGAAACTGGTCTTCCATGCGTTCGGAATCGTTCAGCCGCAGACAGCTGGCGTGCAAAAAGGGCTATCCCGGGATTCCCAAAGAGCTAGATTGTTCCCTATTTTCGCTCTTATGAAATCACGGATGCACAACCTACTCCGTCCATCCCGAGGTTAGCTCCATGACACATGAGTCAGCCTTGCCTGAGGACCAAAACAGTCGTTCAATCGTTCAATTCTTGCGCAGGCGCCAATTGCATGAGCCATGAGAATGAACTTCAACCTAGCTCGGCTCAGTTTGGTGCACGAGAATATTTTTTTGAATAGCTATGTGGCCGCACCCGCTTTGAATGGGGCTGGAGCCCCTCATCAGAATTGTTACCCGCCGCGGCGAGGACTCGAGCGCAGTCTAGCTCCTTGAGCAAAATATTACGCACTAACCGAGATTTCCTCTCTGCTTTGAGCGGAACGTTCAATCGAACGGCTTGTGCATTGAACAACATTTACATCATTTTGGTTCGAACCAGTAAGAGAATATTCTAGCGCATAGCCAGAATAAATTATCAAAGTGGACCCGCAAGCTCCAGTTCGTTGTTGCTATCCGCAGGCAACTCAGCAGCTCCTGCGACCTAGACGCCAAATTCCTCCACTTTGACTTCTGCATTCTATCTCTTTTCGATTGGCTTATGTGGTGACGACGTTTCGAAGCGCATAGTGGTCAACGAGGTGAGCTAATAATGGAAGAAGAAGACAAAAGCGAAAACAGGAGAAGCTCAGACGTGGAGAGGGCAAAGGTCACGGATCACCTAGCGAACGAAAGGACCTATCTTGCCTGGATTAGAACTGGGGTCACGATAATTGCACTCGGCTTTGTTGTAGCAAAGTTCGGACTAATCGTTAAGGAACTCAACCCTCTGGCTCCAGAGACTTCCTTTCATTTTTCTTCATATATTGGAATGGCGTTGGTAATCTGCGGCGGCATCTTGGAGCTACTAGCACTGGGCAGGTTCACTGGGAATCAGAAGAGAATCAAGGAGGGGAAGTATGAACCAAGTGCCAGAGTCGAGACCGCGATAAGTTCTGGTATTTTTGTCATAGCGATAATACTTATCGTCTACTTGGTACTCACGCTCTGAAGCTAGGACTACCGAGGAGAAGTTTCTCCATACCGGTTCGGAATCGCGTTTGGAACCGGTCTTCACGCCCTGAGGTTCGCTGCGGCATATTATTCTTTCTTGCGGATTACTTACAGAGAGCTAAGCATCAGTTCATTGTCGAAAGGATAAACCTCGAATCTGCTGAATCTAATTTGTTTCGCCCCCCACCAAGAGTTAGAGCTGAACCGTTGGGCCAAGAAGGGGTATCGGAAACTAGCCCTTACCACACTCACGGAGGAGCTAGGCGGTATTACTCAAAGCAGGAAATCGTTTACTCTCGCCCAAAAGGATTTTTTTTCATCCCGGTTAAGAAACAGGATATGAATTCAAACAGGTACTTACTGAGCTCGCCCCAAGTGTTCTCTTTAGATCTTGTCGCACTCTAGACTTGCGCATGAAACACTGCATACCACGAACATCCAGTGATGCTACGGAAGCGAACTTTAGATTTGCAAACGAGAATATGAGAACCGGATAAAGTGCCGAGATTAAACTCTAGAGCCGCAATGCGTATCTCTTTTTCTCACTACTACGGATTTCCTCGGGTCCACCCTTTGCGGAAAAAAGGGTACATTAGATCTCACTGCAATCCCCATAGATATTTTGAATCCACTTCATAATTATAATACATGCTAGCTAGAAAATAGAAACGAACACAGGACCAAGGAAGCTTAGGGAGTATGGACGCTCAAAAGTGACAAAACACATGCCCCCACCCGGTACCCCTACATAGGGTCGCGCTTCTTCCCAGTTTCAGAGTGGCAACTGAGGAAAAGCTAAGGTAGAGCTGATACGCTCCCAATAACGGGGTAAACCCTGCGGCCTTCGACAACCCGGCTAAGTCTGCAATCCGGTTTGATTCAATCAACTTGCGCCAAGCTCCATTCTAACGCCGATGAAATTTTGTCCCTGACCCTGTGATAAATTGAACAGCCACAGACCCAATGCCGTACCGAACCCAGCGGCGGGAGCCCAGCAATCGAGTTGTTCTAAACGTCCCTCATCGCCAAGCCTCAGAGAAGGATTATAACCTTACACCCGGCATATTGAATTGCTTGCGACCATGAAAAGTCTCAACGTGAACCAATCAATCCGCGCCACCGCAATTCCAGGATCATCGATGCAGAGACCCTACGATGGCAAATACTCAAACGTTCGGAGTTTTCGGATGCTGGGAGAGCTCCATTTTCACGTACGAAACCTCACACAGCGGGATACGTTCGCTGCCAAATCGTCATAATGGGAAGGGCCTTACCGTACCAATTCTAGCTAAACCTCAAGTCCGGTTTCAGCAATTTCGAGCAAAGTTCTTACGCTGAAGCCGGTAGCTCCTTTTGCCGTCCATCCAGAGTCGGAATTGGCTAGAGCCGAGCCTGCGATATCCAGGTGTGCCCATGGCGTTTCCTTCACAAACTCGTTCAAAAATAGGCCGGCGATAATAGTGCCTGCCTCCCGAAAGCCACTGCCCGCCACGTTTCGAATATCCGCCCTTTCGCTTTTCAGGAGGTCTCGATAGAAGGCTGGAAGAGGCAGTTGCCAGAATGGTTCGTGGGTTTTGTCCCCCGCGCTCACAATACTGTTCACCAATTCCTGATTGTTACCCATTACCGCTCCAATTCTTGACCCGAGTGCCTGAACCTTGGTACCAGTGAGCGTGGCCACATCTATCACAGCTATCGGATTGAATTCCTGCTGGGCATAGGCAAGCGCGTCGGCGAGTATCAGCCTCCCTTCTGCATCGGTATTCAGCACTTCTACGGTCTTGCCAGAGTACGTCCTTATGATGTCCCCGGGCTTGAGCGCGCTACCTGAAGGCATGTTTTCAACGAGCGGGGCAAGTGCAATCAAGTCAGTCCGAAGAGCGAGAAGCGCTGCGCCAAGTGTGACAGAGATTACGTCAGCTGCGCCACATTTGTCAGAATACATTCTTTCAATTCCTCCGTCACTTGGTTTGAGATTGATGCCACCGGAGTCGAATACCACCCCCTTACCAACTAGCGCGATCGGCCTTTCTCCCGAGCCAGTGTATCTGGCGGTCAGGAGTCGCGGGGGGTTGACCGAACCCTTTCCAACACCAATAATGCCGCCAAAACCTTGTTCCTCTAAATCTTTCTCGTCCAGCACACCAATTTCAACAGGTAGCCCTTTGAATTTCTGCTTTACCGCTTTCACGAACATTGCCGGGCTAAGGGACCCGGCAGGTTCATTGCCTAGGTCTCTTGCGAAGTTCACCGCCTCAGCGACAGCTCTCGCTTTCTTCAATACACCTTCTGATCCTGAGAGATAGTGTATGGAGACCTCATCTGGGTGACCGCTTGTTCTGTACTTACCAAACCGATATTGCGCTAATGTCGAGCCCAATATCGCGTCTCCGAGCTCAAGTCCTTCTGAGTTGACCCAGGCTTCCTTCAGTCCATTGTATGCCAAGAATTTTGACAGGCCGGCCCCGAACGATAGAGAGTTCCCATGTCTTCCGATTATTTTTCTTTCCTCAACATTCAAAGAAAACTTTGTCTCATCGCCTACCGCGCCTAGAGAAATCTCACGCTGTCTACCGCCTGACGGGGTTACGTCTTCAGCTTGCACTACAAGCCCTCCCAACTCATTTACGATGTCGACTGCCGTTCCAAACCACCTAGCAGCAGCCTGCAAATGTCCAAATAAACCTCGCGAATAGGTTCGGGAGTGGTTGGCGGGCCCTCAATCTCCTACCGAGCAAACAATGCGCCAACTTCTATGGATTAGCAGCTTTTGTATTTCTGCAGCAGCACACCGTGTGAACGCTTGGGCCGAGAAAGTAAGGTTATAATATGGAGAGCTCCGCATGAACCGCATGTCTAATAGGGCAGTCGTAAAGTCCGCAGAGCTCCCTCCACCGGCCGGACCCTACTCCCCCGGAATAAAAGCGGGAGGGTTCATTTTCGTTTCGGGGCAGATTGGAATAGACCCCAAGACTGGCAAAGTAGCTGGAGATGGGGTTAAGGCACAGACTGAACAAGTGCTTCTCAATGTCAAGAGCGTGGTAGAAGCAGCGGGTGCGTCGATGAGTGACGTGGTCAAGGTTACAGTATTTTTGAGTGATATTTCACATTTCAAAGATATGAATGAAATCTACAGCAAATTCTTTCCGAATTCTCCTCCTGCGAGAACGACTGTGCAGGCTTCTCTCGCGAGGAAGGAACTACTGGTGGAAATAGACGCGATAGCGTACAAGCCCTGAAGCCCAGCTCTTGCAGCAGCGGGGTAGAGACATTTGAATGTAGATAGATGAATGTAGATAACCCCTTGGTTGCGCGGCTATTCGACAACCTTCGAGCACATACTGAATTGGGTTAGCCAAGTGACTCTTAGACGAAGAGAGCCTCTGCAACAAAGAGAGGTCGAGCCATCGTTGCCTCGTCTGGTAGGCAATCAGCGTCGTGCTTTGAGCCGAGGGGGGTTTCGGTTTCCGGGTGTCGGATAAACCGAAGTTAGCACCCGGTTCTGGAGCTGATTAGTAAAGCTGTTCGTGTCGCTCAGCGTCAGCCTGAGTTTTAAAGATCATCCAGACTTGGCCAATGAGTATCTGTAATACTAGCTCAGCAGATTCCTCGGTCAAAAGTTCCAGCGTATTCAACTCTAGCCCTGGTAAGCACAATTCATTTGAGTATCCCCAGTGCGCCCTAGTTTGCATGAACTATGCAGGAAGACGCATCGAACGAAGGTGAGCTCAAGGATTCGCGGCTCGGAGACGATAACGAAATAGAGGAAGATACTTTGGTACGGAAACACAGGAAGAAGAAGAGGGCGACCGGAAAATACAAGCCGTCAAGGCGCTCGAGGTGAACCGTCTCACAAGACACACGGGATTAGTGACCGCGCCAGTCGACCTGTAACATTAATCACAAATACGCCGTACCGCTAAACCGTACTTACCTCGCGCATGTGACTATCAGCGGCGCAAAGGTGCGGAAGCCTAGGTCCAGATACCCAGAGGGAATATGTATCCCGGTAAATCGTAATCGCTGGATGTTGTTCAGGCATTTCATGAGAGACGAACAACCAAGAATAGTTATTAACCACTCTGGAAAGAAATTCTTGGGCCGTTGTATGTTCGAGCTCAAGTCGACCTTTACTCAAACTTTTCCCACGGAATATACGTGCGATGGTAAAAACTCATCCCCCGAGCTTATGTGGACAGAACTGCGTGAAGCGAAAGGCTACGCTCTAATAGTGGAGGACCCTGACGCTCCAGGAGGGAGCTTCGTCCACTGGGTTGCATATAACATACCCGCAGGAGTCTCCCGTTTTCCCCCGTCACTGCCGAGAGAGGAAGTTGTAACCGGACTTTGCACCCAAGGATTGAACAGCTTCGCAAGGATGGGATACGATGGGCCATGCCCGCCACTCGGGCATGGTACGCACCGCTATTACTTTAGACTCTACGCACTCTCTTCAAAAACGAGCTTTCCACCAGGAGTAAGAGCGCAAAAACTCAGGGAAGGCATAGCCAGCGCGATATTAGCAACCGCCGAGTTCGTGGCAACTTACTCCCGAAAATAGGAGGGCATAGAGATCCCGCTGTGGGTAAATCGCGCCTTCGTTAACTTCTTTGCGACGAGGGTCCCAACCGCAGTAACTCGAGGCGCAACGGCTTTTCTGGAGTCGCCTCTGGGACTATCGGGCACTCTCATTAGCTAAACTGAAATCTTTGTCTGTTCACCCTCGTGTTTGTAGAGGCTGACTTCTACCTGTCCGCTGGAAACATGAGGTCCAGCCATAGTATTAAACGCTGTAAAGCGCGCCACTGTAGGGCAGCCCAGCGATTTCTCTTCTTCAGCAAACCAGGAGGACTAGAAGAGAGGCCCTTCCGGCGACAGGAGGCAGATTACGAATAAACATGACAATATCTCATAAGGGGTTCACTGTCCCATCGCACTTAGGTATCACCATTAGTGTTGTCTCCGGATGGCATTCAAGCTGCAGGTTGTCTTTGACTGTAGGGACCCGTCAAGCCTTTCGAAGTTCTACGCGGAGGCGTTGCACTATAAGCTGCAAGACCCACCGGCTGGTTACACGTCGTGGGAAAGCTGGCTCAAGGCTCAAGGGATACCGGAAGACGAATGGAATTCGGCTAGCGCCATCGTCGATCCTGAAGGGAAGGGACCAAGAGTCTACTTCCAGCAGATGGACACACCGAAACTCGGAAAGAATCGACTGCACATAGACATCAACGCGAGCGCCGGAATGCGTGTACCGCTCGACGAGCGAAAGATCCAAGTCGACAAGGAGGTCGAACGACTCGTTGGACTCGGGGCAACGAAGCATCGCGAGCTCGACGAAGGAAGGGGAGAGTACTGCGTCATAATGCTCGATCCGGAAAAGAACGAGTTCTGTGTCCAGTAACTCAGCGCGTCGAACATACAAGAAGCCAGGCGGCGGCAGAGGGCTTCATAGTGAGTTGCCCCGCCGCCGGCGCGGGCATTCAGAAGGGCTGGCAAGGTAACGGAACGACCGAAGGGGTCCTGAAGACGCCAAGACGCGGTCGCAAAGTGCTCCTCTCCCCACAGCTCGAAGTTATTATAGTTACCAGCTAAATATTATCTTTTCCGACGTAAGAATAGAGTCGAGTGAGTTTATATATAGAGAGGCAAGAAAAGACAACTGATTGAATTGAAGTTGTCTCCCACATATTTGAGGTCTGTTCAGATGGTGGGTACCTCAACGTATGTGGTTTCGATACCAAAACACTGGGCAATTTCAAACGAGATTACGAAGGGTACGAAAGTGACCTTTACGGAATTACCTAACAGATCGCTTGTAATCGCCCCTTTGAAGACTCAGCCAAGGTCCATCACACTTTCCGTTGACACAGACGCCGAACTTGCCTCGCGACTGACAATAGCCGCTTATCTGGATGGTTATGATGAAGTCACGCTAAAGGCGTCGCAGCCAGAATTCGGAAGCGGCGTCCGCCTCGCAATCAGGAAGGCTGTAAGGCGACTCGTAGGCTTCGATGTCCTTCAGGAGGGTGTTGACCAGATCGTGATAGCTACTATGGCTGAACCAAAGGTGATCACGCTAGAAAATGGACTAAGGCGAATGGTGTTGCTTGTTAGGTCAGCTCTCGACCTCGGGTTCAAAGGAGTAGGAGGACCCAATCAATCCACTGTTGCCGAAATAGATGAGGATGCTGACCGGCTCAACTTTATGTTTGGACGCAGGCTGAGAAAAGGACTCATAGACCCTTCCTCACTTGGAGAACTCGGCCTTGATACCGTTGGGGTCTATGATGCGCTCATGGTCTTCAGATTCCTCGAGCGATGTGTGGACCATGCAGTCTCAGCTTCTGAAATCTATATGGCTGGCAAGAAAACTTCAAAAAGTCGAGTGCGCGAAAAATTTCCCGAGCTCGCCATAAGCGTATCGGGCATACTTGAAGCAGCTGTTGAACTATTCATAAGTAGGGATATAACGCGGACATCCCCAGTGTTTGTCAAGCGTGCGGAACTCAGGGAAATGCTGCTGCGGACGAGCCAAGAAAGCCGAGCCATAAACGCACCACTCATCGGCTATCACTTGGGAAGAGTCGCCGACTATTCCACCGACATTGCGGAGATAGCCCTCGACGAGGGCTTCGGCGTATTGAGATAAGCGATTAGGTCGCCACATCATAACTTCTAGGGTTGCGTGGCGTCCTCCCACGGCTAAGGCGCGTGGGTCTTCAGGCTCGTCAGCCATAAATGCTTGTCAGAGACTCGCCTAGTCTTGGGCAAAATTCACGTTTCCCGGCATATCAAAATTGAGTGTCAACATTCCTTAAAAGCCGAATCTATATAGTCGCTGGCATAATCTATAGAGAATATATCAAAAGTCTTATGATTGACTCAAATAACTAGAGAATTGTGAACTTAATGGCACGAACGAGAAAGTATGCCTACCGGAAAGGTGCCGTCAGTCAGACGGCAGCAGTGGCCGCAGCGCTGATAGTAATCGTGGCGGTTGTCGCGGGAGCCTATCTCATCCTGAATAGCAGATCGCCAGCCACATCGACACCAACTTCGTCAACTTCGCCAACAATTTCATCTCAAACTACGCCGACAAGCGCCACCTCTCAGATGTCTACTACTAGCTCGACTGGTCTACCTAGCACTCTTCCTGCCGAGTCTCTCTCAGAAACTGGGTCGACACTTCTCTACCCACTATTCCAGATTTGGGCCGCTAACTTTTCACTGACTTACACGAACGTCCATATAACAACCGCAGGCACGGGAAGTGGCACTGGAATATCGGATGCAGAAACGGGAACGGTGCAAATCGGAGCTTCTGACGCATACATGACCAACGCTCAAATCACGCAGTACCCAGACATGCTGAATATCCCTCTGGCAATTTCGGCGCAGAACATCGACTACAACATACCCGGTATACCTCAGTCTGACCACCTAAACCTGTCCGGCCCGATCCTGGCAGGAATCTACAATGGTTCAATTACTTACTGGGATAACGCGCAGATCAAAGCTGCAAACCCTGCCCTGGCCAATCAGTTACCGCATCAGACGATTATCCCGATTCGGCGATCTGATGGCAGTGGAGACACGTTCATTTTTACTCAGTACCTGTCATTCACAACTGCATCATGGAACAGCAGCGTGGGGTATGGCACGACAGTGAGCTGGCCGAGCACTCCCACACTTACAGCGGCTCTCGGAAATGGAGGCATGGTGGAAAAGTGCAACGCGACTTCTTATTCAGTGGCCTACATCGGTATATCATATCTGAACGAAGCACTGAAAGACGGATTGGGCTACGCCTACCTCAAGAACCAAGCGGGAAACTATGTCGCACCAACACAGGTCAACATACAGGCCGCGGCGAATGCACTCGTAGGAAAGACGCCCGCGGATGAGAGGATTTCACTCGTATTCGCCCCCGGAGCGGATTCATATCCAATAATCAACTACGAATACGCAATCGTATCCAAGACACAGTCTGACTCAAACATGGCGCTAGTGCTTCGGACGCTGCTTACCTGGGCGGTTACCACTGGAGAACAACCCTACTTCCTGGACCAGGTTCACTTCATAGCACTCCCGCAGTCGATAGTGCAGCTCAGTATTGAGCAAATCAACGAAATCAGTTGATAGCGGTTGCGTCAGTCAAAGAAAGCTGATGCACTCCTCAGATACACAGCCGCCCTCTGCGGAGGCACCAGCTTAATCTTTATTTTTCTTATCCTAGGTACTACGCTCGTTTACGGATTTCCATCTATCGTAGTAAACGGCCTGAAATTCCTGACGAGCATTACCTGGAATCCAGCCTTGAGCGGCTCTCTCATCACCGTCCACGGATTCAAGACTTTATCCGGGGCCCACTACGGGGGGCTCGTATTCATTACGGGAACGTTAGTTTCGTCTGCGCTTGCAATCATCATAGGAGCGCCGACTGCAATAGGGGTCGCGATATTTCTCAGCGAATTCTCCCCCAAAAGCTTGTCAACTATAATTTCAGTTCTGGTAGAGCTAACAGCCGGCGTGCCCAGCATCATCTTCGGTTACTGGGGACTGCTTGTGTTAGTTCCCTTTCTTCTTTACAAAATCGAACCTTTACTGTCGCAAAATCTCTGGTTCCTTCCTTTTTTTCATGGGCAAGTTTACAGCTCAGGACTCCTCGCTTCCGGAATCATACTTGCACTAATGATAATCCCCATCATAGCAGCAATCTCGAGAGACGCAATGAGGCAGGTTCCGCTTGAACTGCGAGAAGGCGCAAAAGCGCTCGGACTGACCCATTGGGAAGTCGTAAAGTCAATCGTGTTACCCAATGCAAAGATGGCTATTGCAGGTTCAATTCTGCTAGGTCTCGGTCGAGCACTAGGAGAAACAATGGCCGTTGTTCTGGTGTCAGGTTCCGCAATCAATACACTTCCGCATACAGCCTACGCACCTATCAACACAATAGCCGCGTTTATGGCCCAGTCTATGGACAGTGCCTTTACAGATCCATCGGGGATGTATGTCAGCGCCCTAGTTGAACTCGCGCTTATACTGCTGCTCATTACGACCGCAACCAACATTCTTGCAAGATTGCTCGTGCGTGAGGGTTTCATCTCAAGTTCTGAGAAGGTTGTGAGAGTATGAGTGAGACTGCCGAACCTTTGTGGCAAGATGATTTCTCAGATCGCCGCAAGCGCATCCAAGATAGCCTGCTACGGCGTAGGTCGATTGACAGAGTAACCAAGGTGTTCACGGTCCTGGCGGTGATAGCATTACTCTATCCGTTAATTGACATGATTCTTATGTTTGCGTATAAAGGTGCAACTCTTATTTCAACTACCACTTTTACCCAACTAACAGCACTCAATTCAGCCACTGTTACCGGCGGGCTCCAGAACGCGATAAGCGGAACAGTTCTGCTCATTGCGCTTTCTAGCGCAATCTCTGTCCCGCTAGGTGTCATGGGAGGGATTTACCTCGCCGAGTTCTCTCCTAGAGGTAGATTCTCCGGCATAATCAGGTTTGTAGCTGACATACTTGCTGCTGTGCCTTCGATAGTGCTCGGCTACGCGGGTTTGTTGTTTCTCGTGCTATACCTTGGGTGGGGTTTCTCGGCCCTTGCCGGGGCGCTTACGCTTTCGGTATTCATGTTTCCGTACATTTTGCGCACTACCGAGCTCTCCCTGAAGAATGTGCCTCAGAGCTACCGCGAAGCCGCGATGGCTCTGGGCAGTTCAAAAACAAATATGATAAGCAGAGTAACTCTTAGAGCCGCCCTTCCGGGCATATCGACCGGCATCATTCTTTCCATGAGCATTGCATCCGGAGAGACAGCCCAATTACTCTACACTGCAGGGTATTCTGGTTTCAATCCAACTGCACTCCTGCATTCTCCAGTGGGATACCTGACCTATGTGGTGTACGTTTTCTCCCAGCTTTCATTCCCAACTTCTCAAAATCTGGCACTTGTTGCGAGTTTTCTCCTCTTAGTGTTCGTGATATCGCTTAACGTCGCAGCGAGACTTCTGGTTAGAAGGATGGCGAAGGGGTAAAATGGACTCCCATCAAGGCCCGACAGAATACTCAGAAAAAACAGTTGAAACGGAGGATGACTTTTGTTCAGAGGAAGAAACCAATCAAGGATTTCAGGCTCAGGCAAGCGATCTGTCGACCGATGTAGCGGTGCAGCTCGAAAAAGTCAGCGTGTGGTACGGCAATCTCAGTGTGCTCAAGAAGGTTTCCCTGTCGTTTCGCAGGAAGTCGACAACCGTTGTAATGGGCCCCTCGGGCTGCGGCAAAACCACGCTTATCCGAGTGCTCAATCGGATGAACGATGACGTGCCCGGGTTCAAACTCTCGGGATATGTAAAGCTGAACGGTACAAACATATATTCAAATGGGGTAGACCCAATCGAACTGAAAACCCGAGTTGGCATGGTTTTCCAGAAACCTAACCCTTTCCCATTCTCAGTTTATGACAATGTCGCTTTTGGTCCACGTATCCACGGCCTGGCAAAGAGCAAACCTCACCTCGACAACATGGTAAGGGTGAGTCTGGAAAAAGCCGCTCTCTGGAACGAAGTTAAGGACAGGCTGGGTCAGAGTGCTACTAAATTGTCTGGAGGCCAGCAACAAAGGCTCTGCATAGCTCGAGCGTTGGCACTCAAGCCAGAAGTATTGCTTTTAGATGAACCAACCGCATCGCTTGACCCCGGTGCCACCACAAAGATTGAGGAACTGATAACTGAACTTGAACGCGAGTATACCGTAGTGCTTGTGACTCATGACATGCTACAAGCTGCCAGAATAGCAGATGCGGTTGCCTTTCTATACAAAGGAGAAGTGGTAGAGTTCGGTAAGTCTCCAGAGATCTTTGAAAATCCGAAGAACAAACTAACAGAGGATTACGTCCGGGGACGTTTGCTCTAACAAGTAGGTGAATACGAATCGCCAGACTGCTTGACCTAGGAATTCAGAATGTGAATGAACGGCTGGAAAGAATGGGCGAACTGGCCCAGTCATCCGTGCTTCTGTCGCTTGAAGAACTGCATAAAGGGAAAAGATTGGCTGAGAAGGTCATTCAATTGGCAGCGGACCTCAGAAAGTTAGAGGAGGAAGTAAGCGATTTAGTTCTTGACATCCTCGCCCGTTTCCAACCTGTCGCCTCCGATCTCAGGTATACCAAGTCCGCTCTCGAGATATCCTACGGCTACTATAGACTAGGAAGGTATGCGCTTGACATCACGCAGGCAATCGAGAATTTTGGGGATCAAACCGCATGTGACCACTCTAGAGTAGACGGGATGGCCAAGATAACAATAGTAATGATAGAAGGCAGTACACAGGCATTCTTGAATCTGGATGATGCCCTCGCCAAGCGGGTGGCGGCTATGGATGACCAGGTTGATAACCTCTACCGCGAGGCAATGAATTCTCTCTCTGCTCTAACAGGAGCGGAGCCGAAATGCTTGCTCTCTGAGGCTCTTGTGCTGAAATATTTAGAAAGAATTGCGGACCATACTTCTCTTATAGCAGATTCTGTGTTTTACATTGTACATGGAAAGCATATAACCAGCAATTGAGCTCTCTGCATTACCCTTAGCCATTCTGGCAAGTAGCCCAGTTCTAGAGTCTCAAATTCACTTTTCCGCTTCGCACATCTGTAACGGTAAGGGCAGGAAACCCGCATCGCTGGCGGCTCACTTTTTCCAGGGCAAGACAATCGAATAGACTTCGACAGGAGCATCCACGTTTTTCACTACTTTCTTGCCAGCTTCCTCGACTCGGTTACCAAGCTTGTTCCAGACTTGGTCGAACACCTGCCGAGTTATGAGTATGCAACCAGGATCCGCTAAAGAATATACCCTGCTCGCAATGTTCACCGCGTCCCCCAAGATATCGCTTCCCTTGCGTTCAATATCACCTACGTGGATCCCGACCCGTAACTTTATCTTTGAACCTTGGTCCCGGGACTGAAGATTCCGTTCATGCATTCTACGTTGTATCTCGATAGCACATTCGCATGCTTCGAGCGCACTGCCAAACTCTACCAGGAACGCGTCTCCAATCGTCTTTACTTCCCTCCCATGAAAGTCAGTTAAGGCTTCTCTCACGATATTCCGGTACTCGTCAAGCAGAAGCAGTGCCCGTTTCTCATTGTTTTGCGTGAGAGAAGTGTATCCTGTGATATCTGTAAAGAGGATCGCAGCAAGAGCCCTGCTGGGTGCTCCCTCGAATGTCTCGAGGTAGGCGTTCATCTTCCAATAGGTCTCTAGAAATTCCAGCCCTCGCGAAGTCGGAGTGTAGGTCGTCTCACGCCCCAAAGCGTTTCTCCTTAACAATCCGAAAGCCGTAAGGTCATCTACCATGAGCCTCAAGCGATCGAGTGGCACCCCCACGCCGTATGACATTCTGGTGATACCAATACCAGTAGGCGCTCTGCGGGCCACCTCGAGAATGGATGAGTAAATGTCAGCTTTCGACCTTCTTACACGTCTGTTGCGCATCAGTTACCGACCCGCACTCTCTCAACCTCTGGATCTGCGTCTTCCCCTTCCAACAGGTCAGACGGGAAATGGTGGCAGACTTTCGACCTTTTCCGGCGGAGATTGATAGCGCACTCTCTCCCCTTCTCTCAGCGATTTCGTATAAACTATTTTTTCCAACACGCAGTTATCTCCTAATTCAGCAGATTCTGCAAAGACCCTACCCAGAACAGAGCCGTCGTCCACCCTGAGCTCGTTACAGTAGACATCCTGTACGGCCGCTTGCGAGCCAATTTCTACTACGTTAGCGACGAGCACGCCAACCGCCTGGCCGCCGTCCCCGAGCTCAATCGATTTTGCCCTGAAGCCCTGGATCGTTTCAATGCTACCTCCAACACGACCGGACCCACTCAGAATCGCCTTGTATGCTCTGAGGCTTCCTCCGACCTCAACTTCGGACCCAGTAAGGACCCCCCTTACTTCCATTACCCCTCCCACTTCCAGCCGCTCTGAGGAAGCCAGATCGCGGGTCACCCTGATTCTTCCACCCACCTCAGCTCTCTGCGCGTCAAGTGTTCCGTCTATGTCTACAACTCCGCCAACATCCAAGTCCTCGCACCTGAGGTCTCCCTTCGAACGCAATCGCCCCCCTACTTCTATCGACCTCCCCTTCCCTCCTGTCAAGTCGGCGGTACCGCCCAAGTCGATCCTGCCAAACTCGAGTGGCGACTTGGCTCTTAGAATGCCTCCAACATCGATTTCCTCGCTTACAACTCCCCCGCCAATCTCCACGGACCCGCCAACATCAAGCTCTTCAAAATTCACGCTTCCCCTGACGTTGAGCGAACCGCCAACATCGACCTTACCGCACTTTGCATCGCCGTCGACATCTACCGAGCCACCTACATCGACCTTTTCCGCAGTGAGCGCCTCACTTACGACGAGTTTACCACCCACGTCAATTGTTCGACAGCTTACACTGCCTCTCGAATAGAGAGCCTTTTCTACATCAATATAGTCATTAACTGCAAGCTGACCTTTCACGCGCACCACCCCGCGCTTTGCGTCTAGCGAAATGCACTCGAACGAGCATTCAATGTCCACGCTTCCTTGGAAGCGCGTCCTGCCTTTTACCGTGACCTTCAATCCGTCTGCTGCCTGGATGATTATCTTATCTTCGCCAACTAGGTCGCCCTCGATGACACCCAGTTTTGCCGTAGTACCCCTCGATACCCTGGTATCCATATTGCGAATAGAGCGATTCAATTCCTAATATAGTTGGCTCACACTAAGTAATCTCTTGCTGTTATTTGGTAGCTTGGAATACTCCCTGCGCTCGAAAGCACAGCCGCTGCAGGGCCTGGCACGGAAACACACAGATTCTTCTCAATAGACGGCCCATGGCTCGGGTCGCTTCTCGTTTCCCTCCGCAATTTCCTGTGATCTGCGTGCTTGGCAAAATATTCTTTCAGGCGACGTAATATTATGGATTCCCAGTGTGCCTCACTTCTCCCTCTTCAAAAGTCAGACGAAAATAGAAATCAGGTCACCAAAACCCTCGAATCCAATTTGCGTTGATCAATTCAAACACGAGCCAGAAGGCAGGATCGGAGTAGTTCGATGTATCAGAAAGAAGGTGTGATGTACATTTGGCTGGAGCTTTTTGCGGTGCAGTATGGAGCAAGGCGTGGAACTAAATACGCAGAAGCGGTTGACAAGCAGAATGGTCGAGCTGTACGAATACCAGGCGAAAGTAGCCGCGCAGATTCGCGGGGCTATAGAATCGGGGAAAAACGTCTGCCTTGAGATGCCAACTGGAACAGGCAAAACACTAACCGTGTTGGCCGCGCTGAGAGGAATTAAGTTCTCAGTCTTTACTCGCACTCTGAGTCAATACTCCGCCTGGGAGCGTGACTGCATCAGCCTCGGATACAGATTCTCCGGGCTCTATGGAAAGGCGCGTGTGTGCAAGTTTCTCACCAAAGAACCGAAGGACCTTCGCAGGAAGACGAGAGTCTCCGTAAGGGGAAAGAAATGGTTCGCAGACGGTTTTCCCGATTTGCCGCTCAAGAGGGTGGGTCGCCCTCATGAACAACTGGAAGAAACAGATCTGAGTCCAGAAGAATGGGAGTCTGTAGCCTCCGAACTTCGCGAAGCCGTTCGAAGCTCACTCGCCAAATGTCCAGAGTGCGACTTCAATAAGTTCGATAGGAGAAAACCCTTCCCGTTTATACGCAGCGTTTACGACTACGCAAAGGGTGAAAAGGACTGGTGCGGCTATTTTGCAGCGAGAGAGGCTGACACACAGGTCAAGCTCTATAGCTACCCCATATTCTTTCTCCTCAGGCACCTCACAAAGAACAAATCAGTCCTCGTATTCGACGAAGCTCATAACCTAGAAGATGCCGGCGACTGGGCGAGATATGTAATCGACACTGATTACCTGAGCAGGGTGCACAGGCTATGCGGGAAGGAGGAATGGGACTCCCTAAACAATCTGAAGGTTTGGCGTAACCGGCTTTCCGGAAGTGGAATCCCGGACGAGCCGCCTTCGCTCGTCGTTACCGAAGGATGCCCTCGAGAAGAGGAACTTGCCAAGCTTTCGGGACTGCTGAAAATCATAAGGACCGCACCTGAACGCTTTAGGTACCGAATAACTGACAAGGATGTCGAAATAAAGTGTGTCGACCCTTCACTGCCGCTTGAGCCTTTGAAGAGCTATAGGTGGATAATGATGAGCGGAACAATGCCGAGCGACTGGTACCTGAAGAAAGTACTGGGTCTCGACGACTATGTCAGAGTTGTGAGTTATCCATGGAGCCAGAAGATACGTTATTTCCGACATTATTCCGGCAGTATGAAGTACGAACTGCGCACCCAGGAAAAGGAGAAAATCATGAAAGACGTTTTCGCCAATTTCTCCGCCGACGGCGAGCTAAAACTCCTTGTAGTACCCAGTTACGAGATAGCAGAGTGGTTCAGCGGCCGATATTTTATAGAGACGCCGCAAATGAAAATTTCCGAAGTACCACTGAGTGGCACAGTGGTAGGGGTAATGAGGGGCAAGATCGTTGAAGGAGTCGAATTTGTTGACGAAGCCGGCCGCTCAAGAATAAAAAAGGTAGGTATAGTGGCGGTTCCATTCGGTAACTCCGCTGACTACTTTTTTAGAGAAACACTAGCCACAATCGCTAAAAAAGTGGGTAAAGGAGGGGAATGGTCCTTCATGCGCGAGCGTGCTATCAATGCGGTGAGTCAAGTAATAGGCAGAGGAATAAGACATCGAGACGACAGGCTTGAGGTGCACCTGTTTGACAAAAGATTCTCGTTGATTGCGGATAGGCTGCCTAGCGCGGTCAAGGGAAGTGACACTGCACGTGGAATACAATCTGGAGATAGCAAATCCTTTCTGCATGCTTCTTGAGGTGACACTGGGGGCAAAAGCAGTACCTGGCATCCTCCCCCCCTTAAAAGGTGTGAACTTTCTGCATTCACGCGGTAATTGGAACGTCTTGGTTAGAGAGGGAAGAAGTTGGGCGACAGCATCGCGCCCCAAACGCGCAGGCAGAATGAGCTAGCTGGCTTTGGCAAATCTACCCGGATAAACGAGAGCCCGGTTCTTGGGGAACGCCTCCCCGACGGCCGCCTCAAGCAGATCGCTAATGAACAGGAATCCAATCAATTGTTCTCCATTTGAAATCCCCGCCACTTGAGCTCCCCCTGACTGCATTTTTGAAAATACGTCAATCAGCTTTTCACTCGCCTTGACCATGACCGCGGGCTCCACAACCTCCAGGGCACTTGTATCAGTATAGCCCCTAGCAAACAGCACGGCCACATCTCGCACGTAAAGAGCGCCTACAAGCTTTGCGTCACTTCTATAATCTGCACTCTTAGAGGCGGGTAGAGAAAGTACAGGGATACGCCTCAACCCCGATCTGGTAAACAGCTCCATCGCTTCCTTGATGGTTGAGTCGGGTCTGGTAACAGGGCATCTCTCCAGAGGAACCATAAGCTCTCCCGCAGTGAGGTCGTCGAACTTCAGCACTCTGTTTATTACGTCGTACTGCTTGGCTGTGATGACCCCTTCAAGCTTCGCGAGTTCCAGAGCGTAGACCATTCTTTCTTCCGTGGAAAGATTCTTCCTGGAGTGGTCCTTGGTGAACATTGAAGCCATGCTCCGACCGAGGCGACCGAGCGCTGCAGCGGGGGCGTCCATTATGCTCACGTAAGGCTCCATAATTGGAGCTAGCAACAGAGCTACCCCCTCGGGGTTATTCACCGCCATGTTCTTGGGCCAAGCCTCACTGATTACGAATACAACAATTAGATTTGCAGCAGAGAAGCCCACAGCGCCTAGCGCACCTCCTACGATATACCCGGCATAAGTAGCGAGGCTCGTAAAGGCCAGATTTATGACGTTATCACCTATAATTATCGCGTTCAGGGTGTGCGGAAGATTGTGGGCTAGGCGAAGCACCCTCTGTGCAGCGCTAACCCCTTTCGAGGCCTGTAGCCTGATCAGAGTTACTCGGAGCGAAGAATAAGAGGTCTCGGCGGCTGAAAACACGAAAGAGAGCGCCACAAGAATAACATATATCAGGGCGGTATATACCATAAAGTAAGTGTGCATGCTTCAGTAACTCACGCCTTCTTGAGACATGAACTGTGTCAATCTTTAGTCTCTTCAGAGACCATTAGCTCTTTCGCTGGGTGGGTGACATTATCTCGGTGCAAAAGCCACGACTGCGCCGGACCCAAGTGCCACTGCTGCGAACAGAGAATATCTGGAGAAAGGAAGCCAAGCAATAATTCGCAGATAAACTCTCGGCCCTAGAAAACGGCGGATGAATGCCGGTAGCTAACCCAAGTGCTTGGCTCTGAACTGCTCCCCGCTCTCTCCAAGGGGGGTAGCTGAAAGCAGAAAATCCTCAGAGGCGCATTGAGATAACGTTTCGACAAGCTATTTGACCTATGGCTCTCTTTGGTCACGCCCTTGTAGAGTGCGTGACGATCCCGCACAATCTGTTAATAATGTTCAGTGACGCCAGTATTTGGCGACAGCCTCACCACACGCCTATCCTCTTCTTCGCAACATTTCTGCTGTTCCGCATGTCCTGCTGAGGGAACGCTGAGTGGAACTCAGGATGGTTTGACGCAGGTATCGTCGCTCGGCAGGGCGCTGGCGCGTGCGGGTCCGTTGTAATTCGCCTTACCAGCTCTCCTTCCTTGATGTTCGACCTCCAGAGCTGTGCATACGCAATGAAAAACCTCTGCTCCGGCGTAAAACCGTCAATCACCTTACGCTTGGAAGGGTCAGCCGCAAGTCGTCGCTGAAGGGCCTCGAAGGCAAGGGAGACTCCTCCCAAGTCTGCAATATTTTCTCCAAGCGTAAGCTCGCCATTAACGTGGAACCCTGGTAAGGGCTCTTCCGCACTATAGACTTCCACAACGTCTTTTGCCCTTTCTTGGAACTTCTTGGCGTCTTCCGCAGTCCACCAGTCCCGGAGGTTACCTTCCGCATCAAATCTGCGGCCCTGGTCGTCATAACCATGGGTAATTTCGTGCCCGATAACCGTGCCTATTCCCCCATAGTTCACTGCGTCATCCATTGAAGCATCGAAGAAAGGAGGTTGAAGAATGCCTGCAGGAAATACTATCTCGTTATTTGTTGGTGAGAAATAGGCATTCACCGTGGGAGGAGTCATATTCCATTCATCCCTGTCCACAGATTGGCCGACCCGGATGGCCTGGCGATGCGCCTCAAATTCTGCAGCGCGCCACACGTTGCCCAGAAAATCCTCTGGGTCAATTTTCACCGAACTGTAGTCACGATATTTTTCTGGGTGGCCAATCTTGACTCGAAACCTTGAAAACTTTTCAAGGGCGTGCCGTCTCGTCTCTTCGTTCATCCAGGGTATCGCTGCAAGCCTATCCCTGAACACGCTGCAGATATCGTTGACCAACACTGAGGCCTTCCGTCGGGCGTCCGGGGGAAAATATTTATCTACGTAAAGCTGGCCGAGGGCTTCTCCGAGGCTCCCGTCTATCACCTGCACTGCACGCTTCCACCGTGGTTCATCCTCGCTCTGTCCCAAGAGTCGTCTATTGAAAAATTCGAAATGTTCCTGCTTCACCTTCTCGTGAAGAAACGGAGCGGAAGCCAGAAGGATGTGCCAGCGTAGGTAGATCCGCCATTTGTCGAATAATTCGTTCTGCAGGAGTCTGTCGAGCGCCTCCATGAACTCGGGCTGGCCGACGATGACGTAATCAGTCTTTGGCACTTCCCTAGCCTCGAGATAACTGGTCAGGTGCAGGCGAGGAAACCTGTCTTCGAGTTCTTCCCATTTTACCTTGTTGTAGTTCCTTTCTTGATCACGAAGCTCAGCTCTCGGACGCGCCGCACGAGCAAGTTCTGTCTCCAGCGAAAGCACCCAGTCCGCAGATTTGGTGCTCGTTTCGTCGGCTTCGCCCATCAATCCAAACATCTTGCTCAGGTGCGTTCTATAGTCTTCACGCAGTTGCTTGAAGGATGCGGACAGGTAGTACTCTCGGTCCGGAAGAGAAAGTCCTCCCTGATCAATGTAGAACGCGTATATTGAGCTATTCTTCTTGTCAGCACGCGAGTATGACCTAAAGAGTGCAGACACTCCTGTAGAGTGCAATCTCGCAGCGCACCGAGCAAGGCTAGCCCCTGGGGTTGCGTTCTCGACCAAATGCAAAAGCTCGGAAACAGGATTGAATCCACGCTCCTCTATCTTTTTTTCGTCCATGGCCGACCTGTAGAAATCGCCGATCATCTGTTCCAAGGTGCTTTGATTAGCTCGACTGTCACGTGCACATTCTTCGAGTATGCTGTGTAGGTTGTGTAGATTCCATTCCTGCAGCTCGCCAAATGCACCCCAACGCGACTTGTCTTTCGGGACGGGATTTGATCTTATCCAAGAACCAGCGGCAAACATGTAGAAGTCTTCGTGAGGGTCGACTAATGAATTCATGTAACCAATGGAAAAACGGGGCACCTGAGGTATAGATTTTTCAGATGCTGATCCTTCCGACTTAACGCTACTCATGTTTCTCTCAATTCAAGTTTTGCCAGCAATAAAAAGCGTATCGCATTGCTCGAGCTCAGACTCCTCGAGAATACATCAGTGTCCACTTTCTCTACCCTTACGAAACCCATAAGCATGTAGTCCGAGCTTCGTACTAAGCAGTAGCAAATGATTGGCAACATGTGTCATTTGTTTTTGGAATCCCTCCAGTTCATCTCGATAATTTAGAGCAGCCTTCCACACTACGAGTCCGTTATCTGTAATGTGCGTCGATCGCCTTACGAGGACCTCTTGGAGGATCCTAACCTGAAAGAATGCTAAGAGAACCTTTAGAAGGGAAGCCCTATAAGCGCAGGAGTTTACAGCCGAAGGTTCGGATTCTTCTGCAAGTATACGTGCTTCCGCCAGGACTGCTCCCAGCATTGAGCGCGTGAGGGATATCGAAGACAAGCTGCAGGACTACTCCTTATTCCGGCAGAAGCGGAAGAGGGCGAGAAGCTACATAACGGAATATAAGAAAGCGGTCAAGTCGTCATGCCACTGGAATGGCGTATACCTCCATAGGGAGTACGCTTATGGTGTTCGAAAGACTGTCGAGGGCTTCCTTCAGAGAAGCGCGCGTCTCCAACTTCTCTATGATGTCCCTCGAGTTGTCGAGCGATTCTTTCGTCTTCTGGTCGAAGGGAGCTTCAGGCGTCAAACCGTTCCCCTTGACGAATTCGTTGATTCTTTCGATCTTTATCGGCAAACACGGCTTCGTGTCGACTACGCCGTACCTCATCGTTCAACGTGCTTGATAGGACTCTTACAAGACTTCCGTAGGTGCTAAACGACCATTATATTCTTTATAAAATAATACAATCTTTTTTAATAAATCCTATCCTCTTGAGACAATTGTATCAGACTTTTTTTGTAGTCTTCGTGCCCATGTCGCTAATGAATCCAGCGCAGATTCGTTTGACTTCGGAGGAGGAAGCTGGAGCCACCCCTCGGCCCGCAAGGGAACCAAAAAGGTCTGCGGCCTTGATTTCGCCTACGATGAATCCTATGATTTTGACATGAGTCAATAAAGTGTTCATCCTTCCCCGTCTTCTATCCTTCCATGGGAGAGACGCCGATGGTCCCGTAGCTTTCGTGTCACGGTAGTAATATTTAGAATCCTCATTCCAAGCGAGAAGTTCGTTATATCTTAAAAAAGCTTCTAGACTCAAACCACCCAAACTCGGAACCGACTTCGATAACTCCTTTATCACCCACCGGGGTGGTTCGTAGACCCAAGGCGGAGGACACAAGTTAATGTTATCTAATAAGATCGAGGACTGTTTCCCGTCCTGGAATTGGACTAGTCTGCAGGGTGTTTTTGTGGGGGCTACTTTCTTATGGTCCACCATGAAAGCCATTCTATAGAACAATACAGCAAGAACGCGCGCAGAATTGTGGCGGTTCGTTTTGTAAAGCTCGTCATAGAGAGAACCCCAGATATCAGAGAAGCTCATGTCCTTGACGGGGTTACCAGAATTGTCATAGACTTTCGGGCGAAAGTCCCACGGCCTTTGATCCCTCTTTCTTTCGGACTCTTTGCCTGGATACTGGATGTATAGTGTCTCACCATTTATGTCCTTGATGAGAACTTGTCTCTCCAAAACCTTGTTCTTTAAACCCTTCCGAGGAAGGCGTTCCACCCACTCTATGTTTTCCAATCTGGGATTACGACAGTGGGGTGTCCGCTGAATTTGAACGCTCAGAACTTGCTTCAGTGCCTGCAATTTATCCTGTGCACCTTTGGACAAGTTTTTCACTCTTTCAACTTCATGACCGTCATCCTTCCTTCAAGTGTGAGGCGGTAGACTCTTCCCTTCCTCAGTTCGGGCGAAAGGCACTCGGCGAGTCCCATTGCAGTCAACTCGCGTAATGAATTACTAACGTGCGAGATATGAAGCCCTGTGCTGACAGCTAATTCCTTAGGCGTCTGTTCTTTAGCTAGTAGAGACAGGGCAACTTTCTTTCTATATTCGCTTGTGGTGAGGCGACCGTACTTTTCCCAGTTCAAACAGTTGACGGATATGGGATAGCTACATCTTTATATAGAGATAATCACAACTTACGTACAGCTTGCATACCAATAAAAGCCTAAAATCCCCGGGTCATTACAGTCCCCCTGTGAATGGTGCATACTGGTACTTCAAGCTCTTCGGCAATATCAAAGAGAAACACGAAGTCGATTTGGCAAGGTTAGAACTTGAAAGCCTGTTCGGTCCAATAACCCCTGTAAGGAACTTCTACGATATTCTGGCGGGAGACTTGTCGTTTTCCAAGTTCACTGACAGACCAGCAAGGATCCAAGACAGGCTGGCTCATGAACTCCCATATGGTGACACACACGGCTTTATCGGCATAAGAGATGTGGACGAGGCCACAGCTAGGAGGTTGGTCAGAAGACTTGCCTATACTAGGGAGCTTTTTATCGTGACACGTTCCACGAATAAACTTAACGTAGGTCAAAAGGGAATTAATCATGTCGAGTTTTCGTTTGGCGACCTTACTCTTCATCAACTAATCACCAATCAGTTCTACTTGGAGAAGTCGGTATACATCTCAAAGCTCAGCAGAAACGAGGAAGAGGTTGATGCCAACATTGAGGAACTTTGGAAATTCCTTGCCACCGACGAGTTGCTTTTCCGCATTCCAGCATCGTCAACCATGCAGGTGGGCAAGCGTCTGGTTGACTACCTCACAACGCGCGAAGAGCCGAGTCTTTACCTAAATCATTACATGCATCCTTACAAGGGCAAGTTTCATCCCAAGATGGTTCGAGCGCTTCTGAACTACATCTGGCCATATGATGAGGGAACTGTAATGGATAACTTTGCGGGATGTGGAACGCTTCTTCTCGAAGCGTCATGGATGGGGCTAGATAGCATAGGAGTTGAAATCAATCCACTCTCCGCTTTGATGTCCAACGTAAAGTGTTTTTCGCTTTATTCCCCCTCATTCAACCCCGCTGCGCTGCGCGGTTTTCTGCTGAAATTCCTGAACGACCTCGAAACGCAGCTGGCCATCTATCATAGTGAAGGCTTGCTGGGGCATTCCTCTCCTGAAAGTACACTGGTAAACAAGAAGGCCATTCAAATGAAACTCCAGGAGATTGATCCAAAGGTTTCGAAGTTCCTGAAGGATAAGCACGCAATCGAGGACATACTCGTGGCAAAACAACAGGTGGAGAATTACCCAGTTAACGGAGAGGAGGGCAGGCAGCTTAAGGATTTCCTGACGTTAGCGATTTCTGGCGCAATAAGCGACCTTGTGAGAAGAAGCAAGGGTAGCTTTCAAGATGTTCTCAGAGAGAGGCTCCTCGGTCGTGGAGGGCTATATCTAAGAATTTACCTGTTCCACCAATTGAACAGGGTCCTTGATATCAAATTGGGGCATTCCGAATGCTACACTGCTGATACGACCAAGATGAGTGAGTTATTCCGAAGCCCAGTGGCAGATGGCATCGTCACTTCCCCACCATACTCTACCGCGTTGGATTACATCAAGAACGATTTTCCTCAGATAATTCTGCTTGGACTTGATCACATTGAAGAACTGGCCGACAAGATGATAGGGAACCCGAACCTCTCGGTTTATAAGAAGCACGAAAAGGCGCTACTTCGTGAAATTGATCTAGAAACCGGGTCTTTCCTCGCCCTTCCGGAAGTTGCAAGAGATGCGATAAAGACCATAAAAAAGACTAGGGAGATGGATGCCATCAGAACATACAAGTTCTTCAAAGATATGCAGAAAACAATGCTCGAGGTACATAAGGTTATGAAGCCGGGCGCAAAGGCAGTAATAATCATTGGAAATAACCATTATAAGCTCGGGACAAAAGAAGAGGGTACCTACTACGAGGTTCGTAATGACGAAGTCCTGAAAAGGATGGCTGTTTCGTCTACAGAATGCAGGTACGAGCTAGATTATCACATTCTCAAACTGCGTAGTGATGAAGGCGAAGGCGGAAACGATAGCGACCTTCTTTCGAATGAGTTCGAGGGTACGACTTCGGTTATGGACAGATATGAGAACGGTCTGCTTAGAAGGAAGCTGGAGAAATCACGGGCTGGTAACATCAGGTATGAGTCAATCCTAGTACTACGAAAGCCGTCGGCGGTTATCGGTCCTCCGCAATCCGAAGCGTCCGCGGAGCTAGCTGATGCTAAACGTGCTCACGACACTTTTTAGGCGGCACCCAAAACTGCATAAATGTACTCTCTCTTCAGCCTTTAGAAGGTGGTGATGAGGACAATGGAAAGGAAGTAAGGCCGGGTCCTTGCCGGTAGCGATCCACGAAGCCAAGATAAAACGACGGGTTTCCTCACACAGAAGCTGGCTGCAGGCGTCTCCTTTCGTAAGGCACAGTTCCTCGGTCCTTCCATCACCCTTAGGACCTACCTGATTGAGTCCAGCACCTGCAGACGCTTGTCAGTTTTACTTCTCTTCCTCCGATCCTTTAGGAAGTGCCCCTTCCCTCAAGAGCTCTCTTGCCTTGTTCATCAGCGTCCCATTTCCATTCGCACTCAGTAGCAGTTTCAACGAACTTGTTGCCTCTGGACGAGTTGATCAGATATCATACGGAGTCAATCTCGTTAACATGACCGTGTCTTCCTTTCTGCAGATAATTTGCCAACGAATAAAATCCAAATTTCAGTACAATGCGGAAACAAGATACCGGAGAGTTAATGAGCTGTGTATTCATTTCTGCGGGTCTCAAGTAACCTGCTGCCCATTCCGCGCTCAGAGTAGTGTGGGAGACAGCTGACCCATTCACCTGACCTGACTTCGCGTCATATACCAAAGATAAGATGATGAGCGTCATCGTATGAGTGAAGCTTCGCTATTGCAATAGTCTCAATACCGATACCGTCAAAGCAAGCTCACCCGCACCGGAAAGCGCCCTAGGAGCTGATACCTCCTAAGGTAAATGTACTATAGCATGAAGAGTTGTACAAAGCGATTAGCGCTTCTCTGATTGCTTTCTTTCAAAAGGGATGTTGGTCAGAGCCTCCTGGTTCCTTCCTTGAATGTTCAATAGAGTCTCTATACAATTTTTTCCTCCAAATGTAATATTGAGCCACTTTAATCCGGGTCTTTCAATGGCCCATGAATGCTATGGGCCACCATCAAGCAACAATATCGGGTTTATTCGTGCATATGTTCAAAGCTATTCTCATGAATAGCATGGCATTGATGGGTGACCTCGGGTATGTAGCGTAAATCGAAAGCATCTCTCTCGTTTCACAGTCGAGATCGGA
>JAKAWJ010000016.1 GCA_021817005.1 archaeon | reverse complement strand
GTAAAACTCACATTCAACGACGGACTGACGCAAAATTCGCTTTTCAACACGTATACAAACGTAAGAAATGCGGGGCTCTATGCAATATGGAAGTTTGTGGAGAGATACGGTCAGCCAGATGTCGTCCCTCATGGCATAGTGTAAAAATCTAACACCATTTGTTCCGTAGAATCGTAACTGCCAACTAAAATGCATTATCCAACTCCGAATCAGGACTTCGAGAGCCCGAAGTGGTCGCTGGGAGATGGTCCTCTGCAACTTGCGCACCATCCTTCCTCCTGCTTTTACGCACAATGTCGGCCCTCTCGAGCGCCGATTCGGAGTCGGTGCCAGCGAAGATTCTCCTGGGTTACGACTGGCTCCTAACGGAAAACAGGCACTTATCTTAATATATGTGGAGCTCGACCTCTACTCTAGAGATTGCACGAACCGAAGCGTGGTCAGAGGCTTTCTCGAGAGCACGATACAATACTACCCCCGTCGAACCTTCTGCTGTTAGGTTGTGAAATCGGGGCTTCCGCGCCCACGGAGACATGAGGCATAAAACCCAGTGGCATAAGAATCTCATTTGCGCGAGTTTGCAGGACATCTTTCGAATGTATCTCTAGTCACTTATCCTACGAGTTCCAAAGCTGGATAGGCTCAATGCCATTCCCGAAAGCTTTATCGAGTTTTGAGCCCAATCACCCCCATGAACAACACCTACGAGCTGACCATTGGGAAGCTCCTTACTCTTACTCTGCATAGGCCTTCGTCGAGCGAGGTTATCTACGGAAAGACGCGCAATAGCTGGAGAGCGACGCTAGACAGGGCGAAGAGGCTGGCCTCCGGCCTAGAAGCAATGGGAGTAAAGAAAGGCTCAAGGGTTGCGGTCGTTGACTTCGACACAAACCGCTACCTCGAGTGCTACTACGCAATCCCCATGATGGGAGCGGTGCTGCATACCGTGAATATTCGCCTGCCACCAGATCAAATAGGATATACTATCTCGCATGCTCAGGATGACTTCATAATCATTCGCGACGAATTCCTGCCCCTTGCCGCCAAGCTTGCACAGCATGCTGCAAGTGTCAAGGGTCTTGTTACGATGAGCGATACAGGTTCAATCCCACAGGTTCCACTACCGAACACGCATTACTACGAGGATGTTATATCGTCCGGAAGCTCAAGCTACGAGTTTCCCGACGTGGATGAAAATTCCATGGCGACCCTATTCTACAGTTCTGGCACAACCGGCATTCCAAAAGGGGTCTGGTTCACACACAGACAGCTCGTGCTGCACACACTGGGCGCCACTCTTGCGCTCTCCGCGTTCAGCGGGCAATTCAGGCTTGATTCCAACGATGTTGCCATGCCTCTCGTGCCTTTCTTCCACGTCCACTGCTGGGGCTGGCCATACAGCGCGGGCCTCCTAGGACAGAAACTTGTGCTCGCCGGTAAGTATGAACCAGGGAAGATACTGGAACTTGTGAAAAACGAAGGAGTTACAGTTTCAAACATGGTACCCACCGTGCTCAATATGGTAGTGAACCACCCCTCTGCAGAAAACTACACTGATGTGCTCTCCAAATGGAAGGTGATTGTCGGAGGGAGTGCACTCCCGCACGAGGTAGCAACCCGAGCAAGAAAGCTTGGGATTCATATTATGACCGGCTACGGTTTGAGCGAAAGCGCGCCTGTTCTCACGATATCGCTACCAACTGAGACGGAGAGGGGGCTGACTGAAGACGAAATGCTGGAGTCAATAGGACTAAAGGCTGGCTTGCCAGTCCCACTCGTAGAGCTCAGGACCGTTACCAGTCAGTTGGCTGATGTGCCGAGGGATGGGAAGACACCCGGCGAGGTGGTAGTCAGAGCTCCATGGTTGACTGACGAATACTACAAAGATCCATCAGGAACTCAGCTGTTATGGTCTGGAGGGTGGATGCACACTGGAGACCTTGCCGTAATGGATAAAGACGGTAGGATAGCAATAGTAGACAGGATTAAGGACACCGTGAAAAGCGGCGGCGAGTGGATACCTACAATACTGCTCGAGGACCTTTTGATGCGCCATCCAGCAGTCTACGAAGCCGCCGTGGTGCGAGCGCAGCATCCCAAATGGGAAGAAAGGCCAGTTGCGGTCGTCTCAGTGAGAGAGGGAAAGGGTGTAACAGAGGAGGAGCTGAGGGCGCATCTGGAAACCTACGTAACCGAAGGAGTGATAAGCAAATTCTGGATTCCTGACAGATTTGTGATTGGTTCCGAGCAGCTCCCGAAAACTTCTACCGGAAAGATAGACAAGAAGCCTTTGAGAGAGAAATATGCAGCAATTCTCATGCAATGAGCCAGCTAAAGCAATCTGTTATGCCAGCCGTGACCAGCAAATATTCTCACAGTATGCCAAAATTTCATGGGAATATAGTGCAGATAAATGTCAATAAATCTTACATAACTATATGTATCACATTTGAATAGTTTACAAGTCAAGTAGATTCCACGGCTCTTCGGAGAAAGAGACCTCATACAAAGGGAGAAATTGAGACAACGCGGCAGTCATCGAATCCCCAGCTCCCCTGCCAGCGACATGATCCTGACATACCGGGTTCAATGTCGAGAATGTATGAGCCCTGCATCAGCCCTGCCCAAATGGGTAATTCCAGTCTTGCCGGAGAAACGCAGTGCTCAAGCGGGACGTGATGACTACTCGACCATACCAAAAAGGGGGAAAACGATTGAACCATCAAACACTTGCTAGAGAGCTGATATTTTTGCACTTTCAAGAAGGTTTACAGCATGTCGCAAAAGGTCAGCTAGGCCAGCCGGATTTCAAACGTTTGGCCGCCTGGGTGCTTTATAGATATTAACTAGTTGGCTCACACCAACCTTAGCGTTGGAATGAATACCTGCTCGACCCACTAACTCAGGAGGACTTCATTAACAATTTTTGTGTAGTTACGGAGAACTCTCTCGCCCTTATCAGTTACTTCGTACCTCTTATGTCCCGCTAGGGACGCCTCTCTGATAAGGCCCGAGCGCATTAGTGCATTTACATTCTCCTGCAACGATGCCCACGACAAATTGGCCCTGTACATTAGGTGAGTGGGCTTTTGGATTCCGGACTCTACGGCCGCAAGAACATCAATTGCGGCCTCCAGCTTTGAACGTCTCTGCGTTTGCAGAAATTCAGACTTGGCCTTGGTAGCGCTAAGTCGCGTCAGCGTCTGCATGGGATACACTAGAGTCCGGAGTTTGACATATATGGGTTTCGATGAGGTTACCGCCTTCCAAAATTGGGCCGCACGCGTAGCCAAGTGGTAAAAATCAGATCGGCCAAGTCGCTCGCAACCGCACTCCAATCGAAAATTCGCCATGGGTTGCATATCCTAGGGTGGCTTTCTCTCACCCAGGTCAGACGATGCCTGTATTGCCCATGGAGGTCAGAGTGCCGCTTGTGCTAAGTTTCCCTACATCGGCCGCATATCCCTTTTATATCAGATTAACAAGGCTGGAAGTGCCAGGGTAGAGAGTGACTGTGGGAAATTCGGACGGATATGTGTGTAGAATCTGCGGCATACCCTTCGCAGATAAGTCTGCAGCAATTGAGCATTTTAAAGGAGATCACGAGCCACTCGAACTGTACTCTTATGCAGCGTCTACTATGATTCTGGAACAGGACAGAGATAGAGATGCTGAGGAATTTCACAGAAGATTCCAAGAAATAAAGCGAGAACTCACACAGGAATAAGCAAACAAATACTATTTCTATGGGTTCTGCATAAACTCGTAAATGAATTTTGATTAAAATGGAAAATTATCTCGAATTCAAGTGGGTTCGGTATGAACAGCAACAAAGTAGCGTACAGAGCCAAAACATAGAGCCCGTTTTCACACGGGCTATAATAATGCGATTGAATTATGCCTGACAAAATATGCAGGCTTCAGCTAAAAAAGACCGAAAAGGAAACGGTGACTCCCTGACCGTAGGGGATATAGTGTCAACCCTGACTGACCTTCTTGGTGTAGAAGTATCTGACATTGTGACATGCAGTTCACTAAAGAATTTCAGCAAACAGAGGAAGGTTTCACAAACTGAGCTGAAGTTGTTGAGCGAGCGGTTGAGCGAAATTTTCGATGAGTTCGGGCCGGCCTTCTTCGATTTAATCACCCTAGAAAAGGAGGTTGAACAGCTCGGTTACTTGGGGAATGAGGCTGATTTCTCTCAAATCGGCGGTCCACTTGACGCGGACCTCGGGCTAATTGATAACCTTAGGCTAAAACTTGCACCTGTGACCGCGGGTCCAAGAAAGCGGACTTGATAGCCGCCTAGACAGACCAGCTTCAGACGGGTTTGCCTTCCCCGTTTCCCAGAAAACTGAAATTGCACCACTCTTCGAAGTGTCGGTTAATCTGAATTATTGTCGCGAACAAGCCCTGACCCTTCCATTCCTTACAAACTGATCTCAGTTACGCGAGCCATAGCCTTCTGCTCCACGTTCAGACTACTGATATCTCTCTGCGCACCACAACGCGGCCGTTTGACATTTCCATTACCGGTTCCCAGCCGTCTGTCAATAGGGTCTCAAGTTCTTCTTGAGGAACGATTCTTCTTTCGACTTTCGACGTGTTTCTTGGCAACCTAGCTGATGATGGCGATGCCTGGGAGTTCGCGTTTGTCTGTGGGATGCCTCCGTGTGGAGCGTAGGGAGCGTCCAGGTGTTCACTGGTGAGTTGCGATTGGCCAAGATGTTCGAAAACCTTCTTCAGTTCCCCGGCTGAGCTTGTGCCATTCATGCCTGCTTGCCCTCTCAGCAAAGAAGGTTCCGTGCTGAAGGTACGTTCAGGCGATAGAGCCGACACTAAGCCTAGATTTGGTTCAGCCCGGGAATAGGCCGATTTGAGCTGTTCCAACGATGGCTTGGAGTAGGCCTGCTGGGTTTTGGGGAGCACATGACCCATCATATAGTTGTACCAGTTTGCTGCAACCCCCGCTTCTTCCATGGCGGTTTGGAAATACTTCCTCAGCACATGATGGTGTACAGTCCTAGAAGTAGCCACGGACTGGCCGCTCGTCCTCGATGCAGTCTTGAGCATCCTGTTCACTGCCTCATCGTCCAGAGCCACAGTTCGACCCCTTATTCTCCGTGGGTTTACAAATACAAGGTCATCCCCGTGTAGTTCTCCCCGCGTTTCTAAGTAAGACTTTAGGAGCGATTTTGCATCCTGGCCTATGAAAAAGTCATAATTCTGGCGGCGCTTGTTTACGAGATGGCCCTTAGCATCTTTCAAGTCGGAGGGGACATGAATTCTCCCAGGGCCATCATCTGCAAGCGCTTCCTTTACCATATGATATCTGAGCGAAATTATGACACCAACTCTCTGTCCCGATTGAGCAGAAAAAGCCAAGATTGCCTTTTCCAGCGGGGTCTTGGCCGCCTTCAACATCGCCTGCACTTCGGCCCTCGTAGGAATCTTATCGTGCCGAGTGGGCCAGCTTTCCGGCGTCTCGAGCTTCAATGGCGCATAGTTCGCCTTGTAGAAGCTCCTTATAGTAGCATGCGCAAGTATGGCAGTATTCCTGGATAGCTTCTTCGTAGATTCCAAAAAGAGAAAATATTGGGTAACAAGCTCCTCATGCAACCTTCTTACGGCCTCAACAGGTGATTCTTGATTCTTAAGGTGTTCAGTTATCAGCTCATCCGGAGACTTCTTAGCCCACTCGCAGAACTTCCTCAGATGGAATAGATAGACCCGAACGGTGCCTTCTGACCGCGTCCTTCTTGAAAGAACTCTGGATAGCCATCTCCCCACGCTCGGATAGGATGTGATCTTCAAGCCGACCTACTCCCTTAGAATTGGAAGCCCCTCACACATCGAAAACACAAGGGGTGATCTACCACAGCGGGTAATTAAATCATTTTGGTCGTCAACATCGAACACAGCCAAATCGGCGCGCCATCCCGTCCTTATCGCGCCAACGTCATGCAATCCGAGCGCTGACGCTGCATTTGTCGTGGCCCCGCAAAGCGCCTCGTCAGGAAGCATGCGCATATTGTAACAAGCGTGGTTCATTGTAACAATCATGGAATCATTAGGAGAATTTGGGTTGAAATCAGAAGCCAAGGCCACACGGAGGCCTATGCCCCTATACTTTTCAAGGTTTGGTGGGTCAAGCATTGCGTAGTGGAAGAGCATCGGAAGTAGTACAGCTGTGACCCCCTTTCGCGCCATGAGCTCCAAGTCGCTCCTTGAGGCTTTTCCAAGGTGATCCGCAGAAGTGGCTCCAAGCTCTGCGGCCAGTCCCGCCCCTCCGCTTCGCACAAATTCGTCCGCGTGCACTTTCAGTCCGAGCCCCAATTTTGAGGCATGAGAGAGGATATTCCTCGTTTCAGAGATGCTGAAGTAACCTGGCTCACAAAACACATCCACAAATTCGGCCAGACCCGTCTTGGCTGCGTATTCGCTCAGCTTCATAACTACAGAGTGAATATACCCTTCGCGTCCTCCTGGGAATTCGGGCGGCATAGCGTGGGCCGCGAGGACGCTTCGTACCAAGCGAGCGCGGAGTGAGCTTTTTAGTACTGAAAGAACATACAGCAGCTTAACTTCATCCTGATAGGTCAGGCCGTAACCGGTTTTCACTTCTAGAGTTGTTACGCCCGAAGCCATGGAGGAGGTGCACCTCTTTCTCGCAAGCTCTAGCAGCGCTGATGCATCCGCCTCTCTTGTGGACCTAGTCGTGCTGAATATTCCTCCTCCACGCTCTGCGATCTCCTTGTAATCCAGACCCTCGAGCTTCCACTTTAGCTCCCGTCCCCTGTTCCCCGAATAAATTAGGTGAGTGTGCGCGTCCACCAGACCAGGAGTCATTAAGTAGTCAGAGTAATCTAGTACCACCTTTGCGTCCAAGGCTTTGATTCTGTCCCACTCGTCTACCCTCTCAATCCGACCTCTAGAAATTGCCACTGCAGCCGAGCGCGTCTCCTTTGCTCGACAATTCTCTAAGGAGCACGGTCCTTCAGGGGTCACGAGCAGGTTGGCTCTGACTATAGCGTCAAACAAACTTGCACAACTCCATTGGACTCTATCAAACGGACGTGGATTCCACGCAATTCTTGTATATTCAACCTAATTATTCATAAATCTTTCAAACTCCGATTTACTACGAGGCCGCAAAACATAGTTTGCTGCCTTCTCTATTCCAATGGTTGAATATGGACGATTACCATAGTCGTGCCCTGGGTAGACGCGAGTGTCATCTGGAAGTACTACGAGTTTTCCAAAGAGGCTGTCATACATCTCAGAAGCCGACCCGCCCGGCAGGTCAACTCTACCGCATTCTCCCACGAAAAGTGTATCGCCCGTAAAAAGAGCTCCATTCGATAAATAGCAGACGCTGTCCTTTGTATGCCCCGGGGTATGCAGAGTGATGACTTCAATTTCGCCCGCTCGCAACCTCTGACCATCAATCACACCCACGTCATAATTGTATGGAGAAGATTTGTGGGCAACAACCCTCGAACCTGTCTTCTGCGCGAGCTCTTGAGCTTGGTCCACGTGATCAAAATGGTGGTGAGTGAGCAAAATGTAGTCCAGTTTTAAATCTGCCTCGCGAAGAAAACTCTGAATCTCGGTCGAGCCGTAACTCGGGTCAACGCAAAATGCCCTCCTGCTCTCGACGTAAAGCACATACGAAAAGTTGAGCATCCTTCCAACCTTTAGCTGCTTTATCTGCAATTCTGACCCTCCGCAAATGAATTACAGGACAAGATTAAAATAGCATTTCCGGTGCAACCATTCCCTTTTTGACAAGCTCCGCCCATCACGAAGTTCTATCAAAATCAAAGGTCCACTGCGATAGTGCCTTGTAGCTAAATAGATTCACCTGACTGTTTTTCTGTCTGGTGCGAGCCTGATGTAGGTCTGCCTCCCCTTTCTATTCTATCAATATCGGCTTGAAGCATGGCCATTTTAGATTCTGTCTCATCCAGACGGAAAGTGTCTTTCTTTAGAAGTTCTTCGAGCTTCTGAATCTCCTGCGCCACTTTTTCAGAATATTCGTATTTCTCCGCAAGATCAAGTGGCCTCAGACACATAGGGCAAAATGCGCTCGATACCACTCGAGTATAGCTTTCCCGGGCCCATTTCACCTTGCGCGATACCCTGCGAATCTCCACTTTCAGTTTGGAGTGAAGTAGCCGAACTTCGTCCAGCTCTTGTAGTAAAGCTTCCCTATCGGAGCCCAGCGAACCTTGGACCACTGTCGGCTAGCCACCTGTTCTTCGAGCGAAATCCAGCCTGCTTTCACTACGATTAAGCTTCAGGAATTCCAAATTCGAGAGCGCTATCTCAGCTGAAAAACGCACAGACGGGCTCGCATCCAAATTGAATACCTGTTTCAGTGTTTCCTCGGCTTCCTCGGACCCTATAACACCCATGGCCACTGCTGCCTCGTGACGTACTATGGTCGAAGTGTCATGCAGAGCTGCCTTCTCGAGATATGGTAATGCTGTGGAATAGCCCAACTGTCCCAGCACGAAAGCGGCTTCGTGGCGTACTATCTCGTCGCCCTCTCGCTCCAAAACTTCCCCTATTGGAGATACGGAGGAGCTGTTTCCTAGCACTTCAAGCACACTTAAGGCTCTGATTCTGATGACACGATCTGGATGTTTCAACGCACGAACGAAATAACCCACATCTCCATTGGAATAGTGGGATTCCATCTCAGAGAGTGTCTCCAGCCTTCCGAGATAAATCTCTTCCATGCGATTCGGCCTCCTCCATCGATGCACTATCGGTAAAAGCGTTTCGGCTGACTGGCTCAGAGCCGGCCATCGTGTTCACCCAACAGCTAAATGTGCGTGAACTCTACTTTGGCTCTGCGCCATGACAAGATTGCAGAAACCGAATAGGCAAGTTCCCCTAGAAAATCTTGATCAAACATTCCCACGCACTCTGAAGAGCGCCTGCCCACTCCCCAAGCGCCTGCAACGAACTTGGTATGACTGAAAAGCTGTGCGGGAATACACACGATTGCAACGCAGTGGCTTAGCACGGTCCCAAATCATATGGTTTGGCACCAGTTTTCGAACTGGCATTAATTGGTTCACCGAAAAAGCTTGATATTTTCGGTTGGCTGCGGCGGGCCACTGCAGGTCTTGCTGTCCCAACACTTGATAGGGGGTCCATGAATCGGTAAAGCGATGCCTTAGAGATTAGAACGGAGCGCCGTGAACGTTTAGTATTTATACCTGCGGCTTAGATTCGTGGAGTCGACGTTCCCGGCGAGGTTTTGAGTTACGCTAGCGGTTCATCTCCAGAGTTTGTGCCAACAGTTGGATTCACTAACATTCTGTGCATGGCCAGCACGGGATCTTATTCAGCAAAGTCTAATATGGGGAAAGTGTTACAGTGAATGTGAGTTTGAGAGCCAGCATTGGCATAATTGGAGGAAGCGGTTTTTACGACCCCGCTCTACTGACAGACTCCCAAGAAATAAACAAGCATACCCCATATGGCGAAACGAGCGACTCTATCTATATAGGGAAGTTGGGTGGCAAACAGGTCGCCTTCCTCCCTAGACATGGAAGGGGCCATACCATCCCCCCACACAAGATAAACAGCAGGGCAAATCTCTGGGCGCTAAAGGAGCTCGGAGTGGAGCGAATTTTCGCGCCAAGCGCTGTGGGCAGTTTGCGAGAAGACCTCCCGCCCGGCACGGTGGTCTTTCCTGATCAATTCATAGACATGACGAAGAACAGGTGCTACACTTACTATGACGGGCCCAAAGTTGCTCACTTCTCCGCAGCAGACCCTTTTTGCCCGGAATTGCTCATCCAGCTCGGGCGGGCAGCTGAAGAAGTCGGGATCAACTATCGTGTAGGAGGGACTTACCTCTGCATAGAAGGTCCCAGATTCAGCACAAGAGCTGAGTCTGAGCTCTGGAGACAGTTCCGAGCCCATGTTGTTGGAATGACTCTAGTCCCGGAAATAGTACTCGCTCGGGAGCTATCGCTATGTTATTGTACGCTTGCGCTCGTAACAGATTTTGACGTATGGGCCAGCAGTCCGGTAAGCGCAAAGGAGGTTGTGGAGACTCAGCGTAAAAATGTTGAAAGCGCGAGAGAAATACTTTACAAAGCAGTAGCGGCTTCAGTTGAGCCAAGGAAGTGCAACTGTTCTCGTGCAGGCGAAAATGCGTTCGTGAACTAGCTGCCCGTGCTTTACGTCGGTGCACCTTGCCCTCGCGGGAAACTCTTAATAACCTTTGGTTACTGATATCTATCGTGTGAGCGGTTATGCCGTCGAGACCCTACCCCAGCAGCGATGGAGACGATATATTCGACGTACTGGGGAATGAAACAAGGAGGAGGATCCTTGAAGTCCTTGCCGAAGAACCCACTTATCTGAACGAACTCAGCAGAGAGCTGAACGTAAGCCAGCAGGCCATTCTAAAACACTTGGAGTATCTCTTGGCCAAAGGTTTGATTGAGCCATTCATCGTGTCGGGTGAAGGGGGCACTCCTCCGAAAAAGTATTACCGACTTGCCGAATCCTTAAGCGTGACAGAAGACCTGGCACGCGACTTGCTTGGCGGAAAATTCAAGATAGCACAGCCTTCAAGACGCGCAGAACACTCGGTGACATTCGACGCCGGTGAGTTCGAAGCAAGGCTACGCAAGGCAAAACATCTGCCCCCGGATGAAAAAATCAAAGAAATTCGGAGTGTCGTAGAAGACCTTGAGGAGACAATGAGCCGCGTCCGAGAACTCTACAGCACGCTTGTGACAATCCGAAGAGAGGCGCTTAACTCTGGTCGAGAAGCACTCCACGAAAAGTCGCTGTCCGCCACAGAAAGAAGGCTCGTGTTTAGGGCTCTCTCCATGGACGATGCCGAACTCGACGAGTACTTTAACAGATTGCTCGATGAACATCGTGTGCGCACGGAGAAAATGCTCGCCTTGATGCGAGAGATCTTTGACTGATTCGCTCCTAATCCCGACACAGCTTCGTTTCATATTCGGCATGGCTCTTCCTGTTGCCCGAGACCGATCCGGCTTGACCGACCAAGCCAAAGAGCAACTCGCCCTCGTTATCGCGGATTCGCATTTTCGGTGCGGTTCTTAACCGTCTATACGGCTCTCGACGGCTGGTGATGATGAGTGGACGCCGCCAGTTACAAACGCGCCGTGGAATCCCGGCTGGAATCTGCTCGGGAATTGCTGGGCTCCGAGATCGTGCTCGCGAGCTCAGCGCGCGTATTGGGAGGCACGAAGGGGGTGGGCTCATATCCAAAGCACTCGCGCGTAGCAAAGATCGGGGCAGCACTTGCTTTAGCGCCCGAACCAGTTACTACAGTAGTCGGGGTTTCAATGATCGCGCTTGCAGCGACTGCAAGAGAAAAGACGGGGAGGGAAATCGCGAAATTATCAGACGAATTTTGGACGTGCATCAACGCAGGAATATCAGACTGACTCTATCACGTCAGCTTTGCAAAACCGGCAACTAACCTAGCAATTCTCGAAAATTGGCTCAAGCACCAGGTTTACCGCATGCTGGCAGCTTTCGGACTGTCCCAGAAAAGTTGCACATATACGTCACACTAGGCTTAAGTGCGGTATTCCCACAAAACCCGAGTTTGGCGGCATGTCGACGCGGATCGGGCTAATGTGTTCAAAGGGCTAGTTGCCTCATTTGATGCCAAAATCTTCACTTCGTTGGGACAAACCTGCTAACATGTTAACAACACCACAAAACAAAATGTATATATTGAAGCTACACGCTTGATAAAATGCATAGAGTCGATTAGTGGTGACAGATGTGGCGGAGATTACATTAGATAAAGTATTCCCTCAGCCGGTGGTCGCTCGCAAGAAGAGGGGCAGTGCGGAATTAATTATGGCAATGCTTGTGGCAGCATCGGCAGGCGCAAAGAAAACTCACATAATGTTTCGATCTAACGTGAACCCCCTCGTTCTTGAGAAGTATATCAAGTTCTGCCTAAACAATTCGCTACTCATCAAGGAAGGCAATATCTATAAGACAACTGAGAAGGGGAAGAGGTTCATAGCTTGCCTTCAGAAGATCGATGAACTAAAGCAGGATTTGTCTGAAGCTGAAACCAAGGCTCGAGAACTGATAACATAGTTTACTGTTTTTGACGCTCGGTTTTCTTGGCCCAAAAAACCCTGTGGAGTGTGGAACTAGCTATGGGCTGCACATGTCGCAAATGCCTCTAATTTTGCGGGAGCTCTTGCGCAGTAGACTTCCACCCAGTCTGTAGCTCTTGGACGCATGACGCCGCCGCAGCTCTCCATTCAAGCTTGTCTTGGCGCCGCCAGTACCAGCCAATCAGAAGAAACAACAGAACCCGCCAAGACTTGGGAGTCATCTCTGAGAGTATATCTAGAGTGCAGCCTTCCGCAGTTACGTCAAGTCTAAATGTTTCCTTGGCTGGCACGCCCAGAAAACTGGAATACCACACCCAAAGTCTATCGGAAACTATTACCAACTCCTCATCCAGTTCGAAGCGTCTGCCCGCAAAACTCCATTCAGTCTTGACCTTCGCATGGCCGGGGGCTCGCTCCAAGACAGAAATCCGTTTGAGGCTGCGTCCAACGTAGCCCTTTGGCTCAAGCTCTGTCCACCAGCCAAATACGTCAGCTGCACTTGACCGGAAATTAAAGCTCAGCTTGAGAACTGCATATGGGAGTCGCACAAGACCTTAACGATCCACTGGCTTATGCCTCTTTCTTGTACCCCACAACCCTGGAAAAGCACCAAATGTTTTTTTCAGGGTTTATGAAGGCCTCCAATGATTCAGTATCGCGCCTTTCTTGCCCGCGACGAGATATCCGCATGCCGACTCGCAAACTTCCCCCGAATTGTGATGTCCCGAGCGGAATATCGCTGAAGTTGCTGAGGCATACGGATCCCTGCAAGGGTCGCCCCCTCAATTACTTGTAGGAAGACAATACAAGCGCCTACGTTCTGAAAATCGTTCTTTGTTGGCCACATTGGACCTGCGAGCTAGAGCTCTCCAATCTCCAATCTCCAATCTCCAATCTGCAAGCGGGAAATAGAAAGCACGAAGTGAACTGCACCCCGATACCCCCGCGTAAGCCAGCCTGACCATGCCCACTGCGGAGAATCGCAATAGCAATGAGGCGAGACACACTCCCGTTGGAGGTGGATTTGGGCAGACACGGACAACTGGTGGATAACCTGTGACTAACGAAGCCGTCTAATCGCTTTTGGCTCTGTCAGCTTGGCCCCTTTCGGCCTTCCCTTCCTTTTCGTTCACGGCTCCGATTCCCGCGGCCTTGACCGCAAGCTCCTCTGCGCTGGTAAAATCGTAGGCTCTGAGCATGGCAATCTTGCTGGCCTGAACGGAACCTTCTGCGTGTGTCATCCAGCCTAGCATATAACCCGTGAATGGCCCGCCCACGAGTTCCCTGACGAGCCTCATTATCCTATAGCGCTCACCGCGTGTTTCTTTGCTCCCCTCTAAATATTTCAGAATATATTCGGATTCTTCTTTATTGTCGAGGTCTTCGCTTCCCGGCAAGGTCGACACCAGACCCCCTGCGATATCCACCAGCCTTGAAATGAATTCGTGGAATGCTGCATTAGAATTAAGCTTTCCCAGGTTCGTATAGAGCTCGTTCGGTATTGCAACGCCAGAAATCGAGTCAAGCCTAGATGCATGACAGGCAGCGGTGGCAGCCATTTCCATATACTCGCGATAGAGCACCATGTCCAGCAACGCGTCCTTCACGTGCGATTTTTCAGTTATGCCATTGGACTTCGCAGCAAGGCGGGCGGCACCAATGTAGAGGTCGCATGTCACCGGGCGGTAGGATATTGCAGTAAAGCGGTGGTAAAGCGCAAACAGGTTCGCAAGCTCGCCAGCCGATTTCCAATCCCCATCCAGAAACACTCTGTCTTCTGGAATGAACACATCGTCGAAGATAGTCAGACTTTCAGCCTCAGCGTCGCGTGAGCTTACGGGAGCGTCCTTCTGCGTAGGCAGCCCTTCAATCTCGAGCATCGGCCTTACTATGAGTTTCAATCCCTTCGTGTTAGTGGGAACAGAAAACGCCACCGCGTAGTCGCGGTCGGCCGCCGTAAGGGTCCGTGACGGCAGAACCACTATCTCATTCGAGGTAATGCTCTGCGTTGTGTGCGCCTTAGCACCCCTCACCACTATGCCGTCCGAGCGACGCTCCACTACCCTGAGATACATGTCGCGTTCCCTCTGCTCGTGCGGCCTCTTCGACCTGTCACCCTTGACGTCTGTTTGGGCCACAGCCAGAGCCAGATCTTCCTTGGCCGCGCGCCTCCACAAACTCTGCACTCTTTCTGCGCTCTCGTTCGCTATCCTCTTCGCAACAATAGAAAGCGCGAATATAGCGTCCGACCCTATCACCTGTGTTATGTTGAACACTCCCCCTGAAGCTCGAGTTGAGAGGGCGATTATTTTAGAGCGATATAGAAGATCGCTTGAAGAGGCTGGAATCAGGAAGAAGCCACTGATATCTCCTAGCTGCCGATCGGTTACAACAAGCTCTTTCCTCAGCGAATCCGTATCGCGCAAAGAGAAGAGCCGGGCCGAGTGCTGCACAGGTATCTTAAGCACTGGGTGGCTCGTGATGTCCCTGACTCTCTCACCCCTGTAGTATACAGTTCTACCGTCCTGTAGGCTCCCGAGGTAATCAGCAGCGCTTCTCATTATTTTCACTAATCCATGGGTATATCTATACTTAAGCCATCTTAGGAACTCTATGCTTAAGTTGAGCCACGCCAAACCTACATACGATAGGGATACAGGCCCTCGATCCAGCGTCGGATTGTTCCGCCTGCCCAGAGTTTGAGGAAATGTATATGCTGTCCAGCACTAATAAACAGTCTCCAGGGGAAAGACTGGTTTCGATTTTCAGGAAGAAGAAGGAATGGCCGGAAAGGATGCGGTTGGCCCGTGCACATGGGTATTTCACCGATGATGACAAGAACGAAGCGAGATCAGCAAAACCCTTCCTGTTCTATGCTGAATACAGGGCAAACTGGCCGGAAGGCTCCGATCCCGATAGAGAATTCAAAATGGGAAAGTTCGGGGAAATTTTTAGAAAAAGCGTAAGTTCAAATGATGTCCAGCTTGCTAACATATGCTATGAATGCATGAAACAGCTCGCAAAACCGAAACCTCCTGAAGTCGAAGATTAAGGAATCATTGGCCGAGAATGGGAGTAAAAGCGACCGAGGTTTGCAAATGCTAGGGCATCCGCTATCGAGTTCTGAAGACAAGATTCTGGAATAAACATCATCTAGCTTTCCGGTGGCAACGCTGAGTTTTTAACAGCTAGATTTGCATCTTCTCTTTATTAGGCGAACCCGAGTGCATGTCGGGAATTACTGGTCAACAAGCACTCGGGGTGAATTGTGAACGTCTCAAATGATACCCCCTCGTAATTGCTCGGATCAACTCTTTCCGGCTACATCTCCGAGGTTGTTCCCTCTTTCTTCTATATTCGACGGTTGTGTCCGAACCCTCTTTAAGGTGAGTAGTGTGTTTGTCTGCGATTGGGTCAAGAGATAAACCGGTTACATCCTCAGGCAGAACAAGCCCTGCGCCGACCTGAAACCTAGTAGAAGTCCCCCACTCAACCTCCTCTGGGTTTCTGATGCCAATGTCTTCACCCACCACTGCAATCCACCACCACAACTTATTTGAGGGAACCGTGACCGCGAAACTCCGCGTGAATCGCTCCCTTGTCATAATCCTTTTCCCCTTTCTCATCTCCACCGCAGCGCGTAGCCAACTGCCACCGGCGGCTATGAGGTAGACATTCATGCACTCAACTATGCATGCACTCAACTATGCATGCACTCAACTATGCATGCACTCAACTATGCTTGACATTTCACTAAGAATGGTAGGCTCCCTTGGAAGGCCCTCGCGTGTCCGTCGCTTGCCATAGCACCTCAGGGAAGTGTGATAGACGCGGGGTTTATTGTGGCTGGCGTAAGACGGTTCGAAAACAGGCTGGTGCCTTAAGGTATCAAGGGTCCAAGTTAAGTCGAAGAATGATATTTCATCTTCGCCTAGTGACTCAACTATTCTACACTCAAGAACGAATTCGCTATCCGATGCGGGCGGGAAGATGAGTGAACCGTGCGCGGACCAGCGATTCGAATTCTGGCGCGTTCGCAATGTCCGAATCATCGTAACCGGTAGGAACTGCGATTGCAGCTGCAATAGATAACCGAGCACAATACCAGTCGTGGCGGCAGCAACAATTTCGCTCGCCCAACATTTGTGGTAAACTTAGCAGGTCTCTTGGCACGGCTCTAATGATAAATTTTCCTCTTTCATCCCAAACAAATATCATTCTACCAAAATTCAGGTTGGAGCCGTAGCTGGGGTCGTTAACCCAGAATACTGCCAAGTTCACGCATCATAAGCGGTTACCCCTAGTACGCAGGACTGGAAGCTGCCGTGACAGGTCGACATTGTCCTCGACCGTTTCATAGGAGGGAGGATTCGCAATATCTGGCTGTTCCATTTGGGGGGAGTGGATTTGAGATCGCCTTGAAGAGTCTGGAAAGGATTTCGCCCCCTTGGCGCTCGAAGTAACACGCTACAAGAGCTCTGCTTGCATGCTGATTTCCGATAGTCATTTCCTCAAATTCCAAGAGGATTCCAGACTGGACAGGGCTGGCATAAAGCGCAGCCAGAAGCCTCAACCGCTTAAAACATCCGGGAAAACCGACTGCCTACCATGTCAAATGCGCGTTCAGAGACAGAGTCAGAAGAAAGTCTCTGAAACCCTTCTTTTGCTAGAGGAAGGTCAACTTCTGGTCCCTCACAAATCGGTATAGCCGATCTGGGCAGGGCTGTGAGTGCTCAGGCTTACGATTCGTGCTTAAACAGTCGCGACGCGAGCTGTTCTGCTATGCGCTCCAGATAGTGGCGATCGCTTTCGCCGAATGCGCCTTGTCGATCTCCATCGACGTCGATCTCACCCAGTACATTTCCGTTTTTGCAAATTGGAACAACAATCTCCGATCTGGTATCAAGAAAGCATTCTAAGTATCTGGGGTCCTTGGACACGTCGTCAACTATCACTGTCTCTCGGGTTCTGGCGGCCAAGCCGCATATGCCCACACCTATAGGAATGCGTGTATGGGTCGTTGGCTGTTTTCCCTTCCATGGGCCCAGAACAAGCGTATCCCTCTGCAGAAGGTAAATACCCACCCATGAGTGACTCTGATACTTCTTCCAGATATGCTCAACAGCTACCTCCATTGCCTTTAGGTGACTTTCGGCGTTTGCAATCTGCCATTCCAGTGTGTCGCCCTCTGGAAAGTCTTTGTCAGACTCACTAACTTTGGCCATCAGGGCGTTTTCAAACTGCTTGGAATAAACCTTTGCCTAGGATTTTTTTATTTGGTCCCCCACCAACATGTCCGAACCTGGGCAGTGCCCCCCGCCGGCAAAAGGAGACCACGCGAGTTGACTCCACGTTTTATTTGCATGCGAAAGAGGTAAACCCGGGCGCATTGACGCCACCTCCAACCAGATTCATTCCGAGTTACAGTTTGCTTGCAGGAGAGGAATAGGTCCGGAGTATTTTACGTTAAGAAAAAGTCTGGTTCATCGCATCCTGTCGGCCTGAAGTCCGCCATGCGCTTTGGGCCATACAAAACGCACTGGTGCGTGAAATCAACCCCGGATATGCATCCTTCTCGGACTACTTGGGAAGTACAAACCTTCGTCTACTTGCGCTACGGCGTCTGACGTCTCCTGAAGGACCCACACGTGCGCGCATGCCCACACTCCTAAGAAGACGGGCAAATTCAGCATTAGTTATCCACTCCACCTTCAGATATTCTCGTATTTTGGCATCAGACAATCCTATCCGTCTGGCTTCGTTTGTTGCTACGCGGTACGCCTCAATCTCGGTGGGTCTGTCCACGTAACTATAGCGCTCGTCAAACAGCTCCTTCCCTTCCAAGAACTGCTTGACATGAACAAGTTCGTGAATTACGTCCAAGTAGAGGTAGACCTCGTCCCCGTTCCTGAGGTAGGGCTGGCTGACGAGAATATAGCCCGATTGGCCGTCAACTGAAAGATAGCCCATCCGGGGGTAAAGAACTACGCGCTGCCTAGACAGAACTTGTTCTGTTGCTTCGCCAAAGATATTGCGCACCGCTTCCACTTTGTCAAAACCCTTGAAAACATCCCCGAAAGCATAGCTCAACATCTCAGCGGTTCTGTTTATCTCTACGCCTTGGACCATCTTCTGGCGACTCTAATGCTGGCGTATTTAAGATATAGTTGAAGCGTGGACATGACCGAGTTCAGTTCGCGAAATAGAGCCTGACTAGTCCCTCTGGAGAGCATCCTCAACATACTTATAATCAAGAGCCAATGAGGCTGTGCTGCTCCTGGTGAGCAGTGGCACTATGAAACTGCCTGAAATCTTGGACCCCGCGCGAAGAGAAAGGGATATTCTTTCTCTCATAGACGCGCAGGCTCAGCAGTCTCTGCGTTGCGCCGAGGGTTTGAAGAGACTCATAACCGAGCTCTCAGTGGGTAACGCAGTTTCTGCATCGGTCGAACAGTCTTCGATAGGAAGAGCAGAGAGCGAAGCCGACAGGCTGGACGTCGATTCGAGCCTGAAGATCGCCAAAGGAGCCTTTTTTGGTGGAATGCGCCAAGATTTTCTGTTACTCATAGAACAAATTGACGATATAGCAGATGCCGCCTGGGACGCTTCAAAGCTGATAATCTCCACCCCCTCTCCTAATGGAATTGTGGCGGATTTCTGCGGCTGGAAAGAAGTCATGGGATTCCTCGACACCTGCATTTCCGCCATTCAGGAGTTCATCAGTGTTCTTCATCTGCTTCCCGTAGACAAAAAGAAGATCTTTGACAAGATTGCAGAAGTACGAGAGCTCGAAGAACGCGCCGATTCATTTAAAAGCGAGGCGCTACGCAAGCTTCTCTCGGCCGATGGCGCAGAGAACACCCTGCAGATTATTCAACTTCGCGATTTCCTTAACGTAGCCGACAACATGGCGGATCGCTCCCAAGATGCCACCCAGACCATACTCATCATGCTTGCCAAGGGCTACTGAGGTTTGCTCCTACTGCTATTTGCCAGTGCGATGCTGCTGGCATTTGTTTTCGGCTGGAACAATGGCCCTGTTGTGGTAGGAGGGCTCGTAGGCTCAGGGGCTCTCAGTTATAGGCGCGGGGCTCTGTGGACAGTGATAGGTCTGGCCCTGGGTTCCGCATTAGGCTGGAGAGAAATGCAGCACAGCCTCGTTGACTCACTTTCTCTGTTACATTCCCCTGACGCAGTGGCCCTTGTGTTTCTCTTGAGCTTCGTGCTCATCCTAGTGCTCACGCTCGGCAAACTGCCGGTGAGCCTGAGCGTATCCGCAGTCGGTGCGTTCATTGGAGCTAGTCTAGCTCTGGGTTTCGGAGTCCACCGCCTGGTCGCCATAGAGATACTTTCCTCTTGGCTCGCGGCTCCGTTAATTGGAGGGCTGCTTGCATTCGTTCTTGAGAAGCTACTTCGGGCGGTCTACGAGAGGATGAACGTATTGAGAATTGACATAATCAACCGCGCGCTCACGCAAGTTTCGATGCTTTATGTGACATTTACCCTCGGTGCGAACAACGTTGGCATGATTTTCGGTACATATGCCGCAGTAAGCTCACCCGACCCACTCGTGCTAATCGCGCTTGTGGCGTTCTGCGTTGTCGGCGTGACCGCGGTAGGGAAGACCCTTGCACCCACGATTGGAGAGAGCTTTGTCGGGCTATCTCCGAGTGGAGTTCTTGCAAGCTTCATTTCGAGTTCCTTCGTAATGCTGGCGTCGACTCTGGCCGGAATACCCATGTCCGTAACAATGGCGCTCGTGGGTTCGATGGTTGGAGTTGGGATGTCAACCAAGCTCTGGATTATCAACCGCCCACTCATTGCCTATACCGTCGGCTCTTGGCTTGCGGTAGCCCTGCTTTCAGGGGTAGTTGCGTTTTTGACACTGCACCTTGCCCTGGGCTGACAGATACGTATTCAGAGCCCGCAATCAGGAACCTCCATGGTCTCTGCCCCGCCCGTGTAACTCCGACTCTGGCCGCCGTAACTATGACCTCCTCTGGTCGCAGGCCTCCATCTCCTATGTAAAGACTCCCAAGCTTGGTCAGGTCCGTTCCATAAAGTTTCAGATCAATCTCCATGGCCCTGGTAAGCCTACCTGGTCCACTTGTGAGTCTGAATTTGTCCTCCGTTCCCCTGTTGCGTCGCATCACTTCCACACCCGTGAGCGGCTCAAGGGCACGTAGCAGCACAGCCCCTGCCTTGGCCCTTGATGACTTGGCTACCACGTTAACGCAGTAGTGGTTCCCGTAGACAAAGTATACGTAACATCTTCCCACTTCGCCGAACATCAAACGCGCCCGGCCGTTCTCTCCACGATATGCGTGGCTGGCTGGATCTGACAGTCCTTTGTAAGCCTCCACTTCGACTATTCTTCCAGCCAACTTGCGGTCTCCGGCGCTGCGCACGAGAACTTTGCCAAGCAGGTCCTTTGCAACTTCTAGCGTGTCGCGCGCATAGAAAATCCGAGGAAGTGGTGTTGTCCCCATGTCTTCTTGTTACTAGCTTCTACGTCAGTGCAATTAAGGTGTCTGTTATAATTGAGTTATAAATGGCCTTATATGGGCGTGTAGAGACACAATAAGCATGCAGCTCTCCCATGGTAGCAAAATTCTCATTGCTGCTGTGGTATTGGTCATTCTGGCGCTGAGCTACTACTCCTTTACAACCTTTACACAAAACCATTCCTCCCTTCCAACGCTCACAGTCTATACCTATAGTTCCCTTTTCGCGGACGCCCAGAATGTAACACAGGTGAACAACACTGTCTTCGGAGGTTTCGAGCGCACTTACCATGTCAACCTAGTTGTGGATAGATTCTCGGACACGGGTAGCATGCTTGAGACAATTATACAGCAGAAAGCAGACCCACGGGCTGACATCGTTGTGGGCCTCACCAACCTCCAAGTAACCCAAGCGGTTTCCCATGGTGTGTTGCTAAACTATTCACCTCCAAACCTCGGCGAGGTACCGGAGTATCTCGTGAACGACTTGAGCCCGGCGCACTATCTTGTTCCATATGAATATTCACCAATCACGCTGGACTACTGTAATCAGAGCGCGGGTTTCGGTTCTAACCTGAGCTTTACAGAGCTGGCCACGCCCTCACTGGCTAAACAACTGGTTTTGGAAAATCCCACGGTCGACTCTACGGGTGAAAGCTTCCTGCTCTACGAAATCGCCTTCTATCAGGAAGTACTCCATCAGAACTGGGAGACATGGTGGAGGGAGGTGAAGCCCTACGCGGAAGTGGCTCCCGACTGGGGCACGGCTTTCAGCATATTTCCGACGGACGGGCACAATTTGGCAGTTAGTTATGGGGGAGATCCGGCCTATTTCAAGGTGTTTGGAGGTTATCCCGGCTGTTCCAGCGCCGATATGCACTACAATGGAGAAGCTTACACATGGCTTGAGATAGAGGGAATGGGGATTGTCCGGGGGGCGAAACATATGAAACTGGCCGAAGATTTCGAAAACTGGCTCTTGAGCCCGCAAGTGCAGTCCCTGATCCCGGAAGGAGAGTGGGTGTTCCCGGCTGACACAGCAGTTCCACTGCCATCTGTATTTTCCGCTGCTGTTGGAGCGAATGATACCGTGGTGCTGAATAACTTGATTAGCCCCGAGCAAATAGCTGCCAACCTGACAGTCTGGCTAGCGGACTGGCAGTCCATAATGTCCTGACTGCACTATCTGGTGCCTCCAATCAGGCGGTGAACATCCGAATGAACAGGTCGAGTCTTGCAACCGTGTTAGCTGGCTCGACCCCCGTGATCTACGAGGTTTTGATTGTATATGGGCCATTTGCCGCCTCGGCCCTGTCCACGGGTGCATTTCGCCCCCAGATTCTGGGGCACACACTAATGCAGGGGTTTGTAGTAGATTCGCTCTTGCAGTCACTACTTCAGGGGGTGCTCAGCTCGGTTGCCGCCCTCGCCATGGGCTATCCTGTGGGGATCGTGCTCGGACTCCTCTCTTTCAGAGGAAGAGCAGCCTACACTTCAGCAATTCTCTTGCCATTCATGCTTCCGTCTGTCGCAGTGGCCGCGGGATTCCTCTTGGGATATCCTGCACATAGCCCACTACAGGGATTGTCTCACGGCCTCAGCGGAATAATTGCCGTCAACGCACTTTTCAATTCGCCGCTGGTTGCACTATTTATTGCAGCAAAGCTTTCTGCTGGTTCAGGCGAGGTGGTGCAGGCTGCGAGGACTTCCGGTGCTTCCTCGCTGGAAGTAGTTAGAAGGATAATCATTCCTAGCACCCTTGGGGCGGCTGGCGGGGGTGCGTTTTTTGCATTCGTCTATTCTTTTTTGGGCTTCGTAATTCCGCTGACTATCGGGGGCCCTTCGCATTATACCTCAGAAGTGGCAATATACACATACCAGAGGATACTCTTCAGCCCAGCGACCGCGACGGCTTTGGCCATAATACAAATACTTCCGATAGTCGCAATCAGTCTGGCCATTTTTCCTGGGAAAACCAGACTCACACCAGACTTTAGAGCCGCGAACTCGAGCGCGCCTTGGTCAGCCAGCTCGAAAAGAGCAAGGCTTTGTGCCTCTCTGTTTTTGCTAGCATACCTTGTATTCGAGGATTACCCGCTCTTTGCAGTAGTCATATCTGCCTTAGCAAACGACGGACGCGGGTTCGCATTGCTTTTCCAGCCTGCGACCGCAGAGAGGCTCGGTGTCTCTGTAGACAGAGTGGCTATTAATTCGATCACGTTCGCGGCGCTCGCATCCGGAGTCACATTCTTCCTTTCGGTCGGCGCCGTGCACTATATGCTAGGCAGCGCGCGTCAGGAGACATCCAGACTTTACAACTTGGCGCTTGTGCTTCCAGTCGCTGTGTCGCCAGTTACGATTGGACTTGCGATATACTTAGCTTTGAGCGGATTCGCTGTGTTCGACCTAGTATGGCCCACCATCGTGTTTGCTCAGTGCGCGGTCGCCCTGCCCGTCTCGTTACGTTTTCTCTCGAACGGCCTGGAGCCGCTACCTAGGAATCTTGCGTCTGCTAGCGCTCTCTTGGGTGCAGGGAAACTGTCAACGCTGCTAGAGGTTGAGCTCCCTAGCGCTCGAGGGGCGTTGGTCAGCTCTGTAGTAATAGCGTTTGCAATTGGAATCGGAGAATTTGCCGCAACTTCAGTCCTTTACACTCCCGCCTATACAACCATCCCTCTCGCGATATACGCCCTACTCGGTCTCAGATTATTTCGCGCAGCAGCCGCGCTTGCCGCGATGCTTATCTTCATAACTGTGGGCGCTTACTTTTTGATTCTCAGGTTCAGTGATTGACTTGGAAGTCAGGCTTCAGAACGTCTCCATGAAATACGGACATATTTCAGCCTTGAACGGCCTTAACATGCTAGCTCCTGACGGCAAGATTACCGTCGTCGTGGGGCCGTCTGGAAGCGGAAAGAGCACACTACTCAGGCTGGTCGCCGGCCTAGAGGAACCACTCAGCGGAAAGGTGCTTTTCGACGGAAAGCCAGTCCATGAACCCCCTGAAAAGCGAAACATCGGGATGGTATTTCAATCACTTGCGCTGTTTCCTAATATGACAGTAGCCGGGAATATCGCGTTCGGGCTTCAGGTTAGAAAAGTTCCTCGCGCGGAAATAGAGGAAAGAGTAAAGGAAGTTGCGAAACTGATGGGGATTGACAGTCGTCTGGACTCCAAACCAGGCGAGCTCAGCGGGGGCCAGCAACAAAGGGTTGCCCTCGCTCGCGCGCTAGCGCCGAATCCTAGGCTGCTTCTACTGGATGAGCCGTTTTCTAGCCTCGATGCGAGGCTAAGGGACTCGCTCCGGTGGGAAGTAAAACACATCCAGCAGCAGCAGAAACTCACCGTGATTCACGTTACTCATGACCACGTCGAAGCGCTCGGATTGGCCGACCACCTCGCAGTTATCAATGATGGCGCTCTTGAGCAGGAGGGGACGGCACGCGGTGTAGTGGATAACCCCGCAAACGAATTTGTAGCCTGGTTCATGGGATACAATTCAGTTCCCTATAACGGTGGCAGGCTTTGCTTCCTACCCCAAGAGGCAGAACTCACTGAACCCGCGCTTGCCGAGCTCCACGCAGAAGTGGACGCAGTGCAAAATTCTCCGGCAGGCTTCCGGGCGAGAGTTAGCGGAGACTCCTGGTGGGCGGACGTTGAGACCGGCTTCTCGCCTGCGATAGGTGCGAAAGTCGGCCTGAAATTAAAGCGGTCCAAATTTTTCAAAAACTAGAGCTCACGTTCAAAGACCAGCTGTTCATGTCGTATCCCTTTATCTTTGTCGTCTTCGCTGAACCATTCGTGAGAAAAGTTCCAAGTCGAAGGTATCACAAACTCTACAACCTGACATCCGGATTTCGCAAGGTTGGAGGCCAGACTCCCTGCCAGATTCACGTCCATGGACGATGTAAAGCCGATTTCTGCAATGCGTGAGGCATCCTTGTCGACGTAATCCGAAGAATGAATCAGTACATCTTTGCCATAAGAGAGAACTTTCCCGGAGGCAGCCAAGCTTTCAAAGCTGGCTTGATCGAGGTCGAGCCATTTCCAAGAAGAATAGAACAGGCCACTATAATCTCTCAAGACACCCGCAGATACGGAGTCCCACTGCGCGGTTTTGTGGAAAGATACTGGGTTCGTTGGGAGAATTCCTCGAAAACGAACGCGCCTGAATGTTCCCCTTACGCTGAATCCTGACTTTTTCGCATGCCGAATCGACGCGTAATTGTCGCTGTAAATCATCATTCTCAGTTTGTGGATTCCCTCCGACCTTGCATATTCAGCTATATGCTGGGCAACCAAAGTCGCAATCCCGCGGTTTCTGAGGCCCTCTTTCACTCTGAGGCCCTCCAGCCAGCCAACTCTATCCTCGCAGATAGATAGATGTGTCAGCGCCACAATCTCTGAATCCAGCTCGCCTACGAACAGTCTGCTATCGCTCCCACTGAGCCATTCGTCGAGCACTTCCGGGATGTAGTCGCCCCAGTCCCACGTATGCTCTACCAGCCGGAGTATGGAAGACCTGTCATCCACTCTCGCAAACCTGACAGTAACTGACGCTTTCAATCCACATATACCTCAGGGGTTCTATTCCTTAAAGAAATAGATGTGCTCACCCGAATTAGTGTCTGTCGTTTCTGTTCCAGCTACTCTGAATGGCCATCCCAGATTGGCGTTCCACGCTTGACACGTCACCCAGAACTGAGATCCTGCGAGGCAGGGTCGGCCGTCCTGAGACGCTGCAGAAGCGGTGTATTCTCTGGCTTAGCAAGGCGCATCGCACATCACGCGCCGGTTTGTCCAACTGACCGGTGCGCCGCTTTTCGGCCGGTAGCGAGGATGTAAGTCTACGCCCGTCGGTCTATTATCCGATGCCTAATTGCCGCATGAGCCAGGCATATATGTTTCGTCTGTTCGGCATTTACGAGCTTCCCCAGTAACCTTAGGATTTCGGCTGATACGAACCCTAAGCGAGTTATGTGAGAGCCACTGCTACTCTGGGTTCATAATGCATAAAAGCAAACCAAACAATCGATCCCCCAGCTTCAAAATATCGGTGGTAGTGACCGCGAGAGTTGAAGATTGAAAAGTGCGTCATCACGGCTGCCGGAGAGGGTTCCCGAATGCTACCCTTGACGCGGGGGATTCGCAAAGAGATGCTCCCGCTAGTCACCCGCGGCCCTGATGGACAGATATCACTCAAGCCAGTAATTCACCTGATTCTCGAGGAGCTTTACAGAGTTGGAATCAGGTCCTTCTGTATTGTTGTACGCAAGAGCGAACACATGGTAAAGGATTATTTCACACTGGAACCTTCATATATAAAGTACCTCATAGGCGCCAGCAAATACTCTGTAGAGCTGGAAGAGTTGAGACGGATTCTTGCGGATGTAAACATTGAGTTTGTGAAACAGATCCTGCCCAACGGATTCGGTGATGCGGTACTCAAGGCACGGAAGTTTGTATCAGGAGATAGCTTTCTTCTACACGCTGGCGATGGTTATCTCCTAAACGGTGTCCCGGCTCTCGAAAGATTGCTCAGAGTGCACACTACTCTTGCACCCTCCGCAACCGTGCTGACCAGAGTCGTCGAGAACCCCAGGGCCTACGGAGTCGTCTCAGGAACTCATGAAGTCAAGGGAGGAGAGGAGTTGCTCAGAGTAAACTATTTGGTTGAGAAACCTGAAAATCCTCCTTCTAACCACGGGCTTACCGCGGTCTACGCGTTTGGCAGTGTACTGATGGACGCGCTTGCAGGTGTTCGACCCGGCAGGACTGGCGAGATCGAGCTGACTGACGGAGTGATGGAAATGGTCCGCACGGGAAAGACAGTCTACGCCGTTGAACTCGACGAACCCAAGCACAAATGGTTGAGCGTTGGCAGTCCAGAGAACTATCTACGTTCACTCGAAATTTCCCGGCTCAGCGTAGAAGGTTCTCCGGCTCACGCCAGTCAGTCCTGGGCAAAATGACCTCCCTCTTCGCCTGGAGCCTTTGCCTGTAGCGCTTGAGATCGTCCATTATCGTTCCTAGTTCAGCTTCGAGCGTTCTGGTCTTTCTGTAGCCGAGCTTCGTGAGAGATTCGTGCGCTGGGTTATAGTAGTGCTCCTCCTCTTCGACCCTAGGGTTTGAGACATTTGCTATCGAAGGCTCCAAACCCTTTATTTTGGCTACGTCAAACACAAGTCTGGCGAGCGTCCGCACTGAGTAAGATTCATCAAACTGGTTAAGCACCCTGTATTCCCCCTTTTTCGGTGGATTCTCAATTGCTATTCGGAGGCACTGCACACTATCCGCGAGACTGATGTAACCCCTTGTCTGTCCCCCCTTTCCGTAGACTGTCATCGGAATGCCGAGCACTGACTGGGCACAGAAGCGGTTGAGTGCGGTGCCCCAAGTTTCATCAAAATCAAAACGGGTGAGCAGCCTTTCGTCCGTAATGTCGGGCGTGCGTGTGCCGTAGACCACTCCTTGCATGACATCAGTAATTTGGAGACCCCAGATTTTGTTTGCAAACATCATATTGCCGCTGTCGTGCACCTTCGACCAGTGATACCAGCTGCCGGCCATACGGGGGAAAGGAAGGCGGTCCCTTCTCCCGTGATACTCAATTTCAAAGAAACCTTCTGGGATATCAATCGCTGGCGTCCCGTACTCCCCCATAGTTCCCATTTTGACTAAGTGGATTCCAGGACACCTCGCCCGTATTGCGTAAACGAGGTTAAGGCTGCTTGTTATGTTGGTAACCTGGGTCTCCACAGCGTGCCTTACGTCTATCATCGAATACGGGGCTGATCTCTGCTCCGCCAGGTGCACGAAAGCATCCGGCTTTGTAGCCTCCAGAAACGATTCCACTGTGTCATAGTCAGTGAGGTCTCCCTCTACATACTCGATTCTCGAACCAAAAATTTCCTCTGCCGCCATAACCCTAGCTTTGGGCTCTAGAATAGGTGTGGCAGACCAAGAGCCGACCTCCTCTACTCTCTTTCTGGTAATCAGACTGTCAATTCCCGAGACGGTATGCCCTTTACGCACTAGGTGAATCGCAAGAGCCCATCCTATGTATCCGTCTATTCCGCCGATTGCGACCTTCACGGGACTCGGTTACGGATGGTGCCCTATACTTAAATTGTCTTCGAGCCAGCTTTCCATAGCCGCTACAATTTCAGGTTCGAAGCGGTTCCTGCGGTTACTGCATCTAGTGCATCTCTCTACGCTGAACTCCGTGATGTGCGCTTCTTCACCTTTTCGGAAACTGTGGGAATTGACTTCATCTCTCCTCTTTTACGAAAACTCCCCCCCCGGCAAACGGCCCTGCCGCCACTGTCTCGGCATAAGTTGCGATGTGTGTGCGGCTCCGCTATCTACCTAGGATTCACGACTGTCAACGTAACAGATGCGAAGGAACTATCGTTCCTCTCGTCAATTCGGAATTGTCTTCTCGTTGCCTAGTCAAATGGGCACGACCCTGAGGAGAAACGATTACTTCTGCGGCTCTTGGTCTGCCGTTATAGTTGTTGCTCATTGAATAGCCGTATGCCCCGCAGTCATAAAACACCACTATGTCGCCTTCCTCCACGGGGGGAAGGTTTCTGTCTCTCGCAAGTATATCGGTATTTTCACAAATTTGCCCAACTAGGTCAGCTTTTAGCGATCTCATCTCGCCTGGCCTATTAGCGATAGCTACCTCGTGATACGCACCGTATAGCGCCGGTCGCAATAACTGATTCATTCCAACTTCAGTGCCTATGAACACTTTCTCGTATCTTTTGATGGAATTGACCCGTCCCAGAAGCACAGTGGTATCGGCCACAAGATATCTGCCGGGTTCCAGGGTAAGCACAGGATTGCCCAGCTCATACTCCTCGCACTTGGACGAGAACACGTCAACCACCTGACGTCCAACCTTGACAATATCCAAGGGAGGCTGGTCGGCGTGGTACGGTACTCCCAGTCCGCCCCCAAGGTCAACAAAGTCAAATCTCAGTGCGACTCCCTTACAAATTCTTGAAGCGATCTCCAGCAGAATCGAAGTCATGCGTGGCAGGTAGGTCTCATCTAGCACATTTGATCCGGTCATCATGTGTATCCCAAACTTCTTGACACCCGCAGCTTTGGCTCTCGCATAGGCCTCAGCAGCCCTGTCTGCAGGAATACCGAATTTCGCATCCTTCCCCGCCGTGGTAATCCCTGGATACTCCCCCTTACCCTCACCGGGATTGATACGAAATGATACCGTCGAAGAGGCGCACAGATCCGCGACCTTGAGGAACTGGTCTAGACTGTCAAAATTCAGAGTTGCTCCGGATAAGGCGGCATACTCTAGCTCAGATTTCGGAGCGAAGTTCGCCGAGAAGAGGATTTTTTCCGGTGATAGACCTGCGGACCTCGCCACAAGAAGCTCGCCAATGGAGGATACGTCTGCACCAGCACCCTCCTGTCTGAGGACTGAAATAACTGCGGGATTAGAGTTTGCCTTTACTGCGTAGTTGATTTTTACTCCATCCTTGGAGCTGGAGAATGCTTCGGCAAGTCTCCTGTAGTTTTCTCTTAACCTTCTTTCGGAAGTGACGTAGAGAGGGGTCCCGAAACGGTCTGCCAGAGTGGTGAGACTGAGTCCGTCTATCTCCAAACCATTTCCCGAGATGTTACAAGGCTGTTTGTCCTCTACAATCAAAATAATTCCAGCTTAGCTTTATCCGTAATCGAATATAAAAACTGTCGACTTTTCCTTGCAGCGGAGCCTTTCACAGAGGAGAATCAATGGTCTACTAGTGGGCATGGCGGACCGCGTTGTGGTAGTAGCATTGTTGAGCGGGCAGACTACTGGAATTAAGCTGCAGCGCGGCTCCTGCCTTGTAGAACCCTGACACTTCTCAGGCGAATCCTAGCAATTAGAATCTTCCATGCGAGTAATCCACCGGCCCAAATTCATCAGGCTCTCGTTGCACTCGCACCAATCTGTTCCGCGGACTCTACCATGTAGACGAGCTTGACCACACTCAACATTCTTTATTAATCCGCTCTGAACTTTGTCCATGTGTTCAGAGGGTCAACAATAGGTCAGCTCGTGAAAATGCTTGAGACAGAGTACACCGCAAATCTCTCTACCCTCAAGCGCTCAGAGTATAACGAAGACACCATAAAACGCTTTAGGGAATACGTGAGAAGTTGCGATAGGGCCCTCGCCGACCGTAAGATAGCTCCGAGCCAAGCAGACAAGGTTCTCTCATACAAGATGCTTGTAGAAAAGGAACTGGAATGGTACGTAAAGAAGAGAGGCCATTGATACTACATATGAACTAGTGAAAAAGTTAATAAGACGCACGGGAAGCATATACTGAGCTGCAATGTCCGAAGAACAGGAAGCCCAGCAGCGCGAACGCGATGCTTCGGGATTGAAAGAGCACGCAAAGCTTCTTGCAGATGGGTTCTTCAAACTCGCGGGCGCACTAGGAAATGGACTGGAAAGGTCGGTTGATACAGTGACACCCCGGTTCGCGCGCGCACTAGGGGACGCATTCACAGATACCGCGAAATCGGTCAGGGAACTAGCCGACGGTATCGACAGGAGGACCCTGATAGAACAGCGCGACTTCCTCGGTTACTACAGGAAGTTTCTTACTGCTCAGGTCACTAGGATAGATAACAGGCTGGCAAGACTTGAACGCAAGGAAGAGGAGACAAAGCTGCTGTCTCCGGCCTAACTCCGATTGGCAAGAGGGGTAATCTGCTCGACCAACAGCGCAATCTAGTTTGCCCTGATAGTGCTAGAGTTTGTACCATTGTCGCAGAGGCACTTTTTCCAGATTTGGATTTAGCACCTCACCATGGGCTCCAATCAGACCGGCTTCAAGGGCCACGGTAGAGGACATGACCGCTGCGCCGTTTTCAAATCTGGCTACGTAGAGCGAGTAGTAAAGCTCCTTATCACTATCAGGGAAGTCCGAGTAAAAGCGTATATCAGTAGTTCCGTCATGGGACACTCTCAGTGCCAGTAGATTCAGTCCTCCCTGGTCCCCTCCACTCTCACTAACCGCACGGGTGGCTCTCTCAAGCCTAGTTTGAACGTCGCCTTCCATGTTCGCCACGAGTAGCGCAAAGACCTCCGTGTCGTTCAGGTGAAGCGGGTCAATCCCTAAAGAGCTTGAGATTCTCTCCTTCGCGATGTGACCGTTGTGCGTGATGTATAGAAGGTCCTCACCGCAGTGGACCGCGAACGGGTGCGAGTCAAGTGGGTTGCGAATCGGCTCGCCTTTAGCGGCAGCCCTTGCATGGGAGAGTCCCCAGATGGTGACCGACTTCGAATCAAAAAAATTTCTGGCACTTTGGTCTTCGAAAATCGGCCTGGTAGTTCTGTAATACTTTTGCTCTTCACCGGACAGCCACACCCCTCCCCACCCATCCTTGTGCTGCACGTTTTTACTGGAGGAGAGCCTGTCCCCGGCCGCAGCCCGCATAAGGGATTCCTGCAGGTCAGAGGCAAGTTTCGCTTTCCCCTGAATTCCAAACATTCTGCACAAACTTCTTTCGCGTTCATTCCATAATGAGGGTCCAGATAAGCACGAACTTGCCTTGTTCTGCTCCCTCCGTTCACGCGGCTGGCAACAGAATTCGCCGTTCGATGTTTTGTTCAGCCATGTTCCGCGTTCCAGCCGTGTATTCGGCGCTAGTGCGAATCAAACCATCCTGAAATATCTTTCAGGCGTGAAACCCTTCTGCTCGGTTTGCCCGACCTAGAAAGTTCGTGGCTTTCTTCTGGCACAGACACGAACTCGGCCTCTTTTCCAAGCTGCCGTAGAGCGGTAAAGAACTGCTCACCTTGCTCAATCGGGCAGCGGTAGTCCTGCTCCGCATGGTGAATTAGTATTGGCGTCTTTACGTTCTGCACATATTTTAAGGGTGATTTGTCCCAGAGCTTCTGGTAGTCTTCCCATGGCCTTCCGCCTATCTGATCTGGGCCGAACGTGAAACCGATATCGCTTGTTCCATGAAAGCTAATCCAGTTTGAAATTGACCGCTGGGTTACTGCGGCCCTGAATATATCCGAGTGTCCCACAATCCAGTTTGTCATGAAGCCGCCATATGAGCCGCCAGTGACATAGAGTTTTGACGCATCCAGCGATCTCGCTGAGACCATATAGCTTACGAATTCCATAATGTCCCTGTAATCACGCTCTCCGTAGTGCCCGACCACCGCTGAAGCGAAATCCTGTCCGTATCCGGAACTACCTCTCGGGTTGCAGAACATCACATTGTAACCTGATGATGCAAGATAGTGGAATTCAAACATGAAAAGTTCTCCATATGCAGTCCTGGGTCCTCCGTGAATCTCTAGAACTGTTCCCTTTGTGGGCTGGGCGCTCGAGGCAAGAAACCAGCCGTCCAGCTCTGCTCCGTCACTTGCCACGAAACGCACATGTTCGGGCCTCTTTAGGCCGAACTTGGATACGGATTCCGACGCCTCTGTCGTAATACGCTCGACCGCCCCATTTCCTTCTTCAATCGAGAAGAGCTCAGCCGGATGGTCCCAGGCCATCGCCGTAAAGCAAATCTTGCCCAGACGTGCATCATAGCCCTCGACCGCGAGTTCACCGGTATCCACCACTCCAGTTGAGCCGCTGCTGAAGGAGTAGTATCCCAGTCTGGAAGCTTGCCCATCAGTGTATATATAGTACACACGGCTGTCATCACTGCTCCAAACTGGGCTGGGGTCCACCCCTCTCGCTCGGGAGTCTGTATTGAGAGAGTTTTCAAGCGACCTGTCGAGGGACTGGGTGAGCGGCTCCGGGGAACTTGCTCCCGTCGCTGGGAGCAGGTAGAGCTTGGTATTGGTCGAAATTCCCTTTGCCAGGTCGTGACCGATAAATGCTAGCCGCTGGCCGTCGTGCGACAAACGTAGGGACGTTATCGGACCCTTCCATTCGAGCAGCCTGCGTACGGTTCCGCCACTAAGAGCCACCTCATAGATGTGCTTGACTACAGAAGTTTCGGCGTCGGACTCCATATTCGCGGCAAAGACCGCCCTAGCCGAGTTCCTGTCTATATCGAAACTCGTGACATCATACGCTCCGTTCGTGAGCTGCCTGGTTTTCCGCGTTCTAGTGCTAACCCTGAACAAGTGCATCTGCTTGTCGTGGAAATAGCCCTCAGCGTCCATCCTGTACCTTATCTTTCGTATCTTCTTTGAGTCGCCTTCTCCGGCTTCCTTTATCTGCTTTGAAATGATCAAAGTGTTCTCATCGAGCCACGTAGGTCCCGCAATTCTCAGACCTTCTTCCCTGACAATAGTCTCAGGTTCTCCCCCATAGAGAGCCAGTATCCGCAGGGTTGTTACGGGCTTACCCGAAGTCTTTTCGGTGTGTACGTAGCCCAACTTTCGACCACTCGGAGACCAGGCAAGCGAGCTCACTGAACCACCCGAGCGAGTGAGCTGCTGAATTCGTCCTCTGCGGAGGAGATAGATGTCAGAACGATATTTGTCACCGTCCTTATCTATCGAAGTCCTGATGAATGCAACGTCCCCTCTTGCACTGAACCTCGGGTCAGAGTGCATTACCAGTTGATAGAGATCTTCTGCTTTCAACTGCATCCAAATGTCACTCTCGCACCATGATTTGAGGCTTCTTCTCCTTTCCGCTCGATGCAGACGTGATTAATAATTCAGGCGTGACAAAAATCCAATCAGGATTCATCTATACCCAGACAGCTTGCGCGAGCCTGCAAGCCGTGAGTGCAGCCCTGAATCTATCTTTCAATTCCCTGATAGATACGCTCGTTCCATATTATCCTAGACGACCGCGGTGGCCGGAGGAGAGTAGCCCAGAAGACGGTGGCTATAACAATCTCGGGAAGAGGGAAGAGCAGACTGCGAAGCGTCGAGCTTCCAATCAGTTGTGCCGATATTATGCACATGGTTAGCGTGCACACGAACGAACCTCCGGCAATTATTGCAAACAAAAGCCGGAAATAGGCGCCAGAGGCGAATACCCCCACTAATGCAGCGAAAGGCAGAGTGAAAAGCATTGTCAGAGCAAAGACAAATCCAAGGCCGTACTTCCGATTCCTCTTGAGAGGTTGAATCGATATTCTTCCGAGCGCATTCAAACTCTTGCGGAAGCCGGGTGCCCACTCGGCTGATACCAGCTTTCCCGCTCTCGCAATTTCGATTCTGTGGCCTCTGTCCTTAAGGAGCCTCCCCAGAGCTCGATCTTCAACCAGTTCGGAGCACACGCTCTTGTGCCCGCCTATATCGTTGTAGGCCCGCGCGGAAACTAAAATGAAACTTCCGTAAAGATAACCTGCGCGCCTGTCGGGTCGACCCACATCGCTCATTTTAATGAAAGAGTTGAGCAGGCCGAACATGAAAGGGGTGGCCACTTTGTCCCAAAGGGTTGTGCATCTCAGCTCTCCAACCGCAGAAACGGCGGAGAGGTTGCGACTGCGCATGAGCGCCAAAGCGCTGGAAACCGCACCTCGCGCTAGAATGGTGTCAGCGTCAACGAAGAGTAGCAGGTCGGACTGCGAGTGCGATGCCCCCAAGTAACATGCAAATGATTTTCCTGTCCACCCGGGCGGCGGCGATGCGCTCAATAGTTGAATCCGGTGGTCCTGAAACTTTTTTACCGCGGACGCGGTACCGTCAGTTGATGAATCGTCAACCACAACAATGTGGCCGATTTCAGGCTGGGCAAGCAAGGACTGAATGCAGCGACTTATTCTCGTCTCTTCGTTTCTAGCTGGTACAACTGCCGTAACTCCGCCCATCTCGCGGGCTAAGGCGGTCCCCGTCAACTTGGGAGCTGCCCTGAGGCCGGATGTGAATCTCTGAGCGAGTATGATCCATGCTCCCAATGCTACTGTGCTAAGCGCAAGCAAGAGAGCGCGAGCGAATAGTTCTTGCATGGGACAGCCACGGGGGGCTTGGGGAGGTCTGATTTGAGAGGTTCGCTAAATCACGCGAAATAGGGCGACCTTTTCCCAACCGAGTTCATTCGAACGCGAGGAATGTTCAGGCATTTAAAAGGGCTCGTGCAAGAAGAGCCTTTCGGATTGGGAGGTTCCCCACAAGGAGGCAGAAACTGGGCGGACTCAATTAAAACAAGCTTCATGGAGCCGCCTCAAACGCCCATCCTTTCCGAGACAATCGCGCGAATTTGGTAAGAGTAATCGATAATGGAGAACCTACTGAAGCCTGCTTAAAGCGTTCGCGGCCTATATCTACTTGACTGGCCTGACAGGCATCCAGCTGGTACGTTTTCGGGGAACACAATCCAACCTTATTCATCCCGAATTCCGAACAGGTAGTTTGTGATTTCTTTGTTCATGGAGCACCAGGGCCCGCGTACCATTTGTCCTCGCAGGCGGTTTGGCGAGTTTTTCTCGAAAGAGAGGTTGCTACGAAAAGCTAATATTGGAAAATTAGTAAAGAAGGATGCGCGATGGAATCCGCCTGGCCCTGACACTGCGCCAAACCGCCGTCTTTTCAAAGACGGCTGACGATTCCTACTATAACCAGTCGAGCTGGCTAGAGAATGGATTCGACGAAAAGTAGCAAGATTGTTGAGCTGAAGGTGGAACTCGACGAGGATGAGGCGTCCAAAGTCAAGGCTATGGCGGAAATGTATTCCTTGTCAACTCCCGAGCTTCTTCATCACCTACTTCGTTTCCTTTCAGAACCCCTGAATCGAAAATTCTCCGAGCTTTCAGAGCAGGAAGTCGTGAGACTTCTCATAGCAAAAGATGGCGAGATTGCCTCTCTCAAGTTTCAGAACTATGATCTTTACAGAGATAACAAAATTCTCTCAATGAGGCTCTCGGGATGCGACGCAATGGTTGCCGCCCTGAGCCGTTTAATCGAAAGCACGAAGGAACAGCTTGCAGGTGGAGACACGCCCAAGGGTGCTCCTACAGGTCAACCGGCGAATCTTCCCGAGGGTTATTCGCCCGATGCTGGCTTGAGAGAAAAAATGCTCTCAAAATATCTCTCAATACATCCGCATGGCAACTGAAAGTATTAGGCCACTGGCATTGTCGTCCGTGGCGCTGTCAGAGTTTGTCGCGACCCTGAGCAACCGGAACACCAGGCAGGTTTACGCCTTCGCCATAAGGGACGTGCTCGGCGACGTCGACTCTTTCCTTGCACTGGACCCGGCCGGGAAGGAGTCGTTCCTGCTGCGGTGGGCGGCCGCGAACAGGGAGAGGCTGTCCTCCAGCTCGCTGCGACTCAGGGTCGCAGCCGTTAAGGCGTTCTGCGATTCCAGGAACGTGCAGCTCAACTGGCGCAGGGTAGTGAAGAGCATCCCACCCGGGGGCCGCACGAAGAAGAGGGCTGTCAGCCTGGAAGAGCTGCGCACGCTCTTCGAGACTTCCGATGTCCGGGGGAAGTTCATTATATCGCTCATGGCTTCGAGCGGAATAAGGGTCGGCGCATGGGACTGGCTCTCCATGCGCGACCTTGTCCCGCGCCCGTCCGGAATCGGAGAACTCACCGTCTACAGGGGCGAGCCGGAGGAGTACACTACCTTCGTCTCGAGCGAATGCATAAAGCTTTTCGGGGCGTACCTCAAGGAAAGGAAAAGGGACGGCGAGAAGCTCGGACCCGAAGGCCCTCTCCTCCGGAACCCGGTGAACCCGCGGGCCCCGGGAAGACGGGTCGCAAGGAGCGGCGGCACGAGCGTGAAGACCTGGCTCTACCGCAGATGGGGGAGGCACGGCCTGGGGGGCGGCTCAAGGGAGTTCAAGTCGTCCCACGGGTTCCGCCGGTTCTTCAAGACGCGGCTTGAGTGGGCCGGAATGAAGACCCTGTTCGTGGAGAAACTGATGGGCCACGCCCTGGGGCTCGCCGATTCCTATACGGACTTCGGACCGGAACTCGAGCGGGAATACCTGAAGTTCCAGCACGCGCTGTGCATAGACCGCGCGCTGCAGGCCGAGGAGGAGGCCGAGCGGAAGGTCGAAGAGTCCAGGGCCGCGCTCCAGCGCCAGGTGGACGAGCTCAAGGAAGCATACATGCTTTCCCGCGTGCGCCAGGACCGGCTCGAGGCCAAAGTGGAGGAGGCACTGGCGAAGGTCACCAGGGCGAAACGGCTCCTTGCGGGGAACCTGGAAGAAGCGGAGTGAAGAGGGCGGATGGATGGATGGATGGATGGATGGATGGATGGATGGATGGATGGATGGATGCATGGATGCCTTCTGCGGCCGGGCTGAGGGGAAACGACAGCTAAGGAAAAACATATATTAATGTATATTTAGATATCAAAGCAACTTGGAGCGCAGCTACAGCCCGAAGAAAGCGGGGGAGATGCTCGGGGTGACCACCCACACGATACAGGTCTGGGACAGGCAGGGGAGAATCAAGTGTCTGAGGCTCCCGACTGGAAGGAGGAGGGTGCCTGAATCGGAGATCAGACGCCTGATGAACATCGTCGAACAAAGAAAGGAAGCGGCTTACGCCAGGGTGTCCTCGCATGACCAAAGATCGGACCTGGACAGTCAGGTCAAGGTATTGAAGGCAAGAGCGCCCGAAGCAGAGGTATACTCGGACATCAGGTCGGGGCTGAACTTCAAGAGGAAGGATCTCCTGAGGTTGCTCGACGACGTGCTCAGCAGGAAGGTCTCGAAGATTTACGTGACCTACGAAGACAGGCTAGCCAGGTTCGGGTTCGACCTCCTGTCGTGGGTGTGCGCGAAGCATGGGACGGAGATAGTTGTCGTTAATAGCAGAGAGGCCACCTCACCACAGGAGGAGCTGGTGCAGGACCTGATCGCAATAACCACGTCCTTCTCCGCTAAGCTCTACGGTCTGAGGAGCCACAAGACAAGGAAGCTGTTACAGAGCGTCAGGGAGGTGACGTCGTCGCAGTGACCCATCCCTGGAAGTCCAGCGGTGAAAAGAGGACCGTTGTGTGGGGATGGGAGCAGCCAGAACAAGCGCTGCTGTATCTCAGGGACATGCAGGATGCGGTCAGGTATGCGCTTCAGGTTGCTTATAGGATGACTGTGAGGGACGAGAAACGCAGGATACCGTCTCCCATACAACTGAGAAGAGAGGTCAGGGAATGGTTCTACTCCAGATACGACTATGCGAGGCACCACATCAACCCGGTCTGCAGGACGGCTGTAGCGATGCTGAGGTCCTACAGGAGGAGCCATCACGAGCTTAGGATTCCCAAGGTGAAGAAATTGGCGATGAGGATAGACGGCGAGCTGTTCAGGATCGTCGAAGGGCAGTTGAGGATTACTCTCCAGCCCAACGAGTATGTCTGGCTCCCGATCAATTCATCGAACAAGCATTACGAGGAGTACTCGAAGGAAGGGAGAGCGTCCGAGCTCCTCATCACAGACACGAAGGTTTGCCTGGCGTTCGTCGTGGGAGGTGTGAAGGAGAAACCACTCGGTAGAAAGCTCGTGGCACAGGACCTGAACTTCGACAGTGTCGACTCGACCTCGGCAAGTATAGGGAGCCATCCTGCTCTGGAAGGTATAGAGACACGGTCATTGAAGGAGATAGTGCGAATACAGAACGATTTCTCGAGGAGGAGGATGATGCTTCAGAGGCACGTCAAGAACCCTCAGAAGAGGGCGAAGAAGCTGAGAGAGACAAGGGGCAGACAGAGGAACAGGA
>JAKAWJ010000015.1 GCA_021817005.1 archaeon | reverse complement strand
TAAGTTCCAAAGGGGGGGCCGGTGGCTCGACTTCTGCTACAAACTTTGCCTCCTTGCCGGAATGCGTGAATTCTCCTGGGCTATACAGATCCTCCGTAGCGTTTCCTCCTCGCTCCACCTCTTCTTCGTATAGAAAATTATAATACCATACTGGATTAGGAGTGAAGCTCGCTCCTCCAAAGGATAATTTGAGGGATCCTGGCCAACCCCCTTCTTCTAATATCCTAATCGACTCACCGCGTTCCGTCTTGAATTTAGAGGGGGCCCAAAACCGAGTGCCGTGATGCGTTCTGAAGCTAAGCAACGGGCGGAGATTTATCTCAAAATCGTTTTGAGACGAGTATTTGATCTGAATTCTCTCAGATTCACGGCTGAACTCAATCTCCCTAAGGATGTGACACCCGGCAACCAGGTAAAGCCACCATACTCTGCCATCTGACCACTCCGACGCGAGTAATCTGGTTAATCCGTCGGGGTATGTTACGTCCTTGTATCTGTGGCTAGAAATTGCAAATACATCAGATCCAAAGCGAACATATTCTTCCAGCGTGTTCAGTAACTGGAAACGGTCTCCTCCTGTTATCGAGGCGGAATTGAGTAACCCATGATAGGTTCGAGTATTAATCCCTGAAAGGGTACCTGATGCGTAGCCGCCATAGACATTGGTAAGCAACCACTCAGAAGAGTGCTCTACCATATCACCACAGCACACGCCTGCCTGCTAATATAACATTGCGTCATCCTCTCACAGCTAGAGCACATAGGCCTTCCAGTTCGTTTGTGATAAACTGGGCGGTAAAACATCTCGCTTCCAGCTCAGTTCCCGGAGGATGAGCAAGCAGTGTTCGACTGGTTACCACCGCCAGAACGGAGTAAAGGATAGCTGTCTACGGTAGATGTTTAAAAATGGCTTTCGCCGCCGAACGCCCCTGCGGTTACCTTTTTTCGGTGACCCACACTGACTATCGAATCAGGTGGCGGGCCATTAGCCCAAGTGCGGCTATCTCAAACATCGAGACTGACAGAAGTACCTCAAGCTCTCGCAATCCGCCCAATCCCATTAGAAGTGCCACGTAATAGGATGCAACAGGGATCACAAACACAATTCCATTTGTGATGCTGTAGACCAGATTCATGAGCATGGTAGTAGCGCCCATCGCCATGTGACGAATCATATAGGAAAAGTAGATCGCAGAAAGGAGAGTCGACGCCAGTAACGGTGCAAGCAACGCGTACACAGGAAGTATATAAATCGCTGCTGCCGTTATTCGGGAGAGTATGACGACCAACAAAGTCGCCGCTACGGCATAGAACCCGCAAGTCACAACGACCTTGCTCCCAATGTTGGCAAACACGGATATCGGAAGCATCTTAAAGTAAGCGTACCCCTTGAGCTCAGAAAAATACAGGGCATATGGGATATAAGAAACAGAGAATGCCATAGGAACCACGAACTGAAGATAGCCCACATCGAATGCCAAGCCCCCCGACCCCAACCCAATCTGTACCACCGAGACGAGGAGGAGAACGATAAACACTAGAGGCAGCAGAAACACTCCTATCAATCTGGGAGACCTGAAAAGCTGCCTAGTATCGTTTCTGATTATGGCGACGACCGGAGAGCGAAGAGTGACGGAAAATTCTCCTGTATTGCTAGTCGTTCCCACATAGGGAGATAGGAGCAATAGCGAACTGTGCTTAAACGAAAAGTAGCCGGCCAACGCGAACAAGGCCGCATAAACCAAGCTGAAAATGGTCGCTGGCAGACTCCCTCCAACCACCGCTGAGAAGTCCAAGATAGGTATATAGGGAAGCGACCTTCCGAGCCAGCTGAAGTTAGCGCGAATCAATGTTGGTGAGGTCACCGACAGAAGTATAACAGGAAGAATTGCGAGCACACGAACTAGGCTTGCACCGCGGCTGAATCTGGAGTACCTCCTGAACACGTTGATTAGTAGAGCAATACCTAAGAGAGCGAGTGATACGGCCGCTACCGCAGAAAGCAAACCGGCTATTGCAACCCTGACCCCCATAAGAAATGATGTAAACGCAAGCACGAAAAGCGCGACCAAGAGCGGCAGGTCCATTGTCTTAAGGAAGGCACGGGTCGCGTAGTGCTCAATCTGATCCTTGGTAAGCGGGAGCACATTCAGAGCGTCTCGTATCTGTGGGCCCGCTGACGCACCATAGGATAGTTGCACACCCGAAACGAACACGAAAAGAAATATACCTACGAAAGCGACAATCGGCATTGCCGAATAAAACGAGGGTCCACTAACGTATGTCGCAAGCATCGAAACTGCGAATATTAATCCGTAGATTGCAGCGAAAATCCTTTTGGAATTTTGTGAGCTCCGAATTACACTCTTTGCATGAGCAGGAGAAAGCCCGCTTAATCTGTTCGCAGAGTAACCCTGAAACAGTATTTCGCGATATACGTAGTCTTGGACTTTTGACCTTTGGGCTTTAGAATTGCCAGTCTGCTCTGCTGTCACTGGTTCAGGGACAACTCTCTAAATAAAAGATGTTAGAAAGCTCTGGGCGAGAAGCCATGCGGCTTTCACGAACCATTCAACCCAAACCCTTGATGATTCCGCTGATTTCTTGCTCTAGGTTGGTTGCCTTTAGAAATACCTCCTCAAGCGTGGATCCTCTGATGGTCGCCTTCAACTGGTCCACAGTGCCTTCTGCGACCATCTTGCCTTTATCAATTATACCCACCCGGCTGCACATCCGTTCGGCGACCTCCATAATGTGTGTTGAAAATAGGACTGCTCCTCCCTTTCCTGCCTGGTTCAATATCAGATCCTTGAAAATTGCAACCGACCTGACATCCAGACCGTTGAAGGGTTCGTCAAGTATAAGGAGTTGCGGTTCGTGCATCAGTGCAGTTATCATTGCAACCTTCTGCTTGTTGCCCATGGAGAGTGCAGCAATTGGAGTGTCGACATATTCTCCGAGCTCCAGTGCATCTACAAGCACCTTGATACGTCTTTCATCTTTGAGCTTTCTCACAGAACCCACGAACTCGAAGAACTCATTTGGAGTGAGAGAGTCGAAGAGTACCGGACTTTCGAGCACGGTACCCACCAAGGACTTTACTTCAACTGCCTCATTGCGTACGTCTCGGCCATATACTGACACGCTACCTCCCTCCATGTCCACGAGGCCGATCATCGCCTTGATTGTCGAAGTTTTCCCTGCACCGTTTGGTCCAAGTAATCCATAGATTTCACCGCGACCGACCTCGAACGTAAGACCGTCCACGGCTGTCTTTGGGCCGTATTTTACAAGCAAGCTAAGCACACGAACCGGCACGGCCGCGGCGGAAAGCATTACGCATCCCGCAGAGGGCCACTACTTAAGGCTTGGTTGAAACCGCAACTAGAGAGCTGAGTGGTTTGACTGCCTGACAATCATTTTCATCCAACCTCAGGTGCTGCAGTGACAGCGATAGGGTGAGCTGAGAAACTAGATGGTTTTTCAGTAAGAGATTTACTTCACTCGTAGCTTGCGATAGGGCCAAACATTCAAACAAGTGCTAAAGAGCCCACTTTACCCTCGGTAGTGAACTCATTCACTGCAGAAATAAAGGTGGCATGACTCCATGTCAACGGTGTCACGGAGGCCGAACGATAATTTTCAGAGCTGACCTGCTCAGGCAGTAACCCCGTTGAGGTCGCGCGCTGAGATACCCATTCGATGTATTTGTATGCGTCTACGAAACGCCCGCCGGCCATAAGCGCCTGTGCCAGCCAGAGGGTGGATATCATCCAAGGATTCTCAAACCCCCAGTAGGTGTCTCCCTCATAACGCGCTATACCCGCCCCTTTTGACAGTTTACGCTCCAAGTTAGCTACCAAGGCCCTTCCTTCTGCCGAGGTGGGGGACAGCAGTCCGAAGTTTATTAGGAACAACATGGAAGAGTCCACTCTCCGGTCGTCGGTACCCAGAAGACGCGCGGGCAATCCGTCTTTAATGTCGGCTAACAGCTGCTTCTGAAGTATACGCGCAGTTTCAGACCATCCTCTCCTGTCTTTACCCAGCGCATCGCCGATTCTCTCTGCAGAGAAAAGCCCCTGGCAAACGGACGCCAAGGTGTACACGTGCACCCCGAAGCTTTCTTCCCAAAGGTCATAGGACGGAGCCAGCTTTCCGTCTGCCATACTACTCACGAGGAAGTTCGCGGAATTTCTTACCATTGGCCATAGTTGTAGCAAGCTGGCGACGTCACTCGAATACTTGTAGTACGCGTACACGGCGAGAGGCATGGCCGCGGTCTGGTCCAACTGTATGAACGGTTTTCTGTGCCAAGTGGATCCCCATGAGCCGTCCGCCCGGTGCCTGTGGTAGAAGTACCCTTGAGGCGTCTGATTTCTCGCAGCAAACTTTAGAAACCTGAGCGCCGAGCTCCACATCCCAACTTCGCTGAATGCTATGGTCGCATATGCGGCATCACGCCACCAGCAATATGCATAGGAGTCGCCGCTGAAGCGTGCGCTCATTGAATCCAAGGAAGCAATTACTGCGCCCTCCGCGTCCGTGGAGTTTTCCAGAACATACATTGAACTCATGTAGACTGACCTTATCTTTTGAGGCAGTCCGGAATCAAGTCGCGGCCTATGCTTTGCCCAAGAGGACCAGTAGGCCCGAGATTCTTCAAAAACTTTGGCGAAATCCTTAGAGTATAGGTAGCTCAGTTCCGAGCTTACTTCATCCAAGCTCCTTCCGGCAATCAAAACATAGTATCCGCTCTTCCACTCGGTTTCAAGCCGAAGCTCTAACTCGATGGTTGAGTCGGCGGAACCGTGAGACACTTCGCTGCGCCTGAGCGAGCCATCTTCTGCGTCGACAAAAGTTCCGAGGAGTCCATGTACGGTGTGTTCCCCACACGCATAATTTGAAAAATCTGGTACGCAGTGTATCAAAAAGAAATATCCATTCTTAAAGTGGACAAGACTGTGATTATCGGGGTCGTAAAATACCGTTTCTCCGTAATAAGTTTCGTTTATATTTAGACGGTTGTAGAAGAAGAGCTTAGCGGTACCCTGTGAGCCGCCTCTGTAGGAAAAACGCCTGATGAAAACATTCCTCTGAGGATGGACTATGTCGCTGTATTCAAGCGAAAGGCCCTCTAATTCCATGTTGGTTTTAAGCACCAATTCTTCAGTATAAGATTGCTCCGAGTGTGCGTGGTCTGAATGAGGCGGGAACCAGCTGAACTTCCCATTAAGGAAGGAGCCCGCTCTAAACTGTGACATATGCTGCCACATGCCCACGTGAGGAAAGTACAAGTGCAAAATGTTTCCATAGCGGTCGAAAACGAACGTTAGAGTGCTGTTGCCCAATACTGCATGGGGTTTCCCTTCAGAGGGCACGGGTCACCATTCTCGAGGCCTCATTTAAGGGTATGATTCTAAAATACGTGACTGCTATTAAACAATTGCAGTAAGGAATTTAAAGAAAAAATAGGCTCCGAAGCAAACCAATATCAGGCCGGACATTATCCTTACATATTTCGTAAGGGCCAAAAACCGTTGCCTGAAATAGCTCAAGAGCGAGATATAGCACACGAGCCATGTGAAAATTCCCGAAAAAAAACCGCCAGCGAAGCCTAACCCAAACAGCGAGGACAAGGGGAGCCCAACTGTGATCCACCAACCTATCTGCAATGGATTAGTAATACCTACCGTCAACCCCTTCAAATATCCCCCCGCGCCCTCTCCCCTGAGCATGTTTCTTGTAGCCGGCTCTGGTCCCTGAAGTAACGACGTTCCAAGGTAAAACAAAAAAGCTGCACCGAGAGGATAAAGCACATGCACCAGATCAATCTGCCCAAGCACTCTCGTTCCTGTGAAAAAAACGGCAAGAAAGAAAATGCCATCCGCGGATGCAGCTCCGAGGCCAACCAACATTGCAGCAATCGATGACTTCCTGAGGACATCGTTAAGAATCATGATGTTTATTGGCCCTGGCGGCGCCGCCAAGGAAATTCCGAGTGCATAGGCCGCTGCTGTAGATTCAATAAGCCCCAATAACTAGTCACCGATGAGGGTAAGGTGCACTTTACGACGAGTTCGCATGGAGTCTGTCTCTAAGAGAAGGGGACCCTCACCAGGCGGAAAGAGCTTTCTCGAATAAATCGGGAGAGTCACGAATCCAAATGCGTTTGAAAGAGATTGAGCCGATTGAAGGTCTCTCAATATAGCGTGAGCCGCTGCGGTTGTACAGGTAACAACCATTGCTGCATCGCCCTGGACCGCGACAATCATGATGCCGTTTGTCAGCTTCGAACTTCTGATTGCCCAAGTTACGAACTCAGCGAGGTTAACGACCTTCTGCTTCTTGGTCGAAAAAATACGCGAGTAATGCATCTGACGCAATTGAGGCGCAGATATAATGGCTGCGGGATTTAACGCTTGTCGAAGTATTGAGATAGGCAATTGCGGTATGGGGCGAGCCCAGCAGTCACTGACCGGGTTTACCGCAGCCCCCAATGGGCTGAGAGGTGCCGAAACTCAAGTCGGATAATGTTGCTGGTTTATCTGTGGGACCGATCCTGTTCTTGGTGTAAGATTCAGATAAACGCCCCATATTCAGGCAAGGGTCTTCTGAATTTCATAACCCTTCGACTCAATCACGTCTGCCAAACTTGCATCACCGGACTTTACTATCTTGCCATCTATCAGGATGTGCACATAGTCAGGCTTGACGTGCTTGAGTATTCTCTGATAATGTGTTATTAATATCATGCCAAGGGACGGACCCTTCATATTATTGATGGCCTCCGAAACAAGTTTCAATGCGTCTACGTCTAGTCCAGAATCGGTTTCATCGAGAATTGCAAACCTGGGGTTTGCGATCATCAATTGCAGAATTTCTGCCCTCTTCTTTTCACCACCTGAAAATCCCTCGTTCAGCGAGCGAGAAAGAAAAGAGTCGCTGAGTTCTAGTCGCGAAAGATCTTTTCTAGCTTGAGCATAAAACTGGCTTACCGGGGTCTTGTCGCTCCTAAGTTCAGTCGAAAGTGTACGGAGGAAACTCCCAAGTCTTAGCCCAGGAATTTCGACTGGGTATTGGAAGCCTAGGAAAATACCTAGTTTCGCCCGCTGGTCCGTTTTGAGCTTCAGTATGCTCTGGCCATCAAGCCGGATGTCACCATGTGTAACCAAATATCTTGGATGGCCCAAGATAACGTAGGACAGGCTGGTCTTGCCAGAGCCATTCGGGCCCATAATTGCGTGTAGTTCTCCCTGTCGAACCTTCAAATCAAGACCGTTGAGGATTTGTTTATCCCCCACCTTGGCATGTAAATCAATTATCTCAAGTTCAGAGGTCATGAAGGTGATGTGTATTGGTTCTCGGAGTGATATAAGGCATAGCCGGCTTCTTTCGGCGGCGAATATGTCGTGCGGACTCCTATACTCCATTCCTTAAATGCAAGTCACATCGCCTAGGCACCGGGAAACGAGCGGGAGCCACTGTCGCCTTGAAAAGCACAAATTGAGGCATAAAGCCAGGCTTTCGACTGGATAATTTTGTGTGCGTGGCTCAGCCAATAATCTCGCTCCACTCAAACTCCAATGGGGAAGAGCAAGGAAGCCCGCAGCCGTGGCCAAGTCAACTGCTAGTGACAAGCCAGCAAAATGCATGCCAGCAGGACTCGAGGTGCAGACCGGAAATTACTTGGAGCTAGCCACCAATCTTAAATCGAATTTGACCCCTCTACGGCGAATGAGCAGACTCGAGTTCGAGGACCTTCTCGCTCCTCTCGCCGTTTCATCGCCTTACACCTCGCACACCACAGAATCAATTGTTTTTTCTGTAGGTGAGCAATACAGCGACGCGAACACATACCTCAAATCTGCAGTCTACCGGCTGAGCAGGTCCGGACGTATGAAGAAATTGACTTCGGGTGAATTCACCGATACCTCACCAAAGCCCTCTCCGGATGGAGAAGTGGTTGGTTTTCTCTCAAATCGATTCCAGTCGAACGCAGCAGGTCCAGAAAATAGATCGATAACTCTCTGTTTCATTCCGGCCGAAGGTGGAGAGATTTCGCGGTCGCGCATCCCTGGAAGCGTAGAGAGCTTTCTTTGGCTTGATAACCGCCTAGTCCTCGCGATTGCTAAGGAACAAGCAGAGCAGAACCCCGAGTCTGGGGGTGCCGATACCGACGAAATCATCGTCGAACAGAGAATCGGTTTCAGAAGGCTATGGATAATCGATAGCCTGACCGGTACAGCAAAAAGAGTCAAGAATGATCTCAATATCTGGGAGGTGGATGCGGTATCAACAAGGGCTACTGCCATAGCCGTGGTTTCTGACCTCCCATTCGAACGCTCTTGGTACAATTCGAGACTGACTAGGATTAACCTTGAAAATGGCTCCTGTCAAGATTTGTACAGGAACGCCGGGCGGCAGGTCGGGTCTCCGCGACTCTCAGCAGACGGAAAACATGCGCTGTTTATACAGTCACTCTGGAGTGACAGGGGAGTACAAAGTGGGGATATTTGCCTTCTAGATATCGAATCCGGGAAATTGGAGAATATTACAAAGGATATGGAGCTCAGCGTATCCTGGGCGGAGTGGGTTGGACAGGATGCAATCCTAGTCGCTAATCAACGTAGTGCTTCTCTTGTCCTCAAGCTAAGACTTGACGATCTACAGATAAATGAGGTTTGGAGGAATGAGCTTACGATAAATCCCAGTCGTCTTCCAAAATTTAGTCTGCTAAACGACTCAATCGTCTTTAGTTCCCAGAGCGCTCACACAGCTTCCGATATCTGGCGACTTGATTTAGGGACGAAGGGTCTTACACGGCTGACACATTTCGGTGTCGACTCCCTCGTTCCAGATGTAACTCAATTTGCTATGAACAAATACAAATGGGTTAGCTCGGCCGGCGTGGAGCTTGACGGTTTCGTCCGCGGGGAACAGAATCTTGGCAGTAGAAGTCTAGCTCCGCTGATAGTACAGGTTCACGGCGGGCCCACAGGAAGTGTAAGGTGGCAGTATATGGACGGAGGAGAAGTTTTTGCCTCAAAGGGCTATGTAGTATTCTATCCGAACTTCACAGGAAGCACCGGCCGCGGAGTAAGATTTGCGGAAACCAACATCGGAGATATGGGTGGTCAAGATTTACAGGACATAATCTCCGGGGTTCAATCTCTAGTCGAGCGCGGCGGAATAGACGAAAAAAGAATCTATCTGACTGGTGGTTCCTACGGCGGTTTCATGACAATGTGGGGCGTGACTCAGACTGACATTTTCGCCGGCGCCGTTGCGCGATTCGGCATCTCCGACTGGTTAAGTTTCCACGGCTGTTCCAGTTTGAGTGGCTGGGATGCGATTCATTACAACGAGTCTCCTTATTCCTTTCACAAATTCGTTGACTTTTCTCCTATCCGCCACGTCCAGAATGTAAAGACTCCGTTGCTGCTACTGCACGGAGAAAGAGACCCCTTCGTCCCCGTGGGCCAGTCGCTTCAATTCTTTCGTGCACTAAACGACCTCGGAAAGGAAGTGAGTCTTATCGTCTATCCGCGTGAGGGCCATGGGTTTACTGAACGAGCCCACGTTTTGGACGCTAACCGCAGAACACTGTCGTGGTTCGAAACCCACAGGAAGCCCGAATAGAGCCTCTCGCTACTCCCCTTCGACAGTTTTCCTGTACTTGTAATGGCCCTCGAAAATATCGCTTACGGTCGGCGTCTTGGTGGCGAAGTTTAGTGCCCATTCGAACGAGTCCTCACCATGGTCAGTTTCGGTACCAACTCTACCGAGCCACTTGTCAGTTACGAGAGCACGAATTCTCATGCGGAGCGTTGGTGATGGGACTCTCTCCACCGCCTTCTCAAAGAAAGAAAGCATGATGAGCCTCTTCGCAGTGTCTTCACCGAGTCCCCTAGTTGTAAGATAGAAAACCTGCTCAGGGTCAATTTGCTCGACAGCGGCTGAGTGAGTTGCCTTTACCTCATTGGTATCTATCTCTAACGTCGGTATGGGTTCCGCCCGGGAAGACTTGCTTAGCAGCATTGCGTGAAGAGATAGGTAGGCTCTGGAGTTCTTTGCTCCATTTCGAATCTTGACCATTCCCTTCATAATGGACTCTGATGAATCGTTGAGCACTGCTTTCGAAAGCGATGTACCAGTTGTGTTTGGAACTGAGAGATTGATATTGCTGGTCATGTCGAATTTCTGTGTGCCATTGCCAAAAATGACCTGTACGTCATCCGACGAAGATCCCTGGCCGATCATCTCGCTTTCAAGTCGCCCACGAACTACTGAGCCGCCCATATCCGCAAGCGTCCAGCTCACGCTGGCATCACGGTCAACAACCGCCCTCTTGTTTGAAATCACATAAACCTCGTTTGAGTGGTCGTTCACTCCTGCGAATGCTACGTGCGAACCTGGCCCCACCTGCACATCAACCGCGGAAGCTTCCAAGGATGGTCGCCCGGACGGTACTGAGCTTCCCTCTTGCAGCACAACAACAGAAGACAAAGCCTCGGTTAGAATTATAATTTGGTAGATTGCGGCGGCTCTGCCCGGCCTTGTCTTCGACTGTATGTGTACGGGTGTTTCAAGAGCGACGTTTGCCGGCACATGTATGAATATAGCTCGATTAAAAAGTGCGTTAATCATTGCGGCAAACTTGTCATCCCTAGAGCGAACCGCCTTGGACTCGAATGCCCTTCTCAGCAGTTCGGGACAGCTGGAGAGGGCAGATGACAAGTCCATCACTCTGACCCCACTCTTTTGCAATGCCGTCGGGTCCACTGAATAGCTGAACCAAGTTGCTTCTTTTTCGTGTGAATTCGGCTGTGGAGGCAGGCTCTGTTCGGGGCTCGTTTCGGTCCCCAGATATTCGAAATCCCCCAGATCTGCTCCGGTCAAGCCAACATACTTCTGGAAAAGAAGGGAAGATTCCACCTCAAGCCTGCGGTACGAAGCAATGGCATCCAGCCTGAAATTCGCCAGCCACTCGGGTTCGTTCAGCTCTCTTGAAAGCCGCACGATGTCTTCATCTTTGAAATCGGGCATCCTTGAAGCCACCGCACTGGTGGCCTGCATCGATGTCACGGTTGGCTCGCCGATAGAGCAGGACTAACCGACGGCGTTGTCCATTTCCATGTTTATGATCTTATTCAGTTCGACAACAAACTCTATAGGAAGTTGCCTCGCGAACTCGTCAATGAACCCCATCACTATCAGGGTGAGTGCTTTTGCCTCGGGTATGCCCCGGCTCATAAGGTAGAAGATCTGATCGTCGCTGATTTTTCCTACCGTTGCTTCGTGAGTAACGGCAGCAGTGCTGTCGAAAATCTCGTTATAGGGATAGGTGTCTGTTCCAGATATGTCGTCGACCAGCAGAGCATCACAACGCACGCTCGATTTCACATTTGTAGCCCCTTTTGCGACCCTGAGGAGCCCTCTGTATGTGGTCCTTCCTCCCTTCATTGAAATGGACTTTGAAGTGACTCTTGAAGTAGTGTTAGGGGCTAGATGAATAACCTTTCCGCCAGCATCCTGATGCTGGCCCTTGCCAGCGAAAGCTACTGACGTGATTTCTCCGCGTGCACCTTCGCCTAGCAAATATATTGACGGATACTTCATGGTGACTTTGCTACCGATATTTGCGTCAACCCATTCTACAGTGGCGTTTCGCTTTGCATGAGCTCTTTTCGTGACCAGATTGTAAACATCGCTAGACCAATTCTGAATTGTTGTGTACTTTACCTGTGCCCCCTCATGAGCAATTATCTCTACCACTGCTGCGTGCAGAGAGTCTGAGGAATAGATCGGAGCCGTGCAGCCTTCCATGTAATGGACCTTTGCCCCCTCCTCCACGATAATCAGCGTTCTCTCGAATTGCCCCATATTATTCGCATTTATCCGGAAATATGCTTGTAGAGGTACTTCGACATTCACTCCTTTTGGCACATAGACGAAGCTTCCGCCGCTCCATACAGCGCTGTTGAGCGCAGCAAACTTGTTGTCTTCGGGAGGAACAATCGTACCAAAATACTTCCTCACGATTTCTGGATACTCCTTTAGCGCGGAGTCCATATTCGTGAAAATGACCCCCTGCTTCTCTAGGTCCTCCCTTATGCTATGATACACCGACTCTGAATCGTATTGGGCCCCAACACCGCCAAAGTACTTGCGCTCAGCCTCCGGAATGCCCAGTCGTTCGAACGTCCGCCTGATGCCCTCCGGCAGCTCTTCCCAAGTCTTTCCCTGCCCCTCGGTTGGCTTAAGATAGTACCTCAGTTCATCAAAATCTATCTTGGTCAGGTCGGCACCCCACATAGGTAGTGGCTTCTTGTAAAACACGTCGAGAGCCCGTAGCCTGAAATTGAGCATCCACTCTGGCTCATTCTTCATCTTGGAGATTTCTTCTACCACTTCTTTCGAAAGTCCTTTCTGTGTAATGAAGAGGTACTTTGTATCTTCACGAAAGTTATACTTGCTGTAATCGAAGTCCAAATTTGGTGTGGTTGTTGAGGTCATCTCGTTCACTACATACATCTGTGTGCTTGCTATTTAAGGATTATGACATAAGTCATTATGAGTTTTGCACGTACCCTACGCGGCGGAGCAATCAAGGTTCCAGCCTAGCGCCGTTAAGTATAAAATCAAACCTGCTGCTGCTCTTTGCGAGCCGACCAAGTTCAGTGGCTAGTTCCGGTGACTTGCTGATTTCGTGGATCTCAAGCCTGTGCCTTGGCACATTGATTGTGACAACTGACGTGGTAGAGTCGTCCGGCCCGATAGAGCCTTTCCCATACTGCTCAACTACCTCAATAATGCACTGATCCAGATAATCCTGTTCCAATGCGGGAACAAGGACTCTCAGCACGGCGATGACATAGGGCGACTCTACACAAAACGTGCTCAGTCGCCCATCAGATGCTATCGTCCTCACATTGGCGCAATCCGTCACTCGAAATCCAGCAATCATATGGGCCACAGTGATATTTGACTGTTCGCGGTCCTGAGACCGTTTATCCATTCCGAAACCTTTTATGAAACCGTAGGACCCAAAACGGCTGGCACAGGCAGACTTGAGTACAATAAGAGGAAATGGCAGGCGGAAGATCACGCTCGGACTCGTGGGCCATGCAGGATGCGGAAAGGATTCGGTGGCTGAATATCTATCGCGAAAATACAACTTCAGGATTGTTTCGTTCTATGAACCTCTACGCAATCTCGCGAAAGACTTGTTTGACCGTGAAGACAGGCAGACACTTCGTCGCTTGGGTAGGGCCCTTTCGGATGCCTTTGGAAGAGACATCTTTATTTCCTACTGGTCAAGCAACTTTCCCCGCGGCAGCGTAGTCTTAAAGGACGCCCGTTATAGGAACGAACTAATCTGGCTGAGCGAGGTCTGCGAGCTGATAATCGTAGTGAAATGCGATCCGGGCGTGTCGGCTGAACGAATAAAAAGACGTGCGAGGGAGGGAGACCCCGCAGGTGAAAAGGAGTTACTCAGTGAATGGAATCAGGAATCTGACCTTGACGATGACTATCCTCGGTTTCACTCGGTTGATAATTCCGCAGATTTTCAAACCACCGCGAGAGAGGTGGACAAGCTAGTAAACGTAGCGCTAGGAGAGAAAGGTGGCCAGAGCAACTGAGTATACTATTTGAGGTCACTCCACCTTCTATCCGGAATACGCGCCACGAACTGGATGACGCCGTTTTGGGCGCGATTGCAGCAGGTGTAAAGGGGATCGACATAACTGACACCCCGACCGGTGAATCTCATAGCATGTCGATAACCGCGGCTCAGCATATCAAGGAAGTATACAGAATTCCCGTGATATGCCACGTTCGTACAAGAAGCCAGACTGAAGAGTCGGTAAAGTCGCTGGCCCGTTCGGCAGATGTGTGGGATATTGACGCCTTGCTATTCGTTCAGGGGGAGGGGCCCCGGACCTCCGGACTCACTCCTACGGAATGCCTCGAACTTGTGCGCCATGAGGGACTCCTCGAAAATTCTAACACAAAGTTGGGCGTTCTCGTAGATCCGGCGAAGATTGCAGTCACGCATAAAAAGCTCAGACGACAGCCTGATTTTGTGTATTCCGTTCCCCTGAAGTCAATTTCAGAATACGAGTCGCTGAAGGCACTGCTCCGTGGCCAGAAGGTGACAACCTACGTGAGCGTAATGGTTCCTACTCCCCTTAACCGCGCAATATTCGAAAGAATTGGAATGCCACAGATGCCGGACATTTCTGATGTATCGGCCCTCTCCAATCAGGTACTGAGGGATGGACTGCACTTGTGCGTAATCAGCCCCGCCGACCTCGACGGCGGGCTGAGTTTTGTTAAGGGGTTGCATTGAGAGGTGCAACGTGTGCAAACTGCAGTCAACGACGGTTTTCCGATGGGAGACCTTATCGAGGTCAAGAATGGGTATAACCACGGCAGCGTTACCCTTGTAGAGTTAACAAAACGAATAGATGCGAAGACCAAGGAGTGCATGGAATTCCAGTCGAAAGCGGGTATCGACATAATTTCTGATGGCCTATACAACTGGGATGACCTGCTTCAGCCTTTTACTCGCGGTGGTCTGAAGGGCGTTGAAACCAACGGGCTGATGCGCTTCTTTGACAATAACGCCTACTACAGAAAACCACTGATCAAGGGAAAAATATCTTTTGAACACTCATCCACTTTGCAGTTCTGGAAAAAGAGCCTAAGGTTTGGAGGAAACAGCAAGCTCAGAGGATTCATACCGGGTCCGCTCACATTTGCAAAGCTCTGTGAAAATCGTTATTACTCCTCGTTTGCAACTCTTCTGGATGATCTCGCCGTTGCACTAAGGGCTGAGCTTGACACAATAGTTAGATTAGGACTGAAGGGCATTCAAGTCTGTGATCCCGCCATGGGATTTGCGACACCGGAAAGCCTGGAAAAGCTGTTGCCGACGTACAGCAAATTTACCGCTGATATTGGGCAAAAACTCTGGTTTACCATTCCTTACTCGCGCCCGAATCCGCTTACACTCCGGATGCTTTCCCAACTTAACCCTGCCCCAGTATCCATTGATGTCAGTTCTACCACACTGCACGGTGGTTCAAACGTTAAAGATTGGGAGGGCTGGATTAAAATCATCTCAGACGTGTTCAAGGAAATCGGTCCCTACGCGAGGGGTATGGCCTTGAGTTTGGGTCTGATCGACTGCAGAAACACTCTCTTAGAGCGAAAGCGAGACATCAAACGAGCGATCAGCCTTGCCAAGAAAAACAATCTTAAAGTGTGCTCGATTTCAAATAATGGCTCCTTGGATCTTCTGCCAGAATCTGTTGGTCGCAGGAAAGTGACCATACTTGGGGCCGCAGAGAAGTTGAATAGTCAATGAACATTGACACATCGTCTCCTGAACATCTGATACCGACTAGTGTGATTGGGAGCTACCCACGCCCTGTATGGCTGAGAGAGGCCATAGGCTCTCGCCGAAGGGGAGAAATCACTTCTGCAGAGTTGGATTCTGTCATGGACGATGCGGCACTCATCACCATCAAAGAACACGAGCTTGCCGGAGTCGACTCCCTAACGGATGGGGAAATGCGCAGGGATGAAATGATTGAATTCTTTGCCGAGCGGCTCAAGGGCTTTGTTTTCTATGGCGACGTGAGAGTGTGGGGAACGGCCCACTACAACAAACCCGCCGTCGTTAATAGGATAAGTCGGCCCCACCCAATCCTGCGTGATGAATTTCTCTTCACGAGGCGTTCGACGACCAAACGAATAAAAGTTACAATCACAGGACCGTATACCCTTTCCGACTGGTCATATAATGAATTCTACTCGTCGAAGCAGGAACTGGCTGAAGACCTCGCCAAGGTTGTCAACGCCGAGATCCGAGACCTCGAAAGCAATGGGGCGAAGTTCATTCAGATTGACGAACCTGCGCTTTCGACTCATGCTAATGAACTCGATTGGGCGATAAAAGTGATAAATCGGGCCGTTTCAAACATAGGCGCCAAAATTGGGATTCATATTTGCTACGGTGACTATTCATCGCTGATTCCGTACCTTAATGAGATACATGTGTCGCAATTCGCGCTCGAATTTGCCAACCGAAAATTCCACGACCTTGATTTGTTTGCGAAAAGTGCTCCAAAGTACGAGATTGGACTAGGGGTTATTGACGTTCACAACCCGAGAGTCGAGAAGCCAGAAGAAGTTGCAGCTGCGATTTCTCGTGGGGTTGAGCTTTTCGGAGAATCTAAAGTTCATGTTAATCCGGATTGCGGGTTAAAACTCCTGGCAAGGGATGTAGCGTTCTCCAAGTTGTCCACAATGGTCAAAGGCGCACAGCTGGCACGTTCGAGACTTAGTATGAAATGATATCGCTGAATTTGTTATTGTCAACGTGATACGGGAAAAGAATGCTGAGTCATTTTAGGTTCTATTACGCTAGTTAGGAGCGCTTTCAAGTGAATACGGAAGATTCCAAGGTTCCACTTGTATATACTCACAAACCTAAAAAGAGATTGTTCCTGATGGGTAAGGAAACAAGGGGAAACTGAAACACAATGACCGACCCGCAGTCTGCCAAAGAGTTGGTCGAGAAAGCCTACATCTACATAGATCGCCTGACAAAGGAGTGCAAGAAATCGTTGATGCCGAAGTTTATCTCCGACAAAAGAACCGGCAGCTTAGACGAGTTGATTCAGTATTCAACGCGTGAGGTGGAAGCCTGGTTTTGGGCGCGCGACCGTGGACTTGGCCTCAAAGCAAATAGCGCTTTGGCAAAAAAGGGGCCCCGAGGAGACTTCCATGTAATACTCTCCGGGAGGAATAAGGATGCCAAGTTTGAGCTGAATTTCGACGTGGATACGGTACCGAACGCAACTACGCCAGGCGCCTACCTTATCAGGAATTTCAACATTTCTGCTGAAAAGAGCAAGTTCTCCCGACTGTAGCTTGTCATACCTGAGGCCTCAGAGCCACCAGCCTACCGAAGGACCTGCAATGACGCGCGCAAGTTCTTCGATTAGGGGGCCCAAAACAATGTCTTTGTCTGTTTGCGGAACCACGCTGCGCACTCTTTCATACATAGCTCGGGAGGCGGGACCAAGCCCGGACACTCTGTTTGCCAGCTCAGCCGCCCGCGCAGCGCACATCGACTCAATCGCTGCAACGTACCATAAATTCCGTTCAACACGAAGTAACTTCTTGCCAGAGGCCATTCCCATACTGGCATGGTCTTCCTGACCAGCGGACACGGACGCCGTGTCGACGCTCGCTGGGTGCGAAAGAATGCGCGATTCGGCTAGGAGCGAAGCAGCGGTGTATTGCGTGACCATATAGCCAGAATTCAGACCTCCTTCAGTAGCAAGAAAGGCGGGGAGGCCGCTGTAAACGGGGTTTAATATTCGTTCTACTCTTCTCTCTGAAAGATTTGCTATTGGGACAAGCGCAATAGCAAGAGTGTCGAGTGCCATTGCTACAGCCTGAGCATGAAAGTTCCCTCCGCTCAGCGCCATGTTCTCATCAGGAAAGAGCAAAGGATTGTCGCTGACTGAGTTAATGTCAATCGTGAGAATTTCTTCTGCGAATCTGAGGGCCTCTCTGGCCGCCCCGTGTACCTGGGGTATGCATCGGATGCTGTAGGGCTCCTGAACTCGAAGCATCGCTCCAGTTGAATTGCTTCCGCGCAGTAGACTCCTCATATATTCAGCAGACTCAACTTGCCCCGGTATGGGCCTCAGTAGCTGAATCCTTTTGTCAAACGCCTCTGCTCCCGCCCCGAGCGCCTCAATTGTAAGGGCCCCTGCATTCTCGAAAGCACGAATCAGGTTGTCCGCGGAAACAACGCCCAGACACCCCAGGGCAGAAGTCATTTGAGTTCCGTTCACAAGCGCGAGTCCTTCCTTCGGGCCGAGCGAGACAGGCAGCAGTCCTTCTCTAGAAAACACTTCAGACGTGCTCGACCATGAACCCTGAAAGTGCACAGTTCCTTCGCCGAGAAGGGTGAGCGCCACATGAGAAAGGGGAGCTAGATCTCCGGATGCGCCCAGCGAACCGTGTTCAGGTACGAAGGGAGTTATCCCCCTGTTAAGGCACTCGTTCAGGAGCAAAAGAGCGTCTACAGATATTCCGGAGTGTCCTCTAGCCAAGGTATTCAGTCGAAGCACCATTGCTGCCCTAACGATCGCTTGCGGAAGAGGGTCACCGACTCCCGTCGAGTGGCTCCTTACAAGATTCTTCTGAAGTTCGGTCGCGAGCTCGGGTTGGACACTCCTGGAGGCAAGTGACCCGAAACCAGTGGTAACCCCATATACCTTCCTTCCCTCACGCATGAGTCGAGCTACGTAATCTCGGCATCGCGCCACGTTTTGGAGCGCACTAGCTGAGAGTTCGACAGTCGCCTGCCCAAGCGCAATTCTTGACACTACTTCGACCGTCAGATCAGTGCCGGTTATCACAACGCGATCTTTTTTTTGGCTCTGACTGCCTGCCATGATGCTCTCGGTCGCAGGGCGTATTTAGGCAGGTCGTCCGGGCCGCGACATTGCGCGTTTAGGTCATGTAATGAGATGACAGGTCTTTATGCACTTGAGACCTGCCCATCCTCGAATTTCGGAATTATAACCGCCCGCAGACATGCCCTGGAATACGGCTACCAGCTTGAGGCTAGCGCAAGCTTGGGATTTTTCTGTTCAGTTTTACTTCAATGTCCGAAAAGGCTTGCCGGTCGCGCGGTGACACTAGGCTGAACGCCTTGCCGCTCTTTCCCATTCTGCCAGTCCTTCCGATCCTGTGAACATAGGTCAATGGCTCCATCGGAATGTCGTAGTTTATAACGCGCTCTATTCCATTAACATCAAGACCCCTTGCGGCCACATCAGTCGCCACCAACATGCTGATGTGCCCTTTGCGAAACATCGAAAGCACCTTATTTCGCTGGGCCTGCGAAAGATCACCATTCATCCATCCCACTCGATAGCCCTTCGCAGAAAGGGCGCGGCCCAAACGTTCAGACCTTCTCTTCGTGGCCGTAAAGATCAAAGTTTTGCTCGCTCGTTCTTCGCGAAGGATTCGCTCTAGTTCGCGCTCCTTAGCCGCGTCACTTCCGACGTCTAGCGCGAAGTGAGAGATTGTCTCCACATTGAATTCATCGGCCCCTAACCTCACAGTGCGAAAGTCAACGGCGTAGCGGTTGGCCAACCTTTCGACTTCCGGCGGAATCGTTGCCGAAAATAGTCCTATAAGGTCAAAGTTTCTTGCACCTCTTAAGATTCTGTCGACATCGTCAATGAAACCCATATCCAGCATTCGGTCCGCCTCATCAACGATCACCGTTTTGAAATTCTCAAGCTTGAGGCTGCCGCGGGACACGTGGTCAAGGATCCTGCCGGGTGTGCCCACTATCACATCATAACCCCGCCTGAGGGAATCAAACTGAGGATTTATCGACAAACCGCCGATGAGAGTAACCACTCTTACTCTGGAGTAAAATCCAAGCCTCTGGAATTCCCCGGCCACTTGCTCTGCAAGTTCCCGGGTGGGCGCAAGTACAAGATGCGGGCCAATGCCAGTTCGGAGCCTGTGAAGAATTGGGATTGCAAAGGACGCCGTCTTCCCAGTTCCCGTCTTGGACTGCACCAAGACGTTGTTCAGATTCATCAGGAGCGGAATTACCTCCTCCTGGACTTCTGTGGGGACCGTATAGCCAGCGCCGACTACCCCCTTTGCTACGTTTGCGTCTAAACCGAATATATCGAAGCCACTTTTTTTGTGCTCCGTTACGTCCATACTTTGCATGATATTTTACCGTCCGCACGCGGTCGCGGGCGGACAACATAATTGTAAACCCGTCCTCAACCGGTGATTTGACAGTACCCTATAGTTCCCTTAGCCCCCTATTAAGGATATCTGATAATATTGCTTTAAGAGCCATTACCAGACGCTGTTGACGCGAAACTAATTTGGGCAGAGCCGAACTGATCAAAAGCTGTGAGCATCCGTCAAATTCGGCTCACCGGCCGATCGTACAAAGTGCTGCCAAGTCCTCGGAGGATTTTTTCCTTAGCCAGAAAGCTGTACCGTACAAAGAGATTACTTAAGTCTGGGCTATGGACTTGATCCAAATCCGCGGGCTTGGCTCACAAGAGGTAGCCTGAAGTTGCACCATGGAAATAGTCAGCAACGAACAACTTCGCGTTGCTTCAGTAGCAAGTCCGAATTCATGTGCAAGTTTCCACTGCAAATAACTCGTATTTGTTTGCTCTTCGGCAAAAAATGCTCAGTGGGCAGTGGAGCGCCTAGTGCCAGCTTTCACGGGTCTGAAACAGTGAGCCTCCGCGGAAGACTTACCTTCGTCGGGCCTTCTAGGGGTAGACGCTGACTTGATCACTAGCCTGAGTTATTCAGCAGGGCTCCTACTCCTGAGGGGCTCGACAACAGCGCCGAAATTTTCAAAGTGGGACACCAAACTGGCTGCGTACGTTTGCGAAGCTATTAACTATCCCAGAATGAGGAAATTTTTGGAAGAAAATAACATCAGCTTTTCGGACAGCGTCATACAAGCAATGGAAGCTCCACACTTTACTGACAGACTCACGCTGAGAGACTATCAAGTGGAAGCACTCGCAAAATGGGAGGAAGCCAGCCGAAGGGGTGTTCTCGTACTGCCGACTGGAGCCGGTAAAACTGCGCTGGCGGTGCGCGCAATCTCTGAGCTAGCAGTCCCGACTCTCGTTCTCGTTCCTACCATAGATTTGCTCGATCAATGGGAGGAGACACTTCAGAGCCACGGAGCGAGGGTAAGCGTCCTCGGTGGTGGTCGGAGAGAATACGGGGGGCTCACGGTCGCAACATACGATTCAGCTTCAATCGGACACGCTGAGCTTGGGAACAAATTCATGTTCCTTGTATTCGACGAGGTTCATCATTTACCAACGGCAGTCTTCAGCAAGGTGGCCAAGTCATCGATCGCACCTTATCGTCTCGGGCTAACTGCAACAGTGGAAAGGGAAGACGGACTTCACGCAGCATTACCACAGCTGGTTGGGCCCGTAGTATACACCGCAACCCATTCCGAAATGAGCGGCAAATACCTCGCGGACTTCGAGACCGAAATAATACGCGTGTCCTTAGATCCCATCGAGAGAGAAGCCTATGAGGGACTTATCAAGAAATACCGGTCGGTGCTAGGTAAATATCGACTTCGCGTTCGCAGTCCCAAAGATTTTCAGAGATTGGTAATCCTGAGCGGGAGGAACAGAGAGATTAGAGAAGCCCTTCTTGCGCGCTCAGACGCCCAGCGGCTTGCGTTCAACGCAGACGGAAAATTGAAGGTTCTCGCTAGTCTCCTGAAAAAATATCAAGGTGAAAAAGTGATTATCTTTACACAGTTTAATGATCTCGTGGGAAGCATAAGTCGAAAATTCCTCGTGCCTGCTATAACTCATAACACCGCCAGAGACGAGAGGAAAGAGATTCTCGAAATGTTCAGGGCCGGAGCCTACAGATGTATTGCCACATCAAAAGTGCTCGACGAGGGAGTCGACGTACCCGACGCTTCGGTCGGCATCATCCTCAGCGGCTCAGGAAGCAAAAGAGAATATATCCAGCGATTGGGGAGAATACTTAGAAGAAAGGATGGAAAGATTGCGAGACTCATTGAAGTTGTCACCGGAGGAACCATGGAAGTGAACACATCGGCGCGAAGGAAGAGGTAGTGCTCACGCTCCCCAGACCGCTTGTACCAATGAGGAGGTCGAATGGTAAAATACAACTGATTTTCGCTCGGCCCACTCCGGATAATATTGCATTAGTCCAAAGCCTTCAGGCCGCAGTAAGTTCGCTGGAGGGTCATTCCCGAAAAGAAGTTCAAAAGGAACTATCAAGACTGGAAGGACTGGCTCAAAACTATAAGTTTTCAAGGGGAGTGAGCGAGTTATTACTGAGACAATGCGACTTCGCGCTCAGAGATGGCCTTCGAACTAATCCTGCAACAGCACGACGCCTAGTTTTCCAGCTGGCAAACCCAATCCCAGTCTCTGGCTCCGAAAGGGAAAAGGTGCTCCAGCAGTCGAGCGAGAGGTTGGGTATCAGTATCAGCGAACTCGAAGAGGCGCTGTGGGCAGACGAGGAGGGAGAACTCGTGCTGCGAAAGTATAGGCCGGTTGCGGCCACCAGCCTATTGACCATTTACAACCTTGAGCTCATCGAGTCCCTGATTTTTCGCTCCAGCACAGTCTCCGTCAGAAACCTGGCCAACTGGAGGAAAATAACCTGGTTTGCCAAAAGAGCACGCTTGATGTACGATGCAGCTCAAGTTGGGGGTGAAGTGTGGATAAAGTTCTATGGCTTGGGAGAGGGGTCGAAGTCCTCACGCAAGTACGGGGAGGCACTTGTGCAGTTATTCAGGGAAGTTGCAAACCAAAAGAACTGGAAACTTGAAGCTCGGATAGAATCAGGCTCGCGAGGGTATTACAACACATTTGAACTAAACAGCAACGAAGCACGGCTACTCGGCATAAACCCCTCGGTTTCCGAGGATACCTCGGGTGGGCCCTCCTTCGACAGCAAGGTTGAAAAAAGGTTCTACTACGCATTCAAGTCGCTTCCAACTGGCTGGAAAATAGGCCGTGAAGATTCGGCCGTGAGCGCGGGGGGGTCCTTATTCCTCCCAGACTTTACGCTGAGAAAGGGTGGAGTAACAGTCTATGTCGAAATAGTTGGTTTCTGGACGAAGGAATATATAGAAAAGAAGGTCCGCAAGCTTGTTACTGCCTCCTCTCAGCATATAATCGTTGCTGCAGACGTCAAACTCGCCTGTTCCTCACTCACAAAAGTCCCAGGAATTATATATTTTGAGAAGGACGTACCGCTTGCGCCCGTCATTGAATACCTGAAGAGCGTAGAGCGAGGTGCGGCCAATTCCGATTATGATAAAGACCCAGTTCCCCCCGATAGCGACAAGTCGGGTGTAAAAGAAGGCACGCCGCCCGAAGCCTCACCCCGTAAGTTAACACCTCGCCGTGCAAGTCAAGATGAGCTGGATACTATCAGCAGGATTTTGAATGCTCCTGAACCAAAATTGGAAACAATCAACGAGTTTTGCCTATCGAGGGGACTTGACTCTACTGAGGTAGTAAAGCAGCTCGGATTCAGACTCAAGTGGAATGGACTAGACTCGAGTTCTGTCACATTTGAAAGGGCAAACCAGCAAGTTGCCATGGAGAATGAAAGAGAGTAGTTGGACCTCAACGGGGCCCGGCAGGAAATCGCGGAGTGGCTACAATGTGGTCACGGACTGCCGCAAGCTCTATAACAAGCTAAAACAGTGCTCATACATGTCCGACGGGAACCAGCCTGTCATAGTGGAACTTTCAGAAGTGGGATTGGAAGATTCACAACTTGTCGGTGGCAAGAATTCCAGTATCGGAGAGTTGCTGAAGATCGGGGTGGATGCGCCCATCGGCTTTGCAATAACCACTCACGGCTACAGGCTGTTCATGGAGTCTAGCGGTTTAAAGGGCAAAATTGTAGAGATACTCGACTCAATAGACCAGAACGATAGCGATGCAGTTCAGGAAGGGTCCACTCGAATTCGCAATCTTGTCGAAGAGTCCGCGATACCATTTGAGCTCGAGAATGATATTCGTTCGGCATATCGTAGGCTGGCAAAGATCCTCGGAAAGGAGGAGCCAGAAGTGGCAGTGCGTAGTAGCGCGACTCTTGAGGACCTCCCTGACGCGAGTTTTGCTGGTCAGCAGGACACCTATCTCTTTGTGCAGGGTGAAGATTACGTACTCAAATTTGTAAGAAAATGCTTCGGTTCTGTGTTCACCCCACGGGCAATGACATATCGTAACGAAAAGAAATTCGAACATCTTTCGGTAAGGCTGAGCGTCGGAGTAATGGCAATGGTAGAAAGCAAAGCATCTGGGGTATGCTTTACCATCGATCCAGTCAGCGGGAACAGTGACGTACTCGTTATCGAAGGCTCCTGGGGACTTGGCGAAGCGGTGGTGCAAGGCCGCGTCATGCCCGATCGTTTTGTTGTTGACAGAAAAACTCTGAAAATTCTCGAGAAGCAGGTTTCGGACAAGACGATCATGACCATAAAGGATGCAACTGCGAAATTTGGAACATACTCCAAGGACGCTCGTGTTCCTGATGATATGCGGCGCAAACCGTGCATGACGGACGAAGCCATCTCCGAGCTGGCCGAAAAGGCACTAAAGATAGAGAAGCATTATGGTAGACCAGTCGACATAGAGTGGGCTCTGGATTCCGCCACAGGAAAGGTGTTTATTGTCCAAGCCCGACCTGAAACCGTTTGGTCCCAGAAGAAGCAGCCTGCAAGTGGCGAGGTGCTCGTAAAGGGATTAGGAGCATCTCCAGGCAGGGCCCATGGCCCTGTGCAGGTGCTTCTCAACTCCAAAGAAATAGGCTCTTTCAAAAAGGGTTCAATACTCGTGACGAAGATGACGACACCTGACTGGGTCTCTGCAATGAGTAAAGCTGCCGCTATTGTGACTGATAGTGGCGGGATGACCGCACATGCAGCTATTGTCTCGCGCGAACTTGGTATTCCCTGTATCGTCGGAACGAATTCCGCGACGGAGAAACTAAAAACCGGGAAGACGGTAACTGTAGACGGCACGCTCGGAGTAGTGATCGACGGCGTGTCGATGGCCGAGGAGCCGCCTAACAACGGACCTGCAGCAACTGTGCAGGCCCCCGAATTACTACCGGTCACTGCCACCTCAATTTACATGAATCTCGGCGAGCCTGCCAAAATCGACGAGTACAAGTCCCTGCCTTTCGACGGCATCGGTTTGATGAGGATAGAGTTCATCATGGCAGACTGGATAGGCCAGCATCCGCTCGACCTAATCGAAAAGGGTGAGCAGGACGTCGTAGTAGCCAAGCTTTCAGAAGGCGTAGCAAAAGTAGCGCAGGCGATATACCCCAAACCACTCGTTGTGCGCTTCAGCGATTTCAAGACGAACGAGTACCGAGCATTAAAGGGCGGCGAGCGCTTCGAACCAGAAGAGTCAAATCCGATGCTCGGCTGGCGGGGTGTTTCCAGGTATGTTAGTAAACAGTACGAGGCAGGATTCAGGCTTGAGTGCAGAGCAATTCGGCTTGTACGGGAAGAAATGGGTCTAAAGAACGTGTGGGTAATGCTGCCGTTTACTAGAACCACATGGGAAATAGAAAGAGCGCACAAGATACTGGAGGATGAGGGACTGGTGCGATCCAGCGACTTCAAGGTTTGGATTATGGCAGAAGTTCCGAGCGTCTCTCTGTTGGCCGAGGACTTTGCAAAGCTATGCGATGGCTTCAGTATTGGTAGCAATGATCTTACCCAGTTAGTTCTAGGGGCCGACCGAGATTCGGCTACGTTGGGCGCACTGGGTTACTTCGATGAAAGAGACCCCGCGGTAAAGAAGGCGGTCAAGATGCTTATTGACGGCGGACACAGGGCAGGGATCACGGTTAGTATTTGTGGACAGGGTCCAAGCGTCTATCCCGAGCTTACCGAATTCCTGGTTCGCAACGGAATAGACAGTATCAGTGTAAACCCTGACGTAGTGAAATCTACGAGGAAACTCGTCGCAAAGGTAGAACAAAAGCTGATACTCGAAGGGCTAAGAACCAAAGCAAAAGAGTCTAATTAGGAGGAGGACTGTCGCCTGGCTCGTGACTATGTCGAGCGGCAGCCCATTACGATTTCTGAGTATCTGAAATTTAGCAGAGAAAATCGCCGCAGAGTAACTCACCGTGCGCTGACAAGGGCTGCTCAGATTAACCCGGTACTGAATTCTTTCATAACGATACTGCAACCTGAACTTCGCTGGACTGAAGACTCGCTTGCGCTTCTTCCGCTTGCGGTCAAGGATATATTCTTAACAAAGGGGATAAGGACTACGGCGGGCTCCAAGATCCTAGGTAGATTTGTGCCGGACTATGACGCAACCGCCGTTTCGTTGCTCAAGGCGCGGGGCGCGGCAATTGTGGGAAAGACCAACACTCACGAATTCGCGGCTGGAGCAACAAATCTGAATCCCCACTTTGGAGCCGTGCACAATCCGTACGACCTCCGCAGAATAAGCGGGGGTAGTAGCGGCGGGTCGGCGGTGTCAGTCGCCAGCGGGACAAGTCTTGTCGCACTCGGAAGCGATACCGGAGGCTCTGTGAGGATACCGGCTTCTCTATGTGGCGTCGTAGGTTTCAAACCAAGCTACGGGGCGATTAGCCGGTTTGGAGTAATCCCTCTCAGCTGGTCCCTAGACCACGTGGGTATACTCACCCGCAACACTCACGACGCCAAAGTGATATTTGAGAAAATCCTGCAAACAGACGCAAAAGATCCGGCTACCACTTTCTACCGGCCACTCAAGCAAGGCGAGGCAAAATTATCTGAACTCACTGTAGGAGTTTCTTCTGCGTTTCAATCGGGGTGTGAGCCAGGTGTTGAGCAAAATTTCCTGAATTCTGTAGATGCCTTATCCAGTGCTGGATGCCGACTGAGGAGGGTCAGAATCGGACACTTCCAGAAGATTAGGGAAGTGCGTAGCGTAATACTTCGTAGCGAGATGGCGGCGTACCATCTTGCCACCTACCCCGGCAGGCTCGAATCCTACGGAGAAGATGTAAAGAAAATGATCGAAACCGGGGCCGATATAACCGCACCAGTCTATGTTACAGCCCAGAGAGTCCGAAGTCTTATTGCGAAGGAAATCGCCGAGCTATATTCGGAGCTGGATTTTCTTCTGACGCCAGCAACCAGACGCACCGCCCCCAAAATTGAAGATGCGGCCGTTCCTTCCACCCGCATCGAGCTTATCGCAAACACCGAACCATTCAATATTACTGGTGAGCCTGCAATCAGCCTTCCAAACGGAATCGTTGCGGGTCTGCCTACTGGGATACAGCTCTCCGGACCATACGGAAGCGACTTTGAGCTTTTGAAGGTGGCCGAAATGGTGGAGGAGCTATTGCTATAGCGTCATGAGCTGGTCGGATTGACAAAGAAAGAACCAAGTGGGCTACTGATAAGACTCTCACTGGGTCTAGGTCGTGAAGATTTCCCGTACATTCTACCGTTTAACCCAAGGATCGTAACGAAAGCCATACACGGTGGCCAAGAATCTAAGAGCTTTCCAGAACTATCAAGGGCACAAGGAGCTCGTCGAGCGAGAGCCCGCCGTGGTTCCCATACATAATCCTCGGGTCGAAAGTGGGATAGCGGTATACATAGGAATGGGCTTTGTATGGCAGTACAATTCTCTCCCCGAGCCTGTTCCTCAGAGCCGGACCGAGTGTTGGGGACCCGAAGAATCCTTCGCTAACAGCTTTCTCGGATTCGACTATTACACTGGTTTCTGAAAATCTGCTCCGGCTCAAATTATCCATCGCCTCTGGGTCATGCGCATGCAGAAACAGGGCTCGAGAATCACCAGTTGGCGGGATGCTCATTGTGGACAGCAGCTCGGTATCTCCTGATATGTCGTGGAAACTTCCCTGAGGAATGTACATGTGCCCATGGTCAGCGGTGACTATGATGCAGGCGTCCGTACCCGCAATTCTGTCAAGCAGCTCAGTTAGTAAGCCGTGAAAGAGCACATTCATCTCGCCATCGTATTCTTCGGTAGAAGGGCCATAACGATGTGAGACCTTGTCAATCCCGCTCCAGTAAGCAAATATGAATTCTTCATCGTGAGACTCATCCAATATAACCTTTCTTAAACTCACGAAGAGGTCAGACATCTGACTGTATTTGATGCGCTCGGCTCCGTTATAGAGGGTCTTCGAGAGTACGGTACCTGCCAAATAATCGGGCGCTATCACTCTTGAATGAGTCCCGCCCAGCGCAAGCTCTTGGTAGATGGTACGCTGAGGATAGAGGTATGAAGGGGGAAGCCCTGCTCTCTCAAAAGCTCCATCCCCCCGTTCTGCGGCGGGGCTAAATGATATGGTGTTCACTACAGAACCCAGCTCTCGCACGTACATAGTGTAACCGATAATGCCATGCTCTGCAGGCGTCTGCGCTGCGTTGAACGTGGACAGAACCGTGCTCGTCGTGGATGGAAACACCGTTGTCGCCTGCCGAATTTCAGTGCTCTTCTTTAGCACGGATTCAACCGTCGGGACGCGTGATCTGGCAGCCATGAGCTGCATGTATCCAAGGCCATCAACAAGGAGAACTACTACTTTGTCATGCTTAAGCAGGTCAGAAAATGAGTTCATCACACCCGATGAGGTGCGTGCGAACCTTGAGACCACCGACTTGCTCAAATTATAAAGGCTGTTTCCTGAGTAGTCGGGGAGATATACTTCAGAATACCGCCTAGGGCTGAAAACGAGCTTGCTCTCACTCATTGATTTCGCTCAGTCCCCGCCAATGATATTTAGCTTCTACCGCCGCATTACCTGCTTTAGTCTCAAACGTCGAAGCTCAGATCTTTTTTGTAATCGGCAAGAGAGAGTACGCTTTCACTTCTTGGGGTAGGCGTTCAGCACGCCATTTTCGGTCTTGAAGACCCACTGATCTACTTCAATCGCAATATGCCCAAGTGAAGACTTCGGCGCAATCAGAAAGAGGTAAGGCCCCTCATAGTTGTGGACTGCTAGGCGGTCGGTCCTGCCGTCCTTGTAGTGAATAACAATATCTTTTCCCACAAAACTCAGGAGCTCCTTTATGCGCACTGACGAACGCGTCTTGCTTCCATATACAATCGAGGGGATATACTTCTGCGACAAGGCTATGAAACTCATCTGCAACGTTGAGCATTTAAATTTGACGAAATATGTAGAAGTCAATGTACGTATGGGCTAGCTACGCCGCTTTTGCTTGGCGTAACCCATGGTCGAGATGTTCATTGCAAGATCTTGCGCCCTAGTGCCCACGTCGTTACTTTCAAGCACGGCATTGAACTCCCTCAGCACATAAGACGCGAACGCAGAAACAGAGTTAAAGGGGGTGTATTTCAGATTTGCCCTCATACCAATGAAAAGATGGGTTGGGATTGAAATAGTAGTATACTTGTGCCTTCCCAATTTTGTCTACAAGTCTTCCGAGAATGGTGAGCCTCAATAAAGGCTTAAAGCTACGATTTTGTAGTTCAGGACTCCCCTGCCTAGACGGTATCTCTTTTAAAATAGCCCGTAAAATGTTGAATTACGTACACCTTATACAATTCAGACTTTGATTATCCATCTCAAGCCCAGCTGAATCTCACTTCGAACCCTTTGAACCTGAAGAACACGTCGCGAAAGGCTGCAAAATGCTGTCTCCGAATGAGCTACGATAGCCCGGCAGTCCATTCCAAATATGGACGATACTATATGACGTATGCAGAGCCGGTGCACTGGCACCGAAATCGCGAACCGAATGTCAGCAGCGTGCTGAAGCTAACTCATAATACAGACCCCGGAGAAAGTGACGCGTTAGTTTTGTCTTTTTCGTTTGCAGCCGCGCAACTGGGGCAGGAATTTCGGCAATACTTGAGACTAGAAACTCGTGCGTTCGCCCATTCAATAGGTGCGGCGCTAGCTTCGGAAAGTCGATAAATCTATCATTTGGATGGATGTATTACCAGACATACTCTGGGAAGCACGAAGAATGACTTCACAGGTTCGTCCCTGAGCACATACGCGTTGCATGTGGCCCCTCGTTCCCCCGCCAAAATATATCACTCAAGATTTTCAGAGCTGCAGGAGTTTTGCCAGATTAGCTACAACGCCTTGAAGCTTTCTTGGAATAGATCATAGGACCTCAGATATTCTTGAGCTACCGTTGGTTTTCTCACCTTGAGCACTGATTCGAAGTCCGCCATGTTGACCGGCCGGGGAGATGACCCGGGAGATTCTGCTGTCCCAGATTCGAAAAGCTCCCGGACAACTTCCATATGCGCGCCTTGGCAGACATCTCTTATGTCGCTCGGACTATAACGCTCGGTGAGTTCGGCAAGTCGCTCAAGCTCGACGTCCTTCGCAAGATTGAGGTGGCGGGTATATTGCTGGAAGGAGTTCAATCTTGCAGCCCTGTCGGGAAGTGTTACAAGAATTCTCTTTTGGAACCTTCTAATGAAGGGAAGATCAAGGTCCCAGGGTTTGTTTGTAGCCGCAATAACATAAACCATCGGATTCCTGCCTTTATCCACCAACCCGTCCATTTCTTTCAGAAACTGATTCCTTACTCGAACTTCACCACCCACATCGTTCCTGTGCTGACCAAACAGGGCATCAACTTCGTCAATGAAAATTAGGGCGCTCGGTTTGGATGCCCTTGCAAGAGAGAAAACCCTGGCCACGTTTTTCTCGGCCTCCCCGAGCCACCTGGACATTATTGCAGCGGCGTCGACCGTGATAAAAGTCGCTTCGATCTCCGCTGCAGTTGCAGCCGCGAGAAGCGTCTTTCCGCAGCCTGGTGGACCGTACAAGAGGATGCCCCTGGGCCAACCGAGCGGGAAGAGATCAGGCCGCCTCGTAGGATACACGATCGATTCACGAATCGCTCTCTTTGCATCGTCCAAGCCAATCACGTCAGCCCAGCGAACATTGGGCTTCTCCTGCAGAACGAGTTGGTCGGCCACCGTCCTGTTTACGGACTCGAGCTGCGCGCTGATTTGATCACTGCTGGAAGGCGTAAAGGGAATATCGGGCTCCTCCGGAACTTCTCCCTTCAAAACCTTTATTCGCTGTTGATACGACTTTATCCTCTGCACGTAAATCTTGTTCAGGTCGTATTGAGGGTAAAGGGATATCAAGTTGGCAAGTGTTTCAATCGCCTGCTGATAACCTGCAATCGCCTTCCCCCTCGCGCCCTGCTTATCAGCAGTGACAGCCTCACTAGCATAACGTATTGCCGCCTTTTCGAGCTCGCCAGCCGCCAATGCCATATGTTTTTCTCCCTGCTATCTCTTCCCCTTAACTAACATTTCACGAACTGACCGATTCCGAGGGATATCCGAGCTTAATCTTACCGCGAGCTTCGAGGGTTTTCAGACCAGTGAATACCTCCTCTCTTGAAAGACCAAGTTCTCTGCAACACCTGCCAAGGTCAACTGTTCCCCCATTCGCTCTCAGGTATTCCAGCAGCCTCTGCGTTGGCACAGTTTTTTCCTCTGAGAGTGTCACATAAAGTAGACCGTCTTCGGTCTGCACGGCGCTCGAAGAGCCCGCAGTTATATCCTTTCTTAAATAGTCTTCAATCGAGTCGACTCCGTGGGTTTTCAGGTACTCCACCACTGAACTCTGCGACTGAAGGCCGAGTCCGTCGATCTGTTGCTTGAGTTCCGCCTCCGCCTGAGCGCGCGCGTCTCGCAGTACAGACTCTACATTTTCGTCCGAGATCGCGAGTGTGGGGTCAAAGGTTCCCGCGTCAGGCGGGCTTACGCTCATTATACTCACAAGCGCATCACCCGCTTCGCCGAGTTGCCTAGCGACCTCAGGGACATAGGTATGCAGCTGAGCGTTGGCAACTGCCAAGGCTCCAGCCAGTGGGCGCATGGTCACACCCAAATTACCTATTTCACGTGCAGTCTCCAAGCGAAGGCGAAGCTTTTCTACTATGAGCTCTGACTGCTTGATGACCGACAGCACACGCAGAGTTTCCGCTATTTCGTCCGCGTAGATTTTTGCCCTTGGCTTGTCCTTTTTATTTACAAGGTAAGCACAGGCACGAATAAGTTCAGCCTGTCTTCTGCGTAAACTGTTGAAGTGCACTCTCAGCCTAGCATGCTGCTCATTTAACGTCCTCAGTACTGCATCAGACTGAGTTCTCGTGTCTGGCCTTTTTCGTATCAGTCCGTCAAAGTAGGAATTAGCACCCAACAAACTCAGCTCAGTCTTTTTCTGGCGAGCCGCTCACAATCTCGACCTTGAACACTTCGCGGTAGTCACGCTCAATTTGAGAAAGAACACGAACGTATTCTTCCAGCTCGCTCAACTCAAGATCAGCCGAGGTCAGACCCTGTCGCAAGAGAGTGGAATAGGTCTCAAACTCATCTTTGTCGATCTCATCCCGATTAAAGGCGATGTTGATATCCACAAGCCCTCTTTCGATGATTTCGGACTGAGCCCTTAGCTCGTTTGTTCTCTCTTGCGCCTTATCAAGGAGCAAGTGGACCCCATTTACAAGCGTATTAAATCGGGTCTTGTGCTGGATGTGAGCAGCGTTAAGCACCGGAGTGTCTTCATTAGTGCCAAAAACCCCTGAGGCTTCAAGCGCTAGAATCCTGTCCCTGAGCCAAAGAATCTTTTGTTTTGCATCCTCGAGTGCAAATTTAAGCTCTGACCTGACAACTACGCGGGTTTCCCCGGCCCTGATTGCCTTCGCGAAATCTATCACCATGGAAGTGTCGATGTATCTGAAGCTTCCACTTGACTCGACTATCAGCGTAAAATTTCTGTCGGGGGCGGTATCTGCTTCAGAGTCAGGAAGAAAATTAAAGAATCCTGCGACCCGCCCCACGGTCCTTCCGTATTCATCCTGAACAACCCTGCCCAGATACTTCGAGGGGCCGGCCCCTCCCTTGAGTAGGTCTCCCGGACTCAAACCCTGATCAGCCTTGCTGCTGAGTGCCTTGGGACCCGCTGAGTGGCAGATCAGGAAACTCTTCCTTGAGCTTCCTTTCCGCTACCGAAGCAGCCTCTTCCAGCACCTTCTGCGCGTCTTCGTTTCCGGTTTCGAAGTTGACGGTGTAATTACCTGTCTGGCTCGCCTCGACCATGATGCTGCTCATCAGGTTGATTATCTGGCCCATCTCTGCCCCGACTTCAGGTGTGACCGTACCTATGCTTTTGCTCACAGTCGAGATAACGCTGGTTGCGGGTACAAGCTGCGAAACTATATCGCCCAGATCCGACACTGTGCCCAACCTGAGTATTATGGATTCGAGCGCAAGCCTGCTCTGCAGTATCAGTTTTGCCATCTTGCGGATTTCCGATACCTCATTAGCGTAGATAGATGCTCTGGCCTGGTCGTGACGTTTGATTGCGTCCACAACCTTTTCAAACATCACTTTTTGTCTCTCATTCAGTCTGCCATTGATCTGGTCCAGCCTCTGCACCTGCATCTGGAGCGACCGTACTGCTGTATCCAAACGGGGCTTTAGTGGGCCAGCAGGTCTTAGCGCCTCTCTCAACCTTTCCCCGGCGCTTGACTCTTTCTTTTCCTCCCAGTTAGAAGCGAAGTCCCTACTCAAGAAGATCCTTTGACCACAATGGTGAAGATTTATAAGTGTACTGTACCACTAGCTCGCGTCCCCACGGGTATGGGACATTAGAGGAACAACCTTTCATGAGCAAACCGCAACGGCTGAGACTTGCCGAATTCGGTCTCTCGGACCATGAGTCACGGATATTCACTGCTTTAGTGGAGAACGGACCATTAACTATGTCTGAACTCGCACATATAGCTTATGTCCCAAGGACCAAGGTCTATACGAATGCAAAGAAACTCGTTAAAAAGGGCTTCCTTGAGGAGTTACCCGACAGACCCTATCGTTGTAAGGCAGTAGATCCACAAAAGATTCTGGGCCCCATACTTGAAGAAAAGTCGGAAGAGGTCGGAAGTATGCACAAACAACTCGACCTGCTGAACGAGGCATTCAAAAAGAACAAGAATGATGAAGGAGTCCAGTCCCGCGAATTCTGGTCCATAGACCGGAAAGACAAGGCCATGAATTCGCTGAGGAGCGAAATTCTCCAAGCTCGAGAGGAGGTCATAATGGTTTTGAACCGCAATGGGTTCCGAATCATGATTGAATGTTACGAAGCCCTGAGGAAGGCAAGGGACAGGGGTACGAAAAACAAGATAATTGCGCCACTCCTTATCGAGGAACTTCCCAAAATCGAAGAACTTTCTGGCTTCGCCGAAATTAAAATACTTGAAAACGAGCTCCAGGATAATTTGGCAATAGTGGATTCCACGGCTTGCGTGATCATCTCCTCTTCTAGGATGAGCGAAGGCTCTCGAGGCTTTTCTTCTATCTATATGAAGGAACCAAGGGTAAACGAAAACTTCAGATCGATGGTTAATTCCGTGCTCTGGGATAGCCTGCCAAAACTTGAAAGTGTGCTCACTCTCCTACGTGTCAGCGGAAATCCTTCACATGCAATCAAGGCAGCCTCCTCGTCAATTTACGCAAACGCCGTGATCTACTCTTTTGGAAAGTGGATCACCGATAGGTTCGGAGCAAAGGAAGGCGACGAGATCCTTCGCAAAATAGCTGCAGAAACTGTCAACGTTCTCGAGAAGGACGAAGGCGTAAAGCTCGTGAAAAGCAACCTTGAGGAGTCGCTCAGAGTAATTGCTGACCTCGCTTCAATCTCGGAGCAGGTGGATGTCGAACTAGGGACCCAAGAACCAATGAAGTCAATATATTACTCAGTTAATAAGGCCTCCTCCGTGTCCTACAAACGGAGCAAAGAATCGAAGTCCAACTACCTTATGACAGCGTGGGGACTGCTGAGCGAAGCTATAATAGATCGGTTGGGCTACGAGACCTCTACTGCGCAAACAGAGTATGACAAGGCCACAAATTTCTGGATGACCCGAAAGCGGCTGTTTAAAAAGGGAGAGAAACCCACAAAGTCCCTTGATGAAGTGTTGCATGAACTTGAAACGCTGTCCGGGCGCTTAGCGCCTCCAACTGGCGAGAACCCTTCCGGCGGAGAAAACGTCAAATAGAAATTCCCGCTCCAGCATGGTAAATCGCAGAGTCTCTCAAGTAACTGTCCTGTCAAATGTTAACATGTCACGGAGAGCGTGACTGCTCGACACCTGGTAGGGTGAACGCTTACCTTGCGATACGATAGATTATCTTTGAAACTGGCATCCACCTCCCCAAGTCTGGCCAGAAGGCACGTAACCATAGCCACGCAGCCGGCTCATAGTCTCGTAAGCTTGTCGAGAGCAAATAGCCACATACAAAAAGAGATAAAAATCGGGAGGATCCTCCCGATTCGTCTAGCGCTGGATTGCTATGTAAGCCAAGACCGCTGCTACCGCGAAGAAGGCACCGACGAGCCCCGAAAGGAACCAAGGCGTCGTAAGAACCTTCGGTATATACGCGAGCGCGGGCAAGACAAACCCGAAACTCATGCTGGCTAGTATTCCAGCAATGAAGCCAACCAGAGCGAAGACCAACAGAACCGAACCCTTACCGGCCATTCATTTCACCACCCTCTTAACCTTCCAAAATCGCTTAAGTTGCCTGTAACGTGTCATTGCGTCACTTGGGTGACGAAAAGATGCGAAACTGGGAGCCGGCCAAGGAACAGAACCTAGAAAGTTAGCAAGCCCACACTAGAGAGCAGATACGCGAGCAAAAGCAGGATGCCAGTTCTTCTGCTTGGTTTGGCACGTCCGACAACTAAAGCGCCGAGATAGCTCGTCGCGACCATGGCATAAAGCGACAGCTTCGAGCTATTACCCGAGACCGATATCGGATTTCCAAGAAAACTTGCGAGAAGCACGACGGAGCCGAGAAGCAAAGTGTTGGACTGGATCTTACTTCCGAGTAGCGAGGCAACTGCAGCCTTTCGTCCGTTTTCTCCGGAAGAATACAATTTTATTGATGAGAAAAGCTCTGGGAGTTCGTTAGCGAGGGGCACAAATATGAGAGAGAGCAGGATGGGGGAAATCCCAGTAACAGTCGAAAGCTGCTCTACTGAGTTTAGAAGTGGGTCGATGAAAGCAACGATAAGAGCGGCAGCAATAACCAATAGAAGTAGAGGTGCCACCAGTGAACGATGTTTATCGGACGCCGTAAGCGCATCTGAAACCTCCACCCCTACAGGCCCGACCGAAACGAGAAAAAGCCCGAAGAGAGCGATCATGGAAAGACCTGCTACCAAAACCATGTGGATTCCGACCAAGAGGATGAGAAAGAGCGTGGACGAAAACAGTAGAATCGCGATATCCGACTTTGACCCTTTGTAGCCGAAAGAGGTAGCCCCCTTGCTCCCCGAGCTCAAGATCATCAGTCCAAAAACTAGCGTGAAGAGCACTATGTTCCCCCCGTACGCAGACCCGAGCGCCACCTGACTACTTCCTTTCGAAACTGCTATTATTGCAAATATATACTCAGGGAGCGTTTCTACGAAGCCCAGAATTACTCCACCCGTAAGCTTTACGGAAAATCTGGTGAGCAGGCTCTCCGCCCCCCTCCCAAGAAGGAGTCCTGCTCCTCCAATTATTGCTAAGTAAAAAAGGAAAGAAAGAACTACGCCCGGCCCAGGAAGAGTCACTTAGCTCATCGGCTAGTATACATTTTTATTGGTGGCCAGCTACTGGATGGGGCTCGTAGACTTCTTCCAACAGATGAATTTCATCCGAGTTCAGCCTAAGTGTCATTGCGCTCAAAGCCTCATCGACGTGTTCGGGTTTGGTCATGCCTACAATAGGAGCGCACACGTAGTCCTTGGAGAGCAACCACGCCAGAGCCACTTGCGCGTTTGAAACACCTTTCTCCTTTGCGACTTGGCTCACTCGCTCTACGACGCGGAAGTCCGAGCTCCTAAAATATCTTTCAGCAAGATACTGGTCACTTTTGTAGCGCGCGGTTTGTGGAACCGCTCCTTCCTTGTATTTGCCAGTGAGAAATCCTCGGGCGAGAGGACTCCATGGGAGAATCTTGAGCCCGAGCTCCTTGCAGAGAGGTATCATTTCTCTCTCTTCCTCCCTGTAAACCAAGTTGTAATGATTCTGCATTGTCACAAACTTCTCAAATCCTAGTGCTTCGCACTTTGACATCGCCTTAAACAGCTGCCAAGCCCACATGCTCGACGCTCCAATGTACCTCGTCTTTCCGTCCCTCACGAGCATGTTGAGGGTTGAGAGCGTTTCCTCTATAGGAGTTTCATAATCCCACCTATGCGTCTGGTAGAGATCCACGTAATCTGTTCGCAGTCTCTTCAAAGATTTTCTAATCTGTTGCAAAATATGTGCCCGCGAAAGTCCGTGATCATTCGGTCCTTCCCCTACTGGGAGCGCCACTTTCGTTGCAATCACAACATCCTCTCTCCGACCCTCGAGCAATTCGCCCACTATCTCCTCGCTTCTACCAGCCGAGTAACGGTTTGCCGTGTCGAAGAAATTGATTCCAGCATCGATGGCTTTGTCCACTATCTTCTTTGCATCTTCCTTTTCGAGCATCCACGGCTGGGAGTTTCCAAAAGACATACAGCCTATGCATATTCTTGAGACCTTCAACCCGCTAGAACCCAATCGGGTGAACTGCATGTTCAGTGTAGAGCGCCCAGATGTATTAAGACTATTGAGGGGTTCACCCGCCAAAGCCCACAGGCCCTTACTCGCTGAATACTCTCGGGCTTTTTCGAGGATATGGCTTTTCTGATAAGTCGGAATCTATCAGCGCTCATGTAAATATGTCGGGGCAATCCGCGATAAAAACTGGGGACGCCGACACTACCATCTATGAGATTCAGGTCACGTATTAGCTGGACGCGCTCAAAGGCTCACCAATTGTCAAAATCAGATTTTAGCTATTGGTTATAAGTCGCCGCACATGAAATACTTCGTAGACGCGTTTGAGCGAATTTCTAAAGAATCTCCCAGACGACGATGCCATCGAAATCCTCTTCGCCGACTCTCCTCGAGACATCGAAAAGCTGAAGATTATTGCTGAAGAACTGGATAACGATACTGGCAGGGCAATTTATCAGGCGATCTATCTTGGCACTGAGACTTCGTCCGCAATCGCCGACGCGTTGCACCTGACTCTTCAGCTTGTAAGTTATCATATCGCTAAGCAGGTGCTTGCCGGTTTGATCAAAGAGAGGGTGGATTCTTCGTGGTTGAGCGAGAAAGGAAAAGCAGTGAAGCATTATGTACCAGCAAAAATGGGCATCTTTATCGCACCTTCATCAGAGGCCCTCAAGAAAAACCCCGAGCTTGAGAAGAAGAGCAGGGCAGCGCTCTATAACCTTACCAAGAGAATAATCCCCGTGCTGCTTATTGCCATTCTGGGATTCGTGGCACTGGTTTCAGCTGTCCATGGCATAGACGTATTCGTAAGTTCCGGTATTGCAGCTCCCGCGCTTCCAAGTCATCAGCTGTCTTCAACCAGCCCGAGTTCAATTACGTCCGCTGTACCAACATATCCGGTTGTGGCTGAGACAAACCCTACCATGGCGTCCACGTCTACAGGCTACGGGAATGCAGGTGGGGCATCTGATACGACAGTGCAAGGTACCCTAGGTTCAGAAGGCAGCGTGGCGTCAAGCGTCCTCAATTCGATAGCATTTGCCTCCCAAACTTTTACGGCGGCTCTCAGAGACAAACTGGCGGTCGCAGTGGGACTAATTGGTTCCTTTTTGATTGCATACGTATTCGAACGGTGGAGGCTCGGAAGGGAGGCCGCCGATTGAACTGCTGGTTGCGACTCTAGCAATTCGAGCAGTCAGCTGCCTTACGAATCCTTCCCGCGCTTTGCTATAACGAAAATACCAGAAAACTCCATCCGAGAACGAAAATATAAGGCTCCTGAATCTCCATAAAGCCAACAAGTAAGCCCTAAATCGGCTTGCTTTTCACGCAACGTGGAGTGGTGCAAGGAATTCACGGTTTCGTCCAGATTAGTTTTCACTTCCGTGACAGTGTCGCGCGCGATTTACGCCCTTTGTTGGTTTGACGCGGCAGCGACTTTTCCGGCACTCGCCCACTCGGAAGGCTATAATCTTGCGGTTCTAGGAGAACTGACCGCGGCTTTCTTTCTCGGGGCCAGCATTTTTCAGGTGCCAGCCGGGATATTCTCAGCACATCTGGGAGCAAAGAAGGCGACTCTCACGGGGCTAGCTGTAATCGGATTTGGCTCACTTGCCTCCACGCTTTCACCCACCGTGCCCTTTCAAGTAGCTACTAGATTTGTTACGGGCTTTGGCGCGGCCTTCTTTTTTGCTCCCGCACTAGTCGTGGTTTCAAACCTTTTCGGAGAGCACAGGTCCGGCCTCACCGTCGGAATATACAATGCTGCTTTCACGCTGGGCGGAGGCTTCGCGCTTTTTGCGTTTACGCCGTTAGCTGCATACGCCGGCTGGGAGATGCCCTATCTGTTTACGGGGATACTCACTCTAGCAGCATTAACCCAGAGCATTGCCGTCTTCAAGGGTCTGAGCTCTGAAGATACTCCGGTCTACTCGAACACAAAAACCGCGCTTTCGTCACGAACGGTCTGGAGCATAGCACTCGGTATTCTGGGTATGGCGGCCGCTTACTATGTTGTGAGCCAATTCATTGTCGAATACTCAGAAGATTCTTTGAATCTCACACCTGCACTCGCGGGTGCAGTCTCGTCGCTTGCACTTTTCGGAGGCCTCGCTGGTGGCCCCGCAGGTGGATGGATTTCAGATAAATTTGGAGACCGCAGGAAATTCACGCTTATTCCGGTGATAGCAGTAGCGTTCGCGGTTGCGTTGTTCAGTGTCAGAAACGTCCACGCGGCATGGGCCGCCTCCTTGCTTCTCGGTTTCGCCGATTCGGCAGCTTATACCAATGCCTATGTTATACCTACCGAAATACCAAATATAGGCAGGAGGTACGCGCCTATCGCGATTGGACTCATCAACAGTGTGGGTATCCTTGGAGGTAGCGTTGCCTCGGGTGTATTCGCTGGCCTAGTAACTAGCTTTGGGTTCAGCCTCTCTTGGATTATACTTGGGTTGTCGGTACTCCTTACTGCTCCGTTCATATATGCAACCGGTCGGACATCAACCAGACCTGAAGGTTCCTGGGTGGACAAGAGAACCTAGAGCGCGACCTGTTGAATTATGTTGAGCAAGCTCTGCGACTCACCAGAGATCACAGCTGCCCCATCAGTGCAGTGGATATCTTGAGGCGTGATGCGACACGTACGCTGCGAAAAGTGATTGATTGATTAATTAATTTCAGATCAAGGCGATCGCAAGCAACAGTCCGAAACCTCTCGTGGCGATTGAGGTCACTCTCAGACCCCTGCGCAAATTGTTTTGCTCGGGTTTATCGCCTCTCAGCT
>JAKAWJ010000001.1 GCA_021817005.1 archaeon | reverse complement strand
CCGATCTCTTGTATCCACTCATTCTCTTCCCTGAGTCCATCTCCCCCAACGAAATAAGCATTATGATGACCGGCTTTCGAGCCAGCGATGAGTGGCCCAAAATATGAAGTGAAACGACTCGAACGATTGGTCGCAGATTGCCTCTTTGCTGGTCCCTCAGGACAAAATGCCACCAAATCAGGTGAGCGGTCCAGTGAGGAGGATAGCTAATGGAGCTAAAGCTATTCAACGACCTCGTTTAAAGCCAGGGCTTAGATAACTGAGCCGTTCGTATGTGTAAAATCAGTATTCGAGATTTGGCTTGCTTAGGCGCGTGTGAGTGTATCCCTGGGATTGTTGTAGAACCATTGCATGGGTGGTGGCTCAACATTGTTCTGCCAGAGTAGCGCAATCAACTCCCCCATATGATATAATTGCTCGGTAAAAGATTGGAAAAGACACTCCTCTGTCGCCAATATGAATTCTACCCCGGCTTGCGGTTTTAGGGAAACCCTCGCGCCTAGCTTGTCAGCGTCTAACCTCCCCAAAAACTCTCTTGTCCTCGCTTCTACCATACCAAGGTGTGAAAGCACCTCATCCATGCTTTTATACTCGGACCACTTCCTCCTCACGTATTCATGCGTCCGCCCAGGTATGACATAGCCTACTATCCAATCTTCATTGTCAATCATGTGCAATAGGATATTCTTCATGGAATAGAAGCTGGCCTCCCTATTTTTTTCCAGCTCTTCCCAAGATAATTGCTGAAGTGCCTGCGCGAACCTATGCCTCACGGCTGATGCATACTCATAAAGTTCAAAAATTGAAAACACACCACCTAGGAGCGCAGGGTGAGGTAAAAGGCGTTCGAGCAAGCCAAACTTTCATCAGAAAAGTAATGGGCCACCCAGAGAAGGAGCCTGCGGGATCCCATCCACTTGACTTTGATATTCACACCCACCAGTCCAGACGAGCTGGGGCGCTCCAATGACCCGCATCCATTAACTCATCTCCCGGAAGACTGGGGGAGCTTGTAGCTGGGAAATTTCTTCCGCTTTACGAACTCTTTCGCGGCGGCTGCGAAGCCTGTCCCCTTGCCGCTGTTAAGGAGTCTGATGCCTGCATGCTTCTCAATCATTCGCCCAATTCGTAACTCAAAAACGAGTGGTGCAGGTGTCCTCGTAGTACCTTGATGAATTTTCAAGTTCTAGAATTTCCCGCGAGGGAAACTTCCACGAACCTCGAAGCGTCGCATGTTTCCGCCTGTTTCGAGTAGTCGTCCTGCCTGCTCGCCCATATCAGGAGCGGCAAGATCGCCTTCCTCAGGCTCCCCCCATTCTCAGTAAGGCTGTACTCTACCCTCGGGGGTATCTCGGCATAGGACCTTCTGTTCACTATTCCTTTTATTTCGAGCTGATGAAGGATTGAAGACAGCGTCGAAGGCGAAATGCCGCGTAATTCGCTATAGAGATCCTTAAACCGGACCGAGCCATGATTGCCGATCGCGTTAATCGTAAAGAGTACCCACTTCTTCCCGAGGAGATCCATTGTGCCATCAAGAGCGCACATACACACTTCTTGGCTGCTCTTATTTTCCATACTTACTACGACACTTCGAACTCTATAATATAAATACTTCGAGCGTTATAGTATGCTCATGCAGTACGAAATTAAATTCTGCGTAGGGTGTTACCTCCCGGCTGCGCTGGACCTGACCAAAGCTCTCCTTGATAAGCACGTCCACGACGAGGGTTTTGCGCTGAAACTCGTGCCGGGAGAGTCGGGTCAGTTCGACGTTAAGCGAGGCGGCCAAGTCGTGTATTCAAAGGCTGACAGGGACCCTCTGCCAAGCGCGGGCGATATAGAGCCAGACCTCCAGAGTAAGACGAGCATAGAGCCCGAACGTGCATCCGTCAAGTGCAACAACTGCTGAAACCCGCGCCCGTAGCGTGTTCCTGACTTGGAGGAAGACCCGGCCCGTGAGGTACTAACCGGCCTATCCCTTCTCAACAGGCTGCTTCCAGTATGGATATTTGTGGCGATGATAGCGGGTGTCCTGATAGGCTATGCCCTGCCTGAGACTGGCCCGTTTATCAACTCTCTTCAAATCGATGGCGTCTCTCTTCCAATCGCGATAGGACTTGTCTGGATGATGTACCCTCCTCTTGCTGCCGTAAACTACCTGGGGATAGGAAAAGTTGTCAACGGAAAGAAGGTGATGGGCTACTCCTTGTTTCTCAACTGGATTGTGGGTCCCTTCCTCATGTTCGGAGTTGCCTGGCTGCTCCTTTCCGACTTGCCACTCTTCAGAGAGGGTCTGATTATAGTCGGCCTCGCAAGGTGTATCGCCATGGTACTCGTGTGGAACCTGCTCGCGGGAGGTGATAACGAGCAAGCTGCAGTAATTGTTGCGCTGAACGCGATCTTTCAGATTGTTCTGTACTCGGTCTACGCCTATTTCTTTGTCACGGTTCTTCCGCACTGGCTGGACCCTTCGGCGTCTGTGGCCGTGGTGAGTGTGAACCCTCTAGAGATTGCGCGAAGTGTAGCCATCTTCCTTGGAGTGCCCTTCCTGCTCGGGATAATATCGAGACTCGTTCTCACGAAGAGGAAGGGCGAGCAATGGTATGAGGAGCAGTTTCTGAGGTCGGTCAGACCAACCGCGCTCGTGGGGCTCTTGTTCACCCTAGTTGTCATGTTCAGCCTGCAAGGCGGATATTTCGTCACTTTGCCGATCTATCTAATTCGAGTGGCCATCCCGCTCGTTGTGTACTTCGTGGCGATGTTCGGGTTGGCATATGTATCGTGCTGGAAACTCAAGTTCACCTATAAGGACACGGTCACGACATCGTTCACAGCAGCGAGTAACAACTTCGAGCTTGCAATAGCCGTGGCCGTCTCGGTCTTTGGATTGAGCTCGAGCCAAGCTTTCGCCACGGTCGTGGGTCCGCTTATTGAAGTTCCTGTGATGATCGGGCTCGTCTATTTGTCGCTCTGGCTTGGACCCAAGTTATACAGCAGTCGAGAAGGATTTTTTGGAGCCTCAGCTCATTCCGGTTCGATTCCCGCAAAGGAGAGAGAATGACATGAAAGTCCTCTTCGTCTGTGTGGAAAATGCCGGAAGGAGCCAGATGGCAGAGGCCTTTGCGAAGGCCCTCGGCCTTGAGGCTTCGAGCGCCGGGACCGTTCCAGCCGCGCGCGTCCACCCTGTGGTTGTGCAGGTAATGCAGGAAAGAGGATTAGACATTTCTCAAGCCGCTCCGAAGATGCTGACTGTCGAGATGATAAACCAAGCCGACATTGTAATTACTATGGGCTGCTCGATTGAGCAGGCGTGTCCTCGGCCCATGGTGGATAGCATGGGAAAAAAAGTCATTGACTGGAAGCTGGAGGACCCCAAGAACCAGCCTGTCCAGCGAGTGAGAGTGATTCGGGACGAAATCGAAAGGAGAGTCGTGGAGTTATCCAATAAATGGCTGTCCTAGGACACTGACTCTTTGTTCTCCCTCATGGCTGAACGGCAGGGTGTTTCCCGGCTGGATTTGATTATCTCTTCCCTGAGCCAAGGTAAGTGGGTCTTCCAGCTCACTTGTGAGTTTCCGCTCGGCCTCCAAACTGAGCGCCTGCCTCGCCCGTACGTATCGTGAGAATGCCTTGCGTATAACTAATGCACGATGGCAGTCTTTAATATCAACACTCGAGCTGTGTTTGGGTCACAATCGATGGCGTCAATGCGGCTGAGTTCGTATGATAACAAAAAGCTGGGATGTCTCAGGATTGATTTTTCACACGAGGTCATCTTTCCAGAAATCACTCCAGAAACGCTAGCAGGCACCATGAGACATAGTGAGGCTCAGAATGCAGAGGGTGCTAGCTAAGGTGCCGACGGTCTCCCAGCATGGACACCTCGAGGAGCCGCCGAGCAAACAACCCGGCGTGCGACTTGCATCCTCAGGGCGAGTCCCTACCTCCCCGAAACCGAACGGCTGTGCACCTCAAGACTGGCACCCTCACAATTCACGCCCACAAATTGGTTTGATACGGGGAGGACACAAGCAAGACCGTAACAATAGGATTGTGGGTTACTCCACTGGAGACAGCCCGATTGGTAGACTGCTCGTCGCAACCACTGCTCGCGGAATATGCTGGGTAAGTGTCGCGGATAACGACGAGAAGTTGATTTTAGAACTGCGAAAAAAGTTCCCCCAAGCGGAAACAGTACTGGATAAAAGGGCCGCAGCTTTTGTCAGTTATGTTGGAAAGCATCTCAAGGGCGAGCGCGTAAAATTTCCCCTAGATATTCGAGGAACAAATTTTCAGCTCAAGGTCTGGACAGAACTGGGTCGCATACCGCTCGGTGAGACCCGTTCCTACAGTGAACTCGCTAAAATCGTGGGTTCCCCTAGGGCATATCGCGCAGTTGCGAATGCATGTGCCTCAAATCCAGTCCCTCTCATTCTGCCCTGCCACAGAGTGGTCAGAAGCGATGGCACTCTCGGAGGGTACGGGCTTGGAGTTTCCCGCAAGCGCGATTTACTTGAGATCGAAAGGGCTCTCAAGCGGTCCACGGCCATGAGCAAACATCCTTACTCGGATTAACCGCCGCAACGGCGTCCGAGCAGGATTCGGGGGCGGATTGCTTTTACTGAAAGCTTGCCGGAACCCACTTGGGATACGAGTTACCTCATGAGGGACCAAGAAGGTGAACCCGGAGGGGGTCGCTTCAGAAAGAAGATAGGCCTTCGCCACGCGGTTGCCATGTATGGCAGTTCCGTGCTTGGGTCAGGGTTACTCATCCTTCCCGGACTTGCCGCCCGGATAGCTGGCCCGGCGTCCATACTGGCGTGGGTCCTTCTTTCCCTTTCTAGCTATCCCTTCGCCTATATCTTTGCAAGCCTATCCTCCCGAAGACCGGAGGCCGGGCACGGGAAAGCATATTTGGCGACCGATAGCTGAACCTGGCATGCGCCGCACACTCGCCGCTATTACCGCTGTATCGATGGTGTTCATTGCGGCATCAGGAGTGCACGTCTTTGCCGCCGGCACGATGACCTCTTCTACTGGCCTTTCCTTCGTCTATAACAGGAGCGCGGCAGTGAAGTATGCACTCAACTACTATGACTTTGTAGGCTCCGACGGCTACTTCTGGAATCACGGCTCGACCTACCTCGAGCTGCCAGACGGAATGCCAATAATATCCGGTTGGGTATCCACAGTATCAGATGGAGGTTACGGCGAGGATTGCGCGCACTACGATTCACAGGTATTGGGTTCTCCGCCTGACGGCGTCTCCGGAGGCCTAAATATCGAGTCGAGAGTTCCTCCTACCTACGGCGAGCCCGGAGCGGGTAGACTCATCGACTACCTGCTTTCATCTGGCTACGGTACTGTAGTAGCGCAGGGATTGGAGTCAACTCTCGTAAAGGATGACGCAATCAGTAAGCTCTCGCCAGGAGATGTAATCGGCTATAACTGGGAGGGGGTGAACGCCTCCGAGCTCGGCCCTGCAGCCTGGGACCACATCGGTTTCTACGTCGGAGATGGATTGGTCACTCAGCATAGCTCCATTTCGAATATCGGGCCCTGGGACGAAGGTGGAGGAACGTCATACGATATCCTGATCCATATAGGCGGGCAAGATTCAAGCGGTATTAACAAGACCTCGACCCCTCTCTACCTGGGTGGCGCTATCTGGGAGGAGAGCCTTCAGGGCTGGAGCAGAGACAGTCTGAGCGTGGTCCACCAGCCGTCTGCGGTCGTAGTTGTAGGCACGAGTAACGGAACACTCGCAGCATTCGACCCCGTAGATGGCCTACTCGAATGGGAAGTAAATCTTGGGGCACCGATCGAGAGTTCGGCCGTCTCTCAGGGAGCCTATATCGTGACAGCCACTACAAACGGAACTGTGTGGGGAATTGCAAACGGGCACGTAGACTGGAGGTTCAGTGAGCCGAACGCGAACCTCTCGACGGAGAACCCCACGGGCTTTTACAGCTCACCAGTAATCGCTGGCGGACTCGCGATAATTGGGAGCTGGAACAGCGAACTCTACGCAATAAACGTTACTGATGGAAATCTGGCGTGGAACTTTTCCGCAGTGGGCATGCTGGATTCGACTCCCACGGTCGCAGATGGGAAGCTCTTTGTCGGAGATTCCCAAGGTGATATCTACGCACTCGAGCCACAGACTGGAAAGGTGATATGGTCCTCCTTCTTACCGGGGTGGATTCACGGAAGCATCGTGAGCGGCGCTGGCCTTCTCTTCGTTGATACAATGAGCGGGACCGTGGGCGCGTTAAACCAGTCCAATGGAGACGTTATATGGAGCAGGCTCGACCCAGCCCCGATCTGGAGCGCGCCCGTAATCGATGGACGAGAAGTTATAACCAGCGACATCGAAGGCAATCTGACAGCCTATTCATTCAATGGGTCAGTAGAGTGGTCCACAACTCTCGAAACAATACCGCCGCAGGACACTACAGGGGTCTACCAATTGTGGAATCCGTCGCTTGTCTGGGTGGACGCAATCGCACTTGACACCGTGATTTATGTGGGAACAATCAATAACCAAATCTATGAGATAAGCGAATCTGGAAAGCTTCTGGGTTCCATCCCCCTGACAGCAGAAGTCACTTCCGATGTCTACCCACTTCAGGGCAATCTGGTTGTGGGCGTTTCCAAAGGCTATAACTCCCTTATTGCCGAAATAGCCATTCCAAGCCTGCCGTCCTCGACGCAAACTACAGAACAATCTCCCTTCAGCACCTCTGTGACAAACGCAACTGTGGCTGAGTTAACGTCGCGGGCGACGAGCACCACTTTAGGAGAAACGACGCTTGGCCAGACGACTACGCTAATTTCCCGGAGTACTGAGCTAACAACTACAATTGTCATCGCGTTCGCCGTCTCTGTCTCGCTGGCAATCGCATTGTTCTGGGGAACCAAGGGAAAGAATGCGAAAAATCGCTGATGGGTCTTCGCACTCTCCACATCCAGAAGTCGACCACTGACGTGAGTCTCTCGGTAAGCGAGCCTGCTGGGGAAGCCGTCTTCAGAAGTCTACTTTGTAAGCAGTCGCCAGGATAGAACGATACCGAGACTCGAAAGAAGCACGGCGAATGCAACTAGTATTCCAAAGTCCATCCAGAGCGGCGCAAGCTTGACAGTCGAACCCAGTAACAGCTGTCTTGTAGCGTCATTTGCATAGCTCACAGGATTGAGCTTTACCACCGTCTGGAGCCAGCCTGGCATAATCCTAACTGGAAGCATAGCGTTGCTCGCAAATATCAGCGGCAGATTTAGCAAGTTTATGATGGCCATCTGTGTCTGCCAGTCGCTCGACCTCAGCGCAAGCATCACAAAGAGAGAAGAAAGCCCGAAGGACATCAGAAACAGTATTGTGAACGAACCCGCAATTGAGAGCACTCCTAAGTGGGACGTGTCCATACCCAGCGCAACGGCGATTACGAGCACTATTGCCGCTTGAATGAGCGATCTAATCACACTCTGCAGAACCTTGCCCGTCACAATCGAACTACGGCCCACCGGCGTGCTCAGAGCCTTGTTCATGAACCCGAACCTTTTGTCCCAGACGACTGACATCCCGGCGAAGGCAGAAGTGAACAAGATAATGAAAGCGAGCATTCCAGTTGATAAAAAGGAAAAGTAGCTTGTCGTTCCAAAGATCCTGAGATAATCCTGCGTAATTTGCGCGGAAGTTATACCTGGCTGGCTCGAAATGAACGAACCAAAGTTGAGCGCTTTTCCGAAAATACCCAGCCAAATCACTGGCTGGATCAGCGAAATCAGAAGCTGAACTGGATTCTTATACCATTTAATCAAGTCCCTGTTAGTTAGCGCCCAGAGCCCATGAAGGGGGCTCTTGTTCAACCTCGGCGCAGTGCGGAATTTCCTTTCTCTTTCCTTGGATTCTTCAATTTGCTGTCTTTCTTCCTGAGTTGTTATCACAGCATTAACGACTTTTTCTTCGGCCAATTTTCTTCTCCTCCACGTTACCTGCGCGCGCGCATCATCGTGATACGCTGGCTCATCATTGACATCCTGTCTGTTTCCTCATCCCTCAGATTCCTTCCTGTATACTCCAGGTAAACCTCGTCAAGAGTGGGTTTGGTGAGCGATATCTTTGTGACATGCAACCCTGAGGACCTGATCATATCGATCAGCTGAATCGATGCCTCCTCGCCATTCTCTGCTTTTACCCTGTACTGGTTGTCGCTCTTCTTTACGTCTTTCACTAGTTTAAGCTCGGCAATCTTTGCGGATATGTCCGGCTCCTTTTCGACCACGCCTACAACAATCACATCCCCCCCAATACTCGCCTTGAGCTCCGCAGGAGTACCAATTTTCACGATATGACCGTGATCTATGATCGCTATCCTGTCACAAAGCGAATCCGCTTCTTCGAGGTAATGGGTGGTCAGGAAGAGTGTCATGTGATACTCTTCCTTCAGCATCCTGATGTAATCCCAGACCGCTGTGCGTGTCTGGACGTCGAGGCCAAGCGTCGGCTCATCGAGAAACAGCAGTTTCGGATAGTTAATAAGGCCGGAGGCGAGTTCAAGCCTCCTCCTCATCCCTCCGGAATAAGTGCTTACTTTTCTGTTTGCGGCTTCCTCAAGCCCAACAAGCCTCAGGAGCTCGATTGCATGAGGCTTCGATTCGCTTCTCGGTATGCCGTAGAGATCGCCACAAAGAATGATGTTCTGGATTCCCGTAAGGTCCTCGTCAGCGGTATACTCCTGTGGTACGACCCCAACCGAGCGCCTCACCTCGTTGGGGTGCTTTAGTATGTCGAGTCCGCAGATTTCTGCGCTGCCTCCCGAGGGTCTGAGCAAAGTAGTGAGCATGTTGATGGTGGTAGTCTTTCCCGCCCCGTTTGGTCCGAGAAACCCGAATATTTCGCCAGTTTTGACTTCGAACGAGATTCCATCAACCGCCTTCAAATTCCCGAATGTCTTTGAGAGCCCCTCAACCTTGACAATCACTGGTGCTTCTACTTTCTCTACCATTTTTGCAGTTTGACTCAATTGATTCACCTATACCTCCTTCAGCCGGCCCTCCTCCAGAGTCTTCTTCGTCACCCAATCCATCTGGGCCTCAAGCTCGATGGCATACTGTTTGAGTGTCCTCAGCGCAACCGCAGCATCCAGCTCCCCGGACTTGAAGTCGAAGAGTTCCTTTGCCAGCGCGAATTGCGTCCTCGCTGACATAAGAAACGCGTTCGGAAGCTCTGAAGCTGGTATCATCTCCATCCAGAGCCTTCTCACACTGTTTGCCTTCCTTGCCATCAGCGGGAACTCTTCCATAGCAGCTTTGAGTTTCGCTTCTCCGCGAGGCGTCAGGCTATATACCCAGTGCCTGATGCGCCCTCGTCTTTCAGCCCGAGCGCGCACCAGCCCCCCCTGTTTGAGCCTTCTAAGGAGGGGGTAAATCGAGCCTGGCCCCGGGGCCCACGCGCCGTCCGTACATTTCTCGATCCCCTGCAGCAGCTCATAGCCGTAAACTGGACCTTTGGAAATCCGGTGCAGTAAATAGTAAATCAGAAATCCCCGGGGAACACCCTGAGGTCTGAAGAAGAATGAGGTGCGTCTTTCCGGATTGCTATGAACCTGCATTATTACTCTTGACAGCTATACAGCATCATTTAAATATATTGCATTCGATAATTCGATTCGAAGCCCGAGACATTTGCACCGATTGCTCAGTTGATAGCGAGGCGGCATCGGAGCTTTGCATGGCAGGGTTTCACTCCAAAAGCTGTGTTACCGTGGAAGATGGGAGATAGAACCACTAAAATTAGTCGCGTACTTCTGGCTTATATCAACGAGGAAGCGGGAGACTCAGGACATGAGCACCTTCCAGAAGTCCCGAACTGGACTGGCTGAAACCATGCACAGGCTTTACCAGAGGGGTCTCATCTCAGGAGTTGGCGGGAACGCAAGCGTCTTAATCTCTTCTGAGAATAACATTCTGATCACTCCATCTGGCTACTTCAAGGGCGGAATCGCTGAAGGAGACCTAGTTAGGGTCACGCTGGATGGGAAAGTTGTCGGACCCGGCCAACCGTCAAGTGAGCTACCCACGCATATTGAGTGCTACAGACTGAGAAAAGAGATCGGAGCGGTCGTTCACGCCCATCCTCCCGCGGCAGTTGCGCTCGCTTCTGCCACCGGAACGATACCCTCGATTACGCCGGAGCAAACGGTCCTCGTAGGAAGAGTGGAAATCGTGAACTTTTCTCCTCCGGGCGAACTAGGGGCAAAAGCAGTTTCGAGCTCATTAAAGCGAGCTAACGTCGTGGGAATTCGGAATCACGGTTTCTTTGCACTGGGGAAGGACCTCCATGAAGCGGCTTCGCGCCTGGAGGTGCTCGAGGAAGCGGCCAAAATCTACCTAGCGATGAGCCAATTGGGAAAAATATCGAGCTTGTCGGAGAAGGAAGTGCGCGAGATCAGGGAATTCTACTCGAAGGAATAATTTTGACTCAAGATGCATTCCTTAGTGAGGCAATTACGTGAATCCATCCATTGGTGGGACAAGTTTAGCGTTGAGTAGTCAATCGCAGTCCGAACTGCTTATGATTGCCCAAACCTTTTTCGTGCAAACGTGAATTACAGATGAACAGAGAGACATATCCAAATGATTCTGAAGCATCGAGGCTGCTGGGCGTCAGGATTAACCGAGATGCCAAAACAGTATTGTTTCCTTTTACCGACTACTTTATCGGTTTCGACAAGGTCGAGGCGGTAAGGTCCATTTTCGGAGATAAAACGCGAGAGGTCCTACAGAATCTCAAAGTGGAGTTCTTTTCATCCAAATTTGGCTACATGGGAGTAAGCGACGTGGACGGCCACCTGATGGTGAGCTCATATCACCTGAGCAAAAGTGATTTCAGAGTGCTCTATCTCGACATAATTCACGAGCTCTACCATGTAAAGCAATTTATGGATGGCCGGGAACTTTTCAGCACAGAATTCGAGTATGTCGACAGCCCGATTGAAATAGAGGCATACTCTCACACGGTAAAAGAGGCCCAGCGAATAGGGATGAGCAAAGAGGAAATTATCGAATACCTCAAAGTGGAATGGATCGACGATGACTCGCACAAGAGACTCATAAAAAGTGTGGGTCTTGCGACAACGTGACTCAGGCAGTTATTAGATTGCGGAGACGGCCAGCTCTCACAACCCCTAGATTCGTATAGCCCCCAAAAGCGGGCATTCGGACGACGTTGTGTACACCAAGCTGTCTCCGAGAAGTTTCACAATGCCTTAGTTTGGCCCCTGACGCCAGCGTTCATCGACGCTAATTTCGCGTGTGTGCTACGCCGAAGATACATTCCGTAGGCCTAAGGGGCCTTCGATTATCAAGGCGGGCGTGAATACGGCAAGCGGGGAAGTTGAGTGGAAAACGAGGTATGACAGCACTCCACAAATCCACTCTCCGTGGTGTACACAATTCCCCCCCCTACTATGGTAGAGAGCTAAAAATCAGGTCAGCGTGGCGAAGAAGCATATTCCCGCCATGATGCTGAAGAGCTCCAGTCAGTTCCTCACGGTGCCGCTTGCGGCGTGACAGAGCATCCAGACGTTGCACCCGCGCGCTATCGCGGCGCCGAACCCGAATTCGAACGCACCCACCGCGATGTATCACCCCTTTCCCTCTTTCCGCTGAAGTAGTTGTAATAATACTGGTAAACTGCTGGAACAACCCCACGTACTACAATTGTACCGCCTATCAACGGGGATTATCCAAAGCTGGACATCAGTCTTCCGAACCTGTCATAGGTTTTCGTGGTGAACAGCGCGGTCATGGCGTTTACCAAGTTGTAGTTCCGCCCACGAGCCACTCATCCGAACACGAATCCACTCACTGCAAAAACCAAGTACTCAAAGGTGAAGCTAGTTGAGTAGAATAGGTGAAGCACCATTAGAGGCCACAAAAAACTCATCCTCTTTGTTATCGAAACCCTGAATGTGTCCCTAGTTTGAATGACATCGGGTAGCCCAAGCTCTTGCGTGAGCAGGCAGCATAACCTTCACCGCGGGTTGATGGTCTGTGATCTAGAGCAAGGGTTTGGCTCGCAACCATCTTCTTCATTCTTTTCGAATTTGTCATCTCAGGGAATGGGCAGAACCCGCCCCCTTATGTCGACCACCTCTTCCTTTACATTGTTTGCCATGACGAGGCCATGCGCATCCGAGACATCCCGTGCATAATCGGGCCCAGAAGTTTACGAATGTCTGAGCGTAACACGGTCTTGTGCTAGAGCCGTAAGCGGGTTCAGGGTCCGTGTAAAATCTTGGTTACTTTACGCTGGACTTCCCCTATTGTGCGTAAGGGGTGTGCAGCATGCCGTGTGTGTCGTATGAATTCAGTGGGTGCGCTTAATGAGAAATTCCTTGTAGTCTCCTCTGTCATTTACGCTTACGAGTTGATGACCTGTTCGCTTGGACCAGGCTTCCAAGTCCGGCTGAGCTGCGGGGTCGTTTGCGAGCACGAGTATTTGCTCACCTATTTCAATCTGCTTTATGGCTTTGCTTGTTTCGAATACAGGCAGAGGACACTGCATACCCCTGAAATCAAACTTCTTGGATTCGGTTGCCAATTGCAGCCTTTTTCCACTTACCCCGGGACAATATAAGGAGTATGACTAATGGAACCTGTATCCATTTGAGCTTGGCGTCTGTCTTCACGGGCCATATACATTTGCAAATGGGGTGCGGCTTGTTTATATAGTTCCTTACATTATCAACTGCTGAGAATTATGACGGAGCAGCAATTGGGCACGGCACAGAAGAACAAGCTGGTTCTCGTAGTGAGCAAAGGCACGCTCGACGCCCTGTACCCGGCGTTTATTCTGGCAACCACTGGGGTAGCCCAGGGAATGGAGGTCTACATGTACTTCACATTCGGCGGGATGAAGCTGCTGACCAAGGGCCAGACCGATCAGCTCGATGTCTCCAAAGATCTTGGCCTAAGTAAGGAGGAGCTCCAGTCTTTGATATCGAGAGGAGGCATGCCCACCATACACCAGATGCTTGATATGGCGATACAGGCTGGTGTCCACATAAACGCGTGTTCACCAACAATGAAGCTTTTTGGCACGACCAAAGAAAACCTCACTGTTTCATCGGCGGATGTGGTAGGAGCTTCCACGTTTCTGCAGTGGGCGTCAGACCCTGCTGCTGTCACCCTGTTCATATGAAGGGTACACCTGTCGGCGCCGGGTCGAAGCCTGGTCTGGTGAGGGTGGCGTGCTTAAAGTACGCAGACCCCAAACCTTTTTCGGGCGAGCCCTCAACCGATGTGTCACTTGAGTCGCACAGAGTAGTGTTTCATGTTGCGGGCATTGTTGTCAGGGAGGATGACGAATACCTAGTTCTCGGCGAGATCGCCAGCTTAAGTGACAACGGCGCATTCGCGGCCAAGTTTGGATCGGACATGTTCCCAGCCTACCGCAACGTCGTCCCGATTCGCAAGTCCGACGTTGTGGAGCTCCAAATAGTCGAGTTGCAGGAGGGCGCAAGTGGCGGAGAATATACTGAGAAAGCTGGTGTTCGGTGAACCTGTCAGCTCGGTTCTTATAGTGGACACCTTGGACTCGGACGCGGCGCCGATAGCCGAGCATCTGCTCAGGAGTATCGCACGTGACTCGTCGGGAAGCGGAGGTACACTTCAAAGCGTCTCATCCGCAGGGATATCCGGTGAGCTGGGGCTCCCTATGAGTGAAAGGGCGAAAAGCTATCTGAGTAAACGGGGAATATCCTCAGACGGGTTCACGGCTAGGAGGTTCGACCCTCATATGGCTTACTCCAACCAGCTCACACTCGCATCGGATATGGCGGTAAAAGGGGTCCTGCTGTTCCTTGCCCCTGGAGCGCAGATATACACCGTTTCAGAGTACTCCTTGACTGGGTCAGACATCCCCCCGATGGAGAGGCTGGACGATGAATCGTACCTCAGTGTTTGCGATGAACTGGGAGTGATGATGGCACGGGTCGCAAAGAGGGCCACCAGAAACAAAACATTCTAGACTGTCCGGCCGACCAAACGCTTTACCAGAACCGAGGGTTTGACGGGGTGCCTAGGATCCTCTTTAACCACTCCGAGAACGACCGATGGCACCGCTTCCCGCACTCCCTCCACCGCGGCTACTTGGGCGAGAAGCCTGGAGAAACTCTGTTTGTCCGCGCTGCTACCCATCGCCACCAGGTCGTACAACCCCACAGTCAGGTAGACATAGCATATTCCGTTGATCTCGGAAACCCTTCGCGCCACTTCGCCCGGATCGCTGCCTCCATGCACTCTGACATAGAACACTGCGCAGTATGATGGGCCGACTCTGTCGGGGTTTACTATCACGCTGAATCCGCGTATCACGTTCAGCTCTATGAGCCGCTTCACCCTCTCACTTATGGTTGTGACGCTAACTCCAAGCTTGCGTGAAAGTTCCCTGTAAGATGACCGGGCGTTCACCTGCAACGCCTTTATTATCTCAACGTCAAGAGAATCCAAGCTGACGCGCTCCGCGGCGCGAGGAGTATCTCCAACCATGTCGTTATCACTCAGTCGTCCTGCACCCAACGAAGCACCTATACTGCAAGAAGCATATAAAACTGCGCCCAAGCGCTTCCCATGATGTCCTCGTGGTGCTGTTTTTGGTAGCGAGGGATGGCTGTGTACTTACATGCGGCTAAGGGCTCTATCCGACCATCCTGTTAGTGTTGTCCGGCGCCCGTTCGTAGAGCGCCTGAGCCATGGTTACCTGGGACAAATGGAACCCCCTGCACTTTGCTCCGTCGTGTCAGAATATCATGGCTACCATTACGTTTTCGTGGTGCAACTTGGGCAGGCGGCGAAGACCGCTTCCACAGGGGTCCTACGGCGCTGTGCACCCAATACGTTGTCTCACCTGCCTACACTTCGATAATCGTCACCCGCCCCGTGGCGGGCAGAGCCACGTTGTAGACTCTGGTCCGGCCTATACTCGCGCTCAGATGCGTGCTCTTGTGGGAGTGGCCATGCACCCATACACTGGGCTGCAGGGTTCTTGCCATGTGCTCCATCTCCTTCGACCCGAGCTCACCCGGGCTCCACGCGTCCTCGCCCTCCACGGTGTCGAAGCACGGCGCAAAGTGCGTGAGAACAACCGTTGTTTTACCCCGGCACTCCGAAACCAGTCTGCGCAGGGTTTTCATGCGCTCTGCGTAAATCCTCCTTGTACCCTCCGGGTCGGGGTTGGGCGTAGTGTTCCAGACGAGCCAAGGGGTGACCACGTCCCTTACACCTTTGGAGCCCACCACGTATGCTTCGCGGCCGCCGGCTTCCAGCCGCGCCTTTTGATCCCATAGCCAGCACACGTCTTCGTGCGCAAAATAATTGCGCTCAGACCCGTCGAACTCGTTGTTTCCGAAGCAGGCGTACACCGGACCACCGTAGCGGGAGCGGATGAGCCCGAGCACTGCGTCCACCTGGGTATGGTCGTTGTTGTGTACTATATCTCCTGCAAGTAGGAGGGCGTCAGCCTGCGAAAGCGGGGACGAGTCTAGGGTGCGCTTGAACTCCGCGAGATATCGAGGAGCATGTATATCGCTTACAGCCGCAAGAATCACGATGTCAGCCGCCCCTAGTCGTTTATGACCTCTCCCTGCCTGAGCACGTCCGCCACTTCCGGCCTAAGTATCTCCGGGGGCAGAGGCTTGCCTTCGGCGAGGAGGCTCCTGATCCTTGTCTGACTCGTGTTCACGTGCTCGGACTGAGGATGAGGACACACCTTGGAGGAAGCCATCCAGCCGCACACCTTGCAGTAAAACGACTCCCTGTACCTGAGGGGTTTGACGCCTACATCGAATTCGTCGAATATCCTGTGGCACGCATAGGGGTCGTAGTAACTTCCGACACCCGCCTGGTCTCTTCCGACTATGTAGTGGGAGCACCCGTAGTTACGTCTGACAATGGCGTAGAACAGTACCGCCTTGGGGCCGGCGTAGCGCATGGCTATTGACAGAGATGAGAGCAGCACCGTGTCCTTCGGATAGTAGTTTTCAACAAATCTCGCGTATGCACGCATGATAACCTCCGTCTTGTAGTCGCCCTTCTTGAGTTTGCCAACCACTGGCTGGATCATCAGGGCGTCAACATCCTCCCTTTCAAGGCTCAGCCTCTGAATGTATTCGTGAGCGGTGTGCGGGGGATTCCTCGCCTGGTAGGCCGCGACGTTTCTCCACCCCATTCTCTCGAAGTATTTTCTGGTTTGCGTGGGCGTGAGCTCGTAATCTCCTGATGGAACGCGCAGCTTGCCAACGCACGTCACCCTGCCCGCGACAGCTGTTTCACCCGTCCCCGCGAGGTCCGCGACGTTCGGGTGGGCTGGATCCTTGGTGCCGTACACCTTCTGGGCGAACTCTCCCTTATCTATCACGTATTTTTCCTCTACTTTAACAAGTGCGAACGGCTCGCCGTCGAGACCCCGTATACCCGCTGTGTCGCCGGGTTTCAGGCTGTTCAGCTTCTGCTCTTGGTTTCCGAGTGGGAGGAACACTATGGGCATGGTCCAAGGAAGGCCGCCGGGTAACCTGGAGTTGCCTATCACCGAGCTGTACTCAGACTCGTTCATGAACCCCTGTAGCGGAGAGTAAGCTCCGCAAGCGATTTTATCGGCGTCGTACACACAGTCCACAGGCGAGTTCAGGACAGTTGTTTCTTCGAACTCTTCCTTCCAAGAGTCTGCGTGCGCGGTGTCAACGTATCCATTCACGAGTTTTCCACCGTAGGGTGCTGGAATCAAGCTGGATCGGCCCCACTAGTCAGCGCTCAGTCCACCAACTTGATCACGGGCTTCGTGGTCATTGTCCACTCGCCGCTTATGGGGTCGTAGCCGGACACTGTGAAAACGTTCCAGTGGTCATCGTCTATCTTCGGGTAGTCAGCTCTATAGTAGTAGCCGGGCCAGCGTGTCTCCTTCCTGAATATGGTGTGCCGTACCACGGCCTCGGAAACCCACGCCCTGTGGTTGAGCTCCCAAGCCCTCTGCAGCTGGTGAAGGTCTTCGGCCGCAAGGTGGCTCAGGTCCTCCTTCAGCGTCAAGATCAGGTCCAGCCCCCTTGCAAGAAGTTGCTCGTTGGTGACGTAGAACGTGCTCACGCCACCGGCATATTCATCCATGATCTTTTCAAGCCTGTTCAAGCCGTGGCGGGGGTAGATGTAGTTGGGCGCGACCGTGCCCGCGACAACCATGTTGCGGCCCAGATTGTAGTTTTCGAGGGGCTTAAAAATCGTGTCTCTGAGCCGGCTGACAACGGACTCATCCGTTCCAGGGGTGTAGTCGGGGTGGTCGAGGACGTATTTGACCGCGGCTTTACCGGCGAGTCTTCCCTCCGTGAACGACCCGCTTGAAAACTTGTGCGGGCTGCCGCCCACGGTGTCACCCGCCCCGAACAGCCCCTCCACGGTGAGCATCCTGTTATATCCCCAGAAGTATCCCTTCGGAGAAAGATCAGCCGGGCCGCTCACCCAAGCCCCAGCGGCCACGGCGTGCGAACCCATCACGTATGGCTCAGAGGTGGTCAACTCGGAAGGTTTGTCCTTGGGGTCTATGTTGTTGGCCGCCCACATTCCCACTTGGCCAATGGTCATGTCCAAGAAGTCCTCCCACGCCGCCTCCTCTTTCTCAGGCGTCTCTGTCACCCTTTCAGTGTGAATCAGTATCGGGCCCCTGCCCTCCTTGATCTCCTGAAGCATCACGTGGTTTCTGAAGCATGTCGGAAGCGGTTTTGCATCAGCCCACTTGCCAACAAGCTTCCTCAACTCTTCGAACTTTGTTTTTTCGTACTCTTCGCCATAGACATTTGTCGCGACAGCTTTCAAGGCGAGGAAGTAAAACCCCACAGGTCCGTAGCCGTCTTTGAACCTGGTAACGACCAGCTTGTTCTCCATCTGGGTCATCGACGCGCCAGCCTGTATCGGCAACGCATACGCGGAGCCGTTATTCCATGGCGGGTACCAGGTTCTGCCTGCCCCCTCTCCCACGGATCTGGGCCTGTAAATGTGGGACGCACCCCCCGCTGCGACTATCACAGCCTTTGCCCGGAAGATGTAGAACGAGCCATCTCTTACATTGAACCCCACCGCACCCGAGACCCTGTTGGGGATACGTGGATCCTTCAGAAGGTGAGTCACCATCACGCGGTTGTAAACCTCGGTTGCGGACCTCCTCGCCGCCTCGGCGACGATGGGCTTGTAGGATTCTCCGTGTATCATGATCTGCCACCTGCCCTCCCTCTGGTAATGACCCGTGTTCTTGTCGTAGATCATCGGAAGCCCCCACTCCTCAAACAGGTGGACAGTGGAGTCCACGTGCCTAGCTATGTCGAACAGGAGGTCCTCCCGGACCAGTCCAACAAGGTCGCCTCTTGCGTACCTCACAAAGTCCTCGGGCTTGTTCTCATTCCAGCGCATTCCAATGTACAGGTTGATCGCTGAGAGCCCATGAGCCACCGCGCCGCTGCGCTCTATGTTGGCCTTCTCCACCAAGGTTATTCTGAGGTTTCTACCCCAGTAGGCCGACTCGTAAACTGCGCCGCAGCCTGCAAATCCTCCGCCCACTACCAGTATGTCGGTATCCACGACCTTGGTTTTGCCCGAAACACGCATCGTCCTTCACGCCCTTCCGTCACTGGGTCTTGGGGGGAGCTTGGGAAGGCTGGGAACCATGAGTTTGTCTGGCTCATGAGACAGCACCTGGTCTTCCAGAAGTTCCCTTGCCGGTTCAGGATAAGATCTCGAGGAGGGAATGGAATCCTCCCTTGTTGTTCTCGTGGGGAAGACGAAGTGCTTGACGCGCCCGTCTCTAAACCTTATACGCCACGAGATCACCCCCTTGGCGGGCTCCCTTCGAACGGTCACCGAGTGACCGAGCGGGTTAAAGTCGGCATAGCTTCTGACATCGATCGCGTTCTCCGGGCAGTATTTCACGCATGAATAGCACTCCCAGCACATCTCGGGTTCGGAGTTGTACGCCCTGCGGATATGAGGGTCTATGTGCATTATATCGCTTGGGCATATCTCCACACATTTCCCGCATCCGTCGCACGAAGACATGTACACGAATGTTGGCAATCAGCTTCCCTCCTTGACGTAGACCTTGTCAGATGGCCCAGGGACGTGCACCAGCCCCGCTTGCTCGTCGAGTCTGCGCTGAACATTGTACACGGCCTTGTAGAACATGTGTGAAAACTTGGTCCAAGGGACTGTCAAGAACAGGTAGGCTGTCGCCGCAAGGTAAACTCCGAACCAAAAATACACTGGTCCACCAGCCGGGCCCCAGCCTGCATACGCGAACTCGTAGATCAGCCCTGTAGCCGAGTAGGCGAACACCCCCGTCGCGAACCTGTCTCCCGACGAATATGTGAACACCGCCCTTCCCTCCTTCGACACGTTGACCCTCTGGAAGAGGAACATGGCGCACCCAGTCACCATCATCGCATAGCCGGCTGTTAGCGCCAACTGAGCAGGGGAGTCGAGCGCGAACGGCGCGAAAGCGGGGTACGCGAAGAACCTTGCAGCCGTGTATATCACGGTTATCAGGAATCCCCATTCCATCAGTATGTGTGAAGCCCACCTGGAATATTTTGAGCCGCAGCCAAGAAGGGGGGCTGCGCCTGCCACATCCCTGACAACTGAGCTCGCAACGACAGATGGCCCCGGAGAAGAAGCTGTGGAAGAGCCTCCATACATTGTTCGCCGCCAGCTTCTCTCCTGACGGAAGAAAGCGAGTTTCCCGCCAGCTAGGGCGTCGTAGGCTAGGCCTATCACCATCCCCACAAACATCACCAAAACGAAAACCCTGAAGTCCAGCGGATCGTGGAAAACAGAGTTAGCCAGGGTTGACATTGACAACCGGGTTTCTCTTGAACATGGGATAACTTAACTTTTTCCTGCTCTGCCTTTTTTTGGCGGGCTCAGCGCAACGCGTGCAGAACCGCGCCCGCGTCAGAACGAGATCAGTCTGTGGCTGCGTCTTACGACGCCCGGTAACTCGGAGACGGGGATGCGTGCGGCGTCTGGCGGCGGCTGAATTGAACCGTCGTCCAGCGCGTAAACCTTCGCGCCCGCCGATGAAACGCGTCCGAGTCCTGGGGCCGAGTAGTTAAGAACCCCCTGGCCGACCACAACCACCGTCACCTCATGGCTCCCGGCGGTGTGCGCCATGATATCCCATATAGATGAATCCCTGTGTAAAACCCTAGTCAGGAGGTAGACCACGTTCATTGATGTCTAGAACACCACCACTTTCGACGTAAGCAGCTTTTCACCTATCTGCGGGGGAGTAAGAGGCGTGCACTGCTCTGGGATTGCAAGCGCCCTCGACTCTGCGCTTTGTGTGCACGCGAACAGCTTGAAACCCGATTCCGCTGTGAGCCTCTTCAGCGACTCTTTGCCAAAGGATGATCCGCGCCATTCGAGCAGAAGGTACACTCCGTCGTCGACTAACACATAGTCCACCTTGTGTCCGTAGCCCAGAAGCATGTAGGACAGCCTCACCGACTCTGTGACGTGGGCGCTGTTTAGGGGAGGGTGGGTCTGGGCTACGGTGTACTTCAAAGCCTACGCCTCGGATGTAAGTGAAATCGCCGTGTCGCAGCGCTCAAGCTGTTCGCTCAGGTCGTCGAGGCCGCCCGCGGATACGCCCGGCGAAAGGGAGATCCTTCTTGCCTTTACGCACGTGATGCACGCTGTCACCGTGACGGATGGTAGGCTGAGCAGCTGAGCCGCAGCCTCGGCTGGTTCGCCCGAAATCAGAGCCGAGGACCCGTTGTACACTCCATCGCCGAGGAGGAACACGTGTACTTTGTCCCCCGCCTCCACGAACGACTTGGCCAGCATCAGGGCTCTCTCGGTGTTGCGGTGCTGCACAGGCGTCGTGAAAAGCAGCATCAGTATCTCCATCATCCGCCACCCCCACTGCCAGCCACCGCGGACTTAGGGGTCCAGAATGCCGGCTCCACGGGCTTGCCCAGACGCATCAGCCCGAACCTCACAAATCTCGCGACGGCGAAGAGCTCGGGGCTGCGGTAGAATTCGATTTCCCCCCTGTCCGCCAGCCCGCTCACCGCGGGGTCTAGCGGGAGAGAACCTAGGTAGCTCACCCCAAGGTCCTTCACCGACTCCTCGGTCCCCCCTCTCCCGAACACGTTCACTCGCACACCGCTCGGGGAAGCCATGTACGACATGTTTTCAACCACGCCGAGGATCGGCGCACCAAGCTCTTTGGCCATTGTCACCGCCCTCGCGACCACGGTCTTGGCCACGAGCATGGGACTGGTTACAAACACGACCGCGTCCGGGCGAAGCGACTGAAACACCGTAAGCGGCGCGTCGCTTGTGCCGGGAGGGAGGTCGACGAGGAGGTAATGGATGTCCCCCCAGTCCGTCTCCGAGAAAAGCCCCCTGATCGCGCTATTGATCAGTGGGCCCCTCCATATCAGTGGAGTCTTGAACCTGTCCATTATCAGGTCCACCGCCATCACCTTTGTTCCAAGCTGGGTTTCAAGAGGCTGCATCATCTTGTTCTCCTTCAGGCGAGGAAGGCCCGTGACGCCAAGCATTCTGGAGATGCACGGCCCGGTTATGTCGGCGTCCAGTATGCCCACGTTGAATCCAAGGAGTCTGAGGTGTGTGGCTAACGAGGCCGTAACAAAGCTTTTACCCACTCCCCCCTTACCCGAAGCCACCGCAACGATTTTCCGCACTCCTCTGCGCGGCAGCGCGTCGATCCCGGCTAAGTCACCCGCGCGGCGGACGGGTTGACCGGATTCGGCAACCGGAAGCTCGATTCTCTCCGGCCCCCCAGGGCGAGAGGAGACTTTGAACCGGCTCAGGCAGCCGTCAGCCCACGTCGCGTCGCCTGCGGCAAACTTCACCTTGACGCCCACGCCGGCCTTCGCCCCCGCCCACTCTATGTCGGAACGAAGCACTTCCGCGAAAGGGTAACCCGGATAGGGTATCCTGAGCGTAACCAGGTAGCTTGCACCATCTCTTTCGGCGCCGAGCACCGCACCAGATTCGGTCACTGACTCGTTGAGTTCGGGGTAGGGTACGCCTGACAGAATCTGCTCTAGTGCCGTTGTCGTCGGCCAGCACCTATCTCGCTGGGGCGGCTACGGGGTGATTCACGGCATCAAGCACCGCGTTTATGAAATCGTCCAACGTTGCGCCTAGCACCGTGACGCCAGACCGGCTGAACTCGGCCGCCAAAACCCGGCTTACCGTGGATCGGTCGAGGCTAACCCCCTTCAAACGTTCTTCTAGGGATGAAAGGCTCCAGGTCACCGGAACGGTGAAGAAGTCGCCTGAAAACGACGCTTCGACTATCCTTCCCGAATCTACAAGCAGGATTACCCTGATGAGCTTTCGAGCCTTGTAGTCGGATGCGCACAGAAACATGCCCTCCTTGATCTTGACTATCCTTCTGCTAAGCGACTCCCGAACCTCGTTTGCGTGGCCGTCTCTTGAAAACACCCAGTCTGGCCTCTTTTTTTCAGAGATCAGGTTTTCAAGCGCCCTGAGTTCATCCGTGGTGAGTGATGATTCACTTGAGCCTTCCTCGTAGATTGAGGAGAACTCCTGAACAATCAGGTTTTCAACGAGGGGGCGGTCCGGCTCTGAACATGTTTCCTGTTTTACAGATGTCAGGTACGCCTGCATTGATTTGGCCATCTTATCCCTGAATTTTGCGTCGGGCACGCGCAGGATGCCCGCCATGGCTTGGATGTTGAGTGACAGAAGTATGTCACCTGTTAGCACCCGGGCGCCGCCTATGTCCACGGCGCCGTTTGCGCTGATCTTCCTGCCGTTCACTGCGAGGTCATTCAGCCCCTCCTTAGCTGCTCTAACGCCGAGGCGCTCCAGCACTCTACGCACAGGCTCAAGCATCCGTTCATAGTAATCCGTTATTGTACCGTAGGTAGCCGGCGATCCTATCCTAGTTATGAAGAAATAGTCCTGCTCCCAGGGGCCGTCGGCTATCGCACCTCCGCCTATCACTCTCCTGACCACGGGTATGCCGTTTTCCTTACAGTAGTCGAGATCGAGTTCAGCGGACGCGTTCTGGTGAAAGCCTACGTTTGCAAACGGGGCGGCGGGGTGGCACACCACAAGCACGTCGCCCCGCCTCCCCTGTGAAACCGATTCTGCTAGTGTGACGAACGTGTTGGTCATTGTGTAGCCGTCGACCGCACCCATCCTGATTACCTCCAGGCGGGGCGTGTACATCAATCCCCCTAGAAGCTCACCACGGAGTCGGCGTCGAGCGCGAGGTCGGTGAGCGTCGAAGAACCCACCACCTTCACGCCCCCTACAAGTTCCTCAGGACGTATTTCACACAGGTCCACCAAGCTTTCCTCGCACACGTAGAACTTGACCCCGTTCTGCATGGCCATATCTATGAACTGTTTGAGGGTGCCACCCTTCTTCAGCTTCACTTGCTCTGCCGCGCCCTTCTTGAGGAGTTTGGGGGCGTGCATTAGGAAGTACATCGATGTGTCAACCTCCATGGCGGCCGAGAGAGCCGCGGTATAGAGCGGAGCATAGGTCTTCTCAGGGTCCTCGGGACCCGTGGTCATCACGAAAAGCATCTTCTTACCTTCGGGCGACGACACCTCTACCACTCACCGCGAGCTACTTCTGGCACCTTATACACCGGATATTTTCCCTAGTAAGAATTTCCTGATAACGCTTGAGTGCCTCCCCACCCTTGAGGAGAGAAGAGAGCTGCGCCTGATTTGAGAACCTGACCTGGCTTATCCAACCTTCGCCGTACGGGTCTTCATTTATGAGCGAAGGGGTGGCGTCAAGTTTCTCGTTGACTTTCTCAACGACACCTGCAACAGGCGACATCACCGGCCCAGCCCACTTACCGCTTTCGATCGTTGCAAGCGGCTTGTTGCTCTCCCGCTGTGTTCCGGGTGAACGCATCCTCACATGAAGGATTTTACCCGCGCGGGTCTGGGCGGGATCGGTGAGCCCCACCGTGGCCAGCTCTCCTTCCACGCGAATCCAAGTCATCTGGTTTCCCTCAAGATAGTACAGTAAGTTCTCCGGCAGTTCACATCCATTTATTATAGCCATATCCCAATCTGTCTCCTCCTAAAAGCCAAGCCTGTGCATGGCCGTGTCCGCGCCTGAAAAGTTGTCGGCTAGTCTTACGTCTTTCCTGCTATGTCCGAACGCCACCCCCAGAAGCTGGGTGAAATACATCACTGGCCGCACTATTGCGTCACCGTACTGCTCAATTATCTTCGGTATGTTGGTTTCGATGTTGATATGTCCCAGAGGACACATGGTCGACACAACGTCTGCGCCAGCCCTGGTAGCCTCGTTCAGAATCGCCGCAGAAAACCCGAGGGAGACCTCTCTATCGGCTACTGCATGGCCCCCGCCGCAGCAGATTGTCTTCGCACTGAAATCGACCACGGTCGCCCCGGCTGCTTCGAGGAGATCATCCATGTAGTGCGGGTGCTCTGGGTTGTCCTTGCCCTCCTGGAGCCCCGCACCAGTATATACCTTTGGCCGGGTATACAGGCACCCGTAGTAGCAGGCCACCTTGAGCCCGCTCAGGGGTTTCTTAACATGAGAGCGAACCGCCTGCGGGCCGGCTCGCTGATATATCACTTCGAGCAGGTGCTTGACCTCCACGCTGCCGTCGTAGGATGACACACCCGCCTTGCCCAGGTATCCGTTTATGCGTTGGCGGGTTGACTCATCCTCCGTGACGGCTTTGTTGGCTCTGCTCAGACTGTAGACGCACCCGTTACAAGGCGCCACGACAACGCCCGAACCCATGTTCTTCGCTAATGCTAGGTTTCGCGCAGGTAGGAACACCGAAAGATCGTAGTTAACCGTCTTAACCTCGGTCGCCCCGCAGCAGTTGTAGTTCTTGATATTCTCCACCTGGATTCCAAGGTCGTGGATAACTGCTTTGGCCGACTTCTCATACGCTTTACCCAAGCCGTCCAGCGAACACCCAGGGTAAAACGCCATTCCGCCGATTTTCTCCTGCACTTCAACCTTCGCCTCCGCCTTCAAGTATCTCCTTTGCGACGTCACGCACCTTTTCCCATCCCTTAACCCTGTGCCTCAGAGGGCCGGTCCTGATTCTACCTGTCCTGACAAGTTTCAGTGCCATCCTGAGCATGAACCTGTTGTTGAATTCCGCCAGTTTTTCGCGGCTCACATATGAGCGGGTGAGCGCGAGCTCGTCGAGCACACCCGTCTGCAACGTGTTTTTAACGAAGGCCTCATCCCATCTCGACGCCGGGGTGTCGCCCATCCAGCCCTTTGAACGCATGTATCCTTCTATAGAGTGAACAACTTCTTCCACCCTGACGCCTTTCGGGCAGCGTTCAACACATTTGTTGCACGTGACGCACCTCCAGATTACGGGCGCGTACTTCTTCAACTCATCCTCAGCCCCCTTCTGCGCCAGGTAAATGAAGTAGCGGGGGTTGAACTCGCGCAGCCCGAAGTCTGTGTGCATACAGCAGCCTGCGGTGCAAGTGCCGCACTGCCAGCAGTTGACTATGGTTTTGCCGGCGGGGGTGGATGCGACCGCGTCCAAGACATCGGTTGAATAGTCTCCGAGTATCCGCTGCTCGATGAATGTGCTCCACTGACCCGAGACATCCAAGCCGTCGAGCTTGGCTTCCTCCTTTACGAGTAGCCTATCCTTATCCACCAAGTTCTTTTCATGTATGGGCATAGGAAAGCCTCCCGAGGCCGAGGATCATGAGCGCAAGGGTACCCGAGTCCGGGAACAGCGCCTCCATTCCTCCCGAGTTGATCGCCGAATCCTTGGCTCCTATTATGTTGCCGGCATACGTAAGCGCACACATGACCGTCAGCCCGTAAAACCCCGTAAAGCCGCGGTTCATGTTTCCTATCGCGGAATTCAGTTCGGCCAAGGCGAGCTGTATTCTTGTAAAGGAGCGTTCATGAGTCACCGTGAGAAGTGGTGCAAGTGCACCCGTGCCTCTCTCGGGGTTCCAAACCCATCTCGTAGCCAAGCCGTAGCGGTCGGGATTCACAAAATGTATCAGCTCGGCCGCCAGATCCCAGCTCACATCCGCCGGGCATCCCTGCAACCTCCGAAACCTTGTTACCACATCTTCCGGCTCGGTCCTAGAGTTTCGCAGAGACTTGAAAGCTTCTTCGAGCACGCGCGCGTCGGTTTGACTCACTATGGCTGACGCGTATCGTTTCGCCGGAAAACACAACTTCATCAGCGTGATGTAGTCGGGGGTTTCAAGCTGCTCCTTGCCCGTTATCGAGGACGTGATAATCTGTGACTTTTTGGTTAGCGACGTTCTGAGGAAGGACACATCGCCTTCGGAGAGCTGTCCGAGAGTGGAGTCGTAAACCTCCTCCACTCCTCCGCTATCGTGTCTGCTGGCGTTCTGCAACAGCTTTTCTCCTCGCAAAGTTCAAAGCCTTCATCGCGGCTGCAGAACCCTCAGAGACCGAGTCCGGAATAGCTTTGGGTCCCGTCGCGGTCCCAGCCACGAATATTCCTTCAACCGTAGTGTGAACGGGTAGCGAGTCAGATTGAAGCGGTTTAATAAATCCGTGTTCCTCTAGCTCCAGTCCGGCGAGCTTTGCGAATTCAACAGTTCCCCTGCTCGCTTCCATGCCGGTCGCCAGCACGAGCATGTCGAATGGCACCTCGGTGGGTCTCTGCAGAATCGTGTCCTCAGCCATCGCTACGAGCCTGCCGTCCTCACCCCTGTTTATCGAGCCTATTCTACCCCTGACGAACTTTACGTTGAACTCCTCCATGGAACGCCAGTAGACTTTATCCTCCCAGAATCCATACGTGCGTATATCCATATAGTAAACGTAGGTATCAATCTCGGGGTGCTTCTGCCTGACCTCCATGGCCTGCTTGATAGACACCACGCACCCCATTCTGCAGCAGTAAAACTTCCCAACCTGCTTGTCCCGTGACCCAACGCACAGAAGCCACGCAATTCTTTTGGGGGTCTCACCGTTCGAGGGCCTGCGAAGATTGTCCTCGCTCAGCATCCTCTCGAAATCTTTGAAGTCCAAGACATCGGGGTATACGCCGTATCCGTACTCGTACTTCTTGTGCGGATCCCAGTGAGCGAACCCTGTAGCCGCTATCACAGAGTCAAACACGTGGCTTTCGAGCGACCCGCCTTTTCGACGCACCTCAACATGGAAGCCGTCGCCAGAACCCTTGAATGACGCAACCTCGGAGTTGAGCATCACCTCGACGCCCGACTGCTCAACCCTCCTCACAAGGGGGTCAAGAACCTCCTGCACAGGTTTGAGGTCCGGCGCAATCAGACTGTAGTGTAGCTTCTTTGGTGTGCCTCCTAGGAAGCCCTCCTCCTCGACCAATACAACGTTTGCCCCGGCTTCTGCTAGATCCCAAGCCGCACTAAGCCCGGCCGGCCCTCCACCCACTACTAGTATGCGCGGAGAACTCAACTCTTCTATTCACCGCGTTTGAGCGCCTGCTCCTCAACAATCACCTGACCCTTGTTCACTGCGAAATACTTCTCGATTTCGCTGTGGGGGTCATACAGGTACTCGATTTTTCCACCCGACTTTATCTGGTTCAGGTACTCGGTGAAGTCCTTCCTGTAAGACTGGTAGTCTATCCCCATCTTCTCCATCAGTTTCTCAACCGGAGACGTGTGCCAGTGAACCTGAACAATCTTGTAGGGGTGTGCACCAGCCGCAAGTGCTGCGAGCTGAACCTCCGCGAGCACGGGCACCAAGAAATCCATTCCGTGAACCTTGCCGACCCACTGACTCTTGTCAAGAGTGGTCACACAACCCGTATCTGTGGTTATCGCCACGTCCGCGTGAGCCTCCTCCACCATGGGTTTGATCTTCCTGAGCGTGGCGAAGCTCCGGGTGAACTCTCTTTCAGTCAATATGTGTCGGAAGCCGAATCCGCAGCAGTCGTACCAAGTGCTGTAATCTGCAACGTTCACGCCCATCTTCTGCAGGAGAGCAGTGGGGGGAGCCGGCCTCTGACCCCCCAAGACGCTGCTGTCGTATATCGCATCCTCTGGCACCATCTTATAGTAGTGGCATGGTTCGTGAACTGTTGCAACAACGTCCTTCAGTTCGTACTTAACCATTGAAGCGATCTCGTCCCTCTTGACGTGAACCCACTCGCTGTAGTGAACTATCTCCTCGGGTATCACGAGTTCCTTCCCCATATGATGCATTATTTCGCGAACCTTGTCCCTAACCTCCTTGTTTTCGACCAGCACCTTGCGCATTTCCTTGTAGTCCCCGTAGCTAGTGCCGCAGTGTATCAGGGGATAGGTACCTGTCTCGTACGCCCTGTACCAGTTCCTCACCGCCACGGCTGCTAGCGCGACGGGGTTGGAAGTCCCCGAGCCGTGGTAGTTCCACGCGGTGCATGATGTCTGGTGAGGCTCGTTCAGATACGTGGTTTTAAACTGGTTCATGAACCACAGCAGGGAGGCGGGGTAGCCCGGAATGTTGCCGCACTGCCCGCACGACTTGTGGTGCCAGAGCTTGTCAGTGGGAACTCTCTTCTTCCACCCGAAGAGCGTCTCGACTTCAACAGGCTTGTTTTCGGGGGTTATCGGGATAACGATCAACTCGCCTCTATCATGCAGCGTCCACATTTCTTCTCTTACGTCGGAAACCTTCTTGTCGGACACCGATCTGTTTTCAGCCCTAGCCTTGACGACTTCTCTTATCTGGTCAGCACTCAAAATCCCCATTTTGTTTCCATCTCACCTGACGCCGTACTTCTCCTTCATCTCCTCGAACTCCTCTCTCCACTCGTCAACTATGTCGGTTATCATCTCAACCAGGTCGGGGTCAACCGCCCGGACCATGTCTATCACCCCAGACTCTTGATATATCTGGAAGAGCTCAAGGGAGGTTTGCATGGAGACCTCCCACGCGGAATCGGTAACCTGAAGAACGTCTATTGGGATAGCCTTTCTGAGAGTCTTGAGGTCGGATGCCTTTGAAACCGCGTCGGGACCCCAGTCAACGAAGAAGTCAGGCTGAATCATGTCTGGGGAAACCTGTGTGCCACCTGTCATCACCTTTAGGAGGATCCTCGTGTAAGGTCTCAGAACCTCCTTAGCGCTATCGAGGCCATTTTTCACAGCCAACTCACGCATGACGCTGATTATACCCGCGATGTCGTTGCCAAACCTGCAGCGCATGTTGCAGGTGTAACACTGGCAGCACGCCCAAATCTTTTCGTGCATGGCGTTCAACAGGACCAAGGGGTCGTTTGACATGGCCACCTGCAGCATTTCCCTTGGACTGAAATCGTAGAACCTCGCTGCCGGACATCCTGTTGTGCATTCGCCGCAGTTCAGGCATCCAAGCACGTACTCCTTGTACCTCGGGTCAGCGGTGAACTGGTCGTAGATGTCCTGGGCGAGTTTAAGGGTGTCCAATCCAAGGTCCCGGGATCCGCCTAGGAGCATCGAGGGTTCAGCTTGCTCCTCCTTTTTTCTCGCCGGAAGGTTTCTTAACACGGACAATGCTTCTACCACCAACCTGACATTGTCAACTTGGACACGTGCCTGTTTGAAGCACGTAAACCAGCAGATTATTTAAAGGTTTCCGCAACCACGCAAACATGAGATACCCTCCAATCACTAAGGTGGTCACACTCACCTTTTTTCCGAACCCCAACAACCTCCCACAGCAAACCCTGAACCGGGCTGATTAATCTGTTATACATCCTTAGACTTTAGAGGACAAGTTTATGCGGGCTTGAGGAATATTACTTGCACGCCCATTGCGCTGCGCGAGATCAGGCTCGACAACACCTATGGAGGAAGAGAGCATGGTTAACGCAGTAAAGAAGGTGAAGGCAGGGATGAGCGTAGAGGAAGTCGCGAGATAACATGACGTGATCTTGTACACAGTGTTCAAATTGGCTGAGGATGGCCGTGTAGGGAGAGGAAAGATAGAGTGCCAAACCTAGCAGCGAAGTAGAGAAGTTCACTGATAGAGAAGACCAAGCTGATCGAGTGTTGGAGAAGGGGCCCGGGAATACGGGTTGGACTTCGACTTCTGGACCCTTAAGCGGGCGATAGCAACGGATAACGCCGGATTGCACGCCGAACGAGTGAGGGAGTTCCTCGAGGAGAGTGGTGAAGGTGTCGTGTGCCTTCCCCCCCCCCCCACTCTTTGGACAAAAGTACGGCCGAGTGACCCTGAGCGACCGAGGCCAAACGCTTTGTTAAAATCCCATTGATACGGCATAGAGTGTGGAAACAATATCTTGTTTCTTAGAGCTTATAGAGGTATGTACTCCCGCAGAAATCGGTGTTGCTGTAATTACTCAACCGATTAGAAGTTGTCTAACCCGCTAACATATACGCCCTGAACCTATTCATTTACTGCGCAACTCGGTCTGTGGCAATTCATTTGTTGTTTATAGCAAATGCCCTTGGTTCGGATATGTTCCGCTGACGATATATTCCCATTAGGCAATTGCTGTTAAGTATATTCAAGTGGAAGAGAGAACAGCTGAACCCTGGGATTTTTGCTACTCGGCCCAAGAGGTAGAGCCTGAGATTCCGCGGCTAGCAGAGTTGCTTGAATCGGAGAAGCGATTCCGGGTGCTCGACTTCGGCTGCGGTGCAGGGAGGCACACACTGTACTTCGCGAACCGAGGTTTCGAGGTCTCAGCGTTCGACAAGTCCGCTAAGGCGGTAGAGCTGCTCAAGTCAGCTCTAGCAAGGTCAAATGTTCGCGCCGAAGTCCGCGTGCAAGACATGGTGGACCCGCTTCCGTATGCATCTGCAACATTCGACTGCGTGATGGCAACGAAGGTGATCCAGCACGCAAAGGTCTCCGATATCAGCCGCATACTCTGCGAAATCAACCGGATTCTGAAGATGAATGGGATTCTTTTCCTTCAGGTGACAAGCTACGAGGCCACCTTCGGAAACAATCCCAGGGCTACAGCCTGGCTCGAGCCCGGAACCATCAGAGCTGGATACGGTCCCGAAAAAGGGGTAATCCACCACTTTTTCAGGAAGGAGGAGCTTCTGCGGTTCTTGCAGAACTATGAAGTTATGGAGATGCATTCCGGCATCGCGCGACACTATAATGGCTACTGCGTGATAGCGCGTAAAATAAAGGGCCCCGAGTAAAGCTATTCATGCACGGGCCATCGCGCGCAGTTCAGGACTCAGATTGCCCAAAGTGAGTAACCTTACCCCTGAATTCACTACTGGACAATCCCAAGTATCAATTACTCTCTCCCAACATCCTTCCATAATGCTATACTCCGGCCCGTGTGCCGTGCTTAAATCAATCTGCGGGGAGTCTCCGAACATGGTGCTAAGATACTTTGGGATAAGGGTCTCCGACCTCGACAAGTCCGTGAAATTCTATACGGAGCAACTTGGACTGAAGCTGAAGAGGAAGGGCACAATGTATCACGGTGGAAAGTGGGTACTACTCGAAGATCCGCGTTCTCACCAGCGGCTTGAGCTCAACTGGTACCCCGAGGAGTCTCCTTACTCTACTTCGCTAGAGCCCGATGACAGACTAGACCACATAGGCTTCAAGGTCCAGAATCCGGCAGCGACTTTCAGGAGACTGACCTCGCAGGGAGCCACCCCTGCTCTCGCACCAACTGACAAGCATGGAGTAAAGGGAATCTACTACGTGGAGGATCCCGACGGAAACTGGTTAGAGCTCTTCTGACACCCTCTTTGATTCGGATTCAACCGCCTAACGCAAGGTCGAACAATTTTTCAGCCCACTGTATCTCGCTTTGCCATGACCCGTTACTCTCCTAGGCAGTGCTATTCACAAAGAGTTACAGACAGACGAATCTCTTGAACGCCGGGCCTTCCCTCGATTCTGCACCCTATCACTTCCATCCTCACACGCCCTTGAGCTTCGAATATTTGAGTTGGAAACTCGGCCAGAGGTACTCGTGTTCAGAGACAAAAGACTGCCTCCCATAGACTCGTTGCACAGATACAGTACCTTAATAATGGAGCAAAAATGATATCTGAGATGGCGTCGGAAAGTGTCGGGGCCCCCCGCTCACCTACTCTGTCTCTCCGCTCCAGATTGCCTGCCACTCATCCTGGACACCCTTCTGCCCACAATAAGGAGCGAGAGCGAAATCAGAATTACGAATGCCAGGTTCGTCAGGTACGGATAATCATACACTAACGTAACGAGACCGGCCGTCGGGGCGAATACACCGAAGAGTGCAAGGCCGATTGGTACACTGCAACAGCCTCCGCTGAAGAGTGCGGGCACCAGGGCGAGAAATCCGAACGGCCCGGCCCTCCTTGTGAACTGGGAGAACCTAAGGCTGAAAACGGTCAGTATTGTGTTCAGGGAGAAGAGCGTGGCGAGAACCAGCGAGAAGACGAACGGTCCGTAGATTATGTTCACCTGAAGGTGTCCGTTCGGATACCAGACAATCGCAGAATTGTAAATGCCTGAGAAGCTGGAAAACGAGTTAAAGAAAAAGGGGTTGGGCACACCGTACTCATGGAGGAGGGGAGTGATATCAGATGAATAATAGAAGAACATACCCCCAGAGACGGTGTATAGCAACCAGTAACCCAACCAGCTACCGACCATCAGAAGCTTGTATCTGCGTGCATGAAGTATCGACCCGAGAAGCGAAGCTATACTATGCCTCTCTTGGGCCGCTGTTTGCCGGGGAGCCTTGACCGTGATACGGTTTCACTCTCCTTCGTTCACTTGCTACGCGGTCGCCGGTTGGAGATTATTCGCAGCGGATATCGCGCTTTGTATGGTCGTGCCGAGATTAAGGCCGCTGGTCACAACCGTCCCAGATGGGCTTATGAGATACCATATGTCGAGGTCAGCCTGCGGATTGTAGGTATAAGTGGCGCTCTGGGACGTATCCGCGAAGAACCAGCCAGGATAGTTGCCAGCGCCTCCAGCGTATTTGCTCGCGAACTGAACCATGGTGGGACCGGAGTAGCCAAGGTCGTTGTAGTCCTCCACCGTCACCAGAATGACGCCCTCCGAGCGCAGCTGCGAGTAGTAGTGCGAGGCTATTATCGGAGCAGTCTCCTGACATCCCGGACACCAAGTAGCTATTATCCAAACGAGGACAGTGTGACCCTGGAAACTGCTCAGAGATGTAGGCGTTCCGTTAGTGAGATAGAGGGGCATGTTCGGAGCTTTGTCACCCGCGTAGATTCCCGTCACTGCCTTCGGAGGAGTTCTCTCAGTGGGGGCGTCGGCAGAATGCCCATGATAAAGGACCAATGCCCCGGCACCTATAGCGACCAAGAGGGCGACCACGCCAAATGTCAGAATGAGCCTTCTGTTCGTTCCCCCTCTTCCATTATGCCGTCTCCCAGACTTTCTTCGTTTCTCCATTCCATTACCGGCCAGATTCTGTGGCGGCGCTGTCCCAGCGTGCTTGGACGAGTAGTGCTGGCGGAGGGCTCCAACCGTTCTAAACTCCTTCCCGCACTCGCTACACGTTGCCAACTGCACTAGCCTCTTTTTTCCAAGCAGCACGCGGAGATACTCCGGCTCAGGTAATGGATTGAGATGAGTAGAAGCACCACCGACAGTGAGTAGAAGTATTCCGAATTGGTTTCAAAGAAGAGCTGAATCCTAGGGGATATCGAGTAGAGCACCGGCGTCGAGACTCCCGTCATCGCGATCAGGCTTGGTATAATCGGCGTGCAGCAGAGACCGTTGACTAGGCTCGCAAGTACTGAACCAACCGTGAGACTCTTTGCTGAGGACGCGCGCAATCTGAACGCGTAGACGTTGAGGGTGACGACCAGGCCTATCAGCACACCGAAGATTAGCGCGAAGGCCACCTGAATGGGAGTTATGAACTCGATTGCGTAGAACACGAACCCTCCCAATGGGAGCGAGGGAAGCAGGAACATGTACAGCACCGAAACTGACGCTGAAAGAGCAATAAAGAAGAGAAGGTAACCCCTCCCCCCGAACAGGGCTTCGAGCGCAGAGCGTTCGTAATTAAGATGGTGCAACCTGTGAGCCGTCAATCAAGTTTGACCTCCATCGAAATTTGATTCCAATTACTTCGAGCCGTCACCGTTATCACCAACCGGTTCCACTTGTGGACTCTTACTTCTCTTTCTCACTCTAAGCGCAATACCGGTTACGGCCACTATCGCAGTAGAGACAGCCGCTCCAGCAGTGAAAAGTTCGTACCTCCCTGCGACCACCGAAATAGAAGCGAACCCGCCTGCAATTACAATCAGAACGGGCAGACCGCAGCATGCTACCGCCGCAAGTAATACTAAGAAAGACCATACAGGGGTTAAACGAGACCCCGACACTCCTTCCCTTTCTTCGTCCATGTTGAGATTCCTTGCACCATTGCTGGTTTGGTTTCTCGAGTCCGGCATGTGGAATTACTTTCCTCCTATTCTACGCAGCAGCTCATCTTCCCGATATCAACATAGAAAGACTGGGCCGCAAGCTTGATCGACTCCGAGAGCGTCGGAAAGACGTGAACCGTGTCGATTATGTCATCGATTGTGAGCCTGTTCTTTACAGCAAGCGCGCCCTCCTGAATCAGGTCGGCTGCATGAGGCCCAAAGATGTGCACTCCTACAATCCGCTTGGAGTCGCCGTCCACCACCATCTTCACTAGCCCGCGCGTCTCTTCGATTATGTGTGCCTTCGGCACTAAGTCAAACGGGAGGACGCGACAGGCGCACTTTATCCCCCTGTCGAGCGCCTCCGATTCGGTATAGCCAACCCTCGCTACTTCAGGGTAGGTAAAAACCGCTGAAGGGATCTCTTCGAAATTGATCTTCTTTGTTCCGCTACTGAATGCGTTGTGGACGGCGATTGCTCCTTCCTTTGCTGCGACGGTCTCGAGCATGGGCTCACCCGTAACGTCACCGGCGGCCCAAACGTTTTTGGCCGATGTCTGCATCTTATCGTCTACAGCAACAAATCCTTTGGCATCAGTTTTTACTCCCGCGTTTTCAAGGTCCAGCCCGTCGGTGTTCGGTCGCCTACCTGTAGCTAGGAGGAGCTGGTCGCAGAGAACTTTCCTAGATTTCCCTTTGGACGTGAAGCTTACCTCCTTCCCCATAATCCCGCTTCCCTTCGGCGAGACTCGATTCACCGTCACGCCTGTGAAGATTTCAATTCCCAACTTCTCGAGATGGCGCATCAGTGCCTTGGAGATTTCGGGCTCGTCATCGGGAAGAATTCTCTCGCTACGCTGCAACACGGTGACCTTCGTCCCAAACTGCGCGTACATCTGAGCGAACTCGAGCCCAAGTGCCCGCCCTCCCACGACGCACATAGACCGGGGAAGCTCTCGCAGACTGAGGGCTTGTTCGTTGGTCAAGTAGTCCACTCTGTCTAATCCGTCTATGGAAGGTATGCTGGCACGAGCCCCAGTAGCTACCAGAAATTTCTCGGCCTGAAGTCTTTCTTCCCCGGCTGCTACTTCGTTTCTTGAAACGAATCGCCCTTTGACAGGGTAATAAGTTACCTTTTCAAGGCCCTTAAGCACTTCAGCATACTTTTGCTTTCTGAGTTTCCTGACTAGCCTTTCCTTCTCCTGCATGACCTTTTGGAAGTTGAGTTTGCCGCTTCTGTATTCTATCCCCTTAAACGTGTTCCTGACTCCATTGTAGAATGATGTTCCCACTGAGAGCAGACGCTTGCTTGGGACGCAGCCCACGTTGACGCATGTCCCTCCGATTAGAGTTCCCTCTGTCGCGTTCCCGCCAATCATGGCGGTGCTTACACCGAGCTCGTTCGCTTTTATAGCGGCGGCAAACGCGGCAGAACCCTGCCCAAGAATAATTAGTTCGAAGTGTCTCACAAGAATCTACCTCTCCAGCCCTTCACAGGTAAGGAGATTCGCGGCATACTTTCTCAGGTGCACGTCGACTATCTTGAGAAGTGGCAGCACTGTCTCCGCGTTTATTGAGTATACCCTAGACTTGCCTGCTCTACTCGCGGTTACCAGCCCGCAGAAGGCAAGGCACCTGAGGTTGTGCGATACGTGCGTCTGCTCCATCCCGAGCCCTGCGCAGATTTGTGTGACGTTCAGGCTCCCCTTCTCCCTGAGCAGGTTGAGAATCTGCATCCTGACTGGATTGGCCATGGCCTGGAAGAACAGTGCTTGGGGTTTAGGCTGGACCAGCTCAAGTGACACAGTTGTCATATGACATTGAGAGCCATATATCTAAGCACTACCAAAATCCTCGCCCTCCGAAGAGCTCGTTCCTTGGCCGCATAAATGAATAAGCAAAAAGCGTGGGATTGTGACCAAGCTATGGGTCAACATCGACATCTACCCCCAACTCCCGCAAAACCAAAGTGTGTCTGATTTGGGAAGTGACTGAACGGATGCGGCTTTCTCCTCGAGTATTCAGCAAGAGGCAAAAGAGAAAGAGTCCAGAGATTGGAAGGTAGTTGTCCATGAAAACGATGCGTTCGCAGCTGTTCTAAAATAGGCACTGGCACAACGAGCCGCAACATACCCCGAATGAACTGGACTGGAATCAGCGCAAAGAGCAAGGAAGATTCCCTTAAGTTCCAGACCAATGGGCCGGGAATAACGGTCTTCAAATGACAGCTGCCGTCGCAAACTCAAGGCGAACTGAGGAACCCCGGAGGGCCAAAACATTAAGTGGCTACTCGAGCTCAGCGGGGACGAGTCTTATAGCGGGTCCAGAACGCATTATGCGAACGCAGCGGACTTTAATCACTAAAAGTTTGACGTAAAGAAACTGGGCAGGTGCATTCATGAACTAGAAGGGGGTTGACATCCTCCCACGGCCAAATAGATTGGACCTTCCAGTCGATAGCTACAACAGTTCGATGCTTGCTTGAGAGCTTCTCTTAGAGGTCGCTACCTCTTTTCGTCATTACTTGAACAACTCAAAAGGAAAATTTGCCGTGATTGCTCTATGCACCCTAGGGTCCGTCGAAGTAGCCATCAAAAGAAGAGACATTCAAGCCAAGAAGAGTTTTTCCTCACAAAAAAATTGCTTAGTAGCGCCCGAAGTCAAGATTCTCCCTCACAGATCATGCCACATCACCAATAGAAGTGCACACAAGTTTTAAATTGGCTACTGCCACCATTGTTTGTGCGAGCAGATTGTTGGCACTATCATCGACATCCAAGCTCGAGGGCCGCCTAATGCACCAAGGAACTATCCAAAAAGTAGGCGACTCAGAATTGAAGATGACAGGCAAAATCAATATGGGAAGTAGAACTGATCCATACGAGGTAAGACTGGTCCAGCGCAAGGCGAAGAAGTGAATGGTGGAGTTTAGCCAAGGAGAACAAATCAGAATGTCCGAGAAGAATCGGTACCAGTTTAGGAGCCCATCAATCAACATTATCACCCGCAACGTCGTCCGGCTCGCTAGCTTCTATGAGCGCCTAGGTTTCCGTGAGACCTTCAGGACACCGCTGGAGGGTACGCCGGCTCACGTGGAGATGACGCTGGATCAGTTCACAATCGGAGTCTCCTCGCTGGAGGCCGCAGTCTCCGATCACGGGTTGAACCCGAACCTCAATGGTCGGCCCGTTATAATCACTCTCATGACCGACGACCCAGACCGGGACTACGCTCGCCTTATCTCCGAAGGTGCGCCCTCGCTCTCTCCACCGTCCACCTTCCATGCAAACAAGTACGAACTCCGTTCTGCCTACGTAGCAGATCCAGATGGGAATCCGATCAATCTTTACCATCAAATCAGCGAGGCAAGTAAAAAATCCTGAAGGGGATTCGGCTTCTAGCCTAGACCTTTTTGAGGACTGAGGTATCTTTGCAGAACCAGCAACTACAAGATATAATAGGGCAAACCTTTGCGAAGGCAAATGCACATACAAAGAAGATCTTAGGGCAACCGATGAGCTCAAGCCAAGTCATTCAATTGATTAATACGGGTAAACCGTTTACTAGCGGCTTTACGGCCTCAACAAATAAGAATGGCAGACCTCATATTTCATGGGATTTGTTTGCTTACTGGAAGGATACCTTGTACATGTGTGTTAGTCCAAAATCCGTTACACACTTTAATCTTGTTCGAGGCAGAGGAGTTTCTTTAGTTATTACCGATGGGAAGGGTTCCTCTGCTGTATTCATTGAAGGAGAAGCGAAACTAGTTGGTAAAGCTAATGAACTGAAAGAGATGCTACTATCAGAAATAGCGGCGAATATCAAAGGATTTCAGATGCCAGATTACGAACAGCTAATTTTCGAAATTATCCCTAGGAAAATTTTCACGTACAAGGGATGATTGACTAGCACGGAGGTTTAGGCGTTTTCCAAGACACTCGAGCTCCGAAGGGCATACCACTTCCCAAGATGCGGCGATAACGGCAGAAGTGTTTTCGAAAGCAAGTAGTTGTGCCTCTACATTATGAGGGCTGGAGGCATTATTCCGAATCACTCGATCTCTGAGCAGAAACGAGGGGTTGCTGTAGGTTCATCTTCATCCCGCTCTTCAGGTCGTCAACCTCTGGAGGGTAAGATGTTTTCTCCTCCAATGATTACACTCTTCTGGAGGAGCTTTGACCCGCTCGTAGAACCTCATTTAGGACAGTCGCGTAATCGCTCTTCGTGTGGAGTCTATGTGTTTCGAGCTCGTTGATATGGATGCTCAAGAGCTCGATTTCTTCCTTGGAAGCAGAGTGCGTGCCTCGGTTGGATTTCGTGAGCACCGGAAGAGTTTCAGCGACTATCTTCAGGTGGCCCACGTACTTTGCAACACGACCCAGGGATATTCGCTGTGTTCGGAGGTGTATGCTGAACCGCTCTACCAGCTTCTTGTCTTCCTTGGCAATCTTCTCAGAAACTCCTGCACGATTCAAAGCTTGCTAGAGGCGCCTCGAATATCCGTGGATATCTGACATGCGAGGGTAAGCAGTCCTTCCCTCTAAAGGAGGGAGAGATCTGGCACCCCGATACAGTGCGTTTCCCAAGCTCTGTATCGTAGGAAGAGAACTGTATCGCGGATATAGATGCGGTCGCCGGGATTTGAACCCGGGTTGCCACCGTGGCAGGGTGAAGTCCTAGACCAGACTAGACGACGACCGCCCATACACTTATTTACGAATTCCCCAACAGCCCTGAGGAATCTACTACTACTTTAGCGAATTGCTCGCTGGCTTAAGTCCTGCGGTGGACGAGCGCCGCCTGTGGCTCTTTGCAACCATCGGCCTAAAACCGCCAGACGACGATTCAGAAGGGAACTGTTCCGCAATATTAGGTCGAGCCAAGTCGCGAGAAATAACGAGCGCGCAGAATCTGCACTCAAACAGTCTTTACGCATCGCAAGCGCAGTAGCCCCTGCGTTCGAGGGCCCCTGACGCAAGCCGGGAGCCACAACAACTCAAGTGGAACTCACGGGCCAAGAAGTAGCGCCCAGACCCCGCAAACGTTTTTATCCACAGGCCGAGCTTGTAGCCAGTAACTCGGGTTGGCTGAAAGCGAAAGGAGACTTGCGGCAATCATGTTCACCGACCTTAGCGGTTACACCGCGCTCAGCCAAAGAGACGAAGCACAGGCGTTGAAGCTTCTTGAGGAACATCGCGAAATAATGCGCCCTCTGTTTACAAAGTTCGGAGGAAGAGAGATTAAAACAATGGGCGATGGCTTTCTGGTTGAGTTCGGCAGTTCTCTTGAGGCAACCAAGTGCGCTTATGAGGCGCAGCTAGCGTTGCACCGGCGTAACAGAGACCACCCGCCAAACTTCCGGATTCTGCTCAAAATTGGAATCCACGCAGGGGACGTTATACACAAAGCTGGAGACGTCTACGGCGACGCTGTGAACATTGCCTCGAGAGTGCAGGCGTTCTCGCCGCCCGGAGGAGTTTGTTTGACCGCAAGAGTGGCCGACGACATAAGAAACAAAACCCCGTTTCGAATCGTGGGTCTTGGCCGGAAAACCGCCAAGAACGTCGAATTGCCTCTCGAACTATACCGCGTCCTGATGCCATGGGAAGAGGGAGACACACAGAGTGTCGCGCCTGTCACTACGCCGAGGAATAGGGTTGCGGTCCTTCCTTTTATGAACATAAGCCCCTCCCGGCATGACGAATACTTTGCGGACGGGCTCACCGAGGAAATGATCTCAAGACTCTCTCTCGTTAAAGGGCTCGAAGTAATCGCAAGAACTTCAGTGATGACCTATAAAAAGAGGGTAAAAGGCATAGCCGAAATTGCAAGAGAGCTCAACGTAGGCACTGTTATAGAGGGTAGCGTTAGAAAATCCGGAAAACGAATCAGGGTAAGTGTACAGCTAATCGACACCGCAAGCGAGGCGCACATCTGGTCTGCAAGCTACGATCGCAAGCTGACCGACATCTTCTCCATCCAGTCAGAAATTGCGAGCAAGGCCGCCTCTTACATGCGGTTAAACCTCGTGGGTCGCGTTCCAGGACCCAGTACAAGAGAGGAGACTTCCAGCGTCACTGCCTATACGCACTTTCTCAGGGGAAGAGAGCTTATGCGGGAAGGAGGGCCACGTAATATAAAGGAAGCTACAAGCCTTTTCGGAAAGGCTGTGAGGCTTGACCCGTCATTTGCACGTGCGTATTCCGAACTCTCCAATTGCTACTACCAGCTAGCGGATTCAGGTTTGGCCCCCTGGAAAGTATCGATGAAAAAGGCAATGCGTTTTGCGAAAATAGCGCTCCGCCTAGATAGTGAGCTCGCGGAGGCCCATCTCGCGCTGGCCAACATACACTTCGGCGGGGACGACCTGCCAGGCACAGAGAGGGAAGCGAGGAGGGCTATCGAACTCAATCCGAACCTCACGGCGCCGTATGCGATGCTCGCCACCGCATCCGCAATGCGGGGTGATATTGAGAGCGCAGTAAAGCTTGTCGAGACTTACTACGAGCTTGACCCGCTCCGCCCAACCAACGCGCTCGACCTTGGAATTATCTACCTCTACTCCGGAAGGGATGAGCTGGCTCTCCAGCACTGGCAGAGCAGCGCCGATCTCTTTCCCGGACGGGTGCACAGGCACTTGGCTGAATATTACGCATCCAAGGGAAATTATGAACTGGCTTCCCAGCTTCTCGTAAGATCCCGGAAGGATTTCCCGGTGAGCCCTTATTACCACTGGCTCTCCGGATACGTAGCTGGCATGCAGGGGGACCGGCAAGGTGCCCTGAGAGCTATAAGAGCACTGAAAAAATGCGGAAGCAAAGAGTCCAGGCTGAACTGGTTGGCCTTTGTGCAATACGCGCTTGGCGACCTCGACTCCTTTTTCGAGCTACTGCAGCGCGCCTCGGACAGCCATTCACTCGACGTTTTGAGGTTAATGTACTGCCCGCTCTTTAGGAAAGCTAGAATTGACCCTCGTTACGCCCAACTCGTGGCTAGCGTACGGAAAAAATTCGAACCGCGCGAAAAAGAATGAGTGCTGGCGCCCTTTGTCAGAATCAACGTATTATCGCTCAAGCCCTGCCTGAACAAACCTGATCCGGGGGAGGTCTAACCTCTTCGGGAACTTTGAGTCCAAAGAAGGAATTTTGTTTTACTTAATAGTCCAAGCGGTCGTAAGAGCAAGCGAGCTAAAGCCACAGTATTAATTCCAGTGTGCAACCGCGACTTCGCCCTCTGCGACATGGGAGCCCAGCCCTCTCTCCGTCTTGGCTTGAAAAGCACGATAGCAAGAATCGCCACGCTAAACAAGGGGAGTGCAAGCCAGCTGGTCGTAATCTGGATGGAGTTCGATGGAAGACCTACGGCGCTCTTTAGGCAGAGAAGAGTTGGCGCCCGGAACGAACTGGGCAAGCTGCCCTAATTTCGCAGGAATCACCTGAAGTGGTAAGGAACACGAAGTATAAGGGAGAACTGAGAAAAAGATGGAAATGGACGCTACCGTTAGAAACGCAGTGCGAGTATTCAGAACATGTCTCGAAAGGAAAAGACTGCCTGAACTCGTGGTCATACACGTTATTACTCCTACCGCAGTTATCTGAAGGATCAGAGGCTCCTGTTCCAGGGACGCATGGCTGATACCCAGTCTTGGGAGTTGCCCGCAAGAGTTGTCTCCGCACACGATAGTTTGTGCGTGCCCCCCGAATCTGCTTTAAGAGAGCCTGCCCGCGCGACATTTAACACGGCTTCCGGCTCAGAGCCGCAATTCACACCTTGCGCTCTCGTAAATTCAGTAAAAGCTCGTTCCGAATGGCCGCCGCCTGACCCGACTAGCGCCTGTAAAAAGCCGATCCAGAAAGTGAATCCATACCCTTGGCGCTTGGCTACTCGACACTTGCTCTCGCGACTCCGATGGAAAGAGAAATTCCGGTACTTCGCCGTGACAGGAAGGAAAATCTGGCGCCTGAACTATAATACTCTGACCGCGGTGAGCTACAATATTCAGAGCTTGAGGAGCCTTAGCGCGTTCTCCCCCAGAATCTTGCCCTTTTCGTCTTCACCTACTTTCATGGCGCGCACTCGGCTGACCGCCCGGTCTAGGTCGCTTATCTGGTGCGGAAAGTCCGTGCCAAGCATGACCTTGTTCTCTCCAGAGAAGGCGTAAGCGGAAGTGAGAATATCCGTGTCATAACACACGGTATCAATCCATACCTTTCTGAGCGAGTCCGACGGTGGCCCATGGAGCCTTACCTTACACTCCGGATACGCCTCATACGCGGCTTCAATTCTCCCCCTAAGGAAGGGAAATACGCCTCCAGTGTGAGTAATCACGAGTTTCAGGTCTGGGAGCCTTTCAAATATCCCTCCAAAGACCAGCCGAAGCAGCGCGAGAGTTGTGTCAACACCGAAACCCATTATCGGCACAAGCCTGTAGTCTTCCATGGCGGTAGAGTTTATCGGGGTGGTCGGGTGAATAAAGAGGGGCACATCTAGCTTCACTGCCTTTTCAAATACCGGGATAAACTCAGCCGAATCCAAGGGTCTTCCACAAACATTCGAGAAAATCATGGCCCCCCTTAGCCCGCACTCTTTCACTGCCCTTTCAAACTCTTCAACCGCGTCTGCTGCGCTCTGCATTGGTAGCGTCGCAAGAGCTGTAAACTCGTCCGGGTGCTTCTCAGTTATCGCGCCAAATTCGTCATTCGTCAACCGAGCGAGCTTCCTAGCTTTCTCAATGCTTTCGCTCTCTACGCCAGGGGTAGTGAGGGTTAACACCTGCATATCTATCCCGACCTTCTTCATGGCTCGCAGTCGGCTTTCTAGGTCAACATGGGCGCCCGCGATTACGTTGTAGTCGCCAGAGTATTCGACAATTGTTCTTCCGAGATTGTCCTTCCGGACTGTGGCGTGGTGCCGGCCCGTAGAATCGCCGGCCGCCAGTTCTTCGAGATACACTTTTGGATAAAAGTGATTGTGGAAGTCAACAATCATATGGCTGGAGCTTATGCACACTTGGCTCGCTATAAGCAAATCCGAATCGAGCCAGTGTGGCGCTTGATAGGTGTGGCTCTTTGCGCCGAGCAGCTCCCGAAAACGCTCGATAAAGAAATTGCGCAGCAATCCCACCTCGCAAGCGCTTCGCCACGAAGGCTGCGTGGGCCGGTCAAAATTCGCTCGAAGTTGAGTTGAGAGTTCAGCAAAGACGGTTAAACTGCCTCAACCAGGTCCATCTTTGGTGCATCGCCTCTGAGCCTGCTCAGTACTCCCTTCCAAGCCTCAATATGCTTTTGAACCGATTCCTCTGTGTGCATCACGGAGAGCGACCACTGTTCATCCGGGCCTGTAGCACAGGGAATTATCCCGCGATTCAGCATTGAAAGGTAGTATCTCCACCAGAGCCCGACATCGCAGCGCAGAAAGTCTCTCCAGTTCCTGACGGCTCCTCTTCCAAAGAATAGCGCTCCACTCGGGCCGAGCCAGCTGACATTTCCGGCAATCCCCGCGTCTACCAGAGTATCGCGATAGGCCCTCCCCATGTCGCCACTCAACCTGCTCAGCCGCAGGAACTCATCTTGCTTTAAGACGCGGGTGAGCGTGGCTATCGCCGCTGCTACAGACAGGGGGTTCGAGTTGAAGGTGCCCGCATTTGAAACCTTCCCGGGGACAATCGACTCCATCACTTCTTTTCTTCCACCGAGCACTGAAAGAGGGAATCCCCCGGCAATTGCCTTCCCGAGAACAGCAAGGTCCGGTCTCACGGCGAATTGCCCAGACGCTCCGTGATAGAACTTTCCACAAGTCTTGACCTCATCAAATATCAGGAGGCTGCCATGCTTGTCACAGAGTTTCCTCAGGCCGGCCAAGAACCCTTTCACCGGTTGAACAAAGCCCATGTTCATCGCGATCGGCTCGAGTATGACGGCTGCAACTCCGCCTTCATTTTTTTGCATCACAAGTTCGACCGATTCCAAATCGTTGAACTGCGCGACTAGTGTATCCTCTAGTGCCCCAGAAGTCACTCCCTTCGAGGCAGGTACGGCATTTGGCTGGCGGGCATCTCCTGCCGCGGCCTCGGAGGGCTTGACGCTTACGAGCAAACCGTCGTGGGAGCCGTGATAGCACCCTTCAAACTTGAGAATTTTGCTTCTTCCAGTATACGCTCGGGCTACGCGAATGGCATTCAGAGTCCCCTCTAGTCCAGTGGTCGAAATGCGCACCATGTCCAGATGGAATCTGCTCGAAATTATCGAAGACAGCTCTGGGGCGCTCGCGGGTTCAAAGCCGAAGATTGTGCCATGCTGAATTGCTTCTGTCGCGGCGCTTATCACTTCGGGGTTGGCATGACCCGCGAGCATAGTTCCGAAGGCCATATTGAAATCGATATATTCATTCGAATCGACATCCCAGATTCTGTCTCCTTGAGCCCTGACACAAAAAATGGGATAGGGGTCAATCAGTCGGTAATTGCTGTGCACACCTGATGGTACAAGAATACTGCTTTTCTTGAATAGATCCCGCGATTTCTGGGTTCTGCTCTCAAACTCCAGAGTCTCGGGGTAAGCGGCATATCGCGCCATTGGCGGCTCTGTACCCGCCGAAATATATTCCCTTTTCCTATGCCCATTTCTTTATCGCGACTACAGGGCAAAATGCATGGGGAGCGAGCACTCCTCTTTAGCCACTGTTCTGGTGGCGAACTCGCAGAACAAGCTGGGTTTCTCTGTGCGAACCCACCGGCACTTTCCTCTGGGCCCCCGAAGAGCTTTTCAGCACTTGCGCCATATCCGCAGCGTGAGAGTCGCCGTAATCGGAGCGGCCGGACTGGTAGCTCGGGCAACTCTGCTCGACCTGCTAAGTTCTCACATGGACGTAATCGCGCTCGATCTAAAGCGCCCAAGTTTGGACGTGGATTATTTAAAGTGCGACCTGAACGACCCTCCTCAAGTAGCGTCGGCAATAAGAGGTTGCGACTGGGTAATCAACTGCGCACAGTATTACCTGAACATCAAAGCAATGGAAGCCTGCCTGATCGCGGGCACCGATTACACCGACCTCGGCGGGCTTTTCTGGATGACCAATAACCAGCTGAGCCTCAACCAGAAGTTCGAGAGGGAGCGCCTGCTGGCCATCATTGGAATGGGCGCAGAGCCTGGGATGTCGAACATTGCTGCTGCGCAGCTTTTCCGGAGTCGGGGTCTACCCGAATCCATCCGGATAAGGAACGGATGGAAAAATCTGAGCCCGGAAAGCAGGATTAACTGGAGCCTTGACACCCAGATGGACGAAATGACCATGCCAGCCCCCATCTGGGAGAACGGCGCATACACGAGCGTAAGCCCACTTTCGCTCAGCGAAGAAGTGAACTTCCGTGAACCTGTGGGAAGCGTGCGAACATATATCACCATCCACAGCGAGCTCGCAACTTTCCCGACATCGTTCGAGGGCGTGCAAAGAGTAGACTGGATGGAAGGAGGTACCGGCTTCGAGGATGCGATGCTGCTCGCGAAGCTTGGTTTCGGAGATGAAAAGGAAATTTTTGGAGTATCTCCAAGAAAGTATCTCGCAGAGCTTCTGAGAAGCAAAGGGCTAATCGGGTATGAAAAATCCGAACCCAATGAGTGGGAGTCCGTTAAGGTGGTTTTCGAGTTTGGTAGAGATGAGAAAAAATCCGCCGAGCTGGAAATAGTGACTCCTCCGGTGCCAGCGTGGGGAGTGGACGCCACCGAATTCGGAGCGGGGGTTCCTTCGAGCATCGCAGTCCAGCTGAAGCCGAAGGGAGATGGCGTGCTACCGCCAGAAAAAGTGATCGATCCTGTTCGCTTCTTTTCGGAGCTCGAAAAGCGGGGTTTCAGAATCTTCACTTAGACCAGAAGGAACCCGGTCTCAGGTAATCAGGGTCGTTTTCTATCATTGGCTAAATGCACTAAGTCTTTATAGTGGGTAAACGCCTGACTCTCCCGCCGGTTAGAGAGTGGGACAGTGGGCTTTAAGGCGGCAGTTGTGGGTTGCGGGGCCCAGGGTAGGGTCATCTCATACTTCTTTGCACACAGGAAAGATTGCGACGAGGTAATTCTTTCTGACATAGACCCGAACGCGCTCAAGGAGCACGCAGCCAATCTGGAGAGCGACAAAGTGAGAGCAGTCAGGGCTGACGCCTCGGACCCCAATAGCATCGAGAGAGCCTGCAGGGGAAGCGATGTGGTAGTAAATGCCGTGATACCACGGTTTAATCTTCAGGTGATGTCTGCCGCCCTGAAAATTGGCGCGAACTATGTAGACATGGCGTTTGGGCCACCATATGACAATTTGGAGAAAGAAATGAAACTCAGTGGGGAATACTCCTCCCGGGGCCTGATAGGGGTAACTGGAGCCGGGAAGACGCCAGGTCTGTCTAACCTGCTCGTCGCCAGAGCAACCGACCGGCTGGACAGAGTGAGCTCAGTAACGATCAGGGTATTTGGAGAGCTAGTGGCAAAAACACCAATTCTCACCTGGTCACCTCAGACTCTCGCGGAAGATTGCGCGCTCCCTCCCACTGTGCTAGTTAGCGGTATCGTTAGGAAGGAACCCCCATTCTCCGGAGAGGAGGAATTCAGATTTCCAGTCCCGGGAATAGGCACGAGAAGGGTGTGGCTACATGAGCACGAAGAGGCCTATATGTTCCAGCGGACGCTACGCAAATCCGGGCTTCGCCATTTTGACCTGAAGATGGGCGGGATAGAGCAAATGAAGGCCCTCTACGACCTCGGACTGCTGTCTGACCGGGCCATAGATATTCATGGTACCAAAGTCAAAGCTCTAAAGCTCACGGCCTCAATGCTCCCCAAGCCGCCTACGTGGAAAGAGCTGCTTTCAATGATTCGAAGAGGTATGGTTACAGATTCACATGGCTGTATGGTGGTTGACGTAAGGGGTGTAAAAAATGGCCGCGCCAAGAGCCTTCGCCTGTGGGTCACCGATCCAAAAATCCGGAAAGTCGTCGTGTCTTGCCCGATGGCAAGTGACGATTCGTATGTCGTGGCCATGACCGCCGCGACTTTTGCAGTATTGGTAGCAAAACGCAAAATCCCTGAAAAAGGTATTGTGCTACCAGAAGAACTCTCCATTCAATCACGTAATATGTGGCTCGAGTCTCTTGCAAAGCTTTCTCCTCCGGTTATTGCTCGCGAGAGTACGCTCAGGTCCGGTTTTCGTGTTTCTGCAAGAGGTTCAAAACCACGCGCGATTTTGGTGCGGGAATAAAGGAAAGAGATTGTAGAATGCAGCGCTTTCGGAATATGCTAATATACTTCGACTCTTACGTCAGAGCAATCGGTGCAAAAAGTGTCGGAGGCGCCAAACGAAGAAATCCCGTTCATCGCAGAAGTTATTCAGGGCGGAAGGATTACCATACCTGACGAGGTAAGGGAAATATTCGATATAAAGGAAGGTTATTTCGTTCTGTGTCACCTGCGCGTCGTCGCGCGGCGCCAGAAGAAGCCCAGAAATCGAAGTTCCAGCAAAAGTTAGGCTTCGGTGTTAAGCTGGCCACAAAGTAATCGGGCGTGCTTGCTCTCGACTCTGTGAAGAAGAAATTCATTTCTTAACCTTAAGATATAGCTTTAAATAATTTGCCAAAAGTCAGCGAAAGGACATAAGTGCACACAGACAAAGGCGTGAGCAGACTTGTTTTTGTGGCAGTTGCAATAGTGATTATCGTTGCAGGAACGGGAATATATTTCGTGACCCGACCTCCCAGCAGCCCGGGCGCAACCTCGCCCACCAGCCAGTCCAGCCAGCCCTCTAGCTCTCAGTCAGTGGGTACTAGCTCGGCTTCTGCAGCCACTTCCAGTTCCACGAGCTCCGTTCCCAATTCGCTGGTAGTTGACGAAGGGCAGCAGCCTGACTCCCTGGACCCGGCGGTTACTTACGAGACCCCCGGGTGGGAGATCGTGGACCAGATTTACCAAGGTTTAGTAGCCCCGAACGGCGAAAGCGTGACAAGTTATGTCGGAGTTCTTGCCAAGAATTGGAGCGTTTCTTCTGACGGCATGACCTACACCTTCACATTAAGGCAGGGAGTTACTTTCAGCAACGGTGATCCCTTCAATGCGTATGTGATGTGGTTCTCGATTTACCGCACTATTCTCATGAACCAAGCTCCCGAATTCATTCTCGGCCAGAACCTCGCCGCGACAAACGGAGTGAACTTCACGGTGACCAATACCACCCTTGCCTCGATAAATTACTCCACTCCTTCCACCTCAAACCTCTCTGTGATGGAGTATCCCGCTCAATCTGTGCAGGTCTTGGGCGAATACAAGATTGCGTTTCACCTTGGTTACGGATATAACGGTGCAACGCCTTTCAATTCGTTCCTTGCGACTCTGACAACCCCCATGGCGATGGCCGTCGACCCGATCGTGGTCATGGAGCACGGCGGTGTCGCTACCAACAACACCAATTCCTGGATGGAAACCCACGCGGTCGGAACGAGCTTCTATACGCTCGAAAACTGGATAAATGGTCAAAGCGTCACGCTCGTCAAGAATCCGAACTACTGGGCGAACTCTCTTCCGGCTTCAGAACTGAACTATGCTATCCAGCCTGCCATAATTCAGACAATCACAATTTATTACAAGTCCGCAACCGCAAGGCTTGCAGATCTCAAGTCAGGTGCAGCCCAGATTGTGGAGCTGCCATCAAACGATTACAGCACGGCGAAAGGAATTGCCGGAGTCAATGCCTCCATACTTCCGGTGCAGTTTGGTTCTTCGGAGGGCGCCTATTACATTTTCATGGACCCGCAGTCCTTCCCCGCATTCAATAACACGCTCGTAAGGGAAGCGGTGGCCTATGGTATTGACTATCAGGGCATAATATCCAGCGTATTCCAGAACCTCGCAGTAACCTGGGTTGGTCCCATTCCGCCCGGTTTCCCCTACTATAACCAGAGCACGGCAGGGCTTTCTCCATATTCCTACAACCCGGTGCGTGCGGCCCAGCTTCTCGCTCAGGCAGGATACAGGGCAACATACCCGAACGGCACGGTTCTCAATCCCGGGGGCCAGAAATTCCCTTCAGTGAGCTTCCTCTATACCACAGATTCGTCGACCGAGACAGAAGTGGCACAGGACGTTGCGACTGAGCTGAATCAGATAGGGTTCAACGTGGTCCCGAGCGGTCTCACTGTGCAGCAATACGACTATATAATATACAGTTCGGTTAGTCCAAACGACACTTACTCGTTCGGTTTGACATATTACAGCGAAGACTATACTGCAAGCATTGACTATGTTACCGCGCTCACCGAAAACGGTTACATCGGTTTCTCGGGCTACTACAATTCTACCGTGATAAACTGGACAGTTCTTGCGGGCTCGTCCCTAGACAACGCTACAGTAGCATCTGCTTTTGCGAACATCACCCGGGCGATGTATTATAGCTACACCGACATCTGGGCCTATGTGCCTCTCTTTATCTCTGCGCATGACAGCGACGTGACAGGCATGATTCCAAACGCCGCGGGTTCAGGGGCGGGATACTTCCTCTTCTACAACACTGTCCACTATACTTAGTACAGGGCCCAGGTCTTGTTCTCAGTCCGGGCCTTTTCCATTTTTCTTTTGAAAAGAGTTCTTGCTACGCTTCTCGTACTGGTAGGAGTCATGGTCATAATATTCCTGATTTCCCATGTTCTGAGCCATGACCCCGCGCGCCTCTGGGCGGGACCCAGGGCAAAGCCTTCTACGGTTCAAGCTGTAGAAATAAGGTATCATCTGAACCAGCCGCTGGAAGAGCAGTTCATCTATTTCATTACGAGTTATCTCTCGGGTCACTTCGGCATTGACCCGGTGACGGGTAGAAGCATTGCCGCCGAAATCGGGTACTACCTGCCCAACACGCTCGAGCTAGTGTTTGCTGCGCTGGCAATGATCCTCGTATTCGGTGTCGGACTTGGCTACCTTGGAGCCATGAATTTCGGAAAAAGAATCGACACTGTGATACGAGTGTTCTATCTTACGTCCTGGGCCACCCCAACATTCTTGGGTGCCATACTCGCAGTGCTCTTGTTTTCCACCTATCTGCATGTATTTCCTTCGGGAGGAATGTACTCGCCCACCCTTGTTCCGCCTCCCAGGATAACGGGTATTTTTGTGCTGGACTCATTGCTCGGTGGCAGACTCCAAGACCTCTCGTCCGGACTGTATCACTTGGCGCTGCCCGCGTTCACACTGGCCTTTCTCAATTTCGGCCTGATAACGCGGATAGCACGAAGCTCTATGCTGGATGCGCGCTGGGCAACTCATGTCAAAGGCGCGCTGGCCAAGGGAGTCCCAGAAAATACCGTGCGCAGGCGACATGTTCTGCGAAATGCGCTGATTGACGTAGATACTGTGGGCGCCGTAATGTTTGGGTGGCTGATTTCAGGCACTGTTGTGGTGGAGCAGATATTCGCCTGGCCGGGAATTGGGCAATTCGCCTATTCCGCTGTTGCATCAGACAATTACCCCGCGCTTGTTCCCATCGTGATGGTTTTCACCCTTGGGGTAGTAGTTGCCAACTTTGTAGCGGATGTTCTGTATTCTATTCTTGACCCTCGTATCGCTTTGGGTGGCGCGCGTTGAATACGAGGCTTAAGAGAATCAGGCAGTTGCTTTTCCTCAACTCGCTATCGAGCTTCGGGGCGATTTGCACCTTTGTATTCTTGTTGCTTGCATTCCTAGAGTTCGTCACGGGAAGCAGACTAACGCCATATAATCCGGGAGCTCCGAATCTTGCAAATGCAAACTCGATACCCAGCCTGTCTCACCCCTTCGGTACAGACTTTCAGGGCAGGGACATACTCTCAAGGGTGCTCTCTGCGCTCCCAGTAGACATAGGATTGCCCTTGCTGATAGTCAGTGCGTCAGCAGTGATTGGAATAATTGTAGGCACAGTGGCTGGCTACTTTGGGGGACTGCTAGAAGAACTCATCATGAGACTTACGGATATGTTTCTCGCGTTTCCGGCGTTCATACTCGCTCTCGCGGTCGCGGCCACTCTGGGACCAAGCCTTGTAAACGCAGTGCTCTCGCTCACTTTCGTCTGGTGGCCGCCATATGTTCGGCTTGTAAGGGGCAACGTGCTCTCCATAACTACGCAGGACTACTTCGCGGCGTCGAAAGCAATGAATTCATCATTTGGTTACATTCTTGCAAAGGGCATCGTTCCAAATGTTCTCCCAGCGGTTTTGGTATATGCCACCATGGATGTGGGCACCAGTCTCCTCAGCCTCTCCACGCTGGGCTATCTGGGAATAGGCGTGCCTCCTTCGAGCCCGGAGCTCGGAAGCATGGTTTCTTCCATCAGCTACAATCTGTATACCTATCCATGGGAAGCCCTCTTCCCTGCGCTCATAGTGCTGCTCATAGTAGCTGGATTCAGCTTCCTTGGCGAAGGAATAAGGGAGAGCCTTGACATCAAGGTCAGGCCTCACATACTTATCAGGAACAAGGTCTTTTCGGAGAATTCCTGACCTAGTTCGATGTATTTTCCCTGTCGGCCATGGCTGAGAGTTGAGAGAGCCCGCCTGAAAGCTTACCTGAGCTTGGTTCGGACTCGAAAAGGTGGCAGGCGGCGTAGTGACCTGGGCCGATCGAATACATCGGGGGTTCTTCAGAACATCTTGAGAACCTGCTTGGACATACCTGTGAATACCGGCAACCTGTGTCTGATGGCTTGTGCTCTACAGGAGAACTACTCGAGCTCGAGCCGGAATCGTTTATATGAGAAACCAATTCGACCGTGTAAGGATGCCTGGGTTCGTTGAACAGCCGCCTGGTATCTGCTATCTCAACAAGCTTTCCGTAGAAGAGCAGGCCGACACGGTCACTCATGTACTTGAGCACCCGCAGGTCGTGCGAGATAAACAAAATAGAGATTTCGAGTTTTCTTCTTATGTCCCTGAGGAGGTTCAGAACCTGAGCCTGAACTGAAACGTCAAGGGAGCTCGTGGGCTCGTCGAGCACGAGAAGTTTCTTCGGAACTATCAGAGCGCGGGCGACTGAAACGCGCTGCTTTTCGCCGCCGCTGAGTTCGCGGGGGAAAGCGTCGAGCGCGCTCTCTCTCAAGCCCACGAGCTGGACAATCTCTTCCACCCGCTGCTTCCGTTCGACGAGCGGCATTCCTGATGCGATTGCCGCTTCGGCTATCACCTCCTTTACGCGAAGCCTAGGATTCAGCGAGCCCACGGGGTCCTGAAAAACAATGCCCACGTTCTTTCTCAGATATCTTATGTCCTCTCTGCTTCTGTAATCGATAGTTCTACCGAGCATTCTGACTTCACCAGCCGTTGGTGAATAAAGCCCGACAAGCGTGCGCGCAAGCGTAGACTTTCCGGAGCCGGTCTCGCCCGCGAGCCCGAAAACCTCCTGGCTGCCGATTTCGAAGTTGACATTGTCAAGTGCCCGAACTTCGTCAGAGGGCGCGAGTCCTCTCAGTATCCCCCTGTGTGTCCTAAAGACCACACTGAGGCCGGTGAGCTCAAGGATAGGTGCGGATTCCACTTTCCATCAGCCAGCACCTTGAGGTCCTGCCTTCCGGCAGCAAAAATAACTGAGGCTCCTCCATTCTGCAGCGCTCGCGGACGAGTGGGCATCGCTCCTGAAACTTGCAACCCCGGGGCAATTTCCTGATGTCAGCTGGTTCGCCAGTCTGCACCGGAAGGTCGGGAGAGTCGCTGAAACCCTCGGGGACTGACGAAACCAGAACTCGCGTATACGGGTGCAAGGGCTCGCGCAATACCTGGGATGCAAGGCCGCTCTCAAGAATTCTGCCAGCATACATTACGTATACTCTGTCGCAAATCCTGGAAGCTAGCACTAGGTCGTGGGTGACGATGAGCATCGCAAGTCCGTATTCTTCGCTCATGCGCTTGAGAAGAGACAGTATTCGATTTTGAACGTATGCGTCCAGTCCGGTGGTGGGCTCGTCCAGTATCAGTAACTGAGGGCGTTCCAGAACAGACATCGCTATTGCCACCCGTTTTCGCATTCCTCCCGAAAGCTCATGGGGATATTTGGTAAGTACCAGCTCGGGATTATCGATGCAGAGTTCGGCGAGCAGTCGCAAGCATTCGCTTTCGATCTCTTCCCTTTTGATGGGGCGGCCCGTGGACTCGGCCAGAACTTCCAGGGCTTCGCGCATCTGAAAACCAATCGTATACACCGGATTGAGCGCTTCAATGGACTCCTGAAGCACCATACCCAGCTTGAAGCCGCGCACCTTCGAGAAAGCGGCCATGCTTCCTTTCAGCAAATCAGTACCCTGGAAGGAGATTGAGCCTCCAGCGTAAACCGCCGGAGGAGAATCGAGCAACCCCAACAAAGCGAGCGAAAGAGTGCTCTTCCCTGAACCGCTTTCGCCTACAACACCTACAATTTCGCCGTTCGAAACGCTGATTGAGACCTTCTCGAGAGGCCTGAGTCTCCCGTCGATAGAGTTGAAATCTATGGTTAGATCATGGACATCAAGAATCACTTCGCTCGAGCCAGCCTGAGGCAGACTACCCGGCCAGTCCCACCGGCCAACTACGTGGCCTGAGGCGGCCCCCTGCCGCACCTGATCGCCTATATTCATTAGTCGAGCAGACCTACATCATGCAGGGCTTTAAGCACACTGCCTCAATCCAAAGCGGTCAGGATTGCATAGAATGACCGCCGGGTCTTACAACATATTTACTCCATTTTTTGCAGAATTCTACCGCAAATAAGTGGAATTCGTATACTAGATACGTTTAAATACTAAATCATGTAATTAGGTACCGGCGTGGTAGCAATGATACATTCTGTCAGTGGGTCTGGACGGTCGCCTTATGATGTGAGGTTACGCCACGGACGGATTGAATCACCGTGCCTCGCCTTGGAGAACACGTAGGGGATATGTATGACACTTCTGGCACACGACGAAGTTACGCGCCTTACACAGGAAAAGGGTATTCAGACCTCGAAGTCGAGGGAGCTTTACCAGGAAGCTACAAAGCTGCTTCCTTCCGGAGTGTCCTCACTGCAGCGGCTCTCGGGGTTCGTTGATCACCCGATTTACATGAAGAAAGGTTGGGGCTCGCATATTGTCGACGTTGATGGGAACCAGTATACCGACCTATTGATGGGTTTTGGTACTCTCATAAACGGCCATTCTCACCCCAGAATCGTTCAGGCAATTTCGGCACAGGCTCAGGAGCTTAGTGTTTGTGGCGCACCCGCGGAGCTCGAGGTCGAGGTTGCAAGGAAAGTGACAGGCATCGCCCCGGGCGCCCAAATGGTTGCGTTCTGCAACTCGGGCACCGAAGCCACAATGAACGCGCTGAGAATCGCAAGGGCAGTTACCGGAAAGAGCAAGATCCTGAAATTTGAGGGAGCCTATCATGGCCAGCACGACTACGTGCTCTTCAGCGTGGAGCCAATCCAGCCAGGTCTCGAGATTTCTCCGTTCAAGAGCCCCTACCAGCCTGGCATTCCCGATGAGGTAGAGAGGACAGTAGTGGTTGCACCTTGGAACGACACTGCAATACTTGAGAAAATCATGAGGCGCAACCGCGATAGTATTGCAGCTATCATAACTGAACCTATAATGGCAAACTCCGGGGTAATCATGCCGGAACCGGGTTTCCTGCAGAGCCTCCGCGAGCTGGCCGACAAGTATGAGGCGCTGCTGATATTTGACGAGGTTCTGACCGGATTCAGGATTGCCCTAGGAGGCGCTCCCCAGTACTTCGGCGTGACTCCGGACCTGGTTACCTTTGGCAAGGCGCTCGGAGGCGGCGTGCCCATAGCCGCAGTAGGAGGTAAGCGAGAGATTATGGAGATGATTGCCCCCGGTAAGATAGGCTTCGGGGGCACCTACAACGCGAATCCGCTTTCGCTCGCCGGAGCTAAGGCAAACCTGCAGATCCTTGAGGAGGACGGCGGCGCCGCGATATCCAGGATTCGAGCAACCGGCGAGCTCATAATGAAGGGGCTGGAGGAGCTTGCCGATGATGCGGGCCTTGATGTGCTAGTCCAAGGAGTCGGGTCGCTTTTCCAGATATTCTTTACGAACCAGGAAAAGATAAGAAACTACCGGGAGGCTGCACGGTCCGACCCGCATAGCTTTCAGGTATTTCAGCAGAGCCTTCTCCAGAATGGCGTTTACCTGCACCCGGACCATATGGAAAGGTGGACAATCTCTTCGGCGCACTCTCCTGAGGACGCAGAAATGGTGCTTGGAGCTGCTGCCGACGGTTTCCGGAAAGTTGCTTCGTTACAGGCTTGAATCTTGCCTGAGATCAGCCCTGAATGCGTTCACTGTCATAGCGAGCGCACCCTGCCAGCGGTGAACTGGTGCAACTGAATCGGGCGCAACAGTGTGCATTCTTCGGCCGAACCCCACAAAATCAGCTCGAGCAAGCGAACAACCTGGACCTCAGTCCGGCCACCTTCTTACGAGGGATTAGAGCAATCCAATCCACAGGCTGACATCATTTACCTCGCCTCACAGCTCCAAAAGCTGGCTATTTCCGGAGTGTAAGACCCGGGAGACCCGGTCCCGAGATTGTCCCGTGCTCCATTCTCTCCCTAGTGGCAACCCCTAATTATGGGTCAGTTGCGCATTCAGCTTCGAGGACTCTAAAGTGCTGTATCCAACTGAAGAACTGGCATTAATTACCTCTCTTATCGGTCTGGGGTACGCGATTTATCTCGTGCGAAGCGTACTCTCGGCTGACCCTGGCGACGAAAGGATGCGACAGCTTGCAAACTTCGTTCGGGAGGGGGCAAACGCATTCCTTCGTCGTGAATACCTCACTATCGCCCCGCTGGCAGTGATTATTGCCGTCATAATAGCTCTGTTCGTTCGACCACTCGGAATCGTGGCGCTTGGCTTCGCGGTAGGAGGGGGTTTTTCGGCGCTCGCCGGTTATGTCAGTATGCAGACCACAGTAAGGTCGAGTTCGAGGACCGCTCAGGCGGCAAAGAAAGGACTGGCATCTGCGCTCAGCGTGGCCTTCAAAGGGGGGGCTGTTCTTGGGATGACAGTAGCCGGGCTGGCAATCCTCGGGATGACGCTCTTCTATTCGGCTTTTCCGAGCGCAGCGGCCATAGTCGGTTTCGGCTTTGGCGCGAGCCTTATCGCGATGTTCATACGCGTTGGGGGAGGAATCTACACCAAAGCAGCTGATTTGGGGGCGGATATCGCTGGCAAAATAGAGGAAGGCATCCCAGAGGATGACGCGAGGAATCCTGGTGTAATCGCTGATAACGTGGGTGACAACGTAGGAGACTGTGCTGGGATGGGGGCGGACGTATACGAGTCCAAAATAGTCACAACACTTGCGGCTATGCTTCTTGGAACTATAGTGTTTGCAAACTCTCCTGGACTTGTAGCATATCCCCTCGCAATTGCTGGGGTAGGACTGATTGCTTCAATCATAGGAGGGCTCTGGGTGGGAGTCGCGAAAGGCGATAATCCCATGTCCACATTGAACATGGCGCTTTACATTGCGGCTGGCATCGGGATCGTGCTTGATGTCATTGTTACGTTCAGCGTGTTCTCGGCGGAGCGCGGGCTGGCAATCGTTTTGGCGCTCTCCTCTCTACTCGGCGTGCTCGTGGTGGTGGGTATTGAGAGGGTTACCGATTACTTCACATCATATGAATTCTCGCCCGTACAGAAGATAGCCGAAGCTTCCCAGACTGGTTCGGCGACTAACTTTCTCTCGGGTTACGCGACCGGCCTGACAAGCACCGCGCCGATCGCTCTAATCCTGATAATTGCAATTATCGCATCATATGCCATGGGCGACTACGTAGGAGGGGCGGCGAACGGGTTCAATTACGGCGTGTACGCGACCTCAATTACGACCATGGCCATGCTTTCCCTTACGGGCGTAATACTCTCAATAGACGCGTTTGGACCGATAACAGATAACGCGAACGGTATTGTCGAGATGGCCGGGGTCACTGGGGTGCGGGAGGTGACGGACAAGCTGGACGCGGTTGGAAATACTACCAAGGCCACAACAAAAGGCTTCGCCATTGGCTCTGCCGCCCTGGCTTCACTTTCACTCTTTATAGCATTCGAATCGGAAGTGACATCTCAGTATGCAAGCCGTGGCCACACTCCTCCAACATATCTGCTCACAAACCCGCTCGTTCTTGTCGGACTGCTTATCGGGGGGCTACTTCCGTTCTTCTTCTCAAGCTTCTTGATCGGAGCTGTTGGAAGAGCAGGATTCAAAATGGTAAACGAAATCAGGCGCCAGTTCAGGGAGATTCCGGGACTGCGCGAAGGAAAGGCTGCGGCTGATTACCAAAAGTGCGTTGACATAAGCACTAGCGCTGCGCTAAGGGAACTCATCGCGCCCGGGGCGCTTGCGATATTGACGCCGATTTTCGTCGGCGTGATTCTTGGACCTCTTGCGCTTGGCGGCGTTCTCATAGGCAGCGTGGTCTCAGGACTCTTCCTTGCACTTCTCATGGCGAACGCGGGGGCGGCGTGGGACAACGCAAAGAAGTACATCGAAGCCGGCCACTTCGGCGGAAAAGGAACGCCGACTCATGCTGCAGCAGTGTCCGGTGACACAGTTGGCGACCCCTTCAAGGACACCGCAGGCCCAAGCATAAACTCGCTAATCAAAGTATTAAACACGATTTCAATCGTGTTCGTAGTGCTTTTCGTAGTGCTGCATCTGTAATCTGCACAAGAAAACAACGGGGATTCAGCGGATCTAGACGTCCACAAAGACCCGGCCGGCTCTGACCTCTACTTTATACACCCTGAGCGGTTCCTCGGCGGGGGGAGTTATGACTGCCCCGGTCTTAAGATCAAACTGTGAAAGGTGCAGAGGACAGGTAATCTGAGTGTCGGTCACAAATCCGTTCCAGAGCTCTGCATATTCGTGGGTGCAAATCCCGTCCAAGACGTATACGCCATCGTCAAGCTTGACAAGTATCAAATCCTTATCACCTACTTTTGCGTGGCGCGGAGAGCCTGACTCGAGTTCATCAATCCCGCACACGTCCCTCAGCACCATCCACACCAAGATCATATTCCTGAGCGAGCCCAAATTAGGTCTTGCCATCTTCAAATCCCGCATGAACCCCTTCTAAGGAGAAGAGAAAGCCCAGATGTTTCTGGCAAATGATTCCGACGCACTCCGCGCAACTGAGCCAGGTGACCGCGGAGATGCAAATCCCGAGCCCCATCCAGGAGGTTCCATCGGATCAAGAGCTGCGAGAGGTGCAGGCAACCTGTTTGTTGGTAATGCGGTCTCGCTTCTAATCTCCGGGATCGGCACAATAGCAATCGCGAGGCTCCTCGGAGCAACCAATTTTGGACTCTACGCGATTGTGCTCATACCATCAGCGACTGCCTACGTATTCACTCAGCTGGGGCTGGGCATCGCGGTCTCCCGCTACGTAGCCTTCTATTCTAGTCAGCAAAAACTACAGGAGGCGAGGGAATTCGTCGGTGTGGGCCTTACGTTCTTCCTGCTGACACATATCGCAATAGCCGCTGCGTCATTCGCGCTAGCGCCCTACATTGTGGGCTCTGCGCTGCACTACCCTCAGCTAGCAAGCCTTGCCGAAATCGCTAGTGTGAACATCGTCTTTCAGGCGCTCACAAATTTTGCAGTAGGTACGCTCTCTGGGTTCTTTAGAACTGGTCTTGCTTCAGCTGTGATTGTCCTTCAAGCCTTTGTAAAGACGGGCCTCTCAATAGGTTTGATAATTGCCGGCCTTGGAACTACGGGCGCAGTTTACGGGCTCATAGTAGGTTATGCGGCGTCGGGAGTTTTCGGGCTTGGCCTGCTCTTTATGGTTGGAGTTAGCAGACCTTCAGATTTCCGGCCGAAACTTAGGACCATTCTGGCGTTCAGCCTGCCTAACTACGCAGCAAACCTCCTAAACGGGCTGACCAGACAGGGGCAGCTGATAATACTCGCCGCGTTGATTCCCATTGGGCTTGCTACCAGTTCGGCTCTTGGAGCGTATAGCGCCTCGCTAAACCTGATTGCATTCATGACGATACTTTCATTCCCCCTGTCTGCGATAATGCTACCCACGTTTTCTGTCATCTCGGCAAACAGGTCCCCCGAAGGTATCTCCCATTCGTATTTGAGGGCGCTAAAAGTGAGCAACATCCTGATCACGCCCGCCGGCTTCTTCCTAATCGCCCTCTCCAGACCCGTGTTCGACGTATTCTACGGTCATAGCTATTACTCGTACTTTACGATTTTAACAATTCTTGCACTGGGTTACCTAGTCGTGGGAATGGGGAGTCAGGTGCAGGGTTCATTCTTTTCCGGTCTGAACAACAATATCGTAAACACAAAGATGGCCGTAGTATCAAGCTTAACCGTAGTCGCGCTCTCAGTCGGCCTTGGCTTTGAATACGGAGTATGGGGCGTAGCTGCAGCCACTACAGCCGGAATCATTACGCAGACAATATACGCGCACTATTCGGTGGTCAAGCGTCAGTACCGGGCAGCCTTGCCGGCTCGGCCGCTTCTTAGCGTTTACCTCGCATCCATCTCAGCGTGCGCAGTTACGTATCTCGTAGGATTGAATTTCAAAGTTGTCGGCCTAGCCGGAGCTGGCATTCTCACGCTCCTGATTCTGCTCTATGTTTTCGCATACGTAACTCTGGCCGGGCTTCTCGGAAGTGTGAGCGACATAGATGCCAACCTGATACTTGAGTCGACCAGCGGCTTACCTGTGATAAACAAAGTGGTGACAGCGCTCGTGATTTACTACAAAAATTTGACGCGCTGGCGACTCGCACACCTGCAGAAGAGCGGATCACCTCAAGGTGTCGACTAGCGTTTATGTATTGCCTGATTAAATCCCTTCAAATCACACCTTTATAGAGTGTGGAGTTGAAGCGTGAACTAGTAATGAAATGGACCAAGGGCATGCTGATTGCTCTTGCCGTGGCAGGGATGGCTCTTTCTGCGTACCTCACGCTCCAATCCCTAGACCCCCACATCCCCCTCAATTGCCCTTCGACCGGCGTAATCAACTGCGCCAAGGTAACTTCAAGCCCCTACAGCAGGCTGCTCGGGGTTCCCGTGGCTGGGCTGGGACTTTTATGGTTCGTAGCAGTGCTCGCTCTGGGCTTGGGGGGAGGCTCCCTGAAGGAATTTCTTCTTCCGCTGTGGGTCATGGGCGCAGTCTTCGTAGGCTACCTTATCTTCTCCGAAATATTTCTCATCCACGCAATCTGCGTATACTGCACCGCGACCCACATCTGCGCGCTCGTGTTGGTTTTACCGGTGGCCAAGCTTTCGGCAGAACCTGAATGACCGCCTGGGAGTCCTGCCTCCAGGCTCTGAATGGCCGAAGCCGAACATACGCTTGCGGGTTTGTTGTTGTCGAGCTTGCACAGAACTGAAGTAATCTGGTTTGCCCCTGCCTGAATCATGACCCCCAGTGTGGTGTTATCCTGAATCTGGGCTACTATCTGGGTCCAGTTGTAAGCGTCATAGCGGTATGGCGTAATGAAAAACGTAGGGAGCAGGTACTCGTCAGCGAATATGACAAAGGGGTATCCAGGTTGGCTCCCAATACTGCTCGCGAAGCCATCCCAAACGTTGGTATAGTTCGAAGGCACAGTTTGGAGCAGTTGGTAGTCTCTGTTCTTGTTCTCAAAGGTCTGCAGCGCCACATACGGGCTCGTGTAAGTTGCGTTCACAAAAGTAAAAGTTGGGGTATTCCCCGCAATATCCGACGAACTAGAAAGCATGTATTCCAGGCCGGTGAAATTCCCAAACTTCATGAGAGAAAGTATCAGCGACCATCTCAACGAGGCACAATAGGGGCAGTACTCCGCGCCTATGAATACAACCAATGGCTTTCCACCGACAAACCAAGGGGTATGGTTATAGAAGACGATATCCTTTGCATAGCTTGAGTTCGTGTATGAGGTTGGGGTGCTGGCTATTTGCTGAAGGGAAGAGTAAAGCGATGAAGAAATCGGGGTGTCAATGTAGGCTGCCAGGCTTTTTGCCGGCGGAAAGAGGCTGGACCAGACACTTGCGAGTATTATCACGACTACTACTACTCCCGCTAGCACGGACAAATAGAGCGCCCTCTTATTTCGGGTCTTTCTGGCCTGCTTCTGCTCCTTCTTTCTTAGCTTCTTACCGGGCACGTGTCAAATCTCGAGCGCGTGTGGTAAAAGCCTTTCACTCGGCTTCCGCTTCTGACAGAGCTGCGGCGCTTTGCTTTCTTATCTAACCTGACCACAACAGCGGGCCCAGACTGAACTCAGCTCAGTCGACCCACGAAGGGGGACTCCTATTGGTCAAGCGCCAGAACCTACGACGAGCAAAAAGCGCGATTTTCTTACTTCTATTAGTCGGGCACGTATTGCCGCCGAAAACATTGCGGCGGAATTCAGCCAGCCCCCAATGCTCATCAAGGCACTGGTGTAGTCGTGCACCCAACGCGGCCCCTAGCAGGTATGGGAGGACCTCCGGCGGCTCTGGAAGTCATGCTTCACCCCCGAAAAAAGGTCTAAGAATCCAATCGAATTCAACCCTTCGTCTCTCGTGGCTTCCGCCCGGGAGTGATTCAGCGTAGTGACTAGCTATCAGCCCAATTAAAAACCCGTGTCTGTGGCCTGTTAAGGCCTCTGTACTTCCCGAGATCAAAGGGCGTCCTTGGCGGATGCAAATGGGTTCCAAATGTTTCCGCTCGCACCTCCTTCGAGAATAACAGACTGAAGTCTGGATTCTCTGCAGAGGCAGAGAGGGCAAACCTCTTGAAGTTCACAAGGCTCGCGTAGCCCCCGACACGTGGCTCGCCAATCGTGCCAGTTGACGAAACAAGGAAGGGTACTTTGACCAACTCGTCATAGAGCACGGTGCCGTGTCCGAGGTAGCCGTGTTCCAAGAACGCTTGGCCATGATCTGACGTGAGCACTACCAAAGTATTTCTGCGGTAATGACTCCTGAACCAATTGGCAATCTCAAACGCATTCCTAGCACTTTGTTTGACCGCCATGGTGTAACTCTGCTTCCACCGATTGAGCAAATTTTCTCCCGGAAAGGACGCCGGGAAGGTCTTGAAGTTGTACTCACAGGCATACTGATCTCTGTAAAAATAAGGCTCGTGTGCTTCCATGAGATTCACGAGAACAAAAAACGGTTCTGTGAAGCTGGTGCTCTGTATGGCTTTCTTTATTTTCTTCCCTCCTTTCTCAAGCATGAGACCCGACCCGAGCCTCAACTTGGTCAGTCTGAAATCGTGAGATACCGTCAGTTTCGTGCCCTCCCAAAGGACCTTGAGTAAGGTTGGAAGCCCCTCAACCCCCGCAACCCCAACCAAACTGCGCAGGATTGCACCTACCGAGTCTCCCTTCACGGAATCTTCTCCGAACTTCTTTTCGGCGAGTTCCCGAGCCTTTCTGCCAAGATGAATCCCTCCCCGAAGATTCAGGTCTTCGTAATAATCGGTCATATCTCTGAAATACTTGAATTCATCAAAGCCAAAAATTGGCGCAATAAGAGGGTTCGCGGTAAACAGCCAAGTTGAATAGCCCATTTTATTGAGCTCGGAAACCATCGTGGAGACTCGCAGTTTTAGCCCGGAAATATCCGGATCCTTTACGCGTTCGGTTTCATGCGCCCCGTGCGTGCTTGGATATAAGCCAGTGAGCAGAGAAGCGTGAGAAGGCAGAGTCCAAGACGAGGGAGCAATACAGACACCCGCATCAAGATAATCTCTAGCATACTCCTTTAATTCAGGGTCATCAGCGAGTGCGGCCCTGAAGTAATCCAGCCTCACCGTGTCCATTACGATTACGACAATATTGTACTTGGACAACACTCTCACAGGGCAACTGCAGCTAGCAAACAATCTGCAGCGTTGAATGACGCAAACCTGTTGTAATAAGCATTATGTGAGTTGGCGCTCGACGACGGAACAAAAAAATCTGCTTGTCTGTAACATGCCAAGAGCTGTGAGTCCAAGTGTCACTCTCTCGCCCTCCCTTCTGCACGGAGAGTTTTTGGGAGATATTTCTCAATACTGCAATCTCCGATGCGGAGCAGATCAGATGCGGACTGTAGCCACTGAAGAGGGTTGAAATCAATTTTTAGTGAGCCAACGGGCGGTTAGGGGCTCCTAAAAATATTAGTATAGCCAGAAAGATTTATGGAAGCCAAGTCCGTGCACCGCGCGTGACGAATAAGATTTTAATTAGGTCTGACAACGTGTTTGACGGAGAAAATTTTCTCGGAAGGCGCGAAATCCTAGTAAAAGACGGAAAGATTCTTGAGGTGGGCAGCGGAATTTCGTGCGACAACCGCATCGAACTCGGTGACGAATTTGTATCTCCTGGTTTTGTCGATGCGCATATACATATTAGCGGCGTGAAACTCAGCTCAATCCCCGAAAGTTTTTTCTATGAGACCGCACCGGCGCGCATGCTATCCACCATTCCAATTCTAAAAAAAATCCTTTTTTCGGGATTCACCACCGTCAGGGAGTGCGGAGACTACCATGGCGTCTACTTGCGGGACGCAGTTAACGCCGGTTACATCGAGGGCCCGAGGATAATTGCGGCCGGAAGCCCGCTCACCCAGACGTTCGGACATGGTGAGCTTTCGCATGTGCTACCAGCTGAAACGCAAAGCGGACTCTTTGGCATGGTCTGTGATGGCGTAGACGATTGCATTAAAGCCTCAAGAACGGTACTCAGGCAGGGATCAGACTTCATCAAAATTTTCACCACAGGGGGGGCGCTATCACAGAGCGACAGTCCGTATCATGAGCAATTCACGCTGGAGGAAATCAGAGCAATTGTAAAGGAAGCCAAGAAGGCGGGTACTTATGTTGCAGCGCATGCGGAAGGGGACGCCGGAATAAGAAATGCAATCGAGGGCGGAGTTTCATTTATAGAGCACGGCTTTCTGGCGAACGAAGAAACCATACTGCTTATCGCTGAAAGGAACATACCGCTCACGCCTACACTTTCTGTACTTGAGCAGATTAATGAGTTGGGTGAAAAGGGGGCACTTCCCAAGCCGACTCTCGAAAAGCTGCAACCCCTCAGACAGCACGCAAGGACTGTGGTTCCCAGGGCGCAGAAAGCCGGCATTAAAATCCTTGCGGGTACGGACTTAATTGGCTCAACGGGATTGGACATTGACTACGGTAATAACTGGATGGAAATGGTGTTGCTCAACAAACTCGGTGGATTATCCGAACTTGAGGCATTGCGCGCCGCGACTGGAAACTGCTCCGTGCTGGGAAAGAAGGTGGGTAGGCTTGCGCCGGGCTACGATGCCGACATAATCAGCATAAATGGGAACCCTCTCGAAGAGATAGCCGACGCGTCAAAGGTTGCTATGGTGATGAAAGGTGGAAGTATCGTTAAGAAATGAGTGCATCCTGTAGTTACGCGGTGAGTGTTCTACCGAGCGCGCCCAAAAAATACCGGAGTAACCGTGGCAAGCGCCTCAACAGGCGCGGACCAGCCTTGGGGCTTATCTCGAGTTGTAATCGAGGGTTGAGGGTCGCAAATCGCCCCATTTACACTTATCATCTATGCGTAAGCCAGGCCTTTGAAGCTCCTTTTATAAGGCCCAGCAAAACGATGCGCTTCGTGGAGGTTTTGATTGGCAAAAACATGAGAAATTTTTCCTGAATGCCAATGCATGGCCTGTGCGAGTTTCTTTATACAGCAACTGAACCTTTGATATGCCGCCCTTGCGTAGCCCTTTAAATGTGGCTTTTTTGCTCCTATGGGCCACGTACCCTTAGACTCAACGTAGTCTGCCTCACCTCCGTGGCTGGCGCTGTCAGCATTTATGCCCGATTCCAGAGCAACATCTTTAAGTCACGTATTCGACTGAATCGAGCTATTCAGGGGCAGGGTAATAACTCGAGTGGCATCTTCTGCGAAACGTCACATAGTTATAGTAAACGATTGCGCCCATGTCATGGAAGATCTCATCCCTTATCTCAGCAAGTCGTACCACATAGATTTCATACAGCGTAGCAGAGCGCGCTATTCCAAAACTCTGGGAATTCTGGTTGACATATTGAAGGCCAGAGGAGATATCTTCCATGTGAACTATGCCCTTCAAGATGCGTTCATGGTGGACACCCTGAAAGGGAAGCTTGACCTTCTGCACGTACACGGGTCAGACGTAAGGACAACAATGAACTCGCCACTCGGCTGGATGGTTAAGAGAGATCTGAAACACGCTAAAAAAGTGATCTACGCTACACCAGATCTCGAGATACCTGTCAGGAAGTACAGAGATGACGCTGACTACCTTCCAACTCCCATTGATACCTTCAAATTCGCTCCCAAGGACAAGTATAATCAGGTACCGAAGGCTCTGTACTTCATACTAAAGTATGAGCGTCTTCCCGAGAGGCTGGAAGATTTGCTCAGGAGTAACGGAATCGAACTGCACATCCTGAACCGTAACATTCCCTACCGTGATATGCCGAGTTTACTGCGTAACTTCGACATCTTCATAGACAGGTTCACCATCGATTCCTTTTCCAAGACTTGCCTGGAGAGCATGAGTGTTGGTCTAGCCACCATAGATTACAGACATAAGCTGAACTTGGAGGAAAGAGTCGGGGTTTTGAGTGAAACTGGAAATGTTGAGAGGGAAGGCAGATCGAACCGGCTGTATGCGATCTCAAACCATGAGGTAGGAAAAGTTTCAAAAATCCTCTCGGGGTTTTACGAGGATCTGTTGAATTAAGTCTGCAGCCAGTCAAACTCGCTCTGAGATTCATTCTTTCGATTTTCTATTAATATTAGGCTTCCACCTGCCGTTGGACGTTGCTATATGCCGGCGATGCAGTATAGATTGACACCAAGGATTTTCTGGCTTCGTCTGGCTTCGAAGGCAAAGCCAAATCGTTCAATTGTCTCTGTCAAGTATCCTTCGCAGCGCGCTAGCCGCTCTATTTCCGACAGCCGTCACTGAGTAGGCACTGCGCACGTGCTCCGCCCCCGCTTGGATTTGTCTAGCAAGCCAGTCTGGTTTCGAAAGCGCTAACAGCACTTTTTCCGCAAAGTCGTCGACATCGAACGGTGTGGCAGTTACAAGAAAATGGTCGTAGACCTCCAAGTAAATCGGCAGGTCATACACCACCACAGGCAGACCTTTCAAAAGCGCCTCCCCGGGGGTAAGAGCGAACCCTTCGCTTTCGCTCGTACTTACGTAGACCGAAGAGTCTTGCATCAGTGCGCCCGCGGCTGCTGCGTCCAGCCTTCCGGGAAATTTGACGTTTGAAAGCGCTTGACTTCTGGCTCTTTCAATCATTTTCTCGCGAAGCGAGCCATTCCCCACCCAGACGAATTCGACACCTGCCAATCGCCTCGATACCTTTGCGGCGATTTCGACAAAATCCGCCGGTCTTTTGCTCTTCTCCACCATGCCGATTGTTAGCACGCGCACCGGAATGCTCGGCCTCGTAGCCCGCGCGGGCGCTTAAGTGCTTTATCTGGAGCTAATAGTGCGCGCTACTCCTTTATGGCGTTACCAATCACAAACGCACGAGTCGTAACACCAAGAGACATGACTCCTCTTCTAGTCGAATCTGTGACGCAGAGTATACCATCAACCAATCTCAGTGGCGGATACATAAGTATCCACCTTACAATTGCCATATATTTTCTCGATGTAGATGCGGCAAACTTTTCAACGGTTTCCAGGTTATGGGCATCGTGCTGGAGTACAACAACCTTTTTCCCGGTCATCTTTGCCAGTGCCACTACCTCAGGAAGCGGATAACCCGAGTTCACCACTAACACGTCACATGTTAGCAGTCGCTTGGGGAGTAGGAGAAAGAGCTTTGCTAGAAATGTGATGGGGCCCACGATTCTGCTTGGACGAACCTTCAGTCGAATCGAGTTCAGTCTGCGGATGTCCACCAAATCTTCCGTGGCTCCCGTACAGCTAAGCACGGTCACATCGTTTCCAACCGAAGCAAGCGAATCCATCAAATTATAGAAGGCCAAACGACCGCCTGCCACCACAAAGCTGGTGTCTTCGGTAACTCCGAGCACACGGAGTTTCTGGCGCATACCGCTCAGGCCCAAGTAATGGTCGTTCTTAAACGGCTCGCAGCCTTTGCCCCCAGCTTCTTGAATATCACCCGCTCACCCGGCAACGAAGAAATTAGGGGTGCGCCAGTCGCCGGAGCAAGGAGTGGTATAGCTGGCCTTCGTGCAACCTTCAGACTAGCAAACGCGCGATGCAGAGTCGCTGGCTAGACTGACTCCCTCGTGCTGGCGGAGCAATACGCTTCGTCATTTTGCTACAGTTTCAAGCGTAGCTCTAATCTCGGATGCTTTGTAGCGCCAGTAAAGCCAAACTGATCTCGGGTATTTCCTTCCTGAAAGCCCTCTTGCGAATTGGCAAAAAGCCATCGAGTTAAGCAATCTCCTTGTGCTCCTCCGCGTTCCTGTGGGAGCCCCATGCTTTGCGTGGACTGAGTACACGCTCCATGGCAATTCCCTTACGCCGCTGTAATAGTAGAGAAACCCAAGTGTAGTCTCGTCCGTCAGAAATGGTCTGAGAGGCGGGTCCACTCCTCTTACGGCCCGCTCAATATCAGTCATAACTTCGGGGTCAAGCCTCCCGAGGAGTTCCGAACCAATCCTTACCGCTTGTTTTCTGCCAACGTACAGCACCCCGTGCCATGAGCCAGGGATCCTGTATGAGTAAACATCGATTCGCCTGTCTCCTACGTCGACATAGCCGAGGAGGCGGCTCCTCGCTACGTACTTCCCCTTCTCGACGAAACCTTCCTCCATTATGTTATAAGAAGTGTAACCCTTGCGGGCCATAGCGTCATCGAAACCTGCAAAGTCCGGATGTAGGATGTTGTCGCTGTCTACAATGAGCAGGTCGCTTGCTTCAGCCTTCGCGTCCTGTATTATTTGTAAGAGTGTTAAAGTTCTGTCGAACCATGCGCCGCACCTGATATCATATCCTGCGTAAAGCCTCTTGGCCAGCAGCTCCTGTGACTTGTCGACAACGTCGTCGACGTAGACCCTGACGCACTTTGGCCTGGTCGCCTCCACCACCTTTGCGAAGTATGCGTCTATTTCATTTATTCTGCCAAACTGCAGGTAGGTGACGAGAAGGTCAATCATCCTGCGCGCCACACTTGACTCGGTATAAATGGTTTCTGTGCGTTCCTACTCTGCGTTGCATTTGCTCTCGAACTCGCGTCAGGCGCCACCGGTCCTTGGATTGGGCTAGATGACCCTTCTCACGCCTGGCTTTATCGCATAGGCGGTGTTACCCTTAACGCGTATCTCGAACTGCAATCCCTTTAGCTCTTCCATTCTCTTCTTCCAGTCCGCTTCCTCGTCGAATTCTTCTACGAGCTCGGTAAGCGGGCCCTCAACCGTGACGCCAAGTTCTATCGTGGTGACTTCCTTTCGAATGTGCACTATCCTGAACATTGGCCGACTATCACTTCTGCTGAACCGGAAACTGATTGGCGTAGTGAGCCGGTGGCAGCCAGTTGACCGAGCCCAGTCTGAACCGGCCGTCTGCATAGTGCACCACAGTGATTGAGGCATTCGATATTCTCAGCCTCCTCACCCAGCTTCCATGGGCTCCGAGGCAGGCACACACCGCTGCTCTGATTGGCTCTACATGCGACACGAGCACTGCCGAATCCGCCTGAGGTGAGATTCGTTCTATGAAACTGGAAACTCTCTCCACAACGTCCCCGAACTTCTCCAGTCCGTACCTGTTCGTTGAGTCAAAATATTCCATGTACCACATGGGGTCCTCAGAAAGGACTTCAGGATATTTTCTCCCTGCAAGCTTTCCCAAGCCAACCTCTCTTAGTTCACTGGCCACTTGGACCTCAACTCCAAGCTTGTTTGAAATGTGCTGCGCGGTTTCGCGAGTACGGAGCATCGGGCTTGAGAAGACCATCTGGACGTTCAGCTTGGAAATCACATCCGCTATTTCGGCTGCTTGTCTGTGCCCCGTCTCGGTGAGTGAACTTGGGTTGTCTTCGTCTGGAAAATAGCGGCCGACATTGCTCACAGACTCTCCATGCCGAACCAGGTATACCATCATCTGAACTCGCCTGTACCTAGCCAAGTCAGCCGTCTAAGCCTGTCATAAGCTCAAGTGCCCTTATGGCGTCTTGATGAGCGCAGTCTTCCCACAGCCAAGCGCATTGGCCTTTCTGCCCGCTAATGATAAACATGGGCTTGGGCCGGACGCCAGAGCGCTTCAGCTGGGTCTGTTGGCGCCGCACGACGGGCAGAACCTGTCGGATGGTAGCAACACCTGCCCACAGTTCGCGCAGTAAACGGTTTGGGCACTGGCTTCGGCAACAGCCGAAGGAGGCGAAGTAGGCGCGGGAGCGGTGCCTTTCCGTGTGGCTCTCCCCCTCACAAACATGACTCCTATACCCACAAGGACGATCGCAGCTCCGATTCCGCCCAGCACCGGAATATTGTATCCGAATTTGGCCACAACCTCCCCCGGAGAATTGAGCGTCAGAGACTCCTCGTGTGATGAACCAGAGACTCCCGGACCAGTCCAGCCCGAAAACGAATACAGGAAAAGAGAGGGATTCGAGGTGAGCGTTATGACGGTGCCTGGAGGAGCGTAAATAGTCATACTTGTACCCGACTTGACGGTGCCGCTTGTCGATGCGTAGCTATACGTGACAGAACCCGAGCCCTGCGCAGAAATGGCGAGCCCAGGGTAGAAGTTGGCCGACTCCGACACTGCTCCTTCTACGGTATAGACCTGGGAGGTTGCGTTACCGGTGTATGCGCCCGGACCACTACCCACCCAGCCCTCGAAGCGCCACCCGCTCGAAGCTGTCGCGGTTAAGTGGATCTGGGTCGTTGCATTATACCAGCCCGTTACTGGAGTGACGGACCCACCCGCTGCTTCGTTTTCACCAAACACTAGATAATACTCGTGGTAATAGACTGGAGATATCGCGGCGCTCTTGGTCACTGAGCCACTCACATCAAGGGTTATCCATCGTTCGGTTGATGACGAGCCCGGCAACGTGCTCGTCACCTGCCAGGAGCTTCCGGCATCTGCCCAGTAGACTTCGGGAGAAGTGCTCAAGTTGACAGATGTTTGCGAGCCCAGTTGCGAGAAGCTAAGAGTTGGCGCAGAAGGAGAGCCGCCACCCGAAACCGAGTAGCTCGTGCTCATCGCGAACTGATTGAAATACACTACCGAAAGGTTTTCTGAGGATGTCACGTTCATCGGCGTAGTACCGGTTATCCACCTCTCAGAACTGCTCGAGCCAGGCAACACATTCGAAATGTTGAGCGTGCTACCCCAGTCGATTTGAAATGTTTTCGGTTGCTCGGATAGCGTCGCAGACTGCGGAAGGCCATTATATACATAAGAAATCGCAGGAGCAGAGAAACCGGAGCCTCCGCCATGTATCGCATAACTGAGTGTCAGGTTCTCAGGAGGAGAGACGAGCCCTGTAGTAAGCTTCCAGACTCCGAGGCCATATGTGGCAACATAGATTGTATGATTTGATGCTACCATGTCGAAGATGGCTACGTGCGGCATCGGGCCTCCCAGTCTCAGCCATGATGTTCCCCCCGGTGGCAAATAGTAGACTCCTCCTGAATCCATGCCGGCAAAGAGTCTACCCGCGTAAAACCGGAGGACGTTCACATTGCTAGCTGGCAGGCCAGATGTGCTGAGAGGAGAGGCAGCGTTATTAAGAAACTGAATCACGTTCGGTTCGCCAAACGTCGAAACTGATACATAGAATTCGTCAGGATTAGTGGGGTTAACTGCTATGCTGGTTATACCCACTGGCGTACCCCCGGCTTTTATCGAGCCCAAGAGAGTCCATGTGGCGCCTCCGTCCGTGGACTCGATGACATTTCCGGAAAGGTCCCCTGCGTAGAGAGTGTTTGCATCAGATGGCGCGACGCCTATCGCGGTTATGGGCGACGTATCATTTATTAGCGAAGTCCAGTTTGCGCCATAGTTTTCGGACTTGAATATGCCGTATAGTCCGTAGTAGAGCGTCCCTGGTGCACTCGGATCTTGGGCGAGCGGGGGATTTAGGTCCAGGCCGTATGTAAACAGCCCGTACGAGTCACCCTGCCAAGTGTGGCCCCCGTCGTGAGAAATGCTCGGAAATCCGTCGACAGAGCAGTACATAGTGTTAGCATCAGCTGGATCAAATGCAACTGCGGAACCATCCCCGGTTGTAACTTCGACCCAGCCCAAACTCTGGGTGTATAGGGAGCAGGCATTGTCCTGTGTCCCTATCAACAAAGCGTTCCCGGAGGGAGAAACTGCAATTGAGTAGAGCTGGGAAAGATCGAGCCCGGCGTTCAGGTTGGTCCAGGTTGTCCCTTCGTCACTTGACATCCAAAGCCCACCGTCACCACCACTGTAGAGCACGGCCGGAGACCCCGGGCCGAATGCGAGCGAGTGCATATCAGGGTGAATCACCGAATTCGCGGTATAACCCCCTAAGGCGACCCATGTCTGCCCGCCATCTGTTGAACCGTAAAGCGTAGTGCATCCAAAATAGACTACGCTCGCCTGAGTGGGATCGGCTGCGAGAACCATATCCAGTGCTCCCTGCTCGTCGGAACCGCATGGGGGTTCGACCTGGCCGGCCTGATCGACTGTATTCGGCGGCGTCCCTAGAAGCACGTAGGTCGCTGTCATGAAGTCATAATTCACCATGACCCCGAACGCGCCAGATCCAGTTGAATTGAGATAGGCCACATATACATGGTCTGGCAATGCAGGTGTCGAAGCCACTGCCACCCTGCACACTTCAATGCTTGCGGTTTTGCAACCTGGGTCGTTAAGGTAGAGAGAGTCCACCCAGTTACCACCCGTCCAGCTGGATTCTCCGCCTGCGCTCGAAAGGCTGGGAGTCACGTAGGTCCACAGCTGACCAGCAAAGGTCCCCGCAAGAGGAACCGCGGTTGCGCCCCCTGTCTCGCTCTGCGGTGCGGCTGTGAGGCTGCCTACCCCCTCCGGCGCACTCAACGAAAGGCTCCAGGTTTGCCCCCCGTCAAGCGAAACGTACACGCCAGGCGAATTGGAGGGAGCAGCTGTGTCTCCGAGACAGCAAACGACGCTCACTGTCGAAACCATTATTTGGGAAGGGTCCGAGGGGTTGATGATTATTGAAGAGATGGCCAGGCCGGCGAATGTGCTTTGACCGAGAAGACTCCAGGTTTCTCCTCCATCGCTAGAAGCGAGTATCCCCTCGCCGTAGTAACTTCCATAAGCCGGGTCGCCTTCACCAGTGCCGGCATACAGCGTGTGACCATCGGGTGATATTACGAGTGCGCCAATCGCCAAGCTTGGGCCATACTCAGTCAAGGGGGTCCAAGTCAATCCCGCGTTTTGGGACTTCCAGACTCCGCCCTGAGCCCCACCGATATACACTATATCCGGGTCAGATGAATTTACTGCAATCGCCGTAACTCTCCCCGAGAACGGGCCGACCCCCCAGCGAGTGCCATAGTTATACGCGCTGTTATATCCGATAGGCTGGGGACCTATTGGAGTCCAAGAGCCGGGCGTGCCGGGTGCCGGCCCTGTAAGCGAACCTAGGGTCGACGGATAAGTGGGTGGCGCACCATTTCCCCCTTCAGCCGGAGATTGAGCGCCCGCGACGGGCGTTGTTACGCCCCGAGAAGTCGCGCTACCAAGTCCGGGATATCCTAGTCCGGGCTGCGAGCCAATAGATTTTATCTCTGCTCCTGAAGGATTAAATGAGACAGCCTGAGGTTGTACCACTGTCGAGTCCGCGCCAGATGATGCGACACTCATTCCGGCAACGAAGAGCGCGAGCCACAGTGCAAGAAGAGTGGCTGCTAGGAGCCTGAAAGTTTTCATGCTCCAGCAACACCACACGCAGTCGGTCGGCATAGACCAAGATTGTTCACTGATGCGGAAGCGTGTAAAGAGCCAATACCACAGCCAAACGGCAATACTGCCAGTTTTCGGATTCTAACTTCCAACTCGCTTGGGAGCCCGGCTGCTGCTCTTATAGATTTCGCAGGTCTCTAACCGTTCCACACCGAGCTTAATCAGTCTTATATCCTATGCCCAGAACTGACTTTCATGTTCTCTGATGATGAAGGCTGGGCGATGGCACTCGCAATACACAAGCTCGCAGAAACAGGAAGCAAAGAGTATGAATCCTCGAAGATTCTCGAAGATTTGCTGGAAAAGGAAGGATTCACCGTAGAAAGAGGCTACTCGGGTATACCCACGGCATTTCGCGCTACCAAGTACCTCGGCAGTCCGGGGCCCACCGTTGCATTTCTTGCGGAGTACGACGCACTGCCCGGCGTGGGTCATGCTTGTGGCCATAACATAATAGCTGTCGCCGCGGTACTAGCCGCTCTCAAGACCTCAAGAACCGCCCATCACGGAAGCGTGGCCGTCTATGGCACGCCTGATGAAGAGGGTAGCGGAGAATTCGCGGGGTCGAAAATCCTTTTGGCGGAGAAGAACTGCTTCGCAGGTGTAGACGCGGCGTTGATGACCCACCCCGGAACCTCGTGGAGCCTGGGCAGTCCATCGCTGGCAGTCCAGGACCTGCGCGTGACGTTCAAAGGATATGCTTCCCACGAGGCGGCTTCACCCGAAAAGGGAGTGAGCGCACTCGACGCAGCCATCCTGACCTACACGGCTGTGAACATGATGCGCCAGCACGTAAGACGCGACATGAATGTCGTGATTCATGGCGTGATAAGGGAAGGAGGTCAGGCTTCCAATGTCACTCCGGACAAAGCGGTGCTCGTCTATGGCCTTCGTAGCTCGGACAGCGACTACCTTGAAGAGCTCATAAAGAAGTTCCGGTTGATTGTGCAGGGCTGCTCGCTCGCAACCAACGCCAGCTATACAATTGACATGATTGGCCCCATGTTCTCCTCGACAAAATTCAGTTTCGAACTGATGAAAGCGGGAGAAGAAGCGCTGCGCTCGCTCGGAATAGAACCCAAATCTTTGGCGGAATCTACAGCAGAAATTCCAAAGGGTTCCACAGACTTCGCGAACATCTCACAGCGCGTTCCTTCTCTCGAAATCACCTCCAAAATCGCTCCAGAAGGAACGCCCTGGCATTCGGAAATGTCAGCAAGGGCCGCCTCGTCCGAGGAAGGACGGGTTGCTCTCAGAATCGCCTCAGATGCTCTCTCAAAGGTGGCCCAAAGGTTGCTGGACGAGCCAGCCTTTCTTCAGAGAGTCAAGCTCGAATTCGAGGGAAGAAAATAGCCGCGCACCTCGGCTTGCGGGGGAGCTCCAACTAGCCGTTTGAGAGTAGGTGAAGTTTCAGAAACTCCCATACCCTTTCTGCCCATTTTATTCTGCTGGAAAGGTTCTGGTTCATGTGACCTTCATTTTCAAACACAACAAGGTCGGCGTAGCCTCCCCTTGACTTTATCGCATGAACAATCTGTCTCGATTCATCGATTGGAACCCGGGGGTCGTTTGTGCCGTGCTGCACGAGAAGGGGAGCGCGTATCCTGTCCACAAAGTGTATGGGAGAAATTTGGCGGAAGAGCTCTGTATCTCTCTCTAGCGAGCCATACTCTACCTCGCGGAGCTTTCTTCTCCAGACTGAGGTGTTTCTCAAGAAAGATTCGAAGTTCGCTATGCCTACGCTTTCAACTCCGCATCTCCAGTACTCGGGAAAGAACGCGAGCGACGCAAGCACCATGTAGCCTCCATAACTTCGGCCCATCACGCATACGCGCTCTGCATCGAACCGTCCTGACGCGCGTATCCATTTCGCGAGCCACGCTAAATCCTTAACGCTATCCAGCCTTTTTTCTACGTCATCAAGATGGACGTATGATTTGCCGTAGCCCGTGCTACCTCTCACGTTTGGCGTAAGAACTGCCAATCCCCGACTTAGAAAGAACTGAATCTGTCCGTCATACTCTGAAGTCTTCTGAGATTCGGGTCCCCCGTGGACATACACAACCACCGGTGGGAGTTGGTTAGTTCCCGACGGAGCAGAGTAAACGAAGCACGGAATTTTTCTTCCGTCAAACGTCTCGTATCTGATAAGCTCGGGTTTGACCGCCGGTCCAGGATGACCAGGCGATACACGTGTGAGTGCTGTGACCGATTTAGAGCCCAGCTCGAGTGAGCGTATATTCTGGTTACTCCCGTAATCCGAATATACAAAGTCAAGACGTGCTTTCCCGGGAGTGAACTTCAGCTCAGAGATCACGCCTTCAAAAATTTCGTGATATAGTTTGCCAAAATCCGGCCCGAAAATTGTTAGGTCTGATGATCCGTCCGCATTACGTGCAAACGCGAGGAGGCCATCCCTAGATACATCCATCGCGCATACGTCCCAGTTGCCCGAGGCCAGCGCCTTTGTATGCGCTGTCGATGGATCATACACCATAGGCTGCAGAAACTCGCCCCCCAGGTTGGAGGCAAAGTATACAAGGTCATCTTTTCCAAATTTGCAGTACTGGAACAACGCCTCTTCCCTGTGTGGAACTATTTTGCGCGGGGCGCTCGGTCCAGATTCAGCAAGTTCCACGAGGAAAATATCGTTATCCAGGTTTGAATTGGAAACAGAGACGAGAAGCCTGCGAGACTCGAAATCGAATCCCAGCGGCAGACTCGTGCCTTCGAGTTCCAGCACCTTTACAACTGAGCCATCGGCCCGTCTCAGATAGCTATCGAAACATCTTCTGTCGCGAGAGTTGCTCGAGAAGGAAAATGAACCATCCGATGACGGCTCCCCCAAACGGAAAATTGTGCCTTCCTCGTCCAGTATTACGCGAATAGAACCACCGCGATTCAGTTCAGCTATCTTGTATTCCTCTGAGCCTCCTACATCCATCTGGAAGAGCAGCCGGTCATTCCACGGCTTGAGGTTCGAGACGCCATACTCTAGGAATGTGACCTGTTCTGGAAATCCTCCGGGTCGGTCAAGCCTCCAGATTTCAGGCTTACCCGAGATGTCGGCTATAAAGTAGAGCTGGTCACCATCACTCATTGATACGTGGTCGTGTGCGCTTCTAAAGGAATAGTATCTGAGAAGGTCGTATCTCTCTGATGAAAACACGTCTGTTTCATTCGTTTCTTGAATTTAAATCTCGCCCGTACAAAATGTTCTGCTGGGCTTACATCCTCTCGGAAGTGGCCTCTTCCACTCTCACGCCCACAGGAGAGAAAGATAGCTTGAGTGGGTGACCCCCCGCCAATTCCAGCGCCCGGTCGATTTTGCGAGCTTTATCAAATGACTGAGCAAGAGACATCACGCACCCGCCCATGCCAGCACCCGTGAGTTTTGCTCCGAGCGCCCCGGCGCCCCGGGCGGCGTTCACCATTTCGTCGAGCTCCCTCGTGGAGATTCCAAGAGCTGATAGAAGCCCGTGACTTGCGTTCATCAGTTCGCCGAGCGATTCGAGGTCGGAATCACGTAGCGCCTGCACGGCACGGTTCGAGACAAGCCCGATGCACTCGAATATCGCGTCCACGAGCGCTCGCTTTCTCTTTCTAAATTCCGCGACCTTTCTCACCGTTTGGGCTGTATCGAGTATTCTCGGTGTGAATCCGACAGCGACTGGAAGCGCCTCGCGGGGCTGAAGTTTCTTGAACTGAATCGAGCTGCGAGTCCGGCGAAAGAGGTTCATTCCTCCCACCACCGAAGCACAGACATCCATTCCGCTGGAACTGCCCTGAACCGAGAGCTCCGCTCTCCTAGCGAGCTCGACCATTGTCTTTGTATCTAGTTTCTCGTCGAGCAAGCTTGAGAAACCAGCTATAGTTGCAACAACAAGTGCGGCTGAGGTTCCGAGGCCCGCGCCTACCGGCATTTCGGAAGTCACTCTAAGAGAGGCTCCACGTAGCTTCTCGGGCTCTTGAAGAACCTGACTCATCGCGGCGCTAACCAGCAGCGCTGCCATCCTGAGCCTGGGCTCCGATGACTGCAGCTTCACCTCGCCATTCCGGAGCCGCAGTATCGCTTCCCCTTCACCCACGTCAGGCATGCGCAGCCTGAATGTTGCGTCACCCGTCTCTTGAATAGAGACGGTCACTCTGCGATTAATGGCGCCCACTATTGCAGGTTGGCCGTACACTACGGCATGCTCCCCGAATAGGGTGACCTTACCTGGGGCTGAGGCAGCAACCGAGGCCAAGCGCGTCAACCTGACACCCAATCAGTGCATGACAGTTCTGGTGGCGCATTAACTGCGATTTGTCCAGAGATAGACGAGCGAATCGCTAACCCCCGGAGAGTACCGCCTGCAGAGCCTGGGCCTCGAATATGTTTCCTTCAATCTTCAGCTTACCGGAAAAGAACGCCTGCACCGGATCAAGCTTTCCCTGAATCATCGAAAGCATGTCAGCGCTGCTCATGATCAGAGTAGCCACGGGAGCGCCTGCCAAACCCATTTCTACGCGAGCAGAGCCGCCCTCGATTATCACCTGGAACGGATCCGAGTCAGCCGGCTTGAGCTGGAAGGTTTTGTTCCAGCCCGCAATCTTTTGCTTTATCGCTTCGCTTCTATTTGCTTTCTCCACTTCCGCGGCAAAGGCTGAGCTTAGTTCTGTCACGCAGTGGTTGAGCCGGGAAGGCTGTTAAATACTTAGCGCGAAACTGAACTTGCATCTTCGGTAGCCCGAAATCGCTTCGCGCCCAGGAAGCTCCGCAGGCAGAGGGTATCCGGAACCGGCCAGCGCAAAATTGGCTAAAGGATAAAAACAGGAGAAATTGAAAAGTGGATAACCCGAAGCTCAGGAGCTTATTCAGAGCTTTGGCCCGAATTTACGACCGAAGCGCTCGCGAATCGAGGTCCAACCCTGTCGACCTTTATCCGAACCTTCTGTCCCACCTTCGCGCCTTGCACGAATATCACGAAGCCCTCAATCTTTGCGACTCCGTCGCCTCTTCGTGAAATCTCCGTTACTTCAACCTCGTACTCCTTTCCTTCCTCAACCGGTTTAGGGCCGAAAGGACGTCTGCCGCCGTGTCCGAAACCGCCTTCTGAACCTTGGCTCATTGTAGGTGCAAGCGGGTTTGCCGAGCATGAATATAAGCTACGCCATACACTTCGCAACGACCAGCGTTGAGGGGTTGTGGGGGGAAGGACTGCGCGACTGCGGGCTGAGACCACGCTAATAAAGACCGAGGGTAGCAAGTTTACGTAGCGTTTTTTATGGCGGATGGGTAGTTCCAACTGTGCCAAGCGAAGAATTCAGAGAGCTGGATTCGGTTGACATGAAAATACTCGCCGCGCTTGTTCGAAATGGCGACCTGAGCCTGAAGCACATCTCTGACAAAGCCCGCGTATCCAAATCGACCGTGCACAATAGGCTCAACAAACTCAGGAAGTCGGGTGTGTTGAAAGGTTTCCTCCCTTGGCTGGATTTCGACAAACTTGGAGAACCAATCACCGCGGTTTCTCTGATAAGAGCAAGATATGGCCCGGACTATCAAAAGTTTGTTGGCACCAAGCTTGCAGCAATAAAGGGAGTGTGGGCGGTCTACTTTGTGCTGGGGGAGAATGACTTCATAGTTCTCAGCAGGGCAAGAACTCGCGAGCAACTTGAGGATACCATACAGAAATTCACCGAAGTTGAAGGGGTAGAGAGGAGCAATACCTCATTCGTTCTTGATGTGCTGAAGGAAGATCCGAGAGACGCCGTCCGCTTCGACTGACGTCAGAACTATCTGGTTTTACGAGAACGCCGGCAGCTTTCTGTAAGACAGCGGCTTTGGCATGAATATTGAAGCGGCAGAGACCACTATGGCTGCAAACGACATAGTAAGGAAGGCTTGACCCAGTAGCCCATACTGGCCGAATCCGATTAGGTAGCCTACTATAGCCGGCCCGAGCGTGCCCCCGCCACCACTACCTAGACCCCAAACCATGGCGTTGCTCAGTGAGGAATGTCCGCCTTGAGCATAGTCGGACGCAAGCGAGAGCAGTAGGGGGAATCCGCTAAAGGCGCAGAAGGCAAAGGCCGCAAGAAAAACAGTGGTCACTATACCGCTAAGGCTAACAGAAGCAAGCATACTCAGCCCTGCGAAGAAAGTGCTCAGCCCGAGCACATACCTCTTGTCGAATTTATCAACCAGCCACCCGAAAAACGGTTGACCCAGAATTGCTACAGCATAGATTAGGCTAATCGCGATTCCTACTTTCCCTGTAAATCCGTAGCCCTTCCCGTATGTCAGATACGTGGGTAGCCAGGACGTCATCCCCCCGAGCGTAGCGGACCTCACAAACGCCACTACAGAAAGAACAATTACACCAATCGAAAGTGACCTCTGAGGAGTAGCATCGGCACCCTGCTTACGTGCCGTAACGGGACCCTGGAATCCCCGCAACCCCACGTAGATCGCGAACGCGAGCACCAAACCGATGAGACCGAAAAAGAGGGGGGCGTCACCATTCGAACTCAGTGCTGCAAATACAAAAAAGAGCGTCGGGTATATCGTTCTTCCGAGGCTTCCCATCGCACCATTCACCCCCATCGCCTTTCCTTTTGAAGCCTGGCCGAAGGTAGACTGCAGAATTGTCGCACCAAGCGGATGATAAAATGCGCTACCGAAACCTGCGAGCAGCGCTGAAACAAGAATTGTTGGTTCGACTAGCGACTTGGGCACAAGTTCGATTGACGAGTAGAAGCCCACCATTCCCAGCGCGAGGAGGGCCACACCCAGCGAAATCAGGCGACCTGGTCGACCGCTCGCATCCGCCTTTCGACCTACGTACAGGCTCAGGATGAGGGGGCTAGCGTAGAAGACCACAAACATAAGTGTGATCGCTGGTGGCGCGGCAATTTTTTCCGCGGTGAAAAGGTCAGCGATTAATCCAACGGAAAAAGTCATCCCGTCATTCGCGAAATGGCCGAGGGAGGTAAAGGCCAAGCTGGCCAGTCTTCTGCCACTGCTATTCACTTCGGAGGGCAACCAAAAACACACTGGCTGCAACTTTGGATATCTAAACCCTTCGCGCCTCCTGTTCTCTCTGTGAGACCGAAAAACGTGAGGTAATGGTCCCAAGAACTATATACTTATGACGCTCTAATCTACTGGGTTAGACAGACGATGTCTCTTGAGCGTACTTGGTTACTAAAGGGAATGGTCCTCGCTTCTTCTCAGCCGCAACATGAAAGCGATATTTTCGAGGCCCGGAATATGGGCGTCTCAGCCATCCTGAGCCTGGAAAGCCATCCGGAAGAAGAGGAATGGTGCCGGAGGCTGGGGATGAGTTTCAAAGAACTATACGTCCCAGATTTCGCAGCCCCCATGATAGAACAGGTAGACGAGGCAGTCCATGACTTGTACAGGCTGACGGTTGTACAGAAGAGAAGCGTGCTCGTGCACTGCTATGCCGGGCTTGGGAGGACTGGCACGGTTGCGGCTGCTTTCACAGGTGCGCTGCTCGGGATTGATGCTGACTCCGCGATTGAGATGGTAAGATTGCGAAGACCGGGCTCGTTACAGACCGATGACCAAGTCTCCACAGTGCGATCCTACCTTGCAAAATTCAAGAGCGGAGAAGTGAGCCAGGATATTTCCACAAACTGCACTGAATGCGGCAACCGGATCCTACTGGGAAGGGAGAAGTGCTCACGCTGCAATCAAAATAGGGTTAGAGTTAGAAACACCTGAGAGGGCTAGAGTGCGGAGAATCCAAGATAAGAACGCATAACGCGCCGGACTCTCATTTACTGCCTAGACCCCGAGGTCCTCGCGCAAAAATTCGGCGAGCGCCACTGCCTGATTCATTTCTTCGTTCTTTGCGGAAAAGAGCAGAGTGAGAACTTCGTGCTCTAGCGCTATCTGTTTGAGTCGTAGATATGCGGGAGACGACGCTAGCTCGTGTCTGTACTTCTTCTTGAATTCCGAGTACTTGGATGGCTCGTGTCCGAACCACTTTCTCAATGAGTCCGATGGGCCTACCTCCCTCAGCCAGAGGTCAAGCTTCGCACCATCCTTGGACACCCCTCGCGGCCAGAGCCTGTCAACAAGAATCCGGTAGCCATCGGCTGACGAAGCTGGTTCGTATATTCTTTTGACGCTCACCCGATGCACTAAAGACCCCTTCTCGTTTCCCACTGAGCTTGTTTCCCCATAAATGCTTTCTTACTTGTTAGGCGTTCTTGTAGGTTTGTATCAGATAAGGCAAACCCTTTGAGCCGAAATCGGTAAGGAAGCCTTCCTCGCTTGGCGAACAGCTGTGGATCTGAATCATATCGAAGCCGTAATTGATGTAGCGCTCTGCGGCTTTAACTATCTCATCCACGCTTGTGCAAATGGTAGCTTGGTAGTTCGTTAGTTCACTATCATCCACAGTCTTCGACTCTTCCTCAAGCTTTCTTGGGTCATATGTGTCGCTACTCAGCACATTCGGAATCAGCACAGTCTTCCATCTCCTAATGTGAGCGAGTGCGCGATCATAATCGGCATCATACCCCACGAACACTTCGACCATCTTTGGAAACTTTTCGAAATCCTTTCCAGATTCGGTGCACGCGGAGCGCAACTGAGCGAGAACCTCTGGGTAAGTAGATGGGGGGAGAGGAACGCACATATAGCCATCCCCCAAATCACCAGCCAGTCTTATCGAGTGCGCCCCCACGCCGGCGACAAAAATTGGTGGAACAACCTTGGGTTTGTCGTAAAGGTTCGCGTCCTTGACCGTGAAATACTTGCCGCTGTATGTCACGAAATCCCTCGTCCAGAGTGCTCTGATTATTTCTATAGCTTCCTTTAACCTCTCAAGCCGCTCGGAAAACGATGGCCAAGGGAAGCCCAGCGGAACTTCATTCATCGCTTCCCCAGTACCAACGGAAAGAAACACCCTTCCTGGGTACATATACGATAGCGTACCAAAGGCCTGGGCGACGAGTGCGGGGTGGTAGCGGAGTATAGGTGGAGTTACGCCCGTTCCAAACGTTAACTTGCTGGTTGCCTGCCCGAGAGATGCCAGCCAGCTGAACGCAAAACTAGAGTGCGCATCGGTATTAAACCAAGGATGGAAGTGGTCACTAGTGACCAAGAAATCGAAACCCTTGGATTCCGCCACGAGTGAATTACGTAAAAGCACGTCTGCCGGGTGTTCTTCCGCCGCGGCTCGGTAACCGAACTTCAGATTCATCAGATTTCGAGTCCAAGACTTGGGGCGGGCTTTTACACCTTACCTTGGGCATTGAAGCCGAGCCGGAATCACCTGGTGAACGCCCTCAATAACCAGTGAATCTCTCGGTTCTGATGTTCGAGTGCGGCACAGATGCAGACGTGCTTAGAGCCTGCGACAAAGCATGAACTATTCCTGCTGGTCCGCTCAAATAAAACAGCGCACTGCGCATCTCCTCCACCATGCCACTGAGAACCGATAGCTCGACCGAACCGACGTGCTGACTGGGAGAATCCGCGCGCGGAGAAGACAGGATGCGCCGGATGTTCAGGCGGGAGTGTGACGAACTCAGACTGTCGAATTCTGTAGCAAACACAAATTCAGAAGGATCTCGAGCGAGATGAATCAGTTTCAGATTTGAATCCAACTTCAGTTTGGCAGCTTCGAACAGCATCGACCTCAGGGGGGTGACGCCGATACCAGCCCCCACAAGTACCACCTCACTGTCCTTCCACCTAGCTTCATCAATCGTGAAGCTCCCGAATGGGCCCAGAGCTTCTACCGGCTCGGATGGCTTTAGATCATTGAGACGCCTCTTGAAGGGCGAGTCGTCTGGTTCGATAGTTGTCGCAATTCGTAGCATTGAGCCGCTCTCAGAGGGAGAAGATGCAATCGAAAACTGCCGCATCGGCCCTCTTGGGTCATCTGCGAGGTCGCGAAACCTAAGAATAAGATAGTTGCCTGCCCTGAAATTCAGCGCTCCACTTTCAACATTAAAGAAGAAACTCAAAACCGTGGGGGTTTCACGCTGGGTGTGTGAAAACCTGAGGTTGAAGGTCTTCGTAGAACTCACGCCTAATAGTGACCAGCAACATTGTATAAGCAGTGCGAAATCACTCGGGCCAGCCCTGCGTAGCCTCAGCCCGGCTCAGTCTGCCAATACCAGTGCGAGTGCTAGGGCCCGCTTGGATCAAATCGAGGGAGCGGGCATTGCAGTGAGCCAAGACATTGTCTACGCTTTGCTTGTCGTGACTCTTATCACGTTTGGGTCAAATGTCACGCCTTTCATTGGCGCCTCGTACACGCTACTGGCGACCTATCTGCTGCTGAACGTTGGTTTCAGCCCCGGTCTTTATCTAGCCCTTGTGGTTCTTACCGGGCTTGCGGCAGGGCTGGCGAAGCTCGGAATCTACTTTGGCGCATTCGGTTTCCATACCAGGCTTGGGAGGAACCGGAACGTTCAGTTGCTCGGTACTTGGGTTGGAAAGAAGCCATTTTATGTCGCACTGTTCCTTGCGGCATTCATTCCGATACTGCCGCTGGACGATTATCTTTACATTGGCGCTGGGGCAAACCGCGCGAAGCTTGCGCCGCTGTTCGGAGTCACTCTGGGCGCCAAGGTCGCAAAAAGCTCAGTCGAAATCGCGGCTGAGTATTTGGGATTTCTAAAGCTGTTCGGCAGTTTAACGAATCTAGGGCTCTCCCAGGTCTTGATCTCGGTGATTCTGTCAGCGATGTTTCTTTTTCTGGGAATATTGGTCTACAAGATTGATTGGTCCAGAATTGTCCGGAGTGGTCCCCGATCAGATTCGCAGGAGCCATAATTCACTGTACTGCTCAAACCAGTGCTCAAATGCAAAACGAAGGAGGAAAAAATTATTTTGCGTGCGGAAATAAAAAATTGTAGTTGAAAAAATCTTTGCCGACTCGGCACTTCTAACGCGAGCAAAAAAATTCTAGTTTGTAAACTCGCTATTTCTTTGCGCCCTTTTTCTTTTTGGCTGCTTTCTTTGCCAAGAAAAATTTCCTCCGCGAATAATTGTACGCAGGTACTATTTACGCATTGTTCAATGGTTCGTCGATTTTCTCTTGATCCGCTTTTGCTGGTGATTCAAATCACACAACAACCCAAAACCAATTTTTTGCAGAGTCTTACCGAAATACAGTTGTCGTCTCATCTTTGTCAGAAATGAAATTTATTCAACTACGGCGGACCAAATTGCTGATGTGCAGGATTCGTATCAGATATTTTGGACCAAATCAAAAAAGAAGTCCGCGACTCTCGACAATGCCTTGAACAAGTGGCCGAAAAAATTTTCGGGCGCCGTCACTATCGCCACGATGAAACAGCCTTGGCAGAAAAAGTCTTATGGAATTCCAATCGAATAGCCACTCTCTACCGAGCAACTCGGCCGAAACAACGACGCTAACAGCGGCATGGAGGGCCGAACCCTTGCCCAGTCTGCGTACAATAATAATTCCGGCGAAACATATTGGAGCCGCCATCTGTTTCTTAAATAAAAAATCCAAGTTAGTGAGTAGTAGCTTCGTAACTTCCTGACCTGGGTCGTCCGGCGCTCCTGCCTTTTGATGGGTTGCAAAGTTCCGAGATATCGCTCCTGCATCCGCGGTCTCTTGGTGAATTTTTTGCGGGTTCACTTCGGAAGAGCGTAGGTGATAAGGTCGGGATCAGCTGCGATGAATCTTCTCTCTATCCCGGCTTACAGTAAATAGTTTCCAGTACCTGTCGCTCCCTGCAGGTCCTAATTTGGTGCTACTCTCTCCTTTCTTTACCCACGACCCAAATCGGCGTTCCTCCAGCCTTCCTATAACTTGCGCCCTAGTCCCGAGGCTCTCGAGAAAACTGAGCACCCGTCTAGTGTCAGGCTGCCGTGTGGTAATTAACAAAGAACCCTCGCTCGTAGAGGTATAGCAATCGAGTTCGAAGAGCCCAAGCACTGCGTTGACATCGGTATCAGTCGGAACTAGGTCCAATTCTAGCGTGCAACCACACCCGCTCGCGCTGGTTAGCTCATGCGTTGCACCCAGTATGCCCCCCTCAGTTACATCGTGCATTGAGCTGACGGCTTTCCCCACCAGGCCTTCTTCCTTGAGTGCGAGAGCCTCCTTGACCGTTGTTGACTCAAAGAACATCGAGCGAACTTTGCTGAGAGTTTTGCGGCCAAGGGCGTCTTTAACCGCGTCAGCAAATTCGTAGGAAATGTAGCTTGCGGCCTCTGCTCCTGCGTATTTCGTAACTATGATGTCATCCCCGGCTCTTGCATTCCTTGTAGTGACGTAGTGAGTTTCCCTGCCCACTCCGAGCATTGTGCCAGAGCCCACCACAGACCGATTCAAACCGCTGTATCTTGCGGTATGGCCTCCAATAATCGATACGCCGAACTTGGCGCACTCTGCGCTCAGCTCGCTCATGAATCTCGACAGGCCGGTTCCTCGCAGACTTCGTGTTATCTCAAGGTCCAGAATTAAGTGAGTTGGGGAAAGTCCTGACGTCACGATATCCGAGGCCAGGGTGTGAAATGCCGCCCAGGCCGACTTCTGAATCCCGAGTTTAGAGTATACAAAAAGCGGGTCATTCTTGAGCGCGAGAATTTCTCGGCCGATCTTAAGGATAGAAACATCTACGCCATACTCAGGACCAACTAGCACGTCGGGCCTTCTCGATCCGAGATACGGGAGTACTGACTTTCCCAGGGCAACGGAATCCAGTTTCCCGTACATGCTGACTACCTAGCGCACCGGAGGAGACACCTTTGGTGGTCGCAGCGATTCCAGGTACACCATTTCAGCCTCGCTCAATTGCCAGCCCACACTTCCGGCGTTCTCCCTTACATGAGCGGCCGTAGAGGCCCTGGGAATCGGAAAGACCGAATCTTTGTCCGCCAGCCAGTTGAGCGCAACCTGGGAGCTCGTCTTCCCATGCGCCTCGGCCACCTTCAAAAGCGCCTCCGATTTTGTGAGCTTTCCGTGGGCGAGCGGGAAATAGGCGAGGATGCTCAACCCTTCCTTTCTGCAATAGGGAATGATGTCTTCTTCGATTTTGCGATCTAACAGGTTATAACTCATCTGAGTAGAGGCAAGGTCAAGCTTCTTCAGCGCTGCCCTTGCCTCTATCATCTGTTTCAGACTGAAATTGCTGACACCAATGTACCTTACCTTTCCAAGCTCTGCCAACTTCTCCATAGCTCCCAGGGTCTCTGCAATTGGAACCGTTTGGCTCGGCCAGTGTATCTGATAGAGATCAACATAGCTCGTGCCCAGCCTCTTTAGACTGGACTCCAGACTTTTCGTGACCGAATTCGCCTTAAGGTGGTTAGACATAACCTTGGTTGCGATGAACAAGCTCTCCCTTTGCATTCCCCTGATTGCCCGACCCACAATCTCCTCTGAACGGTATACTTCAGCCGTGTCAATCAGGTTCATGCCGAGTTCAAGTCCTGCTTTCAGAGCCCCGAGCTTTTCGGCAGCACCTCTCTGCCACCCAAGATAACCAGTAAGTATCCACAAAGGGTCGTAGTATGTCCCCATCCCAATCGCAGAAATTCTGGGACCATCTTTTCCGAATTGTTTGAATTCCATTCAGTATCCCCGGCTGCGCCCCGAAATATAAGGTGGGCCAAGTCGAAACTGCGTGATATTGAGCGCGTAAAGCAGCCTCTTTGAAAAAAGATGGCGTGAGCGGCTTGGAAGGGACTTTTACGAATCAGAGCCCCATGCGCGTGCTACGCATTTTGCAGCTTGGGTTTCCGGCGCTCCGGCCGGTATTCAATACGTCTAAATCTCGCCCTTGCAGGCTGCAGGCGTGCCTACACTACTACAGATACTCTACGCTATCATAATCGGCGTAATCCAGGGGATTTCTGAATGGCTGCCAATCAGCAGCAAGACGCAGGTGCTCATAGCCTCAGAGTTTCTGCTCGGCCTGAGTTTCCAGCAGGCATACACGTTTGGGCTGTTTATGGAAGTTGGCACTATACTTGCCGCTATAATATACTTCAGGAGAGACATTCTGTCTCTCCTCAAGGTTGTGGCGCTAAGGGGCAGCCCGGCGGAGATCAAGCTGTTCAAATATGTAGTTGTGACGACCGTGGTAACTGGGCTCATCGGGGCTCCGCTCTATCTTGCGGCCGACTCCGTGAAGGGTGTGTCAGTAGGTATTCCCATGCTCGTGATTGGAGCAATTCTGATTGGCGATGCGATGCTGATACGCTATTCCCGCAAGGGACAAACAGAGCTTTCGAACAGAAAGAGGTTCGACAGTCTGCGGCTCAAAGACTATGCGATTGTCGGAATCACTCAAGGAATCGCGGCTCTCCCGGGGGTAAGCCGGTCGGGCACAACAACGAGCGCCATGCTTCTTATGGATGTCGAACCGGATGAAGCGTTCAGATTATCCTTCCTCGTCGGAATATTCGCTTCGGCCGCCGCGTTTGCTCTCACTTTGCTGGTGAGCCATACCAATGTATCCGCGGCGCTCTCCGGAATTGGCATAATCGGGCTTGGGGTAGCAATTCTGACTGCCACGGTGATAAGTCTATTCCTCATTGATTTTCTTATCCGGATCGCAGGAAAATCAAAAATCGTTTACGTTATAATCGCGCTCGGAATTATTGCACTGGGCAGCGGAGTACTCTACCTCCTCTTCGCGGCTCTCGGCGTACCGGTAGTGAGCTAACTCGGAACGGGTTACGCCGCTTCCAGACTGGCGCAGTTTCGAACATCAGTGCGATTGGACGAGCTGCTCGGGCGGGTTATACGCAGGCAAAACTTTCGTCAGTAAGCATCCGGCTGGGCGCTTCTGCCGAGAAGAAGAGCGCTCCAGAATCTCCTCCAGCCGTCAATCGCGTCCACCCCCCTTACCCTCACAGTTCTTACGTCCAGCTGCTCAACAAAGGGGAGAATAGCGGCTCTTGCTGCCATGCTCGGCTGCAAGAACTGGAAAGTGTATTCCGCTCCGGAGCCAAGCCTGTAGGGCTTCGTGGATCTTGCTTTGATTGCGCCAGCCTTTGCCGCAGCCTTGATCAGTTTCCTTGTCTCCTGTGGAGATAGGCAGCGCGCGGCAAGCCTGTCTATCGCGTACTTTACTATGGCTCCCTCTACATCCGCCATAACCTCCCTGACCTCGGATACGGTGTACTGATCCCCGCTAACCATAGTCACTGGCACGCCAAAGTGCCCAGCTATCGTAGCGTTGATTTCTGCTTCACTGGTCGCGCGGCCGTTGAGCTGCACAGAACTCGCCCCTGACATAGTGTGGCTCAGAACGCCTTTGCCCCCTACCATTGAGTGATAGCCCACAAACATGGCGCAATCGAAACTCTTGTCGATGCCCTCCATCATGTAGAGCGGCTTTGTGACCCCCGAAATGAGGGATGCGACTGGGTGAAGCTGTTCAAGGAGGAGGTTGGTCATCTGGCCGTGGGAGTCATTTACTACTACTTCGGTAGCTCCTGCCTCAAGTGCTCCTTCTATCGCGGCGTTGACGTCATGGCACATTTGATTTCTGAATCGCTCGTAGTTCATCTTGCCCGGGGTGACATCTTCGTTTGAGACAACTCCTGTGATTCCTTCCATATCGGCTGAAATGTAAACCTTCAACGGGGTTCAGGCAACTCAGCGCCGGGTGGCTTTAAAGGCTGCAGGCCGGATGCGCGCGGGTCCGTGCGTTCAGGCAGGGTCAGCGAATCTACCGGGAGACCCGGTATTCACTAGCTCACGCAACGCAATCAATTTTTTCTCTCTCTGCTCGGCGCGGGACTCAGCTTCCTCGAGCCTCATGATTTCGTCCTTGGAATGCGGTTTGTAGGGAGGCACTGAAACCGGTTTGCCATCGCTTCCAATGTGCACAAACGTGTAGTATGCAGTGGCCGCATGATGCCTGTTGCCCGTGAAAGGGTCTTCGGCCACTACCTTCGCACCTATTTCCAAGGAGCTACGGCCTACGCGGTTGAGCGCGACATCCACGTCGAGCACGTCGCCTACCCTTATTGGATAGTAGAAGCTCATATCGTCGACCGCCCCGGTCACCGCATCACCCTTGCAAAATCTTGTTGCCAACGCGCCCGTGAATTCGTCAAGGAGTTTCAGCAGGCGACCACCGAACATTATACCCCCATACACTGCGTCTTCCGTCATCACTATCCTTGAAAAACTCATGTGCCACTTCGAACCTTTGCCGTACTCTCCCGTGTCCTCGGCGAGCAGTTTCCGTCCTTGAAGGGAAGACTTCCTTGCCTCCCAGCGAGAGACTGCCTGCCTGTAAATCGCACTCTCTCCCTTTTCGGGCTTGATGCGCGCCGGAACAAGCCTCGGTTCGCCATGCATTCCCACGGCTATGAAGGCCATGTGCGAAAGTGTAGTGACTGAAGTTTGCCCAGTGATCGGGTTCTCTGTTCTTGCCCGCACCCCTACTTCGAGAGAGCTCTTTCCGATGTATTCGGTCCACGCACGAACGTAAGCAAGATTTCCGACTTTCACCGGGTTCACAAAGAATACGCTATCCAGCGAACCCAGTACAGCGTTCCCCTTGGCCAGTCTCGAGACCGCGAGTGTCCCCACTGAAACCAGCCAGTTCATCATGTTTCCGCCATGCAGGATGCCCAGAGGGTTGGCATCGGCCGGGTTGACCAGAAACACGGTCTCAACTGCGGTCTCCCTGATAGAAATCTCTGGCCGCTGGATTGCAGGTAGGGCAGGCATGCACAAACGAGGTTTCTCCTCTTTAAAAGCTAGCGCCTGTCGAGGGAGTTCATGTTTAAAGAACAAAACCGACGCTCTGACGACTACAGAGTTGCATAATCCGGTTCACCACTTTAACTCCTCCGCGCTTCTTTTGCCATGACCGACGAGCTGCCGGGGTTCGCGGTTGAACCTGTGAGGCCGACCACACAGGCACCCACCCCATTGCCCGATTTCCTGGAAGGTGTTGCACGGGTCGGCAGCTGTCGCAGGCCAGGCTCAGCCAGTTCCGGCAATCTTAGAGCGAAAGGCTAGCTGTTTTGGGGCCAGAGACTGAGGCGAGCCTATTGCCCCGCCTTAGTGGAATTGACCTTGCTCATCACGTCGCTCTCAAACGTGTCAACAAGTCTTCCTAACGACTTGCAAAGCTCGCTTACCCGCACCCTCGAAGCTTCCTTTATTGTAGCGAGGTCGGCCGCGGCGTAGAGGTGAATGTAACCCCTGCCCTGCCTTCCCTGGACCTCGCGGTAGGTCAGCCCTGCGACTGTCAGCCTCTGCAGACAGCGGTAGACAGTAGTCCTTTCCCTCTTTACGCTCATGGACAGCTGGTCCAGAGAGCACGGTCCCTTCCTCACGAGTTCGTAAAAGATCTCAGATTCAGCAGGTTTCAAATCATAGAGACAGGTGAGCAAATCTGTGCAGGTCGCCTGGCGACGTGCCAGAAATCGGATCATGCTCATGGCTACCCCAATCCAGTGCTGTCCGGCCACTTAAGTCTTGCATAAAATTGGCAATATAACGAGACTTAAATATGCAGAAAGCCAAATAATACTTACCTCGATACGCGCATCCGTCCAAGCGGACAGGGACAGAAGCCGGGTCGAGCAGGAACAAGCGAGAAAATGTCTCAGGACGAAGAGTTAGAAAAATTGAAGAGGAAGAAGGCCGCCGAAATCGAGCAATCCTCATCCATGCCAAGTCATCCGGTCGCGGTGACTGACGCAAACTTCAGAGAGACGCTGCAAAAGTACCCTTTCGTAGTGGTTGATTTTTGGGCTGCATGGTGCGGACCCTGCAGAATGGTGGAGCCCATAGTTGAGGAGCTTGCCAGGGAATATTCAGGAAAGGTGGTGTTCGCAAAGATGAATGTGGATGATAACCCCTTGGTTCCGGGAGAATTCGGGATCCAGAGCATACCAACCATGCTCTTCTTTAAAAATGGAAAGGCGGTTCACGGTTTCATAGGCGCCCGACCGAAAGCCCAGATTCTTGCAGAACTAAAACCATATCTGTAGCGCTGTAAGATGGAGAGAGCTCCAGTTCAACGCGGGTAAAGCCCGCGGATGTTCTGGTCCTCTCTTAGACAGAGTCGTTAGAGGGCTACAAGATTTTCCTTCTCTCTGTTCTCGAACCAATGCGGGGGACCCAGGGCCTGCGTATGCTCGCTACGAATATAGATATGATTATGGCTGCAAGGGGGAGGCGGAGAAAGACGCGCGTCACGGATTGGTGGGCATCTCGTAGAAGAAGGGAACCGCCAACGTCAACGGTGACAGTCGTCATCTTACCCCCCTGTATCAAAAACGACTGACTGGCACTCTGCCCGTTGACACGAGCCACTACTGTGTAGTTTCCTGGCTGTAGCGAATAGGCCGAACTATAAACACCCTGTGCGTTTGTGGACACATTGAAAACGTATCCGTTTGGATAGATGATAGACAAATTGGCGTGAGATGCCGGAGCGCCATCGTACAACACCTGAACTGAGAGCGCGCCGCGAGGGGTTAGCACGAGACTCTGAGACGAACAGGATTTTACGGCGACGATTTCGCTGAAGTAAGGATTACTGAAATACGGCAGGTATGCGCTCACATTGTAATTGCCGGGGGTGAGTGAGTAACCGGTAGAGAAGAATCCCGTGCTCGTGTTTTGGGTGAATACCTTCACGCCCGAGCTCGAAAAGATGGTGACGTTCGCAGGTGTTGGGTTACCGTCCAGGTTAAGCACTTCCCCGGTCAGTTCCGCAAGTGGCGAGACACAGGCGAGAACCGTCAGCGTAAGGGGCGTCGTGTTCGTAACAGATGGCTCGAAATACGCGCTCGAAAATACGGAACTGAGTGAGAGCCTGTATACCCCAGGAGGAGTGTTGTTCCCGATCTGGAGTTCAAGCGCGGAATCCGGTCTCAGCGGATTATAGCCCAGGTTGACGTAGGCGGGAGCTACCAGAGGGTTGGGCGTGAAGTATGCAGAAACTCCCGCTGGGATTCCGGAAACGGAAAGCGTAGCATTAAGCCCGATGAACAATGGCTCCCCAGTGTAGTTTGCAGTCGAATTCACAAAGTAACCGGTGGAAAGGGGAACTGCCACGCTCGAGCCCTGGTAGACCGTGACGGTCGAATTCTGCACGGTCGTATTGAAGCCCAGCACCCAAGTAGGTAAGGCGTAGAACAGTGTCTGGCCAGCTACAGCGGTGCTGAAGAAAATGCGATAGAAGCCTGGAATCCCGCCAGCAGTCCACGTAAAGTAGGCTGCCCCGCCTGCGTCCGTTCTTGAAGATGCCAGTCCACCGAACGGGGGGCCCAGATTGCCCTGAACATTGCCCGAATCAGTGTAAGCGGAGACCGTTATATTCGCAGCCGGCTGGCCGTCTGGATACCAGAGGTAAAACACCACCCCGGAACTCTCGTGCGCAGGAAGAGTGATTGAACCCAGTCCGTTGCTCGAAAGCGCATAATAATCAAAATAATTTTCCCACTCGAAAATCGAATCATTCACTGTGCCGTCCACGCACTGCGGATTCACTGCCGGCTGCAGATTGAAACCATATTCGTAGGCGCTGACATTGTAGCAGCCTGGAGAGAGATATGGGGTGGCGTAGAAGCCGTCGAGCCCAGTAACGCTTGTGGCAACGGTGCTTCCCGATTGTGTCTTCACGGTGACAGTGGCTCCCTCTATTGGCGGACCAATGACAATCGCGCCAGTATGGGGGTTCAGGTAAGCAAACTCTACCCTGCCCACAATGCTTCCGCTCGCCGCGCTGAAGGTGTAGACCGCCTTCGCCTGTACCGGGCCGAGAACGTCGATGCTCACGTTCGGGGAGTCGTACTGCTGAGTGTAGCTGGTACCGTTTATTTCTGAAGAGACGTCCCAGTAAGAAAAGGAATACGTGCCCGTGAAGTTTGTGAATGTGGAAGGCGCGGTCAGAGTCACGGGGTAAAAGAGTCCGGAAAAGTTTGTGCCCGGACTCAGCTCGCCTGTCACACCCGCAATGTTCGAGCTTACTGAGAGTAGCGCCCACATGGTATAATTGAAAACACAGGCAGATGAGAAAAGTGTGCATCCAGGAATACAGACGTTACCGGTTACCTCACAGATTCCGGTAGGCGCGGAATACATATCGATTCCATCAGCGATCATTTGACTAAGGGTCGAAGCGTACGAGAATGGAAGGGGAGGCAGGAGAGGCAGCGGGAGAAGCATTGTGACAGAGGACACGTTCACTTGCGCGTAATTGTAAGCAGCGAACGCCGACGTGAGATTGATCAAGGTTGCGTCATTGCTCAAGTTCCAGTCATTCGTGATGTTAAGCATGTCAGGAAGATTGAAGAGATTCAGAATTGAGCTGCAGAACATTTGCGTCTGGCAACCCGAGAGGAGAAGGCCCATCTCGTTAGTGCATCTAATCGGGCCCAGGCTGCAGTCCGCATTCTTCAGATAGTAGACCGGAGCATGAACCGGGTTCGAGCCAAACTGGAACACCGGCATCCCGATCAGCTCGCCGTAGCATATGGATTCGCCGTCAGGAGGTGGCGGCTCTGGCACACATACACCTGAAGAGTGTGGCAGAGCGCTACCGTTCGCCTGCCAGGCGTTGTTTTGATCTGACAGAATCGGCATATAGGATATCAGGTCCGCGAAGTCGAAGTAATAACTGTAATCGGGGTAGAGAATTTTGTCTGAAGGAGTCAGGTTATAGTTCCCATAGTACGCACTCAGCTCTGGGCCAAGCTGCGGGCACAGGCTGGTAGCGTTGACATTTATGCAGCCCTGGTCAAATCCGCGGCGGAAGGGAGTATAACCCGACGGGGCTTCGCGCATTGCAGCAGCTGCCGAGGCTGTAGTGGTATTGCCCAGTCCCAGCAAGGCGGTCGCAGGAGCCGGAAGCAAAGGTTTGGGGTGAACAAAAAAGAGATTGAGCGCAGCAGTCAGGCCTGAACCGGAGTAACCCGCGAGTGCGAACACCGTCTGGTTCGCGCTCCAGACCGGCCCCAGTAGAATGGTCGCGCCCCCGTGAGCGAATGCTTCCGACACCGCCTGGCTGCTCAATTTGGACAAAATAAGGGAAGAATAGCCAGAGGGGCTCGTTGAATTGAAGACGACAAGCACGAAATTCGAGAGTTCAACTTTCGTGAAGTTCTCCAGGTTCGCATATACGAACACGTAGGTTTCCTCGGCCCTCTTAACGAACAGACTGTTGTGTTCAGGCACCGAAGGTTCAGACACGAGCGCAAAAGTGGCCGGGGCAGTGTGTGCATAGGGGTCGCCCGACGATGGCTGTGTCGAAGTTGTCGTAGTGCCGGAGAGGCTTGTGGGAGTCGTGCTGGTCTTTGACTTCCCGGGACCTATGACTTCCAGACCAATGAATACCGACGCAATGATTCCGATTCCAACTATAATGATTAGGACCAGGGCAAGCCTTGCAGAGACTGCTCGGTCCGCCATACGAGCCGCCGGAAAGCGCGGCCCGACTTAACGGTTTCTGATATGGCCCTAGAAACGAAAGAAGTTGGACCTTCTCAAAGTGTGCTACGCAGAACCCGGTCTTCCGCTCTGTCTTCGCCCGGACCACCGCCTGAGTTGGGGTCGAGGTCCTCGTGAGAGCGCAGGAGCGACCCAAGGTTACAAGGAAAGACCAATACGGCTGCAGGGTATCTGAGAGCAGTAGAATCGGTATGTCGTCACAAGCTGCGCTCGCAGAGCGATTCAGGGCCCTTCACAGGTCAGGGCGAGCGTTTATACTCCCGAACGCCTGGGACGTGCCCAGCGCGAGGATGTTTGAGGAATTGGGGTTCCCTGCGGTGGCCACGAGTAGCGCAGGGCTGATGGTTTCCTTGGGTTACCCTGACGGTCAGTATATGCCCAGGGTCGAACTCATCAGCGCCGTTAAAAAAATCTCGAGCGTTCTTTCGGTACCTCTTTCTGCTGATGTAGTTGCGGGATACGGAGCCTCTCCCAGAGAAGTAACGGAGAGCGTAAAGGGTTTCATCGATGCCGGCGCAGTGGGAGTCAACATAGAGGATTTTGAGCACTCGACGCGAAAGCTATACCCCGTGACAGACCAGGTAGAAAAAATCAAGGAGCTGAAGCAGCTGAGCGACACCATGGGCGTGCCGTTTGTCATCAACGCAAGGACGGACGCCCTGAGATACGCCGCCGGAAACGAAGAGCAGAGGTTCACTGAATGCGTCGCGCGCGCAAAGGCCTACCGTGACGCCGGCGCGGACTGCGTCTACCCTATGGGGCTACTCGAAACTCGCTCCATCCAGAAGTTCGTCGCCGAGCTACAATTTCCGACAAACGTGATGGTGCGGAAGGGCCTCGCGGATTTTAACACGCTCGAGCAACTGGGAGTGAGGCGAGTCAGTTTCGGTCCCAGCGCCTCCTATGCGGTCTTTGGATTCCTGAGACGCGTATGCAAAAAGGTGATAGAAACTGGCGACTTCTCTGCGCTGACCGATGGCGCAATCACCTACGAAGAACTGAATGCGCTGGCAAAAAGGAAAGCCTGAACATTGATTAGCAGGGCCTGCGCGTCTTCTGTCTGGGCCTGAACTGACTTTGGGCAAATTATGGCCAAGCTCTAAGGTGTCGTCCGAATTTTTCGTCCGAGGTGAGCCGTTAGATGCATGGCTGCCTGAAAGATGCTTCAGCTTTCACAGCCCAACAGCCGCCTTTTCCCAAGCCAAGGAAGCGTTTATCCCAAGGAAGGCCCAAACCGTTTGAGGTTCACCATGAAACTGAACGAGCTCACACCCGAAGAGGAGAGGGTTATCATTTACAAGGGTACGGAGGCGCCTTTTTCTGGCGAATACGAGTCCGAGTTCAGGCCGGGAATATATTGTTGCCGGAGGTGCGGAGCCGCCCTGTACCGATCTGAGGACAAATTCGATGCCCACTGTGGCTGGCCATCCTTCGATGATGAAATTCCCGGCGCCGTACGCAGACTTCCAGACCCGGACGGTATGAGGACAGAAATAGAGTGCGCAAGATGTGGGGCCCACCTGGGGCATGTGTTCGTGGGGGAGGGGTTTACGCGTAAGAACACAAGGCATTGTGTGAACTCGATATCGATGAGGTTCGTTCCGAAGGAAAAACAGCTCACTTGAGGCCGATTGAGAGCCGCCGGATGACTACGCACTCCATTACCGAGCAATCGCGCTCTGCAGAGGGCCATGGTTCGAGTGGCTAATCGATTCAACAGGACGCCCATGGGCTATCTTCGAAGACACCCGGTAGTACTGCTACTTCTTCTTTCCCCAGGAATACCGGAGTATCTCTCGAATTCCAGTCCGCTCAATGCAATTGTGCTGAATCCGCCGGCATTTGCGGTTCAGCTAGCTACGAACCTTTCGCTCTACGGTCCCGGGGCGCTACTGGTTCGTGAGGCAATGGTGCGCTGGCAAAAGGGTGCAGGCTCGCTCCTGCTCTTTGGAAGCGCTTACGGCGTACTAGAAGAAGGCACGGCTCTTGCAACGCTCTTTAACCCGCACGCTCCCCCCGTGGGGCCATTCGGTCTCTACGGCCACTGGCTCGGAGTGAACTGGGTCTGGGTGGCTGTGATAATCCCAGTACACATTGTCTACAGCATATCACTTCCGATTTTGCTGTTGTCACTGGCTGTTCCGCAGTCAGCTGGTACCCGGCTGCTCGGTGGTAGAAGGCTCTTCTATGCAATCGCCATTCTCGGCGCTGACGTTGCATTTCTTCAGCTTGGGGTTGCAAAAGTGGAACACTACTGGGCCGGTCCCACTCTCGTCTCTGCAAGCCTGGCCGTAGTAGCATCTCTCGCCATCCTCGGCTATGCGCTGCCGCGGAATGCGATAAAACTGGGGCGAAGGCTTCAGAAAAGCAGTTCGCCCGTGACGACCGCGCTCGGTCTCGGCTTTTACCCTTCCGTGCTCTTTACTGGCCTTGCAGAAGCTGCCAATCACGTCCCTGTCTACCTTGCTCTGATTTCAATAATCCTGATTGAGGGTGCATTCCTAGTTTTCGCAATTCGCTCGATAAGGCTAGATGGGAACAAGAGACCGCTCATTGCTCTCGCAGCCGGGCTCTTGCTGCCGATTGAGGTGATAGGCGTGATATCCGAAGCCAGGTTGCCGATCACTCTTCTGGCTGATTTGCTTATGACCCTCTTTCTCGTGTGGCTCTGGAAGATCTACCCGCAAGCAGTCTCGCAAGCGCTTCCTCAGCCAAGTCCTAAAAAGCTGACAGGGCCGGCTCAGGAGGACGAGCGTCCTACCCGAGGCATGAAGGATTCGGGCGACGTGGTTAAGTAGAACCCTGATTTCACATCTTTCGAAGTAACCTTGGCATCGAAGCCTGTAGACCCCGACAAAATTGTAGAGTCTCTGCAGCGAGCATCAGTATTTTCCGGTCTTACTAAGAAGCAACTGGAGTCGCTCGCAAAAAATTCTAAGGAAAGAACTTTCCGGGCGGGAGAGAGGATCGTCCGCGAGGGAGAAAGCGGAGTTGGCTTCTACCTTATTCTGGATGGCCATGTAGACGTAAATAAAGGCGGCAAATCTCTTGCCAAACTGGGTAGTGGCCAGTTCTTCGGAGAACTGACACTCCTTGACGACCAGCCAAGATCGGCGGACGTGACCGCACTCGAAGATACCCGCTGTCTACTCATGACAAGCTGGGAATTCAGGGCGTTTCTCAAGACCAACCCAGACGCTTCGCTTGCGGTGATGCGCGAGCTCGCCCGCAGGCTTCGCGAAGCCGGCAAACTGGCTGAATAGTTTGCCGTGGGATGGCGAGGAAGAGCCTGTCTGCTCTGCTCGCCTAATGCGCCTTGGTAGAAGTGAACTCGTAGAACTACACAATCCACGAGCTTTTCGCTAGGGCCCGGGGGGATAAGACAGGGTTGGAGGCTCTGCTGAGTGCGGCCGTCTAGTTTGCTGGGAATATGCTCCCTGATACTTCTGCTCGCGGGTTTCGGCGCGTTGCTAGTTCCCGCGATCTCTGTGGCTTCGTTCAAAATTAGCCAAACCGGAGCGAGCATAACTGCGGGCCAAAGGGTGGTCATTCCCCTTGAAGCTACAAACGGTGGCTTCCTCCCGGTCAGGGACTTCCAAGTGAACCTTTCCGTGCTTTCTTCGACTGGCGAGCTCCTGGGAACGGGAAGCTCGGTAACTATGGTAGTGGCACCCGGCCAAAGCGTTCTGTTCAACGTCACGGTCTCACCCACTAGCCAAGCAGGTGTTCTAAATAGCCCAGCCAATCTAACGCTGAGAGTGAGCGCGTCAATGAACGTCGGAGGAGTACTCCCAATGCAAATAATTCAGGAATCCCAGGCGTGACCGAAGCTGCCAGAGAACAGATCACCGATCCGGAGCTTTAAAGCAGTTCGAGTGACCAAGAACCCCGCGGATGTTCCGAAAGATGCCCGCCATCTGGCAACGTTTGCCGCTCAGAGGAATTCGATAGCACAGGGTGGGATAGTCTGAAATTAAAGCTGAACCGGAGGAAACTGATTCAGGGAATCGTCGAGGGAGGGTTGATTGTATTGTTCCTGCTGATACTGCCGCGAATAGTTGAACCATATCTCCTCCGGCAGGGAGTAAACGCCTCGGGTATAATCTCGAACTTAAGCGGAGGCTCAGCGGCGATTATTGTGCTTACAATTGCGGTGACCACTGCTATCGGTGCAGTGGCTGCTGGCACCCGTTACGCTGGCTTTTTCACGATTGCCCACGGAGCGCTTGCGGGGCTATACTTCTACAGATTGCTGGGAGGTGGAAATTTGTCAATCTCAGTGACATACCATGGCTACCCACTGGAAGCGGCGATAGGTTTAGAGCTAATGCTGATATTTTTGGAAGCTTCTGCTGCTACCTCAGTGATTCAGGGAATAGTCCAGCTCGCGCGGCACTAAGCTAAAGAATCAAGTACCTCCGGAAAATTTTTAATTATAGCCAGGCTTCCGGAGGCTCACCTTCCTTGGGTATGCGCCCCTCGCTCGTGTATCGCCCGGATTTTTCCCGGGGAAGAGCACAAGAACCTCTGCAGAACAGAGTACCAGACCAAAGTTCCCATAAGCAAGCTAGACGGCGTCAATTACTGGGTGCTCCCGCAGCCCGCCCAGATTGCGAAATACGTCAATAGGGTTCTGCGAGAGGAGTGGATGAGGGATGCGCTCTTTGAAGGACGCGATCCCGAAGAAGACGCATGGCTCAATTCCCTTCCATCAAGGAAGTGGAGCCTTCGCACAGTTGGTCTTCACGAAATACATCCTGACCCGAGAATAATGGAGCTCACTATACCCGCGACGGGCTACGTCTTCAGGGAGGAGCTCAAGAGCCGCACGAAGCGGCTCGTCGGTGCGCTCAGGGCAGAGCAAACGGTTATCCCGCCGCTCGTAATTGGGAACGAAGATAGGACACTCAAGGATGGTCACTGTCGATATCACGCGCTACTCAGGTTGCGAGCAAAAAGAGTTTTCGTGTACTCAGGATGGCTGATTCGCAAAGATTAACACGGCAGCCGTTAACCGCAGGATGCCATGAAAATTGACGAACTGGACACTCCAAGCCTGATTGTAGACCTGGATAGAATGGAGCGCAATATCAGAAGAATGGCAGCGTTCGTGAAAGAGTGCGGCGTGTCGCTCAGAGCGCACGCAAAGACGCACAAGGTGCCAGAGATATCCAAACTGCAGCTCAAGGAGGGCTCGAAAGGCATATGCCTGCAGAAGGTGAGCGAAGTCGAAATTTTCGCAGCGAACGGATTGAACGATATTTTTCTTACGAACGAAGTTGTGACACGTCCAAAGCTTGAACGGCTTGCCCGAATCCCGCCGAGCGTACGGCTCGGTATCGCAGCGGACAGCTTGGAAGCGATTCAGTTAATGAGCCAGGTCTTCAGGGACGCAGGCCGGGAGATCGATGTATATGTCGACGTGGACACTGGCATGCACCGCTGTGGCGTGCGCTCGACGAGCGCTCCAGCCTTGGCAACTGAAATCGCTCGACGCGAAAACCTGGTGTTCAGAGGTCTGATGGGCTACGAGGGAAATGTGAACCAAGCGCGGACGAAAAAGGAGCAAATGCGGCTCTCGAAAGCCGCAATGGACGAAATTGTGGAGGCGAAGAAAGGTGTTGAGAATAAAGGAATCAAAGTTGACGTTGTAAGCGTTGGCTCCTCTGTTAGCACGCAGTTTAATGCGAAGCACCCTGACGTCACGGAGGTGCAGCCCGGGATGTACATTTTCAACGATCATGTGCTCGTAAAAAGGGGAGTTGCCACATGGGATGACCTTGCCCTGACGGTAGCTGGAACTGTGATGAGCAAACCCGCGAGAGCGAGGGCAGTCGTAGATGCAGGCTCAAAAGCTTTCAATTTTGATGTGGGGTTATATCCCGTGGCGTTCGAGCAGAGTGGAATAGTTATGGATCACTTTTCGGAAGAGCATGGGTGGCTGCGCCTGACCGGAAACGGGAAGGATGTGGCAGTTGGCGACGTGATTCGGTTCGTGCCGGCTCACTGCTGCACTGCCGTGAACCAGTTTGACGAATTGTTCGGTGTAAGGAATGGGAAGGTGGAGAGAAAATTCTCAGTGGTCGCACGTGGAAAGATGCAGTGATCGGCACGCGAGCGCTGCGGCAATCATTCCAGGGCGACGAATAGCGGCACAGGCTTATCCTGCGCGTGGAGCCCGTTTGACGCGGTAATACAGCAATCCAGTCGTGGTTCAGTCTCAGTGTGCCCCGACGCCACGAGACAACCTGCGAAAGCAAGCGAAGAATAGAGCGCCTCCGCCTAGCGCTCTGCTCCCAACGGCGCGAAGCTGCTTAATCCTCTCGACAGCCTCGCAGGGACGAAGCTCTCAATAGGCAAGGCAACATTCGACAAGCCTTAAGGCTCCTGCGGGTCAGGGGACTCTGGAACTCCCGTGGCAAAGAAGCTCAGATGGTTCAAGCACCTCGGAACAAATGCAGTCCACGCAGGTGAGCCCCTTCCGCGTGTTCTAGGCTCAGTGAGCATGCCGATTTTTCAGTCTGCGATGTTCGAGACATTAGGGGGCGAGGATTATCACGACATTCGCTACATTCGGCTGAACAATACTCCAAACCATATTGCGCTACACGAGAAGCTGGCGGTTATCGAAGGCGGCGAAGATGCCCTAGTTATGGCGAGCGGTATGGCCGCAATCTCGACCACAGTACTGGCAGTCCTCTCGAAGGGAGACCATCTCCTTATTCAGAACTGTCTTTACGGAGGTACTCACGACTTTGTCACAAAAAACCTCGGACAGTTCGGCATAACTTACGACTTCATAGACGGCAACAGCCCGGGGTCATGGGAGGAGAAGTTACGAGCGAATACAAAGGCCATATATGTGGAGACCATGACAAACCCGCTACTTGAGGTGGCGGACCACAAAGCGGTGGTCCGCTTTGCAAAGAAGCACGGACTTGTGTCGATGATCGACAACACGTTCGCAAGCCCGGTCAACTTCAGACCCCTAGAACATGGCTTCGACCTTTCACTTCACAGCGCAACAAAGTATCTCAACGGCCACTCCGACATTGTTGCGGGCGCTGTAATCGGAAGCTCCGAGCTTGTGGGCAGGGTGAAGCGCCTTCTTGACCATCTGGGAGGCTCGCTCGACCCACATGCCTGTTTCCTCCTTCACCGAGGCATGAAAACACTTGACGTCCGCGTGAAATTTCAGAACGCGAGCGCGTTAAAGCTTGCAAAGTATCTAGCTTCTCGTCATGAAATCTCGAAAGTAAACTATCCGGGTCTCAGCACCCACCCCCAGCACAAACGGGCGACCGAACTCTTTGATGGGTATGGAGGCATGCTCAGTTTCGAGCTACACGGAGGAAAGAAGGCTGCTGAATCTTTTCTGAGGCGTGTGGGCATTCCCGTTGTGGCGCCAAGCCTTGGAGGGGTGGAGAGTCTGATTACGATTCCAGCAAAGACGTCGCATGCCGGCATGTCACGAGAAGACAGGCTCAAGCTTGGTATCACGGATGGACTCATCAGATTCTCCGTGGGAATAGAAGCGACTGAAGACCTTGTTGAAGATTTTGAACAGGCGCTCGATTCAGTGCGCAAGGAGCCAGTTGCTAAACCAGCCTAGACCACTTGCATGAATTACACGGGATGGCTACAAAGCATTATACCACCCCTGTGCCCACGAGACTATTTTGATGGCCACTCTTGTCGCATTTCTGAGAGGAATCAACGTCGGTGGACACGCCGCAAAGAACGAAGAGCTCGAAAGAGTATTCAGGAAACTGGGTTTCAAGGGCGCAAGAGCGTTCAGGCAGAGTGGCAATATAGTCTTCGAGTCTGGTAGAATCAGTCGGGATACCGCCAGGCTCAAGCTGGAAAATGGCCTTAGGGAGGCTCTTGGCTACGATGTGGCCGTCCTTATTCGAAAACTATCGGATCTAAAGGAAATAATGAGGAGTGCGCCAACAAAACGTGGTGAAACCCGAGAAGCCTCCTATCTTGTAACACTCTTGCCAAATCCGCTTACTCGGCTTCCTATCGCTCTTCCGGCTATGATCCCGAAATCTAGCGCTGAAATCGTCTCTCACCATGGCTCTGAAGTGTTCAGTATAACTCACGGCGGAGGCGAAGGCGGTCTTCCAAACCCTTTCCTGGAGTCTCTCCTGAAGGTCAAGGCGACGGCGCACAATCTGAACGTAATCAGAGAAATCGTAGAAAGGCATGGCCAGAATTATTGAAGGCGCTTTCTTCCCTTTGCGAAAATAGCTGGGATTATCCCGAACATGCTATGGTCCATTCTGTGCACGCCCGAAGCTAGCCAAAGGATCAATTTCCCGATCCTGCATAAGTGCGAGTCTTTCGTTGCCATTCTCATGAAACCCTAGCCGATGGAAACTTTGGCGGACGCTCTGGAATACATAGGATGGATTCAATCGGGAGAAAGCTGGTGCCAAATTACCTCGCGCTAGCCAAGAAGTTGCCACGCGTCTTTATTTTTGTCAGTGAACTACTTCCCTGCAGTAGACTACAGTTGACGCTACAAGGCAAGTCCCGACATACGAAGTAATCGCGACACCCAGTACGAATCCGGCCACGCCCAGATTCAGAACGAAATATACTGGAATAGAAATCAAGAGTGTAGCAACTGCGTAAACGAGAACGTATGCCACTGTGCTCGATGCCAAAAGAGTCGAAACGCCCACGCTCCGGCGGAGGGCCTTTAGCAGGCTTTCGTTATACATTACAACGACAAAGGGCGTCAGAAACAAAAGATAGTCCAGGAAAAACAAAATCCCGAGATAGACAATCAAAAATCCTGATAAGGGTATAAGTGTTAGACCCAGGCTCAGTAGCTCCCAGGCCAGCGCGTAAATGTAGAGCCTCGCGAAGTATCTGCGCCCTAGGGATGTGAACGCCAGGTCGACGCCAGAAACTGGATTACTGAGTCTCCCAAGGAATCCTCCCGAAAGAAACGCGACTACAGCGGTGTATACTATAAGAAAGAGCAGAATGCCGAAAGTGGCCGACACCAAGCGATCCCCGGCTCCCAGTGCGGAAAATGGATACGATGCGAATGCAGTCGACGGGGCTCCAGGGAAGGAATAAAAATTCGCAAGCGAAGGAAAAGCCACAGGAAATGAAAACGAAAGGCCGAATCTGGAGTAACCCGGCGCATAGATCGCTATATATCGAGGCGCCAGAGTGAGCAGGTCTAGCAGGAAGGGCAGGGCTGCGAGATAATAGAGCTGCCTACCCAGACTGAAGCCTTCACCAAAACATTTCAACGTGCTTCGCTGAGAGTCAGTTGTCAAGCCATACCTGACCACCGTATGGAAGCATAAGTAGCGAGCTCACTTATCAAGTAGTTGCCAAGTACTGTGAGCAACACAAAGACCAATGCTGAGAGAGCGCGGGCTACCGGACGCAGTCGGGAAGATGGTGCCGAAATTTGCTTCGCTCCGTTCCTCCTACAGAGTGCGCTCATTGCTTCGAGAGGAGTGCCCGAGAACAACTCTCGCTATGCCACGGTAAACTGCAAAAAGAGCCGCAAAAAACAGACGGTCTCCGCAAGCGCGGGTATCCCAGCCCATCAGATAGGGTTGTGACAGTGAGCTGTGACAGCGAGCTAAGCCATACGAGCTAACCATGTTGAACCGAGCGCCCGCTCTGGGCTCCGACCTGTCGAGTCCACCTGACGGTGTTTTAAATCGACCCAGAGCTCGAAGCTCCAGCGGTAGCCCCTATTTACACAGGGAAAAAAGTCGCTCTAACAGCAAATATGGTATCGGCTGTTTAAGGGCGGCGGAAGTAAATAGATCGTTCTCGCTCTTTTGTCGGTAGGTTCTCGCTGGATTGTCGCCATAATTCGGCAAATGCAAATGGGAATTTCCAGTGCCAGACAGTTCGAACGTTAGCGTAATTCTGCCTGCAGGCGGGTCCTTCCGCAGAAGAGCTCCGTAGCGCTAAATTTTAAACATGGCCCATGCTCAGAGCTTGGCATGCGACAGTACACTACAGAGCTTTACGAAGGGATGCTGGCAGAAACGGTCTCAATTCACGGTTGCAGAGAAGAGACCATCAACGCGTATTTTGCAAGGCCCCTCGGAGCCGGGCCCTTCCCGGCAGTGGTTCTCATCCATCATGCGCCTGGCTGGGATGAGCTCTATAAGGAGTTTACCCGCAAGTTCGCATACCATGGCTATCTCGCCATCTGCCCCAACCTCTACTACAGATTTGGTCATGACGTCCCCGAAGCTGTGCCTGCCAAGGTCCGGGCGGCCGGAGGCGTGGCCGATTCGGACGTAATCGGAGACGTGCAGGGAGCGATCAATTATCTCAGATCCCTGCCTTACAGCAACGGGAAGGTCGGCGTAATTGGAAGCTGCTCTGGAGGAAGGCACGCATATCTGGTTGCCTGTCGCGCGAAAGGCGTGGACGCCGTTGTCGACCTGTGGGGCGGTCGCGTGGTGATGTCCAAGGAAGAACTCTCACCAAAAACTCCGGTGGCGCCGATAGAGTACACAAAGGACCTTTCCTGTCCCCTACTCGGGCTCTTTGGCGAAGAGGACAAGTCCCCCACTCCGGCCCAGGTAGCTGAACATGAGCAAGAGCTGAAGAGGCTCGGAAAGAATTACGAGTTCCATATGTACCCGAAGGCCGGGCATGGGTTCTTCTATTATGACAGAGCCGCATACAGACAGGAGCAGGCTGTCGACGGCTGGCAGAAGGTCTTTGCTTTCTTCGGAAAACATCTTTCGACTCCCTCTGACTAGTGAGATAACATGTCGTGCACGGGTATCATAGAAACCTCTGAGATCACTGGAGGAGCAGAGGGCGGACTTGGCTGGTTCAAACTGGCACGGGCGATCGCAACGCTCGACTCAGGCAACCATACAGGCTCTCAATATGCGGTGACGATGGACCTTGTGAGCGAGCAGAATGGCGGCGAGTCAAGGATAGCTGTAGAGCTCACACCGGACTCCGCCCGAAAGCTCGTCGGAATCTTGGAGAAAGTCCTGGGTCGTGGTATCAAAGATGGGTTACTGAATAGAGAGCTCGACGCCTAAAATCGGAGGTATGAAAATTCCGGGCATGCGTTGTATCACCTTTAGTCAGCCCAGCTATTTCCTGCATCCAGATGCCATAGGTAAGGTTCGGCATATCTGCATGCCTGTTTGGCTTAAGACCAGATCAATCCTGAGCTGGGTCGCGCCACAAAAGTTGAACTCAATGAATGATTGCGCTACACGGGAGGGCAGACCCAGCTTAGGTAACAAGTAGAATTGACCACATCCATCTAATCGCTGTGACTGCATGGCTACCTTCACGCGAAGTTTCGATCGAAATAGAACGGTTTTGGTTCACAGCCCCGAATTCTCATAAGGCAAGCGACGTACCCTGGCAACGGCAAAACTAGCGCCCAAGAAGGCACCTACTCTTGCCTTAACGAGCTCCTTGATTGGAATCTCAATAAGCTGCCTGTAGAATGAAGACAGACGATCTGAGACCAAGCTACGCATCACAGTGATTGCAGGGCCAGCGATAATGTAGTTTGGTAAGGTGGAGGCACAGCAGCCACGCGTCGCATACCTGAAACACTTCGATTCGGTAGCAAATCCTGACGACCAGCTACTTACTGGCGCTGTGAATGTTGTCCTGGAAAACCTTACAGAGTTAAAGAAAACTAAAGCAAATATCTTCATGGTTTGCCCGGTGTCTTCGGGTAAGCTCGACAATCGCATCAGGAATTTCTTCCGTTCAGATGCAGTCTGAGCCAAGAGTTTAGACACACAAATATGGCCCTTGCATATTGGTGGAGCAGACCAAGTGAACGGCTGAATTGACACTCATAATCGGCATGGTCTGGGATACGGGCGTGGTGGTCACAGCTGACAGCAGAGCGTCAGGGGGGTACGTAATGCATGAAGAGACAAAGATATACCCCATCTATCAGGGAAACGGACAGAGCGAGATTGACCTTGCGGTTGTTGGAGGCTCCGGAAACTCCGCGCTTGTCAAGCAGGGCGCATCTCTGATAGAGAAGGAGTTTCTCGGCTGGCTGAGGGCAACAGGAAAGAAGCGCAACCCGAATGACGAGGAACTCGACGAGATTGTGGCTACTCTCGAAGCCCGCCTCATGGCAAGATACGCTGACCTCCGGAACAACGGAATCAGCGTTGACACAGAGCTGCTCCTCGCTTCGCTTTCTTCGACTGGCAAGCCAAGACTGTATGTTTTCGACGACCATGGGATAGCCAACCCCCTGCACAAGGTACCGGGCTATGCGCTCCTCGGAAGTGGCTCGGTTACCGGGGGCCAATTGCTTCTCAGGTTGCTCGGCTACTCACCCGGGTATCAGGGAGAACTCGGGCTTCTGTCTGCGTTCGTTCTTGACGCAGTTTCGGAGATCGACCCATCGGTCTCTCCGTTTCTGGGCGACTCTCTAATGATGCGGTTCGACGAGAGCCTGAAAAAGGTAGCGATGGGCCCGCTGACCTCGGCAGCTCTCAAGAGCTACAAGGCGAACGTCTCAAAGAGAAGGGAAATGCTGGTGAAGCTCTGGCAGCTTGCGGACCTAGTGGGAGAGGATGACGCGTTCCAGAAGCTGAAAGCGCTTCTCAAACGGTCCAAGTTGAAAAGAGGCCGAGGCAGGAAGTAATCCCTCTGGCAAAGTGCACAAATCGTAGGCCATCTGTCGCAAAAGTGACGCTCCCGTTACGATAGATAAGAAACTCGCTACCGTTCTTTTTGGCTTCGGAGGGTCATGCTCCATCATTGAAAGCCAAATAATCATCGAATCGGATACAGCGTTAAGATTGCACAGTGATAAAAAGTATTTTTCAAACAAGCACTTTCACGACTTTCTTTCCTAGCCAGTGTTACTGGATACTTCGTCACAATTGCCCGAGAGTCGCTGTTCAAGAATGTGTAATCTATAAGGCCCTATCCGGGTTCCTTACGAGATTGTAAAGTCGAAAATGTTAAGCACCCCTCAAGTATACGGAAATCAAGTTGAGCGGCCATAAAATCGCTACTGCCGAAGCTAGCCCGAATATTGCGCTTATAAAATACTGGGGAAAGAGGGATGATAAACTGTTTCTTCCACTGAATGGGAGCCTATCTGTCACGCTGGATGCTCCCATCAAAACCCGGACGACGGTTCTATTCAGTGAACAACTTAAGAAGGATGAATTCTGGCTGAACGGAAGAAGACAAACGGAAGAGGAGTCTGCAGATGTTGTTAGAGTTCTAAATTTGCTGCGCTCAGACGAATCACGATCGAGAGCGCTGGTTGTCTCATTCAACTCCTTTCCTTCTAGCGCCGGGCTTGCGTCGTCTGCCTCCGGGATTGCTGCGCTCACGCTTGGAGGCGCACACGCGCTGAATCTCAAGCTGGACCCCCAGGCACTTTCTATAATTGCACGTCAGGGTAGTGGGTCTGCGTGCAGGTCAATCATGGGAGGTTTTGTGGAATGGACGAAGGGAGCTCATCAGGACGGGAGAGATTCCTACGCAGTTCAGATTGAACCCCATACCTTCTGGCCCGAAATCAGAATTCTGATAGCGATAGTTACTTCACAAAAGAAAGAAGTGTCCTCCAGAGTGGGCCAGACAAGGACTGTTAAAACCAGCTCTCTTTTTTTGCAACGGCTTAAAGAAGTGGATAAACACCTTTCAGCCGTGAAAGAACTGATTGCAAGAAAGGATACGGAGAATCTCTTTCTTGAGGTAATGCGGGAAAGCAATAACCTCCACGCAGTAATGATGGACTCGTGGCCCCCCTTCTTCTATTTGAATGACGTATCCAGAAATATAATCAGAGCTGTAATGGAATTTAATAGCGGCAGCATTAAGGCGGCCTATACCTTTGACGCCGGACCAAATGCGTTTATCATTACTACGGATGATTGCGCAAACGAGCTAAAGAATCAAATTTCCCGAATAAGTGGGGTAGAAGAGGTTTTGGAGTCGAAGGTTGGGGAGGGTCCCAAAATCCTTCAGGACGATTCAAGTCATCTGATAGACGTGAACGCAATGATACCTGTGTCCCTTTCACCTAAGCAGGCGATGTAGGAGTGAGCGATACCTGCGTAGTTTCCACTCCGGCCAAGCTCGCGCTTTTTGGAGAGCACGCGGTAGTTTACGGAGGTCACTGCATAGTGACCGCAGTCAACAAACGTATGTGGGTCAAAATCAGAGACTCACGTGAAACGGTCCTGACCTCCAAGGACATGGGATTCGACCACTACCTGATAGAAAAGGGGACCACTTATCCAAGGAACGCAGCCTTTGTGATTGCTGCAATGCAGAGCATCTCAAACTACTTTGGAGGATCGTTTGGTGGAGAAATAGAGATTTGGAGCGACTTCTCTGCCAAGTACGGACTTGGAAGCTCATCAGCCGTGACGGTCGGAGTTATTAAGGCGCTCGCGCACCTGAATAACCTGAAGCTGGACAACGGAACGCTGTTTCATATAGCATATGATGCAGTGTTAAATGTCCAAGGTAGACACAAGAAGTCCGGGATGCCTTTGGCTTCAGGTTTTGATGTGGCCTCTGCGATCTACGGCGGAACAATAGATTTTTCGCAGAATGGGAAAGTCCGAGCGCTGCCGATTTCAGATATTCCACTGATTGTTGCATATTCTGGAGAAAAGGCCAGCACCGCATTTTATGTTAACAAAGTTGCCGACTTGTGTGCGGGTCATAATTCGCTGTGCCAAAGTTTATTTTCGATCAGCGACGAAATAGTCAAACTTGCGGAAAGCGCGCTTTTAAGAAGCGACTGGGAAGAGGTTGGCATATTGATGACACTGAATCATGGCCTTCTTTCGTCCTTGGGAGTGAGCACCGAAACGCTGGGCCGTCTTGTTTCCTTAGCGATTAAAGGAGGAGCATATGGGGCCAAGCTTTCTGGCGCTGGAGGGGGAGATTGCGTGATTGCCGTGGCAGGGAAAGATTCTTACGAGAATGTTTCGGAAAGACTCGAGTCAGGAGGTGCCGAGATCCTGCCGTTAGATATGAACGCAGAAGGTGTGAAAGTGGAAGCATCTGGCAATTAATTCGAGGATTGTAGCGGGTGTTAGCGTTCTTAAAATTTGAATGATGAACTTCATCATGCACTTGCTGCGAGGGTGGGAGCTTGCGGGGAGCGTGTGGCGAAGAGCCTTCCTCGGGTTGTTCTGTGGACCCTCCTCAGAATCTGTCTTGGCGATAGATGTTATATGCCATGCGCTGTTCACAATTGATCCCATTGATCAAGTCTTGACTAAAGGGATTATATTTCGTGGATATAGAGCAATACCACAAACTCACCAACCGTCTTTGATTGCGGAAACTGAACCTGCCTGTATGAATGTGCCGCTCTTGCTTGGGTCAGAAGATTTTAACCCGCTCAAAAGCTGTGATAGCTTCCGTGAAGGGCGGGCTGCACGGCTGAGGGCAAAGGCCTAACTTCTTCTCGTGCTATCGACCGCAAACAGGGCTTATCCTAGTCATCAATACAGAAGCGAAAAAATTATTAGGCACGCTACAGCCCTGAACTTTTCAGGCGGGTCGGGGGCAATGTGCGAGATATTTACCTCTAGAAGAGATTTTGTCAAAAAGACATCAGAGATGCTCCAGCAGTGCAAAAGTGATGCGCTCCTAATGGGCCGTCATATTGCCTGGATTTCGCAAGAAAAGGAGTTCGCTGATGCGATACGAATAGCAAGGTCGAAGGGAGTGGTCGTAAGGGTGTTGAGTGTGAAACTGCAAACAGCTAACGAATATACAGAAGAATTCGAAAAACTCGGCTGTCCTGTTCGTTTTTATGATCATGGAGATATTAGAGTGCTTATTTTCGACCGTTCTTACGTGCTTATGGGAATCCCTTCAGACACAACCCTGGGCTATCCACACGTAAATCGAGAATATGTTGCTGTGGGTTTCAGTGAAGAACCTGTGGTAATGCAATTCTACAGAAGGTTTGAGGAAATGTGGGAAAAAGGAGAGAGGCGGGAAAAGGAGCCAAGCCCTGCTTCCACCTATCAAACTGAATTTTTGAGAAGGATACTACATGAACGCCATTACGAAGTTCTGGAAAATGGTAAATTGAGGATGATGGGAAATCGTTTCAACTTCGTAGCAACGAAAGACAGAGACATAGTCCTAACAGATATTGCGGAATCTGCTGTCAATCAAAGTCTAGCGGAAGAATATATCCTGAAGGTGACAACTGAAAGACATTATAACAGGCACATTAGATGTGGCATTTTGGTTGCGCCGCATGGCGCAGACCAGTTTGCCAGACAATCCTTCCAACGACGAATTAGTGACAATGACCTTAAGCTCGTTCTGGTCGAAGAGTTAGACGAGGGCCACCTCAATGACCTTCTATGATACCATGTTTTTGGGTGCAGTAATCCCGGGCACACTGTTCTTCGTGTTAATGTCTGTAATTCACGGATTGGCCAGTGAAAGAATCTATTTAAGCAAGGAACTTCGTCCTATCATTTTAATAGCCACATTTGACTTTATACTGGTAACTTCTGTTTCGCTGGTTCTTCTTTTTATTTCTGACTATTATGGAGTGATTTGGCCAGGCGGAGAAATTCCAGCGCTCGGATTGACGTTTCTTTTTCTGGTAGGATTATCATGCTTCGGCTATATTGCAGTTCTGGTTGCCAAAATTTTTAAGTAGTTATCGACGCGATTCTTCAATCTAAATTCATAGCGACATGAACTTTGTCTAATTATGGCAAACCGAGACTGGTCTGAATAACGAGTATGATATATTTCGCTTTCAGGATACAAAGTGGTTCGAGTCGTTTCCCATTTCTGACAACAAGCAGAGGGGCGGTCAGACTGGAGTTTGCTGCTTCTCTTGGCGCGTTAGAATATTCCGCTTTCGCTTTGCAAGTGCCCCCGAGTAGTTGAAGGGTAAGCTTACTTCGGCGGGTTAGTCTGCTAACTCCCAGAGAATCCTGTGCAGGACATGGTCTGGGTTGTATTTCCGTACTTAGAAGCAGCCTCATTCCCTTCCCCCTTTTGTTCGTCAGTGTACAGACTCTGTCTATCCCCATCAACCTCCAGATTCAGCTGATTACATTGCCACCGTTCCTTGACTAACTTTTGGATGTAGCTAGGGCATATTCCAGTACAAAAAACTTCAATAGACAGGCATGAGGGATCCTCGTATCTCTTCAATTTCTATAGCGCTGGCTGTTAATCAACCTTGAGAGCGTGTGCTTGAGCATAGACTGAGCCATAAGGACAGGATGAACCACAGTGTGGACTGGAGAAGCTGGCTGAATTTGTCTTTCCAAGACAGGTAGAGTGATTCACGTGTCCCATGGACGGATCTCGAACTCTCTCTCGAAACCGGAACGTACACATCACGAGAGAGCCCACCGGGAGAGTTAAAGACTCTGTAGCTAAAGCATACACTGTCGGTTTCAATCCCTGAGCCGACGAAAATGGCTGTGGCGAACGATGGCGCTACCAGAGGTTCGACATCGGCGAACTTGGCTTCTTCCCATTCACTTAATTTTCTCTAAACTCTAAAGAAGGACGCCTTGGGCGAGTCTTCCTTAAGCAGCGAGTGTATACTGCTGATGAATCCTTGCTTTAGGCGCATAAGGCAGGGCCACGTTTCGACTTCTACGCAAAAAATGGCTCGTAGCCCGCCACAACCCCCGTTCGGGGACTACGGTAATTGAGGTTCCATTCGAGTGGTCGAGTACTCTTGAGCGGCAGGTCGAGGATGTCATTACCACCTGAACAAAACTATAGAGGAGCTTTCGGAAACCAAGGAGGAGAAACGGAAGGCGTCCCTCCGCCTTACGGGAATCGGGCCTGCTCCGGAAAGATTCACGAACGAATTTGACAGCATGGTGGGAAATCTGAACGCCTACCTCAAGGTCTCACAAAAAGGACAACTGTTCAGCATGAACGTGCAAGGCTGAGAACAAATACTGTACGGATTGAGTAACGAAGTCGCTCTGCTTGGTGTAGCCGCGTACGTCAGGAACACGGAACAGCACACCCGAACCAAGGTCGCGGTCGCAATCGCCATATCATCGAATGCTCTATGCGAAAACTTCTAAGCAGACAAAATACAGAGCGATAACGCGAAGTCCGAAGACTTTCCAGAGGAATATCCTCGGCTTCGCTCTCGCAGATGCTAGAAAATACCATCTCTAACACAATATACGCACTGAGCTTTAAAAGGGATATAATTAACAGGAAGTTCTCTTCCCCAATCAACTCAATGACCGAGTCAGTAGTCATTGGTAACAACGGCTCGCTAGTCTTACGCAACAACAAGCAGACGCTCTACAAAGAACCACTCGTGATCAGCAAGCTAAACCACCGGGGACTTGGGCTTTACATTAACACCGAAATAATGCAGGAAAAACAGAGGAAGCATCGGTTTCCTCTACGAAAATTACGAGAGGAACAAATACGGTGGCGCATTATTCATTGTTAGATTCAGTTATCCATAACTAGGGTCAGGAGGTTCACTACAATTTTAGCGCTTCAAATCAGCATTTGATTCCTGTATATTGGGCGAGCCGCGCGGAATGAAAGCGAAATAAAAAGCACAAATTTCTTTACATTTAATACAACAGTCAAACTAATAGAATGAACCCAGAATAATTCAGATTCTATCCCGGTCGACTTAATCAGGGGCGCAAGCTTACGCTTGAAGTTGCCGAGGGCTTGCAGAACACCCTAGCCATGCTCGACTCCCCACCTTGACCTAACAAACATTTAGAGGCGATGGACCGACACTGGTTCTCCTTAGAGTCGCCCGAAGTGGCCACAGCAAACATGCCCGAGTCTTCCTCGTTCTTTAGTATGCGAACGCCTAAGGCGCTGCGGGTAGGCAGCGACAACCCTCTGTCACAAAACCCGGATAATTTATCGAGGCGGCTGAGAACATGGAAGTTATATAAACCATTCAAGAACACTTGGGTGCCCGAAGGTCTCTGACCCACTGGAGATGAAGGGGTGCTGGTGAGGCGGAGCGAAGGGGGAGTGTAAAAACGCGCTGTGAAAGTGCTTGACCTGTTCTCCGGTATGGGAGGTCTCGCGAGCGGATTCAAAGCAGCTGGATTTCAAGTTACTGGCGTTGACAGATCAGAACTGGCTGGCCAAACTTTCGAACTGAATGGCTTTGGCAGGTTCGTTCAGAAAGATTTACTTATGGAGAATATGACGGGAAATTATGAGATTTTGATAGGAGGTCCCCCATGTAGACCCTGGTCATCTGTCAACACGATTAAACGAGAGAAAAGACATCTTGACTACAGATTGCTGGGGGTATACTTCAAACACGTTCTCGCATTGAGACCCCGACCCCTAGCTTTCGTGTTCGAAAACGTTCCGCCCGCCGGACATTCCGGCACGTTCGAATACTGGAGCAGAAAAGCCGAGCGGGCCGGCTATTCCATTCTGAAGACCAACATCAAGTACAGTGAGTTCGGAGCGGCTACTCGCAGGCAACGGTTTTTTGCGGTCGGAGTGCTGAATGACCAGAGCAGTCGAGTAAAGGAAGCACTTGATAAGCGCAGGTCGCCTGAATCGACCGTGAAGTCCAAGATCTGGGACCTTCGAAACACGGAGAGGGGGCAGAAATCCTATCATGAGTGGCCCAGACTCAATACTATAGAGAAATATCTGCCACTCTACAACTCGGGGAAGTATGGCTGGTATAAACTGAAGTGGGGCGAGCCGGCGCCTTCTTTTGGAAACATCATGAAAACATACATACTTCATCCCGACTCGCTGCAACCAAAAAGAAAGAATTGTAATCTCAAAGAGAAGGACCGTGTGATTTCGGTCAGGGAGGCGTTCCTTATAATGGGGTTCAGCGAGGGCCTCAGGTTTCCTGAAAGAGCAGGACTGGCGGCGAAATACCAGATGATTGCGGACTCGGTAAGTCCGGTCTTTTCCCGGAAGCTCGCTGAAGCAATAAAGGAGGTTCTCCAGCCGTGATTCAGTCGGGTTCATGGCTCGATACTGACGGATTATCAAGAGCACTGCTTGGGTGGTGGAAAGTATCGGGTCGAAATTATCCTTGGAGAGCGAGACGGACTCCTTACAGAGTGTTCATATCGGAAGCTCTCCTGCATCGCACGCGCGCAGCGCAGGTCCAGCCCGTCTATGAGAAGTTTATTACACAATATCCGTCATTTCGCATACTGGCAGACTCAGATCAGGAAGAGCTTGTAAGTATGCTCCGTCCTCTGGGCCTGTTCTGGCGCTCGCGAATGCTGGTGAACGCCGCACGGCAAATAGTGGACCAGTATGACGGACAACTACCTGAAGAGAAAAATGAGCTGCAGTTGCTGCCCGGGATAGGCAGCTACATCTCCTCGGCCATCCGCTGTTTTGCTTTCGGTTTCCCTGAGGTACTTCTTGATACGAACACGGTCCGGGTGCTGGGGCGCATATTCAGCGAAAAAATCACCGACAGCTCGAGGAGGAGTCATCGCTTCAGGTCTCTTGGAGCCCGCCTGATGGACAGAGAACAACCCGCAAATTTCGGTTACGCGATGATAGACCTAGCCGCCCTTGTTTGCGTGCCCAGAAATCCCAAATGCCAAGTGTGTCCTATCGCAAACTATTGCAGATACGGTCTGTCGCACAGGAGCGAATTGCGGAGGCGCTAGCGCAGCATAAGGAAAATATAAATAGTCAGCTGAATGGAGTGCTCCTGTCCCTCAGGCCCAGCTCTGAGAGGCGTGAACTATGAGCCTGAATCGCATGAGCCGTTTGAACGTGCATTCTGGACTGTGTAATCTGACCCACCTGACGAGTTCAGCACACACCGCCGAGCCCGGAGGTGATGCCAATAGTTCGGGACGTACTCACTGCCAGCCGAAAGAATCTAGCAGACACACATTGAGGAACGAGAGCCAATTATGGCCAGCAATATCACCCACCATCCTTTACAGTTCACCGGTAAGAAGATTATCAGCTGGGAAAGATCCCCCAAGGGTCAGAGTCCTGTACCGGCATGCAAGAGGCGATATGAAGGCTTGATGAGGAATGAGCTAGTCGCGGAGCTTGCTAAAGAGCTGCTTGGACCGCGTGGAGGGCTACATGAATCAATGCATGAAGACCCCGGAAATGAGTACATCACCGGTGTGCTAGGTCCTGTAGCAGAGCGCTTCGCAGAGGACACTTCCGAGATAGGTGAGGCTGAAGAGATTCCGCTCCAAGAAGTAGCTGCAGCCACGGCGGCTGACGACAATCAGTATGAGCCACCAGAAGTAAGTGCACCGCCTCTGTTTTACCCAGCTCTGCACCCAAAGGCGCGGCCACCAACCATGGGAATCTCATTCACAGTTCAGAGTTCGGGCTCACCGTCTTTGGAAGTATGCCTGACATGGGCAACATACTCTCAGGAGACGGAGAATGGCGAAACGGTCTGGAAAAGAAAGCCCAAGAGCGCAGTCGTCAAGATAGCGGAAGGGCTTACCTACCCAATCTGGTTTGACGGCAACGGAAACAAGTCCCAGAAAGGACAGGGAGAAGTCTCTCTGCACTACACTTGCCAACAGTCAGGAGTAAATCAGTATTATGTTAGCCTTTATCTGGTCAATGAATTGCCTTCTCAAAATGAGCAGAAGAGCCGCTCGAAATCTTTTATTTTCCAGCCCCAAGTTCGAATTTTGTGTTCCGATAATTGCCGGGTCATTTCAGCTAGCGACGAGGCTCATTCACCGGACAGAGGCGATGCGGAAGACGAAGAAATCCTGACACTCCTTTATTCCAAACGGCCAGTCCTCGCCAGAGGACATCTATGCTCAGCGGTATGGAAGGACGTAGACCCGGAAAGGAGTCTGCCAAAAAATGGACAAGACGGGTCTCCAAACATGAATGAGCTTTCCCACTGGGTCGACTCTCAGTTGCTGGACCGAGAGACTGCTCATCGCTTTTCTGCACCCGACGTGCGGACAGAGTTTATCCCTGTCTACTGGACGCCTGCTCCTCGACTCGAGTGGGATTTGAGCTCTGGACCAGAGCCAGAATTGAACTGCGCGAGTCTTGCTGAGTGCTGGGATCCCGGTGAGCTGATGGAGGCATTAAAACCGCTACTAACCGGTTATTCCAAGTGGATCTCAGGGCTCCAGCGATCTCCCTCGAGTTCTGATGGCCTACCGAATACCATGGCGAATATCACCACTAGAATTGTGAATGACTGTAAAGTCGCTCTTGAGCGAATGCGGAAGGGACTGAATTTGCTGTGCAGTAACGAAGATGCAAGGCTCTCTTTTTGTTTCGCCAATCGTGCCATGGAACAGCAAGCGATGTGGAAATCAAAGAAAGGCTTCAAGTGGCGCCCCTTTCAGCTTGCGTTTATACTGTTGACAATTGAGTCCGTGCTCAATACAGATTCAGAATTCAGAGAGGTCTGCGACCTGCTTTGGGTTCCTACCGGAGCTGGAAAGACAGAAGCATATCTGGCTGTTGTGGCGTTTGCCTTGGCCTATCGCAGACTTGTCGCGGCGAAGCGCTCAGAATCTGAGAACGTAGACACTACGGGCGCAGGAGTTGCTGCGATCACCCGGTATACCCTCAGATTACTCACTATCCAGCAGTTCAGAAGGCTGCTGGCACTTATCACCGCGTGCGAATATTTGCGCGTTCAGGGGCTCTCCCAACGACATGCCTTAGGGTGGAGGCCCAAAGGGTGCAAGAGGAACGATAATTTTATCTGGGGAGCATCTCCCTTCTTGGCAGGGCTCTGGGTTGGCCAGGACGTAAGCCCAAATAAACTGGAGGACTGGTCTCGACAAGCGTCGTCCAGCGGTAGTAATAACTCTGTATACATACCCGGCGCGATTTCCATTCTAAGAGGGAGGGAGGGACGTGGGGATCCGGCACAGGTACTCGACTGTCCCGCATGTGGTGGGGTGCTGGCAGTCCCAGAAATGGGGCTACCTGCTGGGGTGCAAACTCTGCATCTAATAATAAACTTCGATTCTGCTCCAGAACTGGAGGCCAAGGTGCGTTCATTGTGCGGGCAGTCGTATAGAAATGTGAAGTTACTGAATTTCAACCTTACTGCCAACGCCAATCCGGATTACGCCACCTTAACGCTAAAAATAAAGAGCCAAGCGCGAATCCTTCCGAAGATGGTCGATGGATTCTGGAACGACATTTGCGGCAAGCTTCGGGCCGCTGGGCTAAGCATTGACAGTAAACAGGTCTTGTGCGCGGCTAGGGCGTCAAGGATGGGTTACTTCATAAGGTATTATGTGAACAGGAACAACGAAAGAAAGGAATACGACTTCGAGATATTCTGCCCCAATCCAGATTGTCCGCTTCACGAGGAGTGGTGCGCGAAGCTCCCCATGGGATGGTTCACGGGCGGAGTCTTAAGCAGTTACGCTCCGAGAGAGAGACAAACGGGTCTGCAGGAGAATCAGAAAGGATATTACGTGCATGTGCAGGAACCCTTCCGTAAAGGAAGTGAATTTTTCAGCGATAGAATCCCTATTCCAGCCTGCACGGTCGACGATCAGATATACGAGAGATTACCACCAGTCATTACAGCTACAGTCGACAAGTTTGCCCGATTACCGTACGAGCCAAGAGTAGCTTCCTTCTTCGGGAATGTCCAGCACCATCATGTGATTTACGGCTATTACAGGGATTACCAGCATCGAGGGTCCAATGGCCAGCACCCCAGCCCTTCTGGGTGGCAGAGTAAACGATTGTTTGCCGACATCCCCCGCCTGAGACCACCAGAGCTCGTTCTGCAAGATGAACTCCATTTGATTGAGGGACCGCTGGGAAGTCTTACAGGTATCTATGAAACAGCCATCGATTATCTGTCCTCTCAATTCAGCCAGCACCGGCCGAAGTATATTGCGTCTTCTGCTACCGTAAAGAACGCAGCTGACCAAGTCAAATGCCTGTTTGTGAGAAAGCTCCAAATCTTCCCTCCCTACGGTCCAGCTTTCGGAGAGAGATTTTTTGTATCCGAAAAAGAAGGCCACCCTTTAGACGACAGGGGAGCAGGAAGATTATACGTAGGAGTTTGCGCTCCTAGGTGGGGAGCACTCACGCCTCTGGTCAGAATATGGGCCCGGCTCCTTAAGACAGTCGGAGACCTGCGAAGCAATTCAGATTCAGATATAGATAACTTCTGGACTCTGACTGGCTATTTCAATGCCGTAAGAGAACTGGCCGGTGCGAGAGCCCTTTACAGGCAGGACATCCCCCAAAGGCTGGAGGCACTCTCTTCGTCTCGGGACATACCGGATGACAGGGCTGTTGAACTCTCCAGCAGAACCTCGTCAACCGACCTGCCTTCTGTGCTGGGGCTTTTGGGGACCGCTTATCCAGACGCCCCTGACGCTCTGTTTACCACATCCATGTTCGGCACAGGTGTTGATATTTCTCGGATAGGACTGATGGTTGTGAACGGTCAGCCCAAGACGACATCCTCGTACATTCAGGCCACCGGAAGAGTGGGCAGAAGAAACGGAGCAGTAGTTGTGACCTTCTACCGGGCAGGCAGGCCGCGAGACCTGAGCCATTACGAGTACTTTATGGGATATCACAGGCAACTGCATCGATATGTTGAACCCGTGACAGTCTATCCATTCGCCCCCGGTGTACTTGACCGCGCGATGGGCCCGGTTATTGTGTCGCTGCTCAGGAACATGACAGATACTGAAGTCCCGTGGGACCGTGACGATAAGGCTCAAGAGATGAGTTCTAACAGGACGACAGGTGAGACGATCGAGATTCCAGTTTTGCTGGAAGTGCGCGCGAATGCTCAGCCCTCGGCTCACCGGCCTTCCGCATTTTATGTTTCTGGGTATGCAAAGGGGGCACTCGACACCTGGCATTCGGTCGCCAAAAACTTCCAAAATCTGGTGTACACGGAATATGCGATAAAGGGTCCACCCGCAAAATCAGTGGTCCTCGGTGATCCGCAGCATCAGCACGCTCGCAGTCCCAGTATTGGCGTGGTTTTCAGAAACTCTCCTACCTCGCTTCGCGACATTGAAGAGACCACAGGTTTTCAAACGTAGGCGAGCCGTATCACTCAGCAGGTCAGACCTTCTCAGTATATCGTAACTTACGGGCCGGGCGCGATCCTTGAAGGGCCGAATGGCCCAAGAGTAATTCTCAGCCCCGACTTAGGACTGTTTGACAGGAATTCATCTCTGCAGCCCTCAGATTACGAAATTTCCAATCAGAGAATGTCTGCAGGACTTCTGAACAATTCGAGAATTTTCAGGCTACCCTCCAATGCGGAACTGGAGAAGCCAGATGGTGAATTTATCTACCGGACCAATCCCTTTCCTAACTGGAGACTTTGCCTGAACTCCTCTGGCCACAAAGGAAATTACTCCATTCTGCACGCCGGACTAAACTGTCCGCAGTGCGGAATGCTTGGCAGTAAGCGAGAGGAAGCCATCCGCTTTATACTAGCCTGTCCAGAGGGACACATGGACGAGGTCGACTGGTACAGATTAACTCACACAAGAAGCAAACAGTCCTGCAGTAGCAGTAACTGGTACATTTGGCGGGGAGGCGGACAAGCTCTGTCATCAGTCCGGGTGGAGTGTCCAAGTTGCGGAGGTAGTGGAACGATGGGTGCGGCATTCTCAAGGAACTGGAGCTGGCCCTGTACTGGCAGGATGCCTGAACGGGAAGCTCCATCAAACAAGAGTGCCCAACATTGCGAGAAGTGCAACATAAAAACTGCTAGGATTATTCAGAGACAAGCCTCCAATCTCAGAGTGCCTGAACTGGTTACTCTCTTCGCGATTCCACCCCGTTGCACTGAACTCCATGCTCTGCTTGAACTTGAACCGGTTTTAAAGTTCCTGCAATGGTACCCTCCAACGGACAGGAGTGCGCTGGAAGGGTCTCTGAATAAGTTAGTTCAATTACGCTTAATCGGACAAGACCACGCTTACGACATCCTCAGGTACAGTTGGAATGAAATCATAGCAGCCATAAAAGACGTGAGCACCCCTGTGTTGAACACCTATGAGGACCTTATACTGGAAGAGTTCAATGCGCTCAGGGACGGTTCGCTGAATGGTATTCCGTCCTTAAGTGGTCCTAACAAGAGTTCCCCCTTCCTGATTGAAATCAAGCTACCTGCAGTCAGGTCAGTCTCCGTGGACCAGCTGTGTTTTAGGATTGCGCCGGTTTCAAAGCTGAGCACTGTAACCGTTCAGAAGGGGTACCGGAGAGAGGTCGACACTGAGTACAGGAGAGAGGGCGATACGGAAGTACTCGCCAAGATAGTCGACGTGTCATTTGCGGATTCGAACAAAACTAAATGGTACCCCGGTGTGCAGTTCATGGGTGAAGGAATCTTTGTCACACGTGACCCAGTTGACGGATGGCAAGACGCCCCATGCGGAGAATCATCAGAACGTTGGTCAAGTGCCGCAGATCAACCATCTAAATATGATGACGTACATGTATTCAGAGACAGCCGGCACAGGACCGAGCTCAGTCCTGCATTCGTGTGGTGGCATACACTGAGTCATCTTCTACTACGCGCGATCGCAGTAGACGCAGGGTATTCCTCTGCCTCTATCAGGGAAAGAGTCTATCTTGAGAAACAGGGAAACAGAACCAGAGGAGGGGTGCTTCTCTATGCGACTCAGCCCGGGAGCGAAGGCTCGCTGGGTGGTCTAATCGCTCTTGTTCCCCAGTTCTCAAAATTCCTTGAAAGAGCAATGCAAAATGCGGGGTCATGTTCAGGAGACCCGCTCTGCAAGAACCATGCATTTAAAGCGGGATACTATAACGGGGCCGCATGTTATGGCTGTCTGCTGCTCCCTGAAACATCATGCGAACACCGAAATATGTGGCTTGACAGGACTGTGCTCCTAGAGAACCTGAGATGACCGACTCCGAAATTTTGGCAACTGGCCCTGAGCTGGTCAGGCAAGGAGTCAGAGGGATTGAACCGGTAATCGAGGAGTTGATTTCAGGTGCATATAGGGAAATTCAGATGCTCGCATATCTGCTTACCCCGAGCGCCGTACAGATACTGGAATTACTTTCTGCGGCTGCTGAAAGGAGGGTGAAGGTGACGATTGTAGTCAACTCTTTTCGGAACCAGAATCCCGTCATGCAGAAGAAGTTGACCAAACTATCATCGCACTCGCCATCAGTCCAAGTTCTCGACCTAGATGAGAAAAGAAAGCAACTTCATGCCAAAGTTGTTGTTTCTGACAGACTTAAGGCATTTGTTGGGTCAGCGAATTTTTCCTAGGGCGGCATGTATTCCAACTACGAGATAGGTGTTCTGGTTAAGGGCGAAAATGCTTGGAAACTCGCGGAACTGATGGATGTACTTGCAAGTAGGGGAAAAGCTGTTGCAACACTTTCCAAATTGGGGTCTCGATGACCTTTGCGGACGAGATAGGCAGCTGTGCTGACAACTACTCGAGCTATCTTTCCATAAATGGAGAGCTGGTTCTGGGAGAATGCGACAATCTTACTTATGACACAGAAAACTGATCGCGTGGTTTACCCTGATGGACTTCATACCCGGCAAGCTAGAGCCTTCTCTGCGTGCTTCTCGCATACGGCGCATACTGCGTGCTCGGGCAAATTTCACCACCCAGCAAAAGTTTGCTGACGATATGCTCAGAAAGGTCGAGTTATGAATGCCGGCCCGGGGGGCGCCTCGTCCGTTTCTGGCTGCACTCGCGCAGAGACAGCCCCCCTTGCCTTTACATTCATTGATTCGCGCAGGATATGAGATGATTATTGAATAGACGCGCAATCCTCTCAAGGCTCTTATCCAGTTACTCATCTTCGCCCACATTCAGGCAGCGGTTGATCAGTCCGAAAATTTCAGAGTATATGCCTTTTATATTCGCGAAACTGTTATCGTAGCATTGCTACACCTTCAGGCAGACCCTTTGATAATCTTCACCGTATTTTTTGAATTTTTACTTAGCCTTTTTTTTGGGCAAGTAAGCTGGGATTTCTGGGATGGGCCTGAAAATCACCTCGACGTAATGTTTTTGAGCCGAGTGCCGAGAACCAACGAACCTACTCTCTTCCGAATCGGGCTGGCTGGGTCAGCCAAGTGCCGATTCGTTCAGGATAGATTTCACAATCATCTGCATTTGTCTATCGACCCGAGAATCACGTCCACTTCCTCCCTGTTCCGGGTCAGTCTGCCGATTTTATGGAATCCCTGAGTTCTATTGTGTCAAGCCCTTTGCTGACCCTTTCCGCGACATAGTTCCGCCAGCTCTGCCTGCACCCCTTCCCTTTTTACAAGGATTCTCTTTACTGCAGTCCCGTACCGTTCGGGGGAGTAACGCCGAAACTTCAGCACGAGAAACCTAGACCGGACCTCCTCAGGAACGCACCGGGGGTTGTTCGCAGCTTCGCAGACCCTTGTGGCAAGCCTAGCTTCTCTCGGCATACCGAACTTTGTTTCTGGAACGATCCCGTTCTCGCAAAGAGGGAGTAGCACAGCCTAGTCCAAGTCGATCATCTTGTCCAATTCGTCACCGAGAAGGAAGCGCGGCTCCGTATTGAAGAGGAGTTGCGACAGCCCCACTTTCAAATTCGGCCATGTTTGGGGGCCTGAATGGTGCCAAGCGACGTCTTACTTTCCGACGAAGCTGGAGGCTCTGAACAAGAAGAGACTTGCGCTGCATGGAAGCACACATTGGGCGAGCCCTCCCTAAGCAGCGAGTATATCTTATCGATGAATATTTGCTCTAGGCTCATAAGGCAGGGCTAGGTTCCTACTTCTACGCAAAAAAGCTCAGAGTGCAATGTTTATGACGTTCCGCGGAGATTCAGAAACTAGATTGGGAAATAGCAAACCAGTGGGGGTAATTCTGGCGATTGCTACTTTGGGCCTGGTGGCGCTCGTCATCTGGTACGGAATCCCTGCCCCTCCCTCAGCTCCCACTACCACAGCTCCTGAGGTAATGACGCTCAAGCAGTTCCTAGCAGAGCATCCCTATGCGGAGAACGTCACTTTCGGCTCTTTTCCAGTGGGTAGCTCGGTCACTTTCGATGGGATTAAGTTCACTCGTTTGCCCTATACTGGCCTTCCGGGAGAACCCAGTGGTTTCAACATAAGCTACACCTGCTCGAACGGATTTTGTGGTAGCGGGCAGGTGCCCTCCGAAGACGGCAGCTATGCCTTTTCATATGTGAGCAATGGCGAGTCCATCGGATTCGTGGTGTATCCCAGCGTAGGGATAATCGAGCTCCTAGTCAAGCCATAGACACTGCACTTTCCGATCGCGTGCCTGATAGTCTTGAGGGCAGCCAATAGGCAAAGGCTGCACCTTCTGGCTCGAGACAAACAACCGCTGCAACGACGTTGAAACTCCGACGGCGCTCACCGCACTCGAGGACTTCGATGGCCCGGTGGCGCTTCTTGTCGAGCCTGGCCAGTGCCCAAAGCGAAAAGAGACGTGCGCGGTGAGTCGGATTCTTTTGGCCGGGGCGTCCTCGAAACTCTTCCTGCATTTCTCGCGCACTTGGGTGCACTCTACGCCCCACCCTCCAAACCGTCAAACTCGTCCACGTAGCCCTCCGCGGTCTTTGCTACACGTACGACAACCACGCATCTTTGCGTCCATTCGTCAGAACCGCCGGAAGAACACTTCAAGTATTCACGGCTGGCCGCGCTATCGCTCGACCGCTCTCTCCCCCGCGCACTCCGGAGTCGCTCACTTCGAAACTCCTCTCCGGAGAGCGTTGTAAAACTCTTCGTCTGTTTCGATGGTTTCAATCATAAGCGGATGGCCGAGCACACCCCTTAGCGCCCGTGCTGCCTCTGGTTCCTCCCGTTCGGTCTTTACCGAAAGCTCCCCGTGGTAAACGCTCACGCACTTCGGACAGACGAGCCCCCAGAGAGAGCCTTCTCCGGTCTCTGAATCTATTAGCACGAGCGCGGCGACATCGAAGCCCGCCCGCTCCTCGACCTTCTCGAAGGGCTCTGCACACGCGTCGCAGAGCGGCGGGTTCTTCGAAGGAGTGAGTGCGCGCTCGGAGACGAACGCCCGGAGGAGGTAGTCCGTTTTTCCACTCTCCAAGTGCTACTCCACCTTCCCTTCTCCCTCAGCTTGAACCTCAATTCTCCCTGAAGCTGCGGAAGGGCTTGACGTACCGGGAATACTTGGCTTGCTTACATGATATGCCATAGATTCCATATTAGGAAGGGCTCGTCGGCCTCTAATGCCAATCACATACGCAGAGCCGGATGCTCCAGCTTTCTCTATTCGGAGCCAGGTAGGGGAGCAAGAGGTGAAGTATCCATTCACGCTGAACAAACGTTCCAAATCTCGCGTAGCGTAAAGTTTCCGCATCTGCTCACTGACCTCCTTCCAGCAGTCCGTGAAAATCTCGGAGCGAGTAACTGCACTACCTAGCGAATCTATTTCCAGAAAATGCCCGAAGTCCATTCCCGTGCCCAGTGGTTCTCTCGGTAGCCAACTGCGCCACGACTCTCTGAGCAACCTGCGAATCCTGTACCTGCCGACTCGTTGCTTTTGACCACTTAATCGATGGCCCCATGCATCATTATTGGAAGTAGATAACGGACGTAACTCTCCTTCTTTTAAAGAGAGTTCAATTTGAGGGCAGATTCTGTATCCGACGCTTGATCTCAACCGCAGTCGCCTCGGCACCCAGTTTCGTCTAAGCAATAATCCATTGTTGCAACGCGACTGCAATTCATATGAGAAATCCATATCAAGGAAGTTCCTTATTTGGCGAAAGAGTTCGAGACAGTGTGCGCTTGGTAGCGTACTCATGCTAGCAGAAGGCTCAGAAGTCCGCCGGTAATGGCTGCCACTACTGACATGTGGAAGACTGATTCAGAAAAAGAGATTCATCTTCTCTTTAAAATCAAAAGAGAGATTGAGGAGTGGAACCTCTAGAACTTTGCAGACTTTCCATAGTACAAGTAGAGGTTTGCGCACCACATCAGCCTTGCCCCGACACATTCAGAAATCTTTCTATCCGATTGTAGTTTTTCAGGCCCAGTTACGCGGCGCGTTGCTCCGTCTATCGAATAATCCTTCGAGAGTCTTCATCGCGTTCAATTCGAGCGACGCGAGGCTGCTCTGAGTAACACCCGCTTTGAGGTGTGTGGCAGCATCCACTCTTTCTATGTGCCGCCTCCACCCCTTCCACTCTGACACTGGCAGTTAGACTCTGCGACGGGATTCACGAGTTCCCAAGTTCACTTTGGAAGAGCCCACGGCCCGCGCTCAAAGCCCCGCGAAAGTAGTCACTTCTTGAACGAGCTTGCCTTTGCCACGGCGAGCGGTATCATGATTTCGTCCTCCGTAGCTCCACCGTGCATCCCTACCAAGTCAAGAGGAGGTGCACCCTCAAATTCGAACCATGCGCTTTCCGAATCCCGCATAAGGAGGAGGAGGTTCCCCACTCGCTCTCTGAACGCCTGGGCTGGCGAGCCTCTCCCATACAATCCAAGCCCGAGCGCGTCATCTGTCGAAAGCGCCACAACTAGGCTTCCCAATTCTGCCTCGAGCAACGCCTTCGCATCAAAGTAATCTTCCTTCTTGATATGCAGCATAACGTCCCTCGGCGAACCTGCCGGAAGTATTTGCCTGCCAGTGGGCCCTCGCTCAAAAGCGGATACAAGAGCAGGGTAGCGGTTCAGGTATCGCATCTCTTCAGGCTTGGTCTGGACGTGACCGTGATCCGCGGTGAGAATTACGAGCGTGGAATCTGCTGCCGCGCTCTCAAGCCCCCTCAAAGACTCTCCAAGACCAGCGGATAGCGAGGCCACTTCGAGCGCCGCCTCATCCGACCTCGGGCCATACCTGTGCTCGGCGCTGTCCACGTTTGGGAGGTAGGCGTAAACCAGCGTCGGAGACCGGGCACGGTTCACTATCTTTGTAACACTCTGGAACATCTCCTGCGGCGAATCATACCCCGTTATGTTCGACCCCGAAAGTGACAACTTGGTGTAAGCAGTAGATGCTATCCCGCGACCAAGGAGCGAGTGACAATCCACTCCTTTCTCGCTCAGCGATTCGAACACCGGCCTTCCGCTGAAAAGCACGCGCGAATCGACTTCGGCGAGGAGCTCATCCACCATCTCTGAGCCCATGCGCCGGAAGGGAAGCGACTCGATAACAGCGTCCACTTCCCTGAGGTACAGGAACCACTCTGCGAGCCCGTGCTCCTGGGGAGTGAGCCCTGTCGCAAGCGTAGTGAGCGCGGCGCACGTAGTCGACGGAAAGACGGTCGTTATCGGTTGCGCAAACCCTGCTTTCGTAACGGTCGCAAAAAACCCCGGGTCGTTTGCGTGCTCCTCCCAGAGCCCGTAACCCAGGCCGTCCGCGAGGACGAGCACGATGTTTCTCACATCCCGCAACCCGGTCCTGCTCTCAATAAGAGAGCCGAGCCTTCCTGCGGCACGCCCTCTGCCCTCCAGCAGAGCCCGTATCGCCCGGGGAACGTTGTTCAGGCAGTATCCGTCATAATTCGGGAGCACGAACTCGTTCTCCGGTCCGAACCTTCCGGGCGTTTGGGCGCTGTAACTGGGCGGCTGTGACACTTCCCGGGGCATGCTCAAGCGTCTGATATCGCTTTCTGCCCGTTTTAGCTGAGCGCCCAACTCTCGCAAGAACGTGCTACCCCGTGTGTAACTTTGTTTCCCCCCCCCCACGCCAGAAAAATATCTGCGGTAGTTTCCTCCGCCTTGAGCTAGACAACATGAGTCCGCGGTGCCACTCAATCAGTCAATTCAACACTCAAACAGTCACTGTGTAACTTGACTTCCGAGCCATGCCTCAAGCCTAGTCCTGCGAGCTTTCCTTTCGGGCGCTGCCCAGCTTCTCAAGCACTCCTATGTATTTTTCATACGCGTCGAGTCCCTTCGGAGTTATGTCAGCGACGACTCTGGGACCCGCGATTGTGAACACTCGCCTGAGCCTGAGCAGGCCGGCTTCCTCGAGCTGGTCGAGATGCGCGCTCAGGCTGCCCTTCCCCAGACTTGTGAGCTGCAAGAGCGTAGCGAAACCCATTCGGCGGTTGAGCGCTAGCGATGCGAGAATGAGCAGTCTCGCGGTGGACCTTAGCGCGGGCTCGTCAAGCAGGCTCGCGAACTCTTTCAGGCGCTCGTTCCGGCTGGCCGCAGCCGTCCCCTCTTCCTCTTCTTCTCTTTTCTTAATCTCTCTCCACCATGAAAGAGCCCCCAGCGTAAACCTCGGGGGCGTGATAGAGCGCGTACACCGAAGAAAACAGCCAGCAGGCCGCGGTCACAACCCACGCCGCTGTGACGTAATCCCAGAGCCCGAGAGCCGCTGCAGCGGAAGATGCGAGCGCGCCTGCTCCGTAGCTTATCGTAGCCACAAGTCCGTCAAAAGATAGCTTTCCAAAGCTTGATTTCAGCAGCCGGAATAGATAAACATCGTAAACCAGCAACACCACGAAGTAGAGCGAAATCCCTCTTGCTCCAAAAAAGTAGACGCTCAGTCCCGCTGACGCAAAGAAGAGAACGAACACTGCAATGAACCGAAGCCCGAACCCCCCGCTCCAGCTCTCGGGCTCCAGTGACCTTCTCAATCTGAGCGTGCGTCCCGCAGTGAGAAAAATTCTGCCTGCGAGTATGCCAGCTGAAATGCTCACTACGCCATAGCCTAGCGCATAAACCGGCCATGCGAACGCATTCGGCAGTCCCGAAATAAGATATGGCAAACCCACATAGGCGAGATAGGCTGCCGCCCACGTCGCGTAGAAAACTCCCCACGCTCTGCGCAGCACATACTCCTCGAAATCGAGAGTGCGCCTGGAAACCCACTCGAGCTCGTCCCGCGAAAGCTCGCCCCCGACCGTCAAGCCTGGCGGGCCTCTTCTATCGAGCGTGGCCTAATCCGGCCGAGAAGGAATCCGCTTGTGAGGAGCAGAACGAGTGTCCACGCTGTCAGGCTCGCTGCCATCAATCTCCAGTCCAGAGCTGCACTCGAGGGGTTGGTGAGCACAACCGTAGGAGCGTAGCCGCTGTAAAAGTGGTAAAGCAAATCAATCATTGCGGTCATGGGCGACGAATAGAGGAGCACAGTCGGAAGCGACGTAAAAAGTTGGCCGAACCCGAAGACATAGGATAGAAGGAGCGGAACGAATGAGACGAAGGAAACGTTCCGGAGCCCGAGGTAGTTGTTCACAACAAGCACGAGGAAAGATGAAAGCGCGAGCATGAACGCGCCAGAAAGCGCGGAGAAGATCACGGCAGCCGGAATATCGCTCGGCTTTAGATTGAATCCGAATCTCGTGCTGTAGAGCGCGTAGGTCCCCCCGAGCATGATGAGGCTGAGAAACACGCCCAGAAAGGAGGACGAACCCAGTAAATTCAGGAGATATGTGATGGGCCTGAGTTTTGTATAGCGGAAGCAGTAGGCGAGCGCGGGCGAAGCGTAATAGATAGAGTACGCGATACTGGTTGACAGGCTCGACAGCGAAAACAGCGCGATTATCCCGTACCAGTCTGCGGTGTAAGCCAGAGCGGCCTGGGCTGTAGCAATTTCTCCGCTCTGGACGAATATGTAGGCTCCCAGGACGAGCCAGAAACCCATAAAGAGCACTCCCCAGCCCCACAGGCTCTTGTTCGTGAGCAGGCTCCGGGTATAGTAGCTGATTACGGCCATCACGCAACCGCCTCGAGCAACCTTTCAAGCGAAGTCGAAGTGGTTATTGCGGCCTCGCCCCTGTCCAGAGTCACCGAGAACTTCCCGTAGGAAGTGTCGAGCGTTACGAGCGCACCCGCCACCTCCCCGCGGCTGATATACAGCCTCGTAAGCTGCGAAAGCTCGAAACTTCCGAATAACCTGCCTTCGATCATAAAGTAGAGCGCAGAGTCTCCCAGCCTGTCCAGCAGGCCAAACTCGTGAGTGTTCAGGAGCACTTCTCCAGGGAAATCCCGAAGCAGCTGGGCCAGCCTCAGCCTGCGGGACTGGTCAACCTGGTCGAAGGGCTCGTCGAGCAGACAGAGCCTGGGCTCGAAACTCAGCGCGAGTATGTTTCCGAGCAGCTTTTGCTGGCCCGAACTGAGTTCATATATCCACTTGCTCAGTATGCCGCCGAGTTCAAAGTCGTCGATCATCTTGAGCGACTGCGCTGGATCTGCGCCCTTCAATTCCGCGTAAAGGGAAATTATGTCCTTTACTCGCAGCCGGGCGAGACGATAGACTTCAAGCACGTTGGTCGAAAGCCTGGTATCGGTCCTGATACTCTGCACGTCTAGTCCAAAGACGCGCACTCGTCCGCGGCTTATCGGCGCAAGCCCCAGCGTGGCTCTGAGTAGGGTGGTTTTGCCGGAGCCGTTTGGGCCGACCACGACCGCCTTGCCCTTATGGAGCTTCAGGTTAACTCCCTTCAAAGCATCTGAACCCTTCCGGTAAGTCACGGATAGGTCATCGATTTCGAGCATTTCGAAGCGCGGGCTAACTATAACCCCGACGATTTAAACCGGGAAGAAAGTTCAGATTTTGAACCCGCGAAACTTCTTACAACCACGGGTTATCCGAACGCCAATCTGCCTGATGAAACCGATGCCTCTGCACGTGGTCCGTTCACGCAGGGAAGAGAGAGCGACTCTCTCCCTTGACGAAGCCTGTGACTTTTGGCCCGGGCTGCTCTGCCCGTTTAAACATCGCCCGGGGACTCGTTACGGAAGTAGCCCTCTCTACATGCGCGAATCTCCCCGCTCTTTGCGGGTAACCCTCCTATCTGACCATTGAGCGAACAACCGGGAATCGGGACTTCACTCACCCACCGCAATGAAGCCGGCGAGATGGTTCACTGCGGCGACTGCCGGGACGCATCTGTGTCCAGACCCAATGGAAGAAGCAGAGTAAGTGTTTCCGGTGACGAGTAATACTTCGAGCTTGCCTGACCGTTCGTGAGACTTCTCTTTGGCGGGTTGCCTGCCGGCGACTGGACCGCAGTGATATACAGAAAGGTATCATGTGAAGGAAAAGCAGAAGAAGGGATAGGGTCAAGCAAGAGGTGGCGACTAACTGTCAATCGCGAAACCCGTCATGACGCGAGCTGTAATCATATCTGCGAATATTTTCCATTACCAAACCGAATACAATAGTCATAATTGGAGCTACGTGCTCGCCTTTCCCAAGCTTGCTTCGACTTTAGCCTGAAAGTTTGGCTCCGCATTTTTCGCAGAAGTTACCGCCGGTCAACCTGTGGCCGCACTCCGGGCAGTAAGCTATCGAGGGCTCCGTCTTTGCAGGGGGAGCAGTATTTTGCGGCGCTTGAGAAACCGGCGGCTGTGCCATTGTTGTTGCGGCCGCTTCTGTCCCACTTTCGCCTTTGCCCTTCCGCCTGCGCAAGACTGCCAGCCCGCCTCCGATTACACCTGCGACGACAGCCGCGACCAGTCCTATTGTGAGAAAGTTGTAGGTGTAATCGATGGCCACGGTCTGAGAGCTCACGACATAACCCGCTGCGTCCAGCACCTTTAGTTGCAGGGTGTGCTCACCCATATTCTTGAACTGATAGGTATAACTCGGAGAAGTCGTATTGGATACCAGCAACCCGTTATCATACCACTCATACGTATAGGGACCGGTTCCAGAGGATGCCGAACCAGTTGCGCTTGCTGAAGTGGCCAGCAGGAAGAAGTTGGAGGACTGTGGTGATACGCTGAAAGACGATATTACCGGGTCGGGATTCACGTCGAGCGTCACATTGCCGGACTTCACCCTGTACCCAGCTGCGTCGGTGACAATAGAGTACACGGTATAACGCCCAAGCTGGGAAGCACTGAAACCAAAGCTGGACGTGCCGCTCGACTCTGCGCCGTTTACGTACCAGGCGTAAGAGTAGGGGGCTGTTCCGTTCAGAACCATATCACTTATCTCGACAGTGAGTCCAGCGTCAGTCGTGGTCCTAACTGCTGACAGCTTGCTCGAAGGGTCGGGGTTCACGGCAAACTCAAGCGGACTCGACTTCACGACGTAGCCCACGGAATCCACGAGTTTGACATAGGCGACGTGCGCCCCCAGACTCCTGAGCACTGTCCCGTTCTGGGCTGCAGTGCCATTCACCGAGATACTAATGGTATAAGGAGGAGTGCCGCCAGAAGCCCTGTAGTACACTGTTAGGTTTTGACCGGCATCGTAGTTCTTCTGCGACAATGAGCCGCTGACGGAAGGATCAGGATTCACTGTGATTTGCCCGTCACCGGTAGTTACCGAATTGCCGTCAGAGTCTGTGACCACAATATCGTAGTAACGGGTCCCGGCGGCGAGCCCCGGGATTGGCACAGAAGTGGAAAGTGACCCTCCGGAGAACTGAGAAGAGTATACTTGGGTTCCACCAACGTAGACCGCATAAGTATACGGCGGCACTCCTCCGCTAACGCTCAGGCTGAAAGCCACAGACGAAGAGAAATTGGCGTCCGTGGTTTCTGAATTGAGGCTTCCGCTTGTAAGGCTAAGGGGGAGCGCACCAGTCACGAACTCGTAGGCGCTTCCGTATTCCACCGCCCCGTTTGAAGCAAACGGTTGCAGCTCGGCTGGCGGTGAAAAGCTGACTGGAGAGTTGGTCGAGGAGGAGAACTCGGAAACATTTGAAGTTGGATTGAATTCGTCCGCCCACAACCACGCCGACGTAAGCTGGAAACCACCATCTGAATAAGTCTGCACCTGCTCTCCTCCATAGTAAGGACTGACGTGGTACCACTCCGTCATTGGTCCAGTAAAGTAACCTTGAGTTGTAGATGCGGAGTTTGGGTCTCCCTCGAAATAGGAGCCGTGTGCTGCGTAGGAGATGAGGGCGTAGGAGCCAGTGTTCCAGTCGAGGGCGTACATTGAAACCTCGTTCGTCGCGTTGTCGTAGTGTATGCCAACCAGCACTTTGTCCCCGCTGTTCACGGGGCCCGAAAGGCTCAGCATGCCTGCCCGTCCTTGAGAAGGAAATACCGAGCTCCCGCTCGCATTCCACACTTCGTAGAGCAGATTAAATCCGGGATTGTAACCCCCCGCTGCGTAGGGCCAGTCATAGGCCAGCCCGGCCTGATACCACCAGCCTCCGTTCATGTAACCATTCACAAAGTAGGAGGGGCCGTAGCCGTAAGAGTCAGTCTGCGTGAGTGCCGTGATGTTGTATGCAAGCGTTATAAAATTCTGTGTCAAGGTCTCACCAAGCTGCTCATCGTAGTTTGCAGCTGGGATTGCAGACTCGGGGGTTTTGTTCGCCAGCACTGGCAGGGCTCCTTTTGGCGAGCCCGCAGGAAGACCTGCCCCTGACTCTACACTGTGAGTGCTGGACTGTTTAGAAGTCAGTAAGCTTGGCGCAAGGGGAAGGGTCTGAGGAACTGCCGCGATTACCCCTGCAGCACTGGCTAGGCAAAGTAAAAGTAGCGTAAACGCAAACGCGGCATGCACAGCTGAAAAGGGAGCGTCGGCTATTTATAATAATTTCCGCATTTCTAGCTCCCCAAAAACCTTCCTCTCTCCTTTGCCGAACTCAAGTAGCGCTAATCTATAGACCGAGTTAAGTCTGTGCCGAGTACAAAGTCAAACTGAGTATGCACTTGTCTTTCTCCGGCTGACTCCGAGAAGGATGCCGGAAAAGCTTAGGGGGAAAGCTGAACTTTTGAAATAAAGGCTGACAGAATCCTGACCTTCCGGCTCTGCGTCGAGGTGGGCGTACTTCTGAGCACAGCAGGCTAGCTCCGCTGACCTCTGCCCGCGCTCCCATCATTGTTTCTTCAGGTACTCGGTGAATAGTGGGTGGAAGATAGCATACCTCCCCCTCGCTTCGTACCAGGAGTTCATCCTCTTCAAGCCTCGCAAAAAGGCGAGAAGCTCCCTTGAAATCGGCGAAACTGCAGGGCCCTAGTACTGGGTATCGCGCTTGTCAGTCCTCCTTTAAAGAAGGTCCCTAGCGCCCTTCCGGCGATATATTTTCATCAATAGTTCTGCAGATGGCTGCTTTAAACGGAACGGGGACCGCTATCAGATGTTACCTAGACCTCGCCGGCCCCCCCATTAATCGAGCGGAGGTTCATGGATCAGGGAATAGAAGCATCTGGGCCCCGCATTTGGCCTCTACAATCGTTGACTAATTTCACAGGACTTGAGTAGCACCTCCCCCAATTACACAGTTAGGTATAAAAACGGCTCTGGGGGGGCGTGGATGAGGGGCGCTTTTTTTTGACAATTCGAAATATTGTAGATGAGCGTAGGGATCAGAGGGAATTGGTTGTTCTGGATTGCCAAGAGCTCAGCTACAGATTTCCTAATTCAAAGACAATATTCGTGGATATAAATCTGTATACAGCGAAGGATGAGCTGGTGGCCGTCGTGGGGCCAACTGGCACTGGCAAATCGACACTGCTCCGGGTTATCGCTCACCTAATACCACCCACGACTGGACGAGTCTTTCTCGACGGAGTCGAGGTGCGCCGCCCCTCTTCCAGGATCTCGCTCGTCCATCAGTCTATCGCGACCTTCCCTTGGATGACAGCGCTCGAAAATGTAAGGCTCGTTCTCTCGGACAAGAATATGACGGAGGATGAGGCAATCCAGCTTTCGAAGAAGATGCTATCCCTTGTGGGGCTCGAAGGAGCGGAGAACCTCTATCCAAAGGAGATGAGTGGGGGAATGCGTCAGCGCGTTGCACTCGCGCGTGCATTAGGAGCTTCGCCAGAGGTACTTCTTCTCGATGAGCCTTTTGTACATCTGGACGAGTTGACGGCGAACGAAATAAGAAAGGAGGTGCATGAACTGGTTTTCAACCCCGAGACAACGTTGAAGTCGGTGGTGCTAGTGTCTCATAACCTCCATGAGGTGGTTCAACTTGCTGACAGAGTCTACATAATGAATGGTTCTCCTGCGAGAATAACAGACGTTGTTAGGATAGACCTGCCTAGACCCAGAGACGAACGCGACCCTCTATTCTACGACTACGTCGACACTCTGTATAGGGGCCTAGATATCAGATCTATCAGGTAGCGTGTGTCTTATGGACCTCGCTATCCCCTTCGCGACCCTTGCCACGTTGGGGAGGATATTTGGTCTCATAGGGCTGTCCATAATCACCGGCTGGTTGCTTGCCTATGCCTCGATAAAAAGCAGGAGTTTCGAGAGTGTTTACATACCTCTCGTGAACGTCCTCGAATCCATACCGGTAATAGGCTTCCTCCCTTTTGTCCTTGTCATCTTCGTCCTAGCCCTGCCAGCGCGTTTTGGTGTGGAGCTGGCTGTGGACTTTCTTGTGTTCGACGCCGTCGCCTGGAACATCTGGATTGGCACCTACCAAGCGTTCAAGACAGTACCAGAGCACCTTATCGAAGTGTCTGACAACTATGGTTTTGGATTTTTCAAGAGATTAAAAGAGCTCTATATCCCACATTCCATACCGCGCCTAACTTCCAATATTTTTTCAAGCTTCGCAGATGCGTTTTTCTACATTTCGGTTAGCGAAGTGTTCACAGCTGGAGCAGCCACGGCAAGTGTTTGTCCGAGGGGAACGTGTTCGACATTCGGCATCGGGACGCTGATAACAGAGTACCTCAGCAGCGGAAACTTTGTAGGTGTATACTATTCCCTTGCCTCAATAGCCATCGCAGTGGCGGTCGTCACTTTCGCCCTTTCCAGGCTCAGCAGGTGGGCGGTAGCGAAGTATGGAGTTGATACTTCAGACGCCATAAAGAGGTACGCAGGTAGGTGGCGGGGGAGGATTGCATATCCGTGGCGGGCGTTCAGGGCTCAAATGAGGAACGTCCCAAGGTTGGCGGCTAGGTCAAAAACCGGCAACCTTGTGCAGGAAAACCGAAGTCATAACGGAATCGCCAAGTATGTGATGTACGCTATCCTGTTTCTCCTTTTCGCTTACGTATTGTACTCGTCGCTCCGAATAGTCATTTCCGTGCCGGTGTCGACATGGTACTCCTTCCTTCAGGAAACACCCAGACTTCTTGAGTACGTGGGGGCTGACTACCTGCGAGTAACTCTGATCACCTTGGCCTCACTTGCTTTCGCTGTATCTGTCGGTTACCTGCTCGCAACGCACCGCCGCGCGGGGGACACCATCCTTCCTCTGATCCAGGTATTCGCCGCGTTCCCAGCACCAGCTTACTTCCCGCTCATATTCATCTTTACATTGCCGTTCTTGGAACACACACTTCCTTTCATTTACTCTGAAGTATACATATTTATCCTTGGTTTCTTGAGTTGCTTTTACTACGTTTTCTTTGACTTCTGGATTGGGGTTCAGGCCATACCTTCTGAATTCAATGAGCTCGCAAGAAACCATGAGTTACCTTTCTCAACAAGAATGAGGCGTGTAATCTTCCCTTCCACGTTACCTTACATCATAACGGGTCTTTCCAGCACGATAAACAGTGCGTGGGCAGGGATAGCGATAGGAGAATTTTGGCCAAACATAGCCCCTACTGTCGCCCCAAATGGTCTTCAGGTTCCGTTCGGAATGATGTATTATATCTCCGCCAACATGGCTAACGGGCAGATAGCTGCGGCAGCCTACGTCTCTATAATATTCGCAGTGATTGTCGCAATCTACGGTGTAGTGTTCACGAGGAACCTGATGGATTTGGCACGCAAAAAATATGTTGTAGAAGAAGGCGTATTCGCAGCCTAGCCTCACGAGCAGGAGCATTGAGTCATTCGTGGAAAAATCGCCCACGATCACTCGAGAAGGAAAATTTTTCCCCTCCTTGCATCTTCGCCACTGCTACTGCTGGAACTCGAAATCCCGTGCGTGATATGAAGAATCGATTGAGCAGACCCGCGGTAAACTCGCAATCGTTTCGCACACAGCGCTGCTAAATACTTCGACTAGGGCGGGATTCTGAAACAGATTGGGATGTCGATGTGGGCATTCGTGCATCTCGAATTACACAGACTGATGACTGTGACGAGCCGGTATGAGGCAAAGAAACAGACCATGCGAGAAGCGGTCAGGAGCTATCTCGCGCATGCTGTATGTATTCTGATATCAACTGCGTAACGTATAAATAATACCGCGGACGCGCCGCCGGCGATTAAAACCTGGCAGAACAGTCATCCTCGCGAATCCCACCAGTATCGAAGGAACCGATTGTTCTTCGATTTCTGTTGCTTGCAGTTTTGATCGTGCTGGCGCTGCAATACTTCCTCGGAATTTATGTGAACGCCTATTTGGTCGCCCCGTACCCTCGGGGTGGCATCTTCACTGCTCACTACGCCGTTGGATTGCTTCTTGTAGGACTGGGTCTGGTCATCCTAGTCGTCTCGGCCTTAACTCGTAGCATTCCTGCAATAGCTACTTCAGCGATGGCATTGATTTTCGTAACTCTGGCGGGCCAGGCAGGAAGGTTGTTCGCCTTTTACGGACAGGATCCTGTTTACTCGGTTGTTATGGCGTTGGGCTTTCTGCTAGCCTTTGCTTCTTACTTTTCAGAATTGCTTGTGGTACGAAGCATGATCTCAAGGACATCAGCCCAACCTTCGAAAACTTTTAACGCCCCGTGATTGGGATGGACGATGTGAGTGCTCCGGCAATAAGAGTGAGTGAACTGCTTGGCTGAAGATTCCGGTCCAAAGGATTCCGCGATGGTGAAAGCACAAAACGTGAGCAAGATTTACTCTTCGGGAGCTATCAAAGTCGAAGCCTTGCGCGGAATAAATCTCGAAGTCAGGACGTCCGAAATGATTGCGATAATGGGTCCATCAGGATGCGGTAAGACGACACTTCTCAACTGCTTGTCTGGTCTTGACGACCTTACTGGAGGAAAAGTGATCATTGACGGTGTAGACGTTCACAAAATGTCTGACAACAGGAAATCAGAGTTTCGAGCGAAAAAGATGGGATTCATATTTCAATCCTATAACCTACTTCCTGTTCTGAGCGCACTGGAGAACGTTGAACTTCCGCTGATCATTTCCCACGTTGATGAAAAGCTAGCCCGGAGAAAAGCGATAGAGGCTCTTTCTCTTGTCGGATTGGAGGAATGGAAGGACCACAGGCCTTCAGAGCTTTCTGGCGGACAGCAGCAAAGAGTGGCAATAGCCAGGTCTCTTGCAAACAGTCCTTCCATTATCTGGGCGGACGAGCCCACGGGTAATTTGGATTCCGAGAACTCTCTTGAAATAATCAGCCTGCTGCGCAAACTCAACAGAGAAGTTGGTTTGACTCTTATTGTCGTAACTCATGACCAAGCCGTTGCGAGTCAGACAGATAGGATAGTCGTGATGCGCAATGGACAGATCGTAAGAACTAAGGACACTTCTTCCCCTCCCTCCCTCTCTAGTTCCACAGAGTTAGATGAAGATAATTCCAATGAGTGAATCAAATGCCTGAGGCTTCAGCATGACATCGTTTCCCACTTCCATTCTGCCGATTCTTTCTCCCGTGCTGTTCCTGCTTATTCTTACCATAGCCTTGATGCTAAAAGACAGCGCCTCGAGCCGCATAGCTTTGCGCAACTTCACTCGGAGGAAGACGACGACCATCCTCGTTGTTCTCGGACTGCTTATTGGAACGGCAATGATTTCGGGTTCACTCGTCGCGGGGGACACATCTACCCACATCCTGACAAGCGAGGCATACTCTAATTATGGGGCTGTGGACGAAGGCGTTTACAATCTCAATCCGCAGGTAGGATATCAATTTTTCAACTATTCAGTATACGACAACCTGAGAAGTCACATTCTCGGAAATCAAGACGTCGCGGGAGTAACCCCCGAAATCATCAGCACTGTTTCCATTTTCGACAAGAGGAGCGATGTCGGGCAAGCGCAGGTCATTCTGATCGGAGTCTATCCCAACTCTACTTCTATATTGGGCAATTATACTGATAGAAACGGGAAGACAATCAATCCAGATACAGGTAGTAACGGTGCTATTGTGAATTACCAGACTGCGCGAGACATCAATGCCTCGGTGGGCGACAAACTGGAAGTTTTCTACGGTCGAAACACAACCACTCTTACAATTACTGGAATAGATTACAGTCATGCAAGGTCAGGCTTTCCATACGGAAGCGACCATATCGTCGTAAATTTGCAGGTCGCGCAGAGCATCACCGGTGAAAAGGGCAAGATCAACTTCATCGCGATAACAAACACGGGAGGAGTTCAAGATTCAATACGGTATACAAATCGAGTTGGAGCTCTTGCAAACGCGACACTTGAATCCCTAGGCAATTCGCTAGGGAACAGCGGCCCGCTTTACGCATTCGGTGACAAAAACGAAAGCGTATTTAGCGCGTTGAAAGCAGCAACGTCCACCTCACAAATTTTTCTGATAGTGAGCAGCTTTACTGTTGCAGTTGGAACTGTGCTCATAGTGAACGTCTTTGTGATGCTCTCAGAAGAAAGGAAGCAAGAGATGGGCATGGCCCGAGCGCTGGGAATGAAGAGGAATCACTTGGTAAAACAGTTCATGTTTGAAGGATTCTTTTACTCGCTCCTATCCTCGTCCATCGGCGCAGTTTCGGGTATCGGAATCGCGTTCGTCATGATCTACATATTCGGTTCAAACGTAATCGGTGTATCTGGGGCAACGAGCTCTTCTTCTCTGATAATAGACAATTTTACATTTACTCCAGAGACATTGATTCTTGCCTTCTCTTCAGGCATACTCATCACCTATCTCACAATCATTGTTTCATCCTGGCGAGTCAGCAGGCTGAATATCATAAGGGCAATCAGAAACATAACTGAGCCTCCAGCGAGCAAATCCACCCATACGCGCATGTTTTTCATGGGACTTGTGATAGTTGCCCTTGGTCTCATTTCTTTAGCGCAGGGAAATTCAAGTCGAAATGCATCGCTCTTCGTTCTGGGTCCAGCAATTGCAATATTCGGATTGGGCCTGATTCTCACAAAATTCATCGGAGAAAGATACGCATTTTCAATCTCTTCCATTCTCGAGCTGATTTACTGGGGAGATCCTTATCTCTCCGTTGCGGGGCCGTTTACACCACCTCTTGGATACTACTTTCTTCCAGCAATCATAGGATTATTCTTTATGGTGGCTTCGGCTGTGGCTCTTGTCTCCTACAATACCTCTTCAATAATGAAGGTTCTGCTCAGGGCAGGCAAGGGAGCTTCGAAATCCCCGACCCTTAAAATGGGTCTTTCTTACCCGCAGCGCAAGCAGTTCAGAACTGGGGGAATTCTTCTGATGTTTGCGTTGATAATAGCCGTCATAATTGGGATAGGCGTCTTGCTCTCACTGTTTAATGGAATTGCTGTTCAAGAGTATCCTGCGGTCACTGGAGGCTACCAAATGATTGCGTCTACTTCGACTCCAGTTCCGGGCTTGTATCAGAAAATTGTCTCGGATCCAAACGTCTCTTCTTACATCGCAGCCAATCGCACTACGGTTTTCTACGGAACCTACGCGCTTACAAAGGATCTGAGTCGCCCGAACGAGAGCGCTTTATACCTGGAATATCTGGGTGCAAACAGCAGCGGTTCCAACAGCTTCTTTTCGGAAAACAGTTTCAATCTCACTAGCGCGACAAGCCCATTTTTGCTACCAAACGGAAAACCAAACCCTGAGAAGGTGTGGGAGCAAGTTGAGTCGAATCATAGTGATGTGGTGTACGCAACCAATGCTCTGGAGGATAGTGTATCCAGGTCAGAACAAAGGTACGCAGGCGACCTGATTTCGATCCAGTTGCCTAATGGAACCAAGACAAATGTGACCGAAATTGCGATAATGAGCTGGGCCGGCCCTCCTACCCTCCTTACAACAACACAGGTGATCGAACAAGATCATCTGGTGGCTAGCGGCCAACAGTTCGCGATGATTTCCCTGAGTAACAAGAAAGACACGGAATTGGTCTCGATAGGCTTGAAGCGAGATTTTCTTGGCTATGGAATGACTGTCATTGTGTATCAAGACATTCTGGCACAAATCCTTCAGGGAGGAAACGCCCAGATTTCACTACTTGAAAGTTTTGTGGGTTTTGGTCTAATAGTTGGGATAGCCGGCCTGAGCATCATTACGGTGAGATCGGTAGTGGAGCGAAGACGAGAGATTGGCACGCTCAGGGCACTGGGCTTTACGAAGAGGATGATCTTGTGGAGTTTCCTGATTGAGAATAGCTTCATAGCTATTTTTGGGATACTGATAGGAATACTTGTGGGGTTGAGCCTTGTCTACAGCATTTCATTGTCGTTTCCACGTTTTCACTCACTCGGCTTTTCGGTTCCGTTCGTTAGCATAATTGAAATTGGGGTAATTTCCTACGCATTTGCACTCCTAGCAACCGCATGGCCAGCTCTAAACGCTTCAAAGATTCTACCTGCTGAAGCGCTGCGTTACTCGGAATGAAAAT
>JAKAWJ010000014.1 GCA_021817005.1 archaeon | reverse complement strand
CAAAAAAGCGAAGCCAATAATAATGCTAGCGGATACTATGCTGGAGTTAGCGCCAGCGGATGCTTCAGCCTTGGGGTCTCGAACGGCGGAGCTTGGGGTTTGACCATGAGCTGCGTTAGTGGGAGTTCAAACTGCCCGACCTCTAGTGGTGTAGGGTTAGCGGCGGCTGCGGTTTTTGCCTACTATTACGGTGGCACAGAGCACTGCATAATCTCGTGCAAGGGCTTCGCCACTCAAGACCCCTATGGATGGAACGCATATTCCCTTGTCGTTCAGTTCTCAGGCTTTGCCAACAAAATCGTCACCGAGGGACAGACCGGGTACATCACCTCTAACGGCAACATTTATTTAGCGAACAACTATGTCTCGACTTACGTCAACTAGACAACATGAGAATCCATTCAGGTGTTTGGTAGGCGACATCGGTAGCGCTGAAAGTGCTCACAGATGGGCTTGGATCAACTCCCAACCACAATCTGAGCTGGGGTAATCAGCCTGTGAAGAAATCTGGCAATATCACAGCTGCAAAGGTCGTTGTTCTGGCAGCGGCTCTCGCACTTCTGTCAATCTGGTCGCTTGGAGCTGTCGGCGCCCAAAACGCGCAGGAGGTTCAATCTTCCGGCTTGCAGCCGGGGGACTACGTCATCTACGCCGAGTCGAACGCTTCTCTCCAGTACATGGCAGGATACTACTATTGGCCAAATCCCTTTTCCCCTTCACCTGTCACAGTCTATTACCCTGACAACAGGTCCTCGGACTTTTACTCGTTGCGGATAGAGTGGAAGATCCTGTCTGTTTCGTCCGAACAGTACCTCGTGAATTATACGGTATACCTTCAGAATACTTCGGAGAGTAACTCAAGCTGGACCCAGATCTCAACCGAGCTCACGGTTTCAAGGTTTAACAACACTCTTTATTCTCTTCGCGGAACGAACTTGGGAACCTGGCCCTACTTTCTGTCGCCCGAAGCCGATTCTCCCGGAAGCCGAATCGTGTTGTATCATAACTACTTCGAATACGACATCACTCCCCCGAGCAGAACTTCTGTCAAGAAATACTGGAACGCTACGGAGTTCGTTAGTTTGCCTCAGGGCGGCGGCATTCCCAACTCGACCGCCAATAACACCTTCTTTGATTCAGAGCTCGAAGTGCCCGCGGTGGGAGTGTTTAGAACCGACAGACTCTTCGTGACGTATCCCTACTGGAATTCGCTAACAGTTACGCAAAATGGCTCGGGGCTAACAGGTGCGCCGTATGGCTCGGACGGCAGCACCAGTCAAACACTTACCCTACTAGTACCCTCAGGAGGCTGGGTGGGCATTTACGACAGGTTCAGCGGGATCATGTTGGCTTACGACAACTACGGGGGGCAGCTTGTAGATGACATACTTTTGCACGCGCTTGGAATCTGGTACATTACCTTCGACTCTCCAAGCCTGATGATAGTCTCAACTGACATCCCCCTGCAACCCGATTCCACAGGGCAGTTTACGCCATGCACGACTTCATTCCTCTCAGAGACATGCCCTGCTTCGTCCTCGCAGAGTATCCTGCCTGGCAAACTGCCTCTCGCCATCCCGGCTGTGGCAATCGCGGGGGTCGCGCTTGCGGCAATCGCCATTTGGAGGACAAAAGCGGGCCGGTCTCGAGCCTCTGTATGATTATATGGCTGTGGTGGTTACAGACCGAAAGCTCAAGCTTCAAATTGGTGTAGGTGAAAAATGCCCCGCCTTAGACTGATGGTGCGCTTGGTGGGGCTCGTGCTCCTGGTCGTCGGGCTGTCAATGGTAGGGAATGCCTATTTCGCCCAGGAGCAGGCTCTGAGCTATTCAGGAAACATAGCAGTAAACGGAACAGTATACCGGCTCGGGTTTTACGCTTACCTCAAATCCACGGACCGGCTGACGATCACATGTTCCGGAAACTCGGGTGCGGGTCAGGCAGTAGAAATATCTCTTGCCGCAACCCGGCTAGATACACGAGAACAGGTAAGCAACCTGAGCGGCTTGGGCTCGCTCAGCTCAATCTTTGTCCCGCCCACTCGGGGGCTCTACCTCTTCAACGCTTCGTTCGAATCGCCCGATGGCCAGCAGGGCTTCAACGTCACCTACCTTATCACTTCTATCGGCGGAGAGCCGAGCGAACTGCTGCCGCTCGGATTGGAGCTCACTGCTGCGGGCTCCGCGCTCGCCATTCTCTCGATGCCGTTTGTTCCTCTCGGGCGCAAGGCCTCTCCGAATCGTCCGGCGCGCCGGACCGGTCGTGCCTCAAACGGAAAAGCCAGAACGGTGTCGCTAATCGGCTGGGAGCTCTTTGGCAGCCGGAGGGTGTATCTCGCTCTCATGGTGCTGCTCGCTACGATGTTCAGCGCGGGCGCGTACAATGACGAGGTCGTGCTCTTCAACTCTCCCGTGGGCTACAGCCCGAAACCTGCAGACCTTCTTGCGCCGACGCTCTCCCCTACAACCGACTGGCTCGTCACTTTTCCAGTGATTGTGGCGGCCTGCGCCTACAGCTTCTCTTACGAGAGGGACAGCCGGGTGATGCGGTCCGTGCTCCTCAATCCACTCGGCTCGGCAAGGCTGTTCGGAGCGAAGGCGCTCTCTGTCTTTCTCATGGCTCTGGTCCCGACAGCAGGCGCAATCGCCGCCACGATTTTCATGTTCGATCCACTGCTTTCCGTCAGGGAGCCGCTTGTAGTATGGGCCAACCTCTGGCTCTGGCTCGTAATTTACGTTCTGCAGATTTGCGTAATGCTGGGCTTCGCGATTCTGCCCGCGGTGATCTTCAAAAAGGCGTTTTACGCTTTCGTCATCCCCATTTTCGGTTATTTCCTAGTGTATTCGGAAGGTTTCGGCATCACTGGGCGACTTCCGTCACTAGTCTGGCTTGCTGCGGTCCAGAGTCTGGCGGGATACGAGATCTACTTTTTCTCGCTGAGGGGTGTTCTCCTTTCCTTCGCGCCTTCTCTTGCTGTTGCGCTCGCGTGCTTTCTCGCGGCTTTCTTCGTGTTCGAAAGACAGGAAAGGGAGTGAGCATCCTGTGAGCGCCGAATCTGGAGACCGCGCAAGCGGAAAGGAGAAGACCCCCGCTGTCCAGGTTATCGACCTCACAAAGGTCTACGGTCCGGTCACCGCGCTCGACTCGATATCTTTCACGCTGGAGAGAGGGGCGGCCCTGCTTGTGCTCGGCCCGAACGGAAGCGGCAAAAGCACGCTCATAAAGATTCTGTGCGGCCTGCTCGGCTACAGAGCTCCGGGAACCGTTCGGGTGCTGGGCTACGAACCAAGGTCCCAGCGAGCAAAGCTCTTCGAGCACGCACGGGCTGCGTTCGAGGACCACGGGTTCATTGACGCCGCGACCGGTTGGGAGCACCTCGAGTTGTTTGCAAACCTGCGGGGTCTGGACCCTCTCGCACAACTTGAGGCGGCGTCTTCCGCGTTCGGTCTTGGGAGCTTTCTGGGGAGAAGGACAGGCGACTACTCCTCTGGGATGAAAAGAAAGCTTGCGCTCGCACAGGCGTTTATGGGGAGGCCAGAGCTCATAATGCTCGACGAGCCGTTCGTGGCACTGGACAGGGCGTCGAGAAACCTGCTCATCGAAATGCTCTCGGAAGAGAGAAAGCGCGGAACCACGCTGATCATTTCGTCTCACATTCTGGTAGGGCTCGAGAGCATCGCCACCGACGTCATGATCATGACCGAAGGAAAGCTTCGCGCAAGAGAGAAAGTCGGGCTGACCGCGGGCGGCCTGGAAGAAACCTACAGGAAGGTGCTGGAAGAAAATTAGGGCCATGATGGCGGCGGCCTCAGCCGCGGCCTGAGTTCTCCTTGTAGGACATGATATCCATGACTCTGACTGGAGTGATTTCTATAACTACCCTATCAGCCTGCATCAGCTCTCTTACCTGGGAATCTACGTGTTCGGGCGGAACGTATTTTCTGACTATTTTGAGCGTGATTCCGCCGACCCCGTCCCTAGTGACCAGGGCCTTACCCCACACTATGATTCCTCTGTAAGGCATAGAGTCAGTGTCCACTATCAGGGACACCTTGGGGTTAAACCTTACGTCAATAGCCTTCAATCTGTCTGCAGCGGTCGAAATCAGGAATTGCCCATTTTCATATGTAAACCAAGCTGATGATACATGAGGCTGCATATCTGCGCCAACCGTGGCTAGCCTGAGTACTCTCGGCTCAGCCAGAAGTCGCTTGGCCCATTCCTCTTCAAGACTTACGCGCAAACCGCTTTCAAGATGCCGCTCTTTCTACGAGGTATTAACTGTGTCGCCTGGGCCAGCACCCACCCCGGGGACCGGAGAGCAGTTGAGAGCATCGATGCGCTAGCCCCATCACCGGTGTTTCGGCCTTCTAAACGGAGGGACTGGATTCGAGCTGAAAACTTGATGCAGCGTGGCCTTGCTATCACCTCTTATAAAGGAAATCCGCCTGACGAATTGTTTGGCTGAGGTCGAAGTCGTTCAGAGCCGACGCGCAGTCGGCTGGCACATCCACTCTGTATCGGCGCAGTGACGCGCCACCGGCAGTGTGTAACACACATGCGTCAGCCATGGTTCCCGTAACCGCAATTGTGACACTCGCTTTTGTCCTAAAGTGGTATGGGGGAAATGGTGGCAGCGTAAAACGAGTCCTATCTTGGGTTCCTATTCACACTACCCCCCCCCGGCCTCAGGGGGCCAGTTCATTCACGATCTCCGCGCCCCACGACCTCTGCAGGGCGCACCTTCCAAATCTTCAACTCGTGGTGGTCTGGAATGTACCAACTCAGAATATAAAAAATGGCATGCGGGTTCCTCTGGCTCTAGCGCGTAGCTTCGATATCGCGAACAGCGTCCCCAAGGCGCGTGGCATGTACAGGCTCGACTTCCGCTTTACAAAGTCTTCTTGTATATCAACAGTAACCAAGTAGCGGCGACTGCGTTTCAGCGCGACCACTCTCCTCAATGAGACTCTAATCGCACACACTCATTTCGCTTCTATCGGGGTCTAGGCGGCGACTCCCGACTAGGATTAGCAGAATGCATTTGGAGTTCAACTTCTCCTAACGGCGGCGGAGATCTTTCCGCTTGGCTGTATCCTCCCGGCGACTAGGAGACGGGCTGCGCAAGAGTCCGGGTCATAACATGCTCGTTCGTAGAACGGATAGCGGGAACCGAATCCATATTTTGGGTGTTCAAGGGTTTGCTCAGGCTGACAAGCAGCTAAAAGTTTCTTGTAATCATCTTCTCTAAGTTGGCTTTTCCATTGCGCCCCCTATTTGGATGATTCGGGCATCGCCTACCCGGGGCATCGCCTACCCGGGGCATCGCCTACCCGGGGCATCGCCTACCCGAGGCATGCCGTCCAAAGTTAAGGTTGAGTATAGCTCGACCCGAAGTAAAGTGAAAATAAGGCTCACTGAGCTGAAATGTGCGGTATCGCAGAGCGCTGGGCACCGGATGAACCTAGCTCACCGCGCTATACCGAGAGCTTTACGCAATTCCTAACTCGACTCAAGTCCGGTTAGCAGAATTTTGCCTAGGGCGGTGAGGCTGACGGAGAGCCTGCCTCTTTCCCCCCTTTCGGTTTCCACGAGTCCAAGTTCAACGAGACCCTTGCTGTCCGGCCCGCCGTTCACGTGGTGGCTGAGCTGGCCCTTGCTGAAGCCCGTGAGATCCACGAGGTCCTCCAAGCTTTCTAGGCTGCCACCCGACTTTTGTATCGCCTGAAGGATTGCCAGCTTCGCCTCCAATCAAAATTCACCCCTAACCCTCCTTTTTTACGTCTCGCAATTTTCTTCGTAGAGCCCTTTATTCGCCATGGTCATTGCGCCTTTTTTTTGGGAAGGATTACTGTCAAGGATGATTCCCCGCGAGATGTCCATTGCTACTGCTATTAGTTTGTCTGGCATTGAGAAGGGAATAAATGGCGAAGGAGTGCTGCCGAATCTTAAGGCTGAGGCGTTGCGGCGTCCTGATTGGAGATACCAGAAGACATAGACATTATGTGCTTCTCAATATTGGGGTCCTGAACAAATTTCTGGACGCTGGTTTTGTGCTTCTGGAGGATGTAATCAAACTGCCGCACAAAACGCAGACGGCGAGAGAAAGATGGGGTGGAGCTCGCCATGACTTTTGCAAGATTGCGGATGAGCACTTGCACGTCTTCCGGAACCTCTCGAAGAAAAAACGACCCCAGTATTTCAAACATAGCCTGAAGTGGTGGTAAACGTTATGCACCTAGTTACGGCGCTAGCGGCGGATGGTAGGGCGTTTTCAGGTCAGCGACTACTTCGGTTGGCGTGGTTTCAGAAAGTATGTAAAAGAAGTAAAGTTATTTCCAAATGGGTGGTATATACTTAAGACGCAGGACTTCGAAAAGTGAGAAAGATTTTAGAGCGAAGACGGTTCACCAACTTGACCCTAGGGTTCGGTCTTTCACATGAAAACACGCCCATTTTGTAGCCGACTTCTTTGGAATACTTAGAGAGAACGAATCTAGAGAGGGGGGCGTTTTCAAGGCAATTATTGACCTGTGGTCCAGATAAGGGGTTCAAAGGTCATTACTGAAAATGATCCTAGGGCAACAGGAGCTTGGGGGTATGACTTGGGCTCTCTACTATACGCAATAGGGTGGATTATTGAACAAGAGTATATTTATTTTCGGGGAAGGCCACTCAAAAAGCGGGAGGAAATTAACAAGACGCTAGGGGTCAGTTGCATGGAAGCTCTTACTGAAAGTGAGAGAAGTTAGCTTGAGATTTCGCTCTTCTGCACTGTAAAACAAGGAATGCATCCAGTAGACACTTTTATCAGAGCAAATCTCAATGTAATTTCTGTCAAAACAACCTTTGGAACAGAGTAGCGTCAGTGCAAAGGCTCAGGCGCATTTAGTAGTCGATTCCAGAAGTCGAGGCCAAGGGATGTACTCTGCAAACCAAGTCAATCCTTGGAGGCTTCAGATAGAGAACAAGTGACGACATCGGATTCAGGGTGGGCGGTTGACCGCTCCAACGGCCCGAATAAGTGGCCAAATCGCCGTCGCGACCGGGCAAGCTCTCGAAGCAAATTGGGGCTACTGCTTTTGCAAGAGGTGGCCAGATTACAATATTCAGCGCGGAAGAATTCGGGATATCTGGAAGTGGTTGTTCTCCTTTCGACGAGCTAGTTCTGGGGCTTCAGTCTTATTTCGAGAGCCTGCATCAGAATTTGCCTTAGTTCGTCAATCTTTTTATCCAGTCCTGAAATTTTATCGTCCAGCGCGGAGAATCTCTGGTTCACAGCATCAAACTTCTGGTTCACAGCATCAAACTTCTGGTTCACAGCATCAAACTTCTGGTTCACAGCATCAAACTTCTGGTTCACAGCATCAAACTTCGCGTTCATCTCATTCCTAAGACCGTCTAGCTTCGCGTTGACCCCGTCGAACCTTGCATCGACCTCTCTCCTGAAAGACTCGTTCTCCTCCCTGACTATCTGCCTTATCTCCGGCGCAGTAAGCCTCCCCACGATTTCCTTTGCCGCTTTGGCCAATTTGCTCTCTCTACCGTTCACCTTTTATTACTCAATTGAAGATTTAAACCTTGATATTTAACCGGAGTGTGGCTACGTTCTCGTCTCAATCCCGCGGAGCTTTCATTTCGAAGTCATTGTTGACAAGGACCGTCGAGTTTTTTCGTGAATGGGGGGCATGGTGTATGGCGTCCAGCATGAAAGTGGCAAGAGCGGACCAATGTACAGAACAACCCGAAGCTCCCGATCTTTGAAGCTAGGGCGTGGACCCAGCCCAAGAGATGTGTTCAGCTTTGGCACAAAATATTGGATAGGGGGTTAGATTTTTTGTAGGCAAGCGCCGTTTGTGGCCGTTAGCTGAATCAGCCATGTACTTTTTGGCGTTTGAAGTTCAGCTGACTTCGACGCTAGACAAACGGGGGCATAAGATGGTAAGGTGCTTCGATCCTGTCAAGATATCAGAGAGGCCTTATACATGCACGGGATATGTCCAGCGCCATTACATGTCGTTACCGATAGACCAAAGAGTCGTCCTGATCGTCGGGCTCACAGTCGCCGTGATATTCACAGTCATAGCCGTAAGAGTTGCGACGGGCAGAAGGTGGAGGAACCGCCTACCGTTCATTGACAAATCAAACAACCAAGCCGTGTTGACGCCCAAGCCTTCAGCCCCCTGTCGGCTTGCTGCTTATCTTCTTTGCGTATGACCCGCATTCTCTTCTAGAAGAAAGAAATAAGTTCTCCAAGCTCGATGTGAGTAGTTAGCGCAAAAAACTTTGGGGTCCAGAACGCTGTTCCGATTAGGAGGACTACCGGGAACCCTTTCATATTTGGAGCAACATCTGTGGAAGCCGCGGCAGAGGACCAATGGCTCTAACCGGTGCGGGACCACGCTCTCTAGTCGTCTTGTTGCAGTTCGGAGCAGAAATGGTGTGACAGAGGCAGCCAGCAATGCCGATGCAGTCGTATTGGACTGGAGCGAACGGAAGTTGTGACTTTGTTTGAGAAACGGTGGCAAAGATCCTGAATCCTACCAGCACTTGAAGGGCATGACGCTCGCACTGCTTGAGAAAACATTCGGAGACAAGTTCGAGCTTGCCGGAGGAACGAGACCCAACCAAGTGTACTTGTTTCTCGTACGCAGGGGACTCTGGTCGCTTGTTTACACATTTATCCCCAAAGACTTCAAGGGAGCGAGTGAAGGCGACGTTGACATGATGACGAATGCGTGCATGCTACTGTATTTAGCTCTGAACAAGGGAGACCCCGAATTCTTAGGCAAGCTCACAAAACTATACCTGCGCGCCAAGGACAGGATCGACTCCAAGCTGGATTCAGGTGCGGGCGCGCGGACGAGCGGCTAATGTTACAGACCGGCCCCCGTTAGCATCGCCCGATTTAGCCGTGTACGCGACTGACCCTTGTAGCCTTGGACGGCTTGTCGGTCGGAGCCCTTTAGCGTATATCAAGGGCCAGGCAGCCCAGCGCACGCCCCGGACAGTGCAGGGCTGAAGCTGTCACTCCAGTTCGAGCCCTCTAGGGCTGAGTATCACTATGGTGGATTAGAGAAGAGACGGCATTGCGTGATAATGGCTACTGTGGCAGGTCGCTTCTTCGGCTATCTTATGTGCAGTTTCAGAGCACTCGCCCAAATGACGGATACCTAATGAGAGAATGGCAAAACCTCTACATTCTTCGCTTGTTAGTCCGCCTCCCAGTTCGGGGCAACGTTTGTCCTCCACCGGGTTCAATCTCAACCTTCCCTCCGAACACAGATTCCCGATTCCCCTACGCCCGCAGTAACCCGGACCTGCACAAAAGAAGTGCAGTCGCAAACATAGGTTTCTGATGACCTGCGCAACCCTGAGCGTTCGGGACACGTTCTCAGGCGAAACTTTTAAGGCAGAGGGAGGGATGCGGCCGCATGCGCTCACGCTACTCGGTTGCGGGCGGTGGGCTCCTTCTTGTTGGGGCCTTGGGCTACTTTTTTTCCCTCCAAATATCACAGTTCATCGATGGTGCCAGGTACAATGTTGCGGAGAACTTTGTCAGCGATTTGGGCACGATGTGCCGCACAGCGCCGGTGTTGGGCAGGGTGTGCGTGGAGCTCCCGAGCCACAACCTGTTTGACTACTCGTCAGTAGCGCTTGGAATATGCCTTTTTGCGTGTTCGGCGCTGTTCTACTCCGCGTTCCGTTCAAAGGTGTTTACCCCACTTGTGGCGCTGTCCGGAGTGGGCGTGTTCGGGGTGGGTGTGTTTACTGAAGCCGCGCCCGCGGAGCACACTGTGTTCTCGCTTATTGCGTTCCTTTTCGGAGGGCTTGCCGCGATAGCCTCCTACAGGATAATGAGAGGCTATTTCGGCTGCTTTTCTGTCGCGATGGGCGCTGCCACGATCCTGTTTCTGCTTCTGGACTCAGAGCTCATCGGACTTGGACTGGGCGTAGGCGGAGCCGAGCGAATGGTGGTTTACCCCGAGCTTATCTGGGCAATGTGCTTCGGCGGCGCTCTGCTCAGCCAAAGGCACCTTCCCAACACACAACAAGGGGAGCCGCCGGGCTCGACAGATCCGAAGCCTTAGAATTTTTCTGCATCCCGAAAGCGCGTGTTCCGCAGTTTCTACGGGTGCAGATCCTTGGAGTTAGTTTGGGGGGTGTTTCGGTTTGTTTCGGTTTGTTTCGGTTTGTTTCGGTTGTGAGGTAATGGCGCGGTCTCAGGAGTCATAAGGCGATGAGAGTGTCACTAGTACTGCAAGGAGTATGAACACGGGGTGGAATACGCGCATGAATGTCACCCACTGGCCCGGGAAGGGAGGCCGTTGATTACGATTTTGAAGAGCTTTTTGGCTCTTCCGACGTAGTGTGTGATGAGGTTTGATATGTTCACGGTTGTGCCGATGGATACTAGGGCAACACTGAGCGCCATCACGCTCGATATATTCATGAGTGTGGAGTTGGTTGCGGCTCCCACGCCTCTGTATCTTGGTTCAACCGAATTCATGATGGAGGCTATGTTGGGTGAACCGAATAGTCCTCCTCCGACGCCTACGAGCGCAAGAACCTCGGAAACGAGCAGCGAGCCGGCGATTGATAGCTACCTTCCTATGAGGGAGATGGCCTTCCCGTTCAGACTCGTTATTCAGAAGCCCTCTAAACAGCCAGAATTTAAGTTCGGGTAAGTTTGACTTGATTGGCCGACACAATAAAAGGGGTCTGAGCCGCAAGCCCAGTTTCTGGGATTGGTGTAGACGGGGCGGGGTTACGGGCTGGACGCCCATACTCAGTAGGCTCGAGCTCGGGCGGTAGAATTTTAGTCAGTAGCATAGAAGTCTCCTAATCGTTTCCAGAGATTAGTCACACCCAGCTCTTACCCTTTTTCCTTAACATTACGGTCCTTTCAAATTCCATTACTTGAACTCCATCCTGTTTGTAGCCTTTGGTCTTCAGTGTGATTATACCCATGTTGGGGTGTGATTTTGATGCTCTTTTCTCGAGTATTTCAGACTCGGCGTAGAGTGTATCCCCTGAAAAAGTGGGGTTAATGATTTTTAGATTCGTAATACCGACCATTATTCCTGATTGACTTATATCGGAGACTGTCAGCCCAATGACAATCGATAGCACCAAGAGTGAGTTCACTACCAGTCTTCCGTTAAATGGGGGATTTGAGAAGTTTCTTTCAGCGTAGTCTTTGTTGAAATGTATTTGATTGGTATTGCAGGTTAACAAAGTGAACCAGATGTTGTCGGTATCAGTGATGGTGCGTCCTCGGGAGTGCTTCAACACTTGCCCAACAGAAAAATCCTCGTAGAATGGTCCAGCATTCACTTGCGAGTTTTTGTCCGCCAAATGCAACAACTGATTCAAGTCTTAGGCGACCTGCTATTCAACATTGCGCCAGACTGGCATCTGCCGAAAAATTCAAAACGACAATCCTAGGAAATACAATCTACGGGGCGATGGTTACGGCCGAAAGGATTCGTGAATATGCCTTCTACGTGCTTGGTCGGCCCCCCAAAGGGGACAGGGCGTCAAAAAGGAGAATTCGGTGTGCAATACTGCGCCTAGAGTTTGAACACCCTCACGGCGTTATCCCGTAGAATTTTATTCCTGACTTCGTCGTTCAGATTCAGACTTTCGAAGCCCCTGAGCCAGCGGCTGGGGGTTAGGAATGGGTAGTCAGTCCCGAACATGAATTTCTCTGGAGCTAGTTTGGTCATATGTGTTATAAATGTCGGATCAAAGTACTTGGGGGAGTAACCCGAGAGGTCAATGTATGCATTGGACTTGTGCTCTGCTATCGCGAGCTGCGTGTCCACCCATGGGAAGGAGGGGTGCGCCATAACCACAGTCAGCTTTGGAAAGTCTGCGGCCACGAAGTCGAGATAGATCGGATTTGCGTAATCGAGCTTGGCCCCCGCTGCTCCCGGCAGCCCTTTCCCCCAGCCGGTTGTGCCAGTGTGAAAGATAACTGGTATATCGAGTTCGACACACTTCTCATAGAGTGGATAAAATCTCGAATCGTTCGGGTAAAACGCCTGTGCAATCGGGTGCAATTTCAAACCTCTAAGCCCTAGGTCCTTAACTGAATGTTCGAGTTCCTCCACGGCCAGTTTGCCCTTGTTCGGGTCCACTGAGGCAAAGCCAATCATTCGGTCGGGGTATGATTTGATGAAATCTGCGACGAGTTCATTGCGCACTTTGGGTAGACCCGTGGCAACTTCAGCATCCCAGCCGAGGACAATAATCTTTTCCACCCCACTTTCGTCGTATTCCTTTATCATATCTGGGGCCGATATTGAACCGAGTGAAGACCCGAACAATTTTGCCGCAGCTTGGTGGTATACCCCACCTGCATCGACCAGATATTCCTTCGCCGGTATGTGTGCGTGAACGTCTACAAAGCCTTTGACCATAGCTCCTCAGGTAGAGGTGCCCATTTATAGAAATCACGCATACACGGATCAAGGGCTCCGGGGTTTAGTGTCCCCAAGTGATATGTCTAAAATCAGGTCTATTACAGTTCATTTGCACCAGTTCATTATAGGAAAAGATTTTCAATTAATCATCCGCTCTAATTCCGGCCAAGGCGTTCTGGCTGATCCTGCGCGAGAGCTGGCAAGCGAAATTTAGTACTCCAGCTCAAACCTGAGCTCGAAAGCTATATATTCATTTCTGGACAGATTCGAGCGGCGAAGCGCCATATCTATAAACGCAAGAGAAACAGACCTAGAATACTTCTCGAAAATGTTTGACCTTAAATCTCGAGTCGCGGTCGTGACTGGGGCCACAGGTACACTAGGAAATTCAATTTGCCTTGCCCTGGCCGCATCCGGCGCCGACCTAGTTATTGCTGGAAGAAGGGAGGACAGACTCAGGGCGGTCAACGATCAAGTGGCATCTCTTGGTCGTAGGGCACTAATCGTCCGCGCGGACGTGAGCAAGTACTCTGACGTTCAGGAGTTAGTAGAGCGGGCACTCGAAGAATTCCGGAGGATTGATATCCTGATTGCAGGGGCAGGAGTGAATGCTCTGCATCCTGCGCGCGACTATCCGCTTGAAGACTGGCATAAACTTATGCAAATAAACGTGGAGGGGACATTTCTTTGTAACAGGGAGGTGGGGAAGGTAATGATTGAGCAGAATTATGGCAGAATAGTTAATATTTCATCTATCAGGGGCTGGTTTTCAGCCGCTCAGAATACGGTCGCCTACTCTGCAACAAAGGCGGCAGTGAACATGATAACTAGGACACTCGCCTGCGAATGGGCAAGATATGGCGTCACGGTGAACGCGGTAGCCCCTGCCATGGTGGCTAGTGGTATGCATATGTCAACACCCGATGGAGAGGTGCAGCAAATGGATCCGAAGGTGCTTGAAGGGATAGCGAAGCGAACTCCAATGAAACGACTTGCCAGTCCGCGGGACATTTGTGGGCCGGTGGTGTTTCTGGCCTCCGACGCGGCAGGTTTTATGACGGGCCAGATAATCTACGTGGATGGCGGAGCCTCGGCGTGGGCTGCTTAGGGCCCAGATGATTATTATTCTCAATTACCAGGGAACTGAAATCCGTCGCTTCCGTTTCACGCCACGTTACAGCTACACCTCCCCTTGCAGCCGAGCAGGCACTTGTAAACCAGAGCCCCGATTTAGCGCAAACTCATTTATCGAAATACTAATGGGCACTGGGGCGAAGGTCCCTAACCCTCTTTGCCTTGGCGTCCAGGTCTCCCCTGGTAAACCTCGAAAGCGTGTTCGCACCAAGTATTTCGACATTCACCCGGAGCCCCACCGCGAGTGCGAGTTCCTCGGATAGCTTTTTACCGACCTGAGACCAGTTAGACCTTTCGACTGCTGGGTTAACTTCGACTTTAACGAGCATCTCGTCGAGCTCTCCAGTCTTTGTCAGGACTATTTCGTATTCGTTGCCAAGCTCCTTGAAAGATCGAATGACGTCTTCTACAGCGCTCGGATAGACAACCGTGCCACGAATTTTGAGCATGTCATCCACCCGTCCCAAAAGCCCTCCCATCGCCCTTCCAAAGGTCCTACCACACTCACAGATATCATCAGTGTATTTCATCAGGTCTCCCATTACATACCTGAAGGTTGGGTACGAAATGCTCATTAGATTTGTGACAATCGTGATTCCCTTTTCTTCCTTGCCGACGGGCTCATAGGTATCGGGGTCGACTACCTCAACAATGGCCATATCTTCCGAAATGTGGTCGGCGACAGGGCGGTCGTGGTGTTTATCTTCTTCAGCGCACGAATAACCCAGCGCTCCCCCCATGAACGCTTCTGTATGACCGAAATAGTCATGAGTGGTGGCTGACCAGTCATCTTCGATCCTCTTCTTAGTTGCGGGAACGCACGCTCCCGGCTCTGCCATCATTATGACATGATTCACTTCGGTGTCTTTTGCAGGGTCGACGCCCGCCTTCCGGGCTTCTTCGGCAAGGTGCATGACGTAAGACGGTACGCCGATTAGTACTGTAGATTTGGTCTCTCTCAGGAAGAATAGTCGTCTTTTGGAATCCATTCCTCCTCCAGCGACCACTGGACACTTGATGACATTGGCTCCGTAATGCGCTCCCCACATCCCGGGAAAGGGTCCATATACTGTCGCGTTGAACAGTATGTCTCCAGGTCTAATTCCAAAGGCCCAGAGAGCGCGTGCATAGAGGTAAGTCCAATTGTCCTTGTCCGAGGCGGACACCATAAATATTCTTGGTTTTGCTGTGGTACCTCCGGTGCTTTCAATCATGAATCCGTCTTTAGACCATTCTTCCATAGTCATGCAATGGAAGTCGCCGAAAGGCGGATGCTCGGTTTCACTAATTGCAAAGTCTTGTTTCACAGTAAGGGGGCCCTTTACAATATCTGCAGTAGTCTTGAAATCCTCGGGCCTGAGTTTCAATTCTTTAAATTTCCTATGATAATATGGACTATTGTCGTAAAGATACCCAACTACCGCGCGAAATTTTTTGTTCCTTACTTCCTCAAGCTCTTTTCGAGGCATTGTCTCGACTCTAGGGTCCCAGTAGTTGCCCGAACTCGGGCCATACTTATTGTGAATATAGCTGTTGACCAATCCAGCCCATTCTTGCCTACTAACCATGATTGCCTCCCTGACTACAGGGATATTAGCTTTTTTTACCGACGTTTGCGCTGTGGTTCTCGGGTACTAGGGTCGCTCGAAGACAGTAGCTATACCCTGCCCGACTCCGATGCAAAGCGTCGCGAGTCCGTATCTGGAGCTTCTCCTCTTCATCTCGTGAACTAACGTTACGGCCACTCTTGCTCCGCTGCAGCCCACCGGATGGCCAAGGGCAATGGCTCCACCGTTCGGGTTCAATCTTTCTTTCTTGACAGGCAGTTCTTTCAGGACCGAGAGCACTTGGGAAGCGAAGGCCTCATTCAGCTCGACAAGTTCCATTTCCTCTAGGTTAAGACCCAGTCTTTGAAGGATCCTTCGAGTTGCAGGCACTGGTCCGATGCCCATGAAGCTAGGGTCAACTCCTGCGACCGCGCCACCTATTATCTTGGCAAGTGGTTTCAGGCCCAGCTGGTCGCATCTTTCTCGAGACATGACTAGAGTGCCTGCAGCCCCGTCCGAAATGGGACTGGAATTCCCAGGCGTGACTGTTCCCCCCGCTCTGAATACAGGCTTCAGTCTGGCCAAGGCTTCAAGACTGGTATTCTCTCTCGGGCCCTCGTCCTTTTCTACAGTGGCGTCCGCATCGCCATTGGATACTGCCACGGGTAGAATTTCGTCTTTGAGTTTGCCAGATTTTGTTGCTTCAACTGCCTTCCTGTGGCTCTGGAGCGCGAATTCATCTTGCTCCTCTCTAGAAATCCGGTATTTCTCGGCCAAATTTTCCGCGGTTTCGCCCATAGAGAGCGGCGGATATAGTTTGGTCATCTTCGGATTGACGAATCTCCATCCAATAGTGGAATCGAATATCTGTGGAGTTCTTTCGAATGGTGTGGCTGGTTTCGCGAGAACATAAGGTGCTCTTGTCATGCTCTCCACTCCACCAGCTATGGCAATTTCGCAAGAGCCAGTCGCAATCGCGTTCGCGGCTTGGTTTATTGCTTCGAGGCCGGAACCGCAAAGCCTGTTTACGGTGACCCCAGCCACGGAAGTAGGAAGTCCCGATAGCAAGACAGCCATCCTAGCGACATTTCTGTTGTCTTCTCCTGCCTGATTAGTGCAGCCAAAGTAGACGTCGTCAATTAAAGATGAATCTAGGTTGCTTCTTTTGACGAGCCTCTTGATTACCAGGCTCGCGAGGTCGTCTGGTCTTTCGTTTCGAAGTATGCCCCCGTGCTTACCTAGCGGAGTCCGGAGAGCATCCACAATAACGGCTTCTCGCAGTTCCACGCGTCTTCACCGCGGCTAGATGTGCCTAAGATATTAACACCGCGAACGCCTCTCCGGAACATGAATAACGATACACACATATTGTTAGGTCTGATACCCCACTCGATGCAAGATGTACTACGAAGATTTTGGCCCGGATTACCACGGCGAGACCAAAGGAAGAACAGTGACGGAAACCGATATCGTATTATTTGCGACAATGACAGGTGCACTGAATTCCGCATTTCTTAATGAGCAATTCGCAAAGAGTACGCAGTTCGGTGGAAGAATTGCTCCCGGTTTTCTTACAGCATCGATTGCAACTGGATTAATTTACCAGCTTTCAAGTTCTCCGTTCGAAGGGGGTTTTGTGGCATTGTTAAATGCCACGTTGACGGCGCAAAAGGCCGTAAAAATAGGCGACACTTTGAGCTGTCGTGTATCAGTCAAGAAAAAAATGGACAAGGGAACTCGGGGAATCGTAGTGCTTCATACCGAAGTGCTCAATCAATCAAATGAGAAGGTAATGGAAATCGATCATGCAATCATGGTAAATAAAAGATAGTTCTGGGACCCGCCGGACAAGTTTTTAGGGTCTTATTGCTCGTAGGGCCTTGGCCAGATTTTTGGCCGGGCAGACGGAGCCAAGGACTACTGCTGCTAACACGGTCCTAGCTCAGGAACGTATAAGAATCTCCGGCAAGACAGGAATTTAGTAGATAGGTATGATAAAGGGAGCTCTGGAGGGACTAAGAGTCCTAGAGAGTACAGTGCAGATTGCAGGTCCTTACTGCGGAAGATTGCTTGGAGAACTTGGGGCAGACGTGATAAAAGTCGAGCCGCTTTCAGGGGAAGCTAGCCGCAGAAGTCCGCCCTTCTACAACGGAGCCCCGCTCCTCTACCTCTACAGCAATGCGAATAAGAAGAGCATCGCACTGAACCTTAAGGACGAACGCGGTCAAAAAGTATTCATTGACCTCGCGGAAAAATCCGACATATTGGTGGTCAACTATCGCCCGGGTGTCATGGAGCGGCTTGGCCTAGGTTATGAGGTACTAAAAAAGAAGAATAAAGGACTGATTTACGTCAGTATAACTGGATTTGGTTATTCGGGCAAGCACAGTTCCTATGCGGGTTATGATATGCTCGCACAGGCCATGTCTGGCCTGGCGGATGCAAACGGAGACCCTTCCGGGGTTCCGAAAATCAACAGCATGACACTCGACTACTCTGCGGCGATGATGGCTGCAACTGCTGCACTTGCGGCCGTTATCAACAGAGAAAGGACTGGTCAGGGACAGTTCATTGATATCAGCCTGCAGGACGTTGGGATGGTATACGTCCAGCATCTTATCGGGCAGTATTTATGCGGAATGCGTTACCGTTCCGGCAACCGCCGGTTAGCGTTTGCACCCTTCAGTGTGTATCCAACGCTAGACGGGTACGCAGTAGTTGCGATTGACGAGGATAGTCGGTGGGAGGCATTCCTCAAGGCGATAGGAAAGGAAAGCGCGACGAAAGACAAGGCCCTGAAAAACGTCGAGTTGCGCGTGAAGAACTACGACCAAGTCGACGAGCTGGTTTCTGGGTGGGCAAAAGGGCTGAAGACGGAGGAAGTGGTACGCATTGTCACTTCCGCTGGCGGGGCATCATGCCCAGTCAAGAAGGTATCAGAAGTGATCGATGATGAACATCTAAAGGCGAGGCAGATGCTAGGTACTATGAATTCGCAGGTCTATGGTGATGTGCCATATGTGGGCTCGGTATTCAAGATGTCCGAAACGCCTGGCTCAATCGATTCATTGGGCCCCCAGCTCGGGGCTGACACGCAAGCGATTCTAACTCAGGTGCTGGGCTACAGTGAGAACGAGGTAGCGACGCTCCGGTCGGAAGGGGTAGTCTGAACATAATCTGAAGGGTAAAAGAGAAAAGTATTGCGGCATTCGTTAAGATGGGCGGACGAGTGTCATTCCCGTTTTTCAGGTGCGTTTGTTGCCAATATTCCTTGCGTATTGCGGGTAGCTGCTCCTCGAAACCCGTGCCTACCTTTTCTCATTGTTCAAAAATACAAGAGAATCGGTTAAGCAAATCAATCGGAATCAGTCGTAGTTTCTAGCAATCCTTCAACAAGGATGGATAAATGCAAGGCAATAATAGAACGGGCGCCGACCTCGTTCTGAAGCGCTTTCAAACGAGCAAGCTGTTGATACGGAGGCGCGCAAAGCGCGATGCGCGGAAGTCCTTGGCGATTGGCTATTCCCAGAGGCAAAGGATCTGCAATAGATGCTTGAATCTCTTAGGAGGAACAACGAGGACTTGGTAGAGGATGATCCCAAGAGTTCAGGCCCGACTCTCGAGAACGCCGCACCCGAATTAAACGCGAACGATTGAATTAGGACATCTGTGCATTGTACGCAAGAGTCGAAATTATGTTTATCGTCAAAGGAATCGTTGTGATAATGGACTATTAATTGTCACTGCAGAGTCTTAGTTTACAACCGGCCGGATGAACATCATTGTTTGGTTAAAGTTAGAATCGGTTTCGGAAAACAGACTGCGCTGGGGCGGAAAAAACGCAAGGGAACACGGGCCGGAATCTCGCGGTAATATGCAGGACGCTAGATATAGTCGAGTGAGGGATGCCAGAGAGAAAAAAGGACCGTGGGACCCCGCATGAAGTGCAGTGCAATGCAGTGGGGAAGCTTGCAAAATTTTTGCTTAAGAGAGTCGGTTGACTGAGTCTCTGCAAAAACGCTCGCCTGTACTTATCAGAAAGTTCGACCTGACGATGTAAAGGCAAATGAACTTTAGATATACGGAGGTGGACCTTTGTCCCTCTAGAATAAAGATATTTTCTGGGTGGAATGGTTGGCCGCCCTCTTGCAAGGCTTTAGGCGTTGGTAGGAGAAGATACCGATTGACATATGGAGGAACGATCCACGTCTGTGGGAGTAAGGCTCGAGAGCAAGAAGCTGTCTGTTCGTTAGGCCGTCGAAACGTCCCTCTGGGACTGTCTGGGACCTAGCTAAGTCTCTGAGCGCACTCGGAAAACTAGAATTATCGAGTGGCTCGGAATTGAAAGTTGTAAGGGGCGGGTAGCATTCCTCTCTGTCAGGCGGGGGGCCACGCCGTTCAAGCTTAAAGTTTTTGCCTTTGGGCTCCGGAACCTATCCTTCTTTCTCGTTTTCCTTTCCGCGGGGCTCTCTGCCGAGATCTTTGGAGGCCCTTATGACCAAGGAGGCTTCTTCGATTGCCTTCACAATATTGGGATAGCCTTCACATCTGCAGATATTCCCAGTAAGAGCCTTCGAAATGTCCTCGGGGCTAGGTTCAGGGTTATTCCTTAGGAGTGCGAGGGCTGACATAAGGATACCAGCAGTGCAGAATCCGCATTGAACCGCGAAGTTCCTGCGGAAGCTCACTTGGAGAGGGTGCAGACCAGTCTCGCTCGCCAACCCCTCTACAGTCTCGACTGATGCGCCTTCCGCTTGGACGGCGAGAATGAGACAGGACTTTACGGCCTCGCCGTTCATGACTATCGTGCACGCCCCGCAGTGGCCAGTATCGCATCCCATATGAGTTCCAGTTAGCCCGGCCACGTCGCGGATGTAGTTTACTAGCAGCAGTCTGTCTTCCACAACGTCAGAATAGTTCTTTCCGTTTATCTTAATGTCAATCGAACGATTCATCCCTATTCGGCTCCAGTTGCCCTGTTGACCGCCGTGAGTAGCGAGCGCGCTACCAGTACTTTCGCTATATGCGTGCGATATTGTGCACTTGCCTTGTAGTCAGAGATGATCTCGGAACCGAGCTGGAGCTTTTGAGAAGCTTGTCGAATGTTTTCGGCAGTGGTTGCCTTTCCAATGAGACTTTCGCCCAATTCCGGCATAATTCTGGGTTTGGGCAGGAGCGCGCCCAGAGCCACGGTAACCTCTTCAAATTTGCCATCCTTAATCGCGACGACAGATGCGACGTTGACAGTAGCAAACTCCTGCGGCATCGTGCTGAACTTCATAAATGAATGGCCTTCCTTCGTTCCCGAGCTAAGCTTCTTTTCCAGGACCACCTTTTCCACGAGTTCGTCTCCATTAAGAACAGTCGTATAAGGTCCCTCAAAGAAATTTGAGGCCGCTATTGTCCGCCTGTTCGATGCTGATACCACGGCAAACTTCGCGTTGAGTGCGGTAAGGACTGGTGCATAGTTACCTGCCGGGTCTGCATGCGAAATGCTCCCGCCGATAGTGCCTCTGTTCCTGACCTGCTCATCTCCAACACGCGCTGCGGCCTCGCAAAGAATGGGGAACCTCTCCATCACCTCTTTCGACCTCGCTAGCTTTGAGTGGGTGCATGTTGCGCCAATATTCAACCCCATGCCTTCTTCAGATATGTTCCCCAAATCGCTGATGTGGCCAATATCTACTAATACGGCGGGGCTCGCGAGTCTTAGCCGCATTGCGACCAGCAGGCTCTGACCGCCCGCTATTACTTTGGCGCCGTCCGTGGTTGCGAGCAGCTTGCAGGCCTCTTCAACGCTACTTGCCCTTTTGTAATCGAATTTTGGTGGAGTAAGTGTATACAAAGTGACACCCCTAGGCAACGTCAGAGCGGCTGCTTGCGCTCTCTCCCAAATTGTTCTTTGATAAGAAGCGTGACCATATCCGTTCGGCCGTGAACGGCACTGTATCTATGTCCGCGTTGTATTCATACAGCGCGTCTTGTATTGCGATTAGAAGAGCCGCTGGTCCTGTCATGTTGTCTCCTTCGCTCACGCCTTTGGTGCCGAGCGGGGTGAAAGGAGACTTCTTTGCCGCCGAGCCAAAGATAGGTGTGAAAAAATCTTCAGCCGTCCTGACGTAGTAATCCCCGAATGTGATATTAAGCGGTTGACCCCTGTCATCGTGGATTAGTTCTTGATGCAGTGCGTGCGACGCTGCTTGATTTGCAGCTCCCACGCAGAGCTGCTCGACAATGCCCGGGTTGACTGAGCCTCCTGAGTCGTGAACGCTTGCATACTTCAAGATGCTCACACTTCCCGTGTCACGGTCAACCTCTACTGCGGCTGCAGTGCCAATGAAGCCATAAGTCGCCGAAGCATTGACCTTGTTGTCGAGAGTTGCCGGGCCGAGCGTCTCAACGTTGAAAGTCCGTGTCACTGAGAGTGTGTGGTCTCCGCCTTTCAACGCATCACTCCCCGGGTTCCAGTAGACGGTTCCAACAAGTCTCTTACTTGAGATTTTTAGGTCCCTTCTTGATTTTGAGAAGAGCACTCCGTTTTCCATTACTATATCATCGGCGCTTACGCCAAGAAGTTTCGAAGCGGCTTCAGTAAGCTTCTTCCTCATATCTAGTGCAGCACTATAGACAGCACTGATGCCGAGCGAGCCGAATCTGGAGGCATATGTACCGGACGATATTGACCAAGAGACGTTAAATGTGTCGACACCGGTGAGCACCCTAACGTCTTCCGGATTGACACCGAGGACGCTGGCTACAAGCTGAGCCGCGACGGTTTCGTGACCCTGCCCCTGCGGGCAGCTGTCCAGACGGGCCACGATGTGCCCGTCAGGCTCAATCTTCAAGGTCGCCGAGTGTTGTCCGCCGCTATGCGGCATGAATGTCGCTTTCTGGCGTTCCTCCTCCGGAATGGCCAAATCGAGATAGGCCATATTAGATACTGATGGCTCAATACCGACGGCGAAGCCAAGGCCGACAAGGCGCCCTTCCCGCCTTTTTTCGAGTATATCCGCCCTTGCACCGTCCAGATCGAATATCTGCTTTAGCTTCTCAATTGCGGCCCCATAGTCCCCGCTATCGTAGACTCCACCAGAAGCCGTTGTGTATGGGAAGTCTCTTGGCTGGATGAAGTTTCTCTTCCTCAATTCCAGAGGGTCAGTACCCGTTATCTTTGCACACTTATCCACCAGTTTCTCTAGGGGAATGCAAAGATGAGGCCTCCCGAAAGCGCGGATTGGGCTCGTCGGAAGTGTGTTCGTAGTAACATACTCCCCTGATATCTCCAAGTTGGCTATCTTGTATGGTCCGGTAAAGTTGCTAACCGATTTCAGCAGGTGACCTGGCTCGGGAGATCTGGGATAAGCTCCAATGTCGTCCGTTATCCGAGCCTTCAAGCCCAAGAACTCTCCGTCTGCAGAGAGCGCCATCTCTAGATGCGAAAGCCTAGTGGCGGCCCGTGTGCTGCCAACGAAGTGCTCCATTCTTGTTTCGATCCACTTTACGGGCACGCCCGTAAATATTGAGCATGCACCGATAAGTGCCATGTATGGATAAACTGCAAGCTTGGTCCCGAAAGAGCCGCCGATGTCGCCTGGAACAATCACACGGAATCGGTCTTGGCTCAGGCGCAGAGCCTTCGCGACTACATAGGCCATTGTAAAGGGACCTATGAAATTGCACCACTCGGTAAGCACATCCGAACCCCTGTCATACTCGGCCACAACACCAAAGGTTTCCATAGGGGGCACCGTGTAGCCGTTCACTCTTACGTCAACGGATACCACTTTAACGGCTTGCTCGAAGGCATTGCCCACATCCCCGTAACTGAAAGTTTTCTTCCAGACCGTGTTGCTGCCAACGGCTTCATGCACATTTGGTGCCCCTTGAGCCAATGCTTTCTCAATATCTGCAACAACTTCCAGCGGTTCGTAGTCTACGTTTACCTTGGAGGCTGCGTCTTCGGCTATAGCTCTGGTTCTTGCAATCACTACTGCAACGGGTTCGCCAGCATATCTTGCCCGGTCGGTCGCAATCGGATAATATCGAATCGGGCTGCGGAGTGCCAAGGGCAGAGGATCCATTACTGATAGGAGTTCAACCGCGGTCAACACAGCTCTGACCCCGGGAACCTTTATGGCATCCTCGGCGTCTATCCGTTTGATCTTCGCATGTGCATAAGGGCTCCTCAGAATCACCGCATAGTGCGTTCCGGGTGGTACTGAAAGGTCATCCAGAAACTTTGCCTTTCCCGTGGTCAGTCGTAAATCTTCTAGTCTGGGATAGGCCACGCCAACATACGTTTGCTCGGTGCGCTTCTCCTGTGACGACTGGATAGTCATTACTTATCTACGAACCGCCTGCCAAAGGTTCTTCCATCTCGCGCGGCACTGTCATTAGCCACGTCCTACCAACTGCCGCTAGGAATTCCCGACTTTGGGATTACCTACAGCTGCCCGCATGGCGTAAAGAACATCGTCTCTTGCGCTTTCCTTCCTAATGATCGGGTAGACAATGGGGTAGACTCCGGCCGTAATGTAGCGGTTTATTCGATTCTGAACCTCCTTTGGAGAACCGCTGAGTGTTACCTTCTGGACTAGGTCGTCAGACACAAGCTTAAGCGCTTCAGAATGCTGATTCTTGTTCCATAGAGCTTCGATTTGTTTTGCGACATCTCCATACCCTACGCTCTGGATTATGTGATGATAGTGAGGAGATGCGCAGTAGAATGCTACCACCTTCTTCATTGCCTCCATAGCATCGTCTGTGTCGCCGCAAAGTGTCATCGAAAGTGCATAGATTCCGGCACTCGACTTGTCGCGGTTCGCTCGCTCGGCGCCTATCTTCAGATTTTCGGTAATTTCTTTAATTCCCTCGTCCGTGAGCATGTTTACAATAACACCGTCAGCAACTTCTCCGGCAAGCTGCTGCATCCTCCTGTTCAAGCCTGCCAAATAGATTGGCACACTTTTTCGAGCGGGTTCTTCTCTCAGCTTGAAATCCTTCAAGTTGAAATATTTCCCGCCATAGCTGAATCTTTCTCCGCTAAGCAGCCGCTTGATTAGGGTCACATATTCTTTCATTCGGCCAAGGGGATCCTCTATTTTGAGACCATGGCCTCTCTCAATAAAGCCTATTCCGCCAGTCCCTAGTCCTAGGAACGCCCTCCCCTTTGAGATGTTGTCGATAGTGGCTATTGCCATGGCGAGCAATGTCGGAGTTCTGGAGTAAATGTTCACGATCCCTGTGCCGACGCGTATCTTCTTAGTCCTGTCAGCACTAAGCGCGAGCAGGGAGAATGCTTCCTTCCCTGACTCTTCTGTCAGCCAGAACCCATCATAGTCCAGTTTTTCCGCTTCTTGAACGTAACCCAGTATGTCGCTAAGTGGATGGTCTCCGGAGTGTATGGTCAGTCCCACACGCAATGTATATCAGATGAGTTTTCTGTGTGCTATTTTAAGGGTTTGCGTCTGCCTGCCTCGTTGACTTGATCAGATTTATGAGTACTGTGATTGCGATGGTGCCTGGTTATGTCAAGCTGGTGTTCGAACTCCTGCACCACGGCTGGTATTCCAGAAGGTTATCGAGAACTAAACTTGGTTCATATGCGCAAGCGCCCTTTAGTCTACCTTACAGACAGAAGCAGACACGTGCTCGTTTCAACGATGCGGCTCTGCGGCTAAGGGTTGAACTGTGCCTTTAGCCTGAGGAGTCTCTCTGGAGAAAAGTCAATGGGAAGTTCGTAGGCGGTGGTAAGCAGAACCGCACAGCCCATTTCTCCAATTGCGTCAGCAACTTCGGCTTCTGTGACGCATTCGAAGTTTATGGCCACCACAGCACCATACGCTGACTTTGCTCTAAGGCGAAAGTCCCCAGCAAGAGAGAATCCTATCTCCTGAGCTTGGGTCATTATTGAGTCTCCAGTCTCTTCCAGATAGAGTATTGCTGTAGGCGTTCGAGACGCAAGGCCGATATTCGCAATTGTTGAATAGTTGCCGGGGGGATTTTGATTTGCCTTCTTTTCAAAGAGCAGAATGCATGTGCATCCCGCTTCTATGTACATCCTCTCCAAATTCGCCAAGTTATCTACGCACAATACCGCATCTGAACAATGGGACTGGAAGGCTTCCTCGAGATAACCCGTCCCGAATATCACACCCAAAACGTCCTTGTCTTCTATCCTGAGGCTCTGTGAGAGCTTTCCCGTTGTTTCGATAGAGAGCTTGGGGGCCATCATGTTCTTGATATCTGTCTCCCGGACCTCGGACCTCCCTAACTTTCCAGACGCTTCGTACGAGGCTAGGGGGCTAGCGTCGTTCACAACTCCATCGAGATTTAGCGCCTTTGACGCTCGGATTAGAGAAATTGCTCTGCCTGAACTAGTGTCGAACTCATTCTGGAGCACTCCTGCGACTCTGGTTGAGAGCCCGAATACAATCGGGACAAAAGCAACTCCTCTCCCTGCGTGAAGTATTTGGTTGATTGGCGTCATTCATTATGGCCTATTCTGAAATTGCCAAACTCGTCCACTAAGAGGTGATAACCGCTCTCGAGCACGACAGTGCTATCTTCTGACTCCAGTATCGCAGGGCCTCGAACCCTGTGGCCGCATTCCAGTTTATTAAGGTCGAATATGTGCGTATCTTCTGGCCCGCTTTTATCCCAGCATACCATTCTCGTTGTCTTAAGTGCGGAATCCAAGCTTCCCGGAGAGGTTGATGAGCTTTTGATAAATACAGGCTTACGTGATTCCGCTCGCCAAGTTAGCGAGTAAATAAGAGGTCCCAGCTTCTGCCCGGTATGACCACTAGATCCCCCGAGCACGTCCTGCATCGTTACTGACATATTTTGGCTATAGAGGCTCGACTCGAAGCTGCCCTGCCGTGTATCCATTCCTTCTCCCGCTATATCCATGGACGCCCGTTCAGTCAGCGCATTTCTCGTTCTTTCAAGCGCCACGTCATCCGGAATTACTTCTGAATAGTAGCTATGGCTTATGTCAAGCATATTGCAACCCATCGCACTGAATTCCGAAGAGAACGGGAATACGTACGCTGAGCCAATCTCATCGATTTTGTTCATGAGCGAACAAATATGGAGTGGTCCTCCGCCTCCGTAACAAAACATACTCAGGTTTATTTTCTTTTCGAGGGGGAGCGAACGCAACGCATTGATCATACTCTCCTCGGCCGCTTCTCTAATCGCCCAGCTCGCCTCAAGGAGGCCCAAACCGAGCGGATTGGCTACTTCTTTTCTTATCGCCGCTTCCGCCTTTTCTATGCTCAGTTGAATCCGTCCCCCAAGGAAGTTCGACGGGTCTAGCAAACCCATAGTCAAGTTTGCGTCAGTTAGGGTGGGTTCAGTGCCACCTCTTCCAAAACAGGCAGGGCCGGGGCTGGAACCCGCGCTTCTGGGTCCCACTTGTATCCTGCCATCGACCACCCTGACCAGCGAGCCCTCACCCACTGGGGCTGAACGCAGTCGAACCATGGGCTGAAACACGGTCATTCCTTCGAGTTCGGTATAGGGCGTTAGTGGGCTTCCTTCTCCCACTAGAGCGAAATCCAGACTCGTGCCACCTATATCCATTGTAAGCACTTCTTGCAGGCCGTAGAGTTGCTTTCCAAGCAGTCTTGCGCCCAGAACACCTGCAGCAGGACCAGACCCTATTGACCCTGCCGCACTTGCCCATGGGATTGTAGAAAGCGTGCCATCCGACTTGACGAGCAGAAGCGGATGCCTGTGGGAGTTGGCGTTCAGAAAATCTTCAGCTCTATAGAGATACGTTCGCATTGAATGATGGACATAGGCTCCGACAATGCTCGTGCAAGTCCTCACGCGGTCGTCGCTTATTTTGGCCATTTCGTGGGAGAGAAATATTGGAACTCTACCAAGATACTGTGGCGGATATTCGTTCCTGACCAAGTCCCTGACTGCTAGCTCGGCCGTGGGATCGTCAAATGACCCCTTGAGTGCAACGACTACTGCCCTTGCTCCATGGTCCACTAGCCAGTCCAGAGTTTCGCGCGTCTTGGTCATATTGAGTTGAGCTGCTTTCCCCCCTTCCGACTTCTCCAATATATCGACCCCTCTGATGAGCTCTGAATCCACAAATGTTCTGACCTCAGGGCCGCTCCCATACACGTCACTTTCGTGTCCCGCGGTCACTAAAAGGCCGAGTTTTGTACCTGTCCTCGTTATTATTGCATTGGTTGAAATCGTCTGTGAATACCTGATATCCTCACATGCGGAAAGAAAGTCGGCCAGCGGCATTTGAAGTTTTTCAGCCTGCGCTTCAAGCACTTCCCTGAAACAAACAGTCAGATCGAATGGAGTCGTGAGCACTTTCCCCTTCGTGGTTTTCCCAGTCGCATTGTCCATAACGATACTATCGGTAAAGGTGCCACCGGTATCAATGCCGACGGTATAGGTCAACAGGTTCACACCGGAAAAGGCACTGGCCACTCTCCGTAAAATCTCAGCGCGGTATCTGGTGGCCTAAGCTTGTTCCACTCTCTTTCGAAGCTCTCGAATGAAGTGCCTCTTTTTCTCCTTTCCAGTCTTTCGATTTTTCTGCGCTCTTCAGTTGCCCTTCCATCAATATGGAGACCATCTTGTTCAAACACAACCATGTACACGTTTTCGGCTGCCCATTTCGACACCCTCCCAGTTTCGACATCTCTGAGCACCAAATTCGGGTCTCTCTCGATCGGGTCGCCGTATCCTCCGCCTCCACCGCTACACTGAGCCACTAGCCCTCCCTTGCGTATAGCTCTAGTTGGTGTCGATGTGGGGGGTATTCTGATACCCGCATCTTGTCTGCGTAGCCTCACTAGTGACGTATCTGACGTCGGGACCTCGCTGTCGGTGGAATAGAGCGAGCTCGCGTCGTCTACGGTTACAACTGGTCTAGTCCCCGCGGGGTAGCCCCCGAAAACTCCGTGGGCTACAGGAAACCTTTGGCCAACTCCAATGGTCGTAAGGGATATCGTTTCCGAGTTATGTATCATGTAACCAAACGAAACGCCTGTGCCTCCCCTATACTTACCTGGCCCCCCTCCATCGGGAGCAAAACTTCTCCATACTGTGAGCACGGGGTAGGCCGATTCGTCCTGTTCGCAGTCGGCGGCCTCTGCGTAACCGCAGTACCAGAACCCAGCAGAGTCCACTCCGTCTCTGCTAAATCTCGCGCCTCCACCTCTCGAATTCCCTATTGCGATAAGGTGAGTGGTCACCTCTTTCCCCCACTGGTTTTTTCCGGAAACCCCTAACGCCCTCAAGCCTCCATTGAGGGGTAGTGCCAAGTACTCTTCCTTCCTGTATTCAGGCACGTTATAGAGAGCCTTGATAAACAGAATTTGTAGAGCGCTGATGACCACTGGCAGAAGATATACAACATGGGAGACGGCCGCATCTTGTTTGGCATTCAGACATGAGCCCGGTGTAGTCTTGAACTCGAATGGCACAAGACAACCTGAGCTCGCCGGTACATCGCTCAGCAGGTACTGAAACACCAAGCTTGCGAATACAGCTTCGACCGTGTGCTCGAACGAGTTGTAAGGGCCCGGGGTCTGTGGAGACGCGTGCGTTAGGTCGAACACCATTCTGTCCTTCTTCTTCGTAAGTGAGATGGGTAATCTCAGGAGGCCCTCCCCAAATCCAACTGTGTCGAGAAAGGCGACGTGTCTGTAAGTTCCGTCGGGAATCTTGCTTATTCGCTCTTTGACAGACTCTGCAGTATCGATAATCATCTTTCTCAGAGTGCCCAGGACAAACTCCACCCCCTTTTTTTCGACAATTTCAAGAATTCTCTTTCTCAGGGTGAGGCATGCTGCCACTCTAGCCGCTAGGTCATTCGTCATCATCAGTGGATATCTAACGTTGTTTTCGAACAATTCAATTATGTCGCTCTTTAACTTGAACTGTTCGCCAATTTTGATCGGGGGGACCTTCAGGCCCTCATCATATCTCGACCTTGCGGTGCTCGGCATCCCACCCGGCTCGGTTGCACCAGTTTCCGGTTCATGTGACGCAGAAGCTACCCACGCTATAATTCGTCCAGCCCAGTAAATAGGCATGAAAGTTATCATGTCAGGATTATGAATGCCTCCATAGACTGCTTCGTTGCAGAAAAATATGTCCCCATCCTTTACTCCTACCATTGGATCGTCAAGATAGTGTTTGAGCACGAATTTTATGGGAATTATTCCGGTTACGACATGAAGGTAGGTCCCAACTTCTGCAATCGACAGGTCTCCGTTAGCTGTGTATACTCCGTGCGCGGTATCGCCCGCCCGAATGAGCGTAGAAATACCCAGCTTTTGGAGCACTTCCCTCGACTCTCTGCACGCCAATTCTACTCTCATAGTATAGATTGAATAATCAACCCGGTCGAGCTTTGACATCGCGGCCAATTCTTCGGCGGTCGGAGGTTCAGGCTTGAACCGACCTTCTTTTACCAATTCCAAGTCAACCGGCATGTCGGTCACCTCACTTCCTCAATGATGCAATTATCAAACCTGTCAACCGAGACCCGTCCTCCTTCCGGAACCACTATCGTCGTATCTTCGCCTTCGACAACGGCTGGCCCATCAATGGAATTTCCCGGCTCCAACTTGTTCAGGTCGAATATTGGAGTCAGAACAAATCCTGGGTTTGCCCAAAACACTTCCCGCCTGCCCTTTACGGCTTTGGACGCGTCCGACGACCCAAGTTCATGGCTCTGGAGGGGCATACCTGATTCAACCGGAGCCCGAGCAAGTAGACGGATGCTCTCTATTCTGATTATGGCATGAGGAAATGTAATGCCTGCACTTTTTAACAGCTGAGATTTGAACTTCTGTATAATTGCAACGATGTCAGAGGGAGTATTTACACGTGAAACTGGAGAAGGAATTCTCTCAACCATGAGCTGAGTCTCGTAACGCATTTCCAGTTCAAGGGAAGTCACCATTCCGCGCGGATCCAGCCCTTCGGATGCAATATCCCGGGACGCAATCTCGTGCATCGAATTGACCGCTGCATTGAAAGTATCCGCGCAGGCGCTGTACGATAGCCCCGAATCTTCCTCCGGAGCTGATAGGGTGATGCCGACACTTCTTTCGTAGATGTGGCGCACATCCAGAAAGGAGGCTCCCAAAGCGTCGAACACTGCGCCAAATCTGAAGCAGTACATCGTTCGAGCTCTCACTTGTTTGTTCACTCCGAAACAGTGAACCGGTCCGGCACCGCCGAATGAAAACATCGCAAACTCTCGCGGGTCGTAACCCTTGAGAGATATATCCGTCGCGATTTCCGCTCCCATCTTTTCGTCAATCACAGTTTTCACTGCCGATGCCGCCTCCTCAACACTCACTCCCAATTTGTCCGCCACCTTCTCCTTGAAGACCCGGCGAGCCTTGTCTTTGTTCAGCCTGATACGTCCCCCGAGAAAGAATTTATCGTTCAGGTAACCGAGCAGAAGGTCGGCGTCAGTCACCGTTGGCTCTCTGCCCCCCAGGTCGTAGCAAACAGGTCCCGGATTGGAGCCTGCGCTCGCGGGGCCAACTTCGAGCCTGCCCCCCATTCCTTTATTGAACCAAGCGATTGAGCCTCCCCCGGCGCCGATTGACTTGTTTTCGATATACGTTGAATTCACGGCCCACCTGTCAATCACTGGGTTCGACTCGTAATTGCCTAGCATGCCCTCTGAAATCACGCCCATGTTGAACGTTGTGCCGCCCATTTCTGCGGTAACTATATTCTTCAGGCCGTACAGCCTACCTATTTCCAAGCTCCCTACCATCCCCGCCACTGGTCCGCCGTTGTATGTATCTGTCACCTTGGTCCGGGATAATTTCGCGGTACCTCCCGTATTGTGCACCAACATGAGTGGCCTCCTGTATCCCATCGACCTTATTTGGGCGCCCAGTTCATTCAGCTGTTCTCCCATCTGCATGTGCAGATAGGCATTCAAAATTGTGAGCATCGTACGGGGATACTCGAGCCACTTCGGCTGCACCTCACTAGACAGGAATACCGGCACACTTCCCAGATACGCCTCTGGTAGTTCTTCTTCTATCACCTTCGCAACGTATTTCTCGTTCGAGGGATTCATGAAAGACCAGAGGAACGAAATTACGATCCCCCTTGTACCTTTCGCAATTAGCTTACGCAATGCCTCGACCACTTCTGTCCTCGAGGGTCTAGCAAGGACGTTTCCCATCGAATCTGTCCTCTCCTTTATACCAATTATTGCATCCTCGGAGATCAAGGGGAGGGGGTTGGAAGCAGCCCCGGTCTTTCGCTGGAGGTGGCGCGGCAGTCCGTCTCCCCATTGCCTCGATCTACCTATGAGTATGACGTCTTCTAGACCCGCCGTGGTAAGCAGGCCCAGACGGGCGCCCTTACGCTGTATCAGATCGTTTAAAGCTAGAGTGGTTGAGTATCGAATAATGCCAGTCTCCTCGAACAGAGTCTGCATTCCGATTTGGAATTGTTTCGAGGCTTCGAGAATCGCATTGACCGCTCCAAGGGATAGGTTGTAAGGCGTTGTAGCGACTTTTCCCCACTTGACTAGGCCGCCTCGGCTCACAACCGCTTCCGTAAAGGTACCGCCGATATCTATATCTATGGTTGTCGTCAATGTTCGACTATCCTCTCTTCAAGCGCTTTCTCGTGAATCGTCCGATTTTTTGGCACTGGGCGGAGCATTTGCACGGCATCCCAGATGGCGATGTCGAGTGAGTCCCCCTCGCCAGTAATGCTTGCCAGTATACTGGGCGAGGGCTGCCACTTGCGTTTCTCGGAAAAGCTCCAGGCGCGGAATTGGCTCTTGGAAATGTGCTGATGAAAGTTCAAATCAACCGCGTTTGCCGAATAGCTACAGAAAGGCACCAACTCAAAGAGTCATCTCTGGCTGGTATCCGCCGAGGTCAGAGGTTGGTTGAAGCCATGCTTCGACTTCAGGTCATCGATGTCAATCTGCAGATCGTGCGTAATAGGGTGGCCCGGAGGAAGCACCTCGCACTCGAGCATAATGCCGCAGCTAGGACAATAATATTCAAGAATCTTGCACCAATTCGGGTCGGGTGCAAAGGTAAGGTCTGCAGCGATAACTTGCGGGTAAACTTCCGTCGGGTCCCTGGGATAGACGAGGCACCCTTTCTTGTAGTTCTCACGAGCGGGTCCCAGATTCCATCCGCATCTATTGCACACCCACGACTCGCCGTCGAAATCAATATCTAGATATTCGGTGACCTTGACTCTGTTCAATTATGACATCACTTAAAACGAGCCTGCCATTCCCCGTTTATCAAGTTGGCGCGAAGTCCCGGGCGACACTTTCTCCAGGTAGGCCCAAGACCTGTTCGTTCAGTAACTCGCACTGTGCGAATCATCATAGGAAATGACTCTGAAGGGTGCTCCCGTTTTCCGGGCCACGTCCTCTACCGACAACCCGGGGCTCAAATCTCTCAGCACGAGACCTTGCGTAGTGACATCGAAGACTGCCAATTCGGTGTAGATTCTTGACACGGCTCTTTTTGCGGTCAATGGAAAAGTGCACTCTTTGACAATCTTTGGATTGCCATCTTTTGTGGTCTGGCTCATCATCACCCAAAGTCTTTTCGCGCCTACCGCAAGGTCGGCTGCCCCCCCGACTCCACCTATCTTCTGACTCGGCATTTTCCAGTTCGCGAGGTCTCCATACTGTGATACTTGGTAGGCGCCTACAACCGCCAGATCAAGGTGCTTTCCCCGGACGATAGCGAATGACACTGAACTATCGAAAAAGCAGCCTCCGCGATTGACGGTCGCGAATTGTTTCCCGGCATTTACTATGTCCGGGTCTTCTTGTCCAGGCGCTGGCGAGGGACCCAGTCCCAAGATTCCGTTTTCACTGTGGAACATCACTTCTAGGTCAGCTCTTATATGATTTAGGACGCTTAGCGGACTGCCGACACCCAAGTTTACGTACCATCCGTCTTCGAGGTCTCGGGCCACTCGTTCTGCAATCTGGTCTTCGGTTAGTTCTGGCACTTATCATTCACCTCGGTTCCTCGGACATTTCAATGACTCTGTCCACAAAGATTCCAGGGGTATGTACTACTTCTGGGGGGATACCTTCTCGCTCAATCCTTTCACATTGCGCTATTGTTATACTTCCTGCACTAGCCATAATCTGATTAAAATTCCGGGCAGTCCCTTTATAGACTAGGTTTCCCCAGCGATCGGCTCTCTGGCATTTGATGAGTGCGAAGTCAGCGGTGAGGGCGCTCTCTACAAGGTAATCTCGACCGTGTACTGAGATTGTGGTCTTTCCCTCTGAAAAGTAGGTGCCCACTCCAGTGGGCGTAAGAATTCCACCGAGTCCAGCTCCACCGGCTCTGATTCTTTCTACTAGCGTGCCCTGCGGAACTAGCTCTAGCTCAATCTCGCCCTTTTCTAGGAGCTGCTTGACTCTATCGGAACCCGGCACTGTGGGATAGGAGCAGATGAGTTTACGGACCTGACCGTGCAGAATCAGCATTCCTAACCCAGCTTTATCTCTTCCAGCATTATTGGAAATCACAGTAAGATCCTTTACTCCCCTCTCCGACACTGCTTCCACCAGTTTGTTCGGAGTCCCAGCCTCTCCAAACCCCCCGATTAGCAGGCTAGAACCGTCCTTTATGCCGGTAACAGCTTCAGAAACTGAACCCACTACTTTGTTTATCGTACACTGGTCTCCTCGGGACTACCATCAAATAGTCGGACAGCGTTATCGTGCAATATTTTCTTCCTGACTTCGTCTCGTATCGGCAAGTCCGCAAATTCCTTAAGCCATCGCTCGGGGTTCATCAGAGGAAAATCCGAACCAAACATCACTTTATCCTGCAGAAGCGTGTTTGCATACTGAACGAGTGATTCAGGAAAATATTTTGGCGCCCAGCCTGACAGGTCGATATACACGTTGGATTTGTGTCTCGCTACGGCAAGCATTTCTTCTTGCCAAGGCCATGAGGGGTGAGCTCCGATAATCCTAAGCTTGGGAAAATCGGCAGCAACATCGTCCAAGTACGGAATCGGTTTTCCAAACTTTAGGTGAATTCCTTGTCCACCCGGCGTACCAGCTCCTATTCCGGTCGTGCCTGTATGAAAAATTACAATCAGGTTTAACTCCTGACAAAGTTCGTAGATTGGTCCGAATCTCTTGTCGTTAGGAAAGAATGCTTGTGAAAGCGGCTGGAATTTTACTCCTCTAAGGCCAAGGTCTGTCGCACAGCGCCTGATTTCCTTGAGCGCAGCTTTGCCCTTCCAAGGGTCCACGCTCGCGAATCCGATAAAAACGTCGGGGTAGCTGCGGACCGCCTGAGCCACCTCGTCATTGGAAATTTTCAGTCCTGTCTGCGACTCTTGGTCCACGTCGAAGATCACTGCGCGGTAACCAATTCTCCGGTAAAGAGAAGCGATGTCGTCAACTCCCTGCGCTTGCGGGGCTGTCTTGAAGTATGCTTGGGCGGCTGCGAGCCTAGGATCAGTTACAGTTCTTCGGTCGCCAGTCCTAAGATGAACATGCACATCTATCCCTTTAGAACCAGAGTCCTTGTTATATGTTCCTTCCACAGCCGAATCGTTTCCATGTCACAACTATTAATATAGATTTCGCGTGGGCAGATTGCAGCCTGCAAGGGACAAGGCCCGTATCTTTCGAGAGAAAACATAAAATATCATCGCTACCCATGAGCGGCCTGCTGAGAAATCTTGACGACTTACAAGGTCGCATAGCGCATCCTCGTCCGCTACGTACTGCCACATATTTTGCCCGGCTTCCTCATCCACTTACTAAAAACATGGGATTCGGGCCTAATCCTGCACTTATCACCTTTTTTATGACGCTTATTCGCGAGCTTTTTACATATGTGATGTTATAATTTTTGCAGACTATACTGGTAACAGCATATATTATTGCTATAACCGAAGACACCCGTGTTGACGCAACTCGTGGCATGAATGCAGGACAGCAGTTCCGCAATGTCAGATTTGTTCTAGGTTCGCCCCCCCAAGACATGTAACGCCCTGTCGATGAGCAAACCAGCACCGACACGGACATTTAACATCGCACATTACCCAAAAAGAATTAAATAGAAGTTGAGATGTGGAGGCATTATGTATAACGTAAGAGGTCGGTTTGCCTCGATTATTCTAGCGGCTATGATGGTAGCGGCATTTGTTTTTGTCGCACATTCACCTTTTGTCGGTAGTACTGCGGCCGCATCTTGCCCCTCTAGTTCTACGCTCAAAATCGGAATGTTCGGTGGAGCTCCCAACTCCTTCAACATGCTGACAGCGCTTCCTCTTTCCGGAACAGGCTCGGCAAATATCATGTTCAACTATCTCTATCCCAACCCTACTTCAGCGGGTGTGCTAGATTACAACGACTCAGTGATAGATTGGTATAGTACAAATGCCAATTACACAAGGTGGACCTTTAACATCAAGCCTGGTTTGAAATGGTCGAACGGTCAGCCGGTCACTTCCCAGGACATTTTGAACACGTACAGCCAGTCATTCGCCCTGAACGCGAGTGTTGATTTTGTAAATGCTGGGGCTGAGATTTCTTCAATCCAGAAACTCAACAGCAGCGCAGTGGTGTTCAATCTTAACAAGAGCGACGCCCACTTTGGCGAACGCGTGGGGAGCAACATATTCACCACAGTGATGCCCCAGTCTTTTATCTCTCAGGGTTCCACGTTTGACGGATTTGGAGTAGTCGACGTCGGAACTGGTCCGTACGTCGCAGACGACTACGCGCCAGGTACTCCCCAGGCAATTTTCCTGAGGAATCCCTACTACCATCCATATCCTCAAGCTTGTGCTCTCCAGATCAACTACTATGAGTCGGATTCTCAGATTCCATCATATATCCAGTCAGACTCGATTTCTCTAGGTCCGGTGCCCACTGCAAGTGTGGCCAGCCTTCTGCAGAACCCAAACATCCACATAATCGACCAGAAAGGAATGATGAGAGACATGCTCTTGTACAATGTGAGCAAATATCCTTACAACATGACCGCGTTCAGACAGGCTTTGGCATATGGTATCAACCAGACAGCAATTGCGGATATAGCTTACAACGGGTATGCGGAACCTGGCTGGGCTTCGCAGGGAGGAGTTCCTGTGACCACTACCGCGTGGTACAGTCCACATCAGACAATCTATAGTTACAACATGTCGGAGGCCCTGCGCCTTCTGTCCACTATAGGAATCACTAAGAATTCCAGTGGCCACCTAACTTACCCCAATGGGACCGAAATTACACTCACCATTTGGTACGATGACACGTTTGGTGGCAATTCGGTTGCAATGGGGATAGCTCAGTCAGACTTGCAGGCCCTGGGCTTCAATGTCGTCTTGAACGCTGTAGATCTCGGAACTCTGATCTCGGATTCTTACGCTAACGCCCACGACATAAACAGTGCAATGATCTACTTCAAGAGTCTTGGCTCGATTCCTGGATATGCCTGGACATCAGCTATTCCATCTTACCAGATCGATTCTCCAGTGGCTGCGCCTCCGACCTGGGAGGGCCCTCCAGGATCTGTAGCTCAGGCTGAGTACGAGAGCAACCTCTCCGCAGTTGACGCCACCAATAACCCGACTGAGCTTTACCATTTTCTCGCCAACATTCAGGCTTTGAATGCGGCGAACCTGCCCATGATTGTCTTGAGCTATAGCGATGTTGTCTGGGCTTACAATTCTCAGGGATGGACACACTGGCCTTCGACACTCATGCTCCTCCCTAACGTGGTAAATCAGTCTGCGCTTGCCCAGATTACTCCGGTTAGCGCCACGTCGCCACCCCCATCTCCAACTACATCTTCAACTTCTCCGACTACGTCACCCGCGTCTAGTTCAACTAGCGCACCAGCAGTTGTGACTTCGACCACGGCACCCTCCAGCACAAACTACACCCTGATCGTAGCTGTAGCGGTGATAGTCGTAATTGTAATAATCGCCGGAGTTGTGCTGCTAATGAGGAGGCGTTAGATTCCTCAACTATCCAGCTCCCAGTTCAGCCGAGCGTGCAAAGTGGCCAGGTGGTGACAGCGGAGAGCGCTAGGCGGCCCTAGGTTCAGAGCAAGGAATGGCTAGTGCAAAATTATGCCGCCGTCTACCACTATGGTCTGGCCCGTGATAAAGTCGCTATCTCCAGAGCAGAGGAAGAGTACAGCCCCCGCAATGTCCTCGGGCCATTCCGACCTTTTTATTGCCCTCGTTTGTGCCATGGTTTCAGAAAGTTCAGGACCATTGATTGAAAGCGAGGCTGAGGTTTCAGTGTAGCCCGGAGCGACCGCGTTCACGCAGATACCGTACTCACCCAGTTCTCGGGACAGTGCTCGGGTAAGTCCAAGCACTGCTGCTTTAGATGCAACATAGTGTGGAAAGCCGACTGTTCCGGTGAACGCGGTGCCAGAGGATATATTTACAATCTTGCCTCCCCCACCGGCGCGCATGTATCGGAAAACCGCCTTTGAGCAGAGCCACGCTCCTTTTACATTCACGGACATAACTCTGTCCCATTCATCTGGGTCCACGGAGTCGAAAGAGGTTTTTTTAAGCCCGTAGTAGTATGCTGCATTGTTCACGAGGGCGTCGATTCGCCCAAACGCATTTTTTGCTTCTTCCGCCATCCGTTCCGTTTGGTCCTTGGAGGTCACGTCAACTTGAACAGCGGCGCATGGAGCCGACTCCGTTCTCAGTAATTCACAGGTCGCACGTGCGCCGTCGATATTTGCGTCCGCCACCACAACTCTTGCTCCTCTCTTCGCTGCTTGGACGCATATCGTTCGACCAATACCCCTTCCTCCTCCAGTCACTATAATGGTACGACCATCGATTGACATTTCCGTTCTTTCGGAATTGCCATTTGCTGTTTAACCTTTGCTAGTATAAGGAATCTTCCTCCGAGGATGCCTCATCTGGTTATAGCTCCTTAAGAGCTTTTAAATAGTTTGTATGAAAATGGAGATTATGGGACGCGAAGGCCATTCCAAGTCAGCGATTAGGCCCAAGGTCGTAGTCGTCGATCCGACTAAGACCGTTTTGGTCATAGTGGATATGCAGAACGAATTCGTTAACCCTCGTGGCAAGATATACACTGGACCTTCCGCAAGTCGAAGTGTCGCCAGGATCAGTAAGCTCTTGAACGAAGCGAGGAGGCTTGGGATGCGCGTCGTTCATGTAATGGCTGTATATGACAAAGGTGACCCGAGGTTTAGTGAGCATCCCAAAGCGAAGTTCGACAAGGGAGGGTGCTTGGCTGGTTCGTGGGGCGCGGAGATAGTGCCAGAGCTCGCCCCACTCCCAAGCGAACCCGTCGTAAGAAAGGCATCTTACGACTGCTGGTTCAATACAACAATGGAGGACACGCTTAGGAAAGTGGGTCTGGGTTATGATCATGACATTTCGGTGCATCGTAATCGAGCAGGAAATGATTTCAGTGCCGTTATAACAGGTACTGTGAGCAACGTCTGTGTAGAAAAGGCAGTGATTGGATTCTTTCTGAGGGGCTATCAGGTAATAGTGCCTTCAGACTGCATTTCCGCGAAGTCCAGATATGCTCAGGAGTGGGCTTTGCGACAGTTCACCAGCTTGTACAGGGCAAAGATTACGAGTTCACGGCTACTTCGAATTCAGGGAAAAGAAACAAACGTCGTCAAGTCCAAGCCTCTAAGGGTTATAAAAAGCTCAACTTTATGAAAAATCCGCGGGGAGCTGTTTCTACAAACGGCTCTGGGGGATTAAGCGGCTTTGGTGTTGAGAGGATTGTAACACGCTACGAACCTTCCCTTCGAGAACTCTTCCAGTTTGGGTGTGGTCTCGGAACATTCACGCGTCGCGTACTTGCAACGAGGCTGATAGACACAACCTTTTTCGGGAACGGGATTGTCGTCTGTCGCAAGGGGATTCGCGTTCAGAATGGTTTTGTCAAAATTCAGGTTTGGGGCAGACTCCATAATGAGCTCGACATATGGGTGATGAGGAGCTGAAACTAATTCTCTGGAGGGACCAGTCTCTACAAGCTTCCCCAGGTACATTATGAGCATCCTGTCACTTATTTGTGCGCTGGCCAGGTCGTGAGTAATCATCAGCACGGTCAGATTTCTTTTCTGTTTCAGTTCCTTAAGCAAAAAGAGTATGTTCAGCCTCTGCTCGGCATCGAGCATCGTGATGGGTTCGTCTGCTATTAGAAGCTCCGGTCCGGGCGCAAGTGCCCTAGCGATATTTACTCGCTGTCTTTGACCTCCGCTTAGCTGATGCGGAAATCGGTTCATGACTTCCGAAGCATCGAGCCCGACCTCTGCTAGAAGACTTGCCACCTTCTCACGGAGCTTGGCAGGATTGCTCTCTTTTGTGAGTAGACGCATTGGAGTCGAAATTATCTTGAATACGTTCTGCATAGGGTTCAGGGATTCGTAAGGATCTTGGAACACCATCTGAACCCGGCGCCAGTGTTCTATGCGCTCCTTCCCCCCCATGTCCGAAATCTCCTTTCCCTTATATTTAATCGAGCAGTCGTGCGATTTTGTGAGACCCATTAGGCACCTCGCCACAGTAGTCTTACCCGAACCTGTCTCTCCGACTATGGTCACGAACTCCCCCGGATAGATATCAAATGAGATGTCGTCAACTGCTTTGACCATGGACCTCTTTTTGATGATTAGGCCGCTTTCCTTGCTGAAATAAACCCTCAGGCCACGAACTTCCAGAATCGGGTCCCTTCCCGATTCGTTCACAGTAGTAGGGGCTATTGATACTTGTGACACGATACCCACCAGTTCTTTTCTATTTCCCTTGCTTCCGGTCTTTCTTTCCAACATCTGTCGAACGCATATTTACACCTTCCCGCAAACTTGCAGAGATTACCCACAGGGATTCTGTCCGCGCGCGTTTCGCGGCCTGAGACTACGGCTTGGTGTGCAACTTTGTTGATATCGGTGTCAAGCGTAAGCAGAGTGCCGAGGAGCATTTCTGTGTAAGGGTGTTTTGGATCAGAAAGCACCTTCCTTAGCTCGCCCTGCTCTACTATTTCACCAGCATACATCACCGCAACATGGTCGACCAGCCCGTTCAGCACAGAAATCTCGTGTGTGATAAAGACGAGTGATAAGCCTTGGATGGAGGCCTTCTGTTTCAGGAGGCTCAGAATGTTTTTCTGGGTCACCACGTCCAGCGCAGATGTCGGCTCGTCGGCTATGAGCAGTCGAGGGGAGAGCGCAAGTGCGAGCGCAATCACTACTCGCTGGCGCATGCCTCCGCTGAGTTCATGTGGATAATCCCTAAAGTGAATTGACTTTATCCCGACATCGAGAAGCAGTTTCGACGCTACTTCCAAGGCTTCCTCCTTCGGCATCTGTCTGTGCTCCTGCAGGACTTCGACGATAGGATCAATCGCCCTCTTGACGGGGTTGAGAGAGTTCATCGCCGATTGATATACCATCGAGACCTTCTCCCATCTATATGCACGTAGCTCCTTGTCACTGAATTCGAGTACATTTTTGCCGGCGTAACTTACTCTGCCTCTAGTGACCTGACCCGGGGGCTCAATCGCGTTCATTACGCTCATGCCCAGCGTAGTCTTACCGCTTCCTGACTCGCCCACAATGCCTAGTGTGTAACCATCTAGGGGCACGCTGAGCGATACCCCATCCAAAGCGGGGGCTCTCCTCTTTCCGACATCAAATCTCACCTGCAAGTCTTCGACTTCGAGCTTTTCTGTCATTTTCACCTGCTCCTCAATCTCGGATTGAGCACCCTTTCGAGCGAGAACCCCATCAACCCAAGGCCCACGGCAAACAACGCGATTATCACCCCGGGCGCAAGTATCCACCACCACGCGCCTGCTGTAAAAGCATAATTTTGGGCCCAGTACAATATGCTACCTAGACTGATTGCATTTGGATTACCAACCCCCAGGAATTCCACCGCTGTTACGATTATTGTTGATAGTGATATGTTGATAACTGTGTATGCAACAGCAAGAAAGACTGTCTGCGGGACCATGATACTGGAGACTATTCTCATATCACCTACTCCACTAATCTTCGCGGCTTCGACGTAGGGACGTGTCTTTAGCGACTGTACTTGGGCACGGACTGCCCTCGCGAGCGGCGGCCAAAGAAGGATTCCAAGTATCACTATGAGAAGTAAATTCGTAGCTACAAACAGTTCGCCCATGAGCACGATTAGGGGGAGAATTGGGAAGGCGAGGAAGATGTCGGTGGTCCCCCCTAGAAGGGGCTCCATCTTCGTAAAGTAACCCGAAAACAGTCCGGCAGGGAACCCTATCCCTACCGAGATTATGGCTGATGCCACAGAGACCGCAAAGGTAGGAACCGCTCCCCATACGACTTGACTCAACAGGTCGCGCCCAAGATAATCAGTACCGAAGGGATGAGCTAGGTCCGGAGGATGGTACGGTGCCCCGGTAATCGCGTCCGGAGGGTAGGGCACGAGTATCCTACCCGCAAATATGAAAGCAAAGATTGCCACGATTGTGACTAGACCTATCTTTGAAGGAGTGTTATGCCAGAGCGTGGCGCGGAACTTTCCGAAGACGCTAAGAGATTCCTCAGGTTGCTGAACCTCTAGATTTCCATCTATCCTTTCCAACTCTCTTTCCCCCATTTCTGCTATCACTTTATCCTAGGATCAAGGCGCACGAGCAGCAAATCCCCAATTAGTCCCCCAAGAATGATAATCAGCGTCAGGACGAAGAATGTACCCTCAAGAACCGGATAGTCATGATTAACCACTCCGTCCACGAGAAGGTCCCCTACTCCATTGTACCCAAACACCGCTTCGACCAAAACATCACGGCTCACAAGTCCTGCCATCGAAAAAGATAGTATCGCGACTAAAGGGAGGAGGGAGTTTCTCAATATATATGCAGAAGCGAGAATCCGATCACGGAGCCCACGGGTCCTCGCCGCAACCACGTAGTCGCTCTGCAAAACTTCTTGAATCGAACCTCTAAGCACAATATAGTTTTGGCCGAAGATGGATAACGTCATTACAACCACGGGCAGTATCGCGTGATAGACTACTGATCCGACATAAGCAAGTCCAAAAGGCAAATTGGGGGTAACAGTCCCAAAGGTTGGGAACCATCGCAGGTCGAATCCGAAAACCCATAGCAATACCATCGCAATCCAGAAGACTGGGACAGTCTGTGACGAGATAGAGCCGTACATAAAAGCGGTATCCGTCGACTTTCCTACCCTTAGCGAACTACGTCGCGCCATGAAATATGCAAGCACAACAGAAAGAAATAGACTGGAGAGCATGAGGAGCATGCTCCAACCCAGTCGGGCTGCAATCAGCGACGTTACTGTGCGAGGATAATACTGGAAGGAAAGACCGAAGTTAGGAGGCCATGTGGCGAACAGATTCTTCAGGAAAAGGTAGTACTGTACGTAGAGCGGCTTGTTTAATCCGAAACGCGCAAGCAGGAGTTGACGCTGCTCCGACGAGTTGAGCGCTGTGGTAACAAGGATATCCGCTGCGCTGCCGGGGGCAATACGCGGAAGAAAGAAATCGAGGTTGGTTACAACGAGAAGAATGCCTATGTAAGTGTAAATCCTCCGCCGTATAAAACCCATTGCAATAGAGCATCCTTATTTCGCCATTTAAATCTTCTTACACAATTTTCTCGGCATGGAAGCTTTATCGACACGAACATTCAGGAAAACCGGTAAATACTGCAAAGGGGTATGCTCCGAACTCAACCGGTTTTTACGTTCGTGTACCTGCGGTGGGCCCTAATCCGCAGTCTTCAAAACCAGTCATGAGCCGTTCGGGGAGGTAACTGGCTGGGAGCCCAAGGATAGTTGGTTCCAACCCCCCCGCTCCAGTTTCAGCCCCTGTTGCAGCTGTGCTCTAATTCACGGAAC
>JAKAWJ010000051.1 GCA_021817005.1 archaeon | reverse complement strand
GGGGCCAGCCGTTTGCCGCGAGTGCGGGAGCCTCCTGGCGGCAGGTGAGGGATAAATAGCTGTACGCCTCCGGTGCGCCTCGCGCCATCGGAGCTGGTTGGACCGACGCTGCCCGCCATCCGAATGAGAGTGTGATATACAGAAATACACACTCTTAGAAACGGGTCATCTGTCGTCTGCACGCACTTGGAAAATAAAGCATTTTGATGGTCGCTCACAGAGCGGTTTCAAATAACCCGAGGCCTTTTGGGGGAGCGCTCATTCGGGGAATCTCGTAGAGAAGCGATAAGAATCACAATAGTGGCATATTTTGACGGCTTGTGCGAGGGCAATCCGGGGGGGATTGCGACCTTCGGATGCTCAATATATCGAAACGGGACGAGAGTGTACGAAGGAGCTGGTCTTGCAGCATATGGCCCTGCTGCCTCAAACAATGTAGGCGAATACTCGGGTGTGCTGGCTATCCTGAGGTGGTTGCTGGATAACCAGCTTGCAGCTGAAGATATCGAGATCAGGGGCGACAGCAGGCTTGTGGTGAACCAGCTTGCAGGAAAGTGGAGGGTCCATGGCGGGCTTTATTATGAAAAATACAGAGAATGCAAGACTCTTCTCCAACGATTCGCAACGGTGAAATTCGTATGGGTGCCGCGCGAACAAAACAGGGAGGCGGACGCGCTCTCCCGCAGAGCCTACAGGGCGTACATGGCCACGCGGAAGGAGCAGTAAAAACACGACCGGAAAGGATCGCCTGCAGGATGGAATTGGGGACTGTGCCAACCCCGGAGAACATACGGTCGTCAGCGTCGGCCAAACAGTCCATGATGTCAACCCGCCTCATGGTGGCAGGATTTCGTCGTGTTTGTGGGAAGAGAATGCAATAGGGCTACTTCGGATCACAAACCGGTGACGATTCGTTCTGTTTGTGTTGTGATTCCTTAGAACCGCAAGCCTCCTGATTACACTACATGTCGCTGCTGAGGCATGTAGTGGTATGCGCTTCCACTCTTAAATAACTGAAAGGCCGTGACATGGCTAAGGAGCTAGACGAATGTCGGGTATGTACTTCAGCGGTTACGACCGGGCGCTAACCGTCTTCTCGCCGGACGGAAGGCTCTATCAAGTTGAATACGCAATGGAACCTGTGCGCAAAGGTTGGACAACGGTTGGTGTCCGTGTTAATGAAGGAGTGGCCATGGTTGCTGAGAAGAAGAGTGCATCTCCCCTGGTTGATGTGTCGGCCACCGAAAAAATCATGTTTATAGATCGTCATGTTGCTGCCTCGTATGCAGGTATTTCCTCTGATGCACGCATTCTGGTAGACCAGGCCAGGATCTTCGCCCAGGCGCACAGAATCACTTATGACGAGGAGGCGGATGTCGAATCGATAACGCGGAAAATAGGTGACACGCTTCAGGCGTATACTCAACACGGGGGTGTTAGACCCTTTGGGGTGGCGCTGCTAGTAGGCGGAGTCAGCCAGGGCACGCCAGCTCTCTTCCTTACAGATTCGAGTGGGGCATACTCAGGATACAAAGCCACCGCTATAGGAATGTTTGATCAGGCGATTAACGACTACCTTAGAGAGTACTACTCCCCAACACAAACGGTTGAGGAGGCGGCACTCCTGGCTCTTCGTGCAATGCTAAAGGCACAGTCTGAGGCGCAGCAAACTCCAGTGGTGCTAGACCCTGAGAAGCTTGAAGTAGGCTTTGCGAGACAGTCAACCAGACTCTTTGTAAGACTGAGCAAGGCCGATGTGAGCACACTCTTGGATAAAATCCAGGAAGGTTCTCCAAACATGGAGGAGAAGAAATAGTGAGTCCCGAATTTGTGATAGCCAGGCTGGAGACTTCAGGCCATAAGTTTGAGGTGCTGGTAAAGCCCGAGGCGGCTTGGGAGTATAAGAATGCAAAGAAAGGCAACATCGGCGATATTTTGGTGAGCGAGGAAGTATTCAAGGACTCCAGCAAGGGCTTGCGGGCACCGGAAGCACTGCTGAAGGAGGTGTTTGGTACTACGAATATTCACACGATTGCTGAGACGATCATGGCGAAGGGAGAGCTTCAGCTAACGGCACAACAGCGACATGAAATGACAGAAAATATGAAAAAACAGGTTGTAAATTATATCGCGAAGCACTGCGTTGACCCAAAATCGGGTTTGCCTCATCCTCCTACGCGCATTGAGCTGGCACTTCAACAAGTGCGCTATAGCGTTTCTCCGTTCCGGGGGATGGAGGAGCAAGCGCTGGAGGCAATCAAGGCTCTGAGGACGGTAATACCGCTGAAGATGGCTGTTTCCGTCCTTGAGGTCAGAGTTCCAGCTACGTATAGAAAATCTTATGGCCAGTTCATCCAAGTCGGAGAAGTCAAATCTACAGTATGGGGCCAAGACGGCTCCTTTACTCTGCTAATAGAGGCTCCTTCTGGCATGAAGCCAGAGATTGTTGAGCGAGTTAAGACCCTTTCAAGGGGTCAAGCTGAAATACGAGAAGCCGGGCAGAAGAGTGTCTGAATCGAATTGAACATAATTGCAAAGCATCGGCAACTGGTTACGCCCGGTGATTTGGTTGCTGAAGGAAAATTCAGGGCCGGACAGAATGTAATCAAATTAAATGGTGACAGATTCTACGCCACGGTGCTCGGCTCATTCGAGATTAAGGACCGAGATACTCTGAGTGTAAGAGCACTTCGAGGACCATACATTCCTCGGCGAGGCGACAAGGTGATCGGAAAAGTTGTGGACATTTCTATGGGAAGTTGGACCGTAGATATCAGGGCTCCGTACGAGGCAACTTTGCCCGCCGGACGATTTCCGGCTAGAATTAACCCTGTCTTTGACGATATCCGGAAATTTATGGGTGCAGATGACTTCGTGTACGCCGAAATCGCGGAGTTCGACAGGGCGAGGCCTCCAATACTGGACGCAACCCTGAATCGTGAGTATGGACTCATCAAGCAGGGCGTGGTTATTGAAGTTGAACCCACGCGTGTACCCAGAATAATTGGAAAAAAAGGCTCCATGATTCAGTTACTAAATCGAGAGCTTGGCTCCCAGATTACTGTGGGGCAGAACGGGCGGGTGTGGGTAAGGGCCCCGTCTCCGGAGGCGGTCAGCAACACGGTGAGTACCATAAGGCTGATCGAAGCGGAAGCCCACACTCAGGGGCTCACCTCCCGAGTTGAGGAACGCCTGAAAACACTTAAGAACGCATCTCAGAAGATTGCTACTGAAAATAAGGAGTAAAACACCACCATGGTTGAAGCAGTAGATTCGGGCTCAAAACCACTTCTGAGCCCGGACGGAATAAGGACAGACGGCAGAAAGATTGATGAAATGAGAAAAGTCAAGATGGAGGTTGGCCTCCTGAAAAATTGTTCTGGCTCCGCTTATATCGAACAGGGCAAAACGAAGATAATTGTTGCTGTTCATGGGCCAAGGGAAGCGCACCCTAAGCACCTTGCACAGCCTGGCAGGGCAATTCTGAGAACAAGGTATCATATGGCCCCATTCTCGACTTCCGACAGGAAGTCTCCAGCGCCAAGCAGGAGGGAAATTGAAATTACGAAAGTCATAAGGGAAGCACTTGAGCCAGCTGTGATGCTTGACGAATTTCCCAAGACTTCGATAGATGTATTTATCGAAGTGTTACAGGCGGACGCCGGAACTAGAAGTGCAGGAATCACTGCTGCTGCGCTGGCTCTGGCCGAGGCTGGCATCCCAATGCGTGACATGGTCGCTGCAGTGGCTGTCGGAAAACTTGAGGGAAGAGTTGTCATGGATCTCAATGAAGAGGAAGATGAACACGGTCAGGCAGACATGCCTGTAGCAATGATGCCCAATGTGAACCGGATTACTCTTTTGCAGCTGAACGGGAGATTAACAAGGGCTGAACTTGAAGAAGGTCTGTCCATGGCAAGGAGAGGAGTGGATCAGCTTTACGAGATGCAAAAGCAGGCGCTGAGAGAAAAATACACTTCGAGCGAATCTGCTCAGGAGGAGGACTGAAAGTTGGACAGCGTAAACTCAATTTCTGAAGCAGCCCCCCTGAGGCTGAGGGACTTGAACGCGGTACTAGCTACTGGCGTGAGGGAAGACGGTCGCAAGCTGGATGAGTATCGCAACATCGATATCAAGACCAATCTCTACGAGAAGGCAAACGGGTCGGCCATGGTAAGAATTGGGAACACCGTGGCGGTTGCTGGAATAAAGATAGCAAGGGGCGCTCCATTTCCTGATACTCCAAATGACGGCGTATTGACGGTCAGCCTAGAGCTCTTGCCGCACGCCTCCCCGGACTTTGAACCTGGCCCACCTGACGAGGGCGCAATTGAAATGTCGCGCGTTGTTGATCGTGGCTTGAGAGAGTCAAAGTCGATAAAATATGACGAGCTCTGTATCATTCCGGGGAAATCCGTCTGGATTATTTATGTGGACGTATATGCTCTTGACCACGATGGAAACCTGCAGGACGCCGCGGGCTTGGCTGCACTTGCTGCCGTCCTCACTGCAAAACTCCCCGAGGTAAAGGTCGAGGGTGACACGGTCACAGAGCTAGAGACGAAACGGCCCATTCCGATAGTGGAGACTCCTGTACCAGTTACGGTCGCAAAGGTTGGAGATCATCTGCTAGTTGACCCCTCGGCGGCAGAAGAAGAAGTGTCCTCGGTCAGAGTGACCATGACTACGATAGAGTCGGGCGTGGTCGCTTCTATTCAAAAGAGTGGTAGCGATTCGATAACGATGGAAGAAGCGCTCAAAATATACGACTTGGCTTTCGCTCGTGCTAAGGAGATTCGGGGGAAGCTAACAGCTGCGTTAGGGGTAAGTCCGGCTTGACACGCACAAAAGACGTCAAAGAAACTGGTCGTTATGGTCCACGTTATGGGATGACACTTCGACGCAGAACTCTCAAGATACTCCGTAAGAGGTATCAGCGTTCCCTGTGCGCTCGTTGTGGTAAAAAGACTTTATTCGTAAGAAAGTCGGTTGGAGTCTGGCGCTGTCCGCACTGTGGGTACGTTTTTGCCGGTCCAGCTCATGTGCCCTCCGCCTAGAGTCTGGTTGTGGTGAATGGAAACCGGCTGCTGCTAATTACAACTTCGCGGTCTCCATCTCCGCGTTCCCGCAGTCTCCTGAATGCCATGGCGCTGTCCATTCCCTGCACCAAACTTACACGAGGCAAGACGAACATGAGTTCGCTGTTACGGCTCTCAGTGGAGCGCGGGGAAGGTCTGGCCACAATTTTTGAGAAGTTCGGAAATCCGGCTGGGTTTCGTGTGGTCTGGCCCGGGATAACTGAAGAAGTCTACACGTTTGATGGTTTCAGAGCGATGTCAGGCATTCGTTCGTTGACGAGAGGAGAACTTGTAAGCAGGATTAGTCGTGGGGCAGGTCGCTCGGAAACCAAAGAGGGCTCAAGATTATGCGAACTCCTTTTACAGCTAAAATCAAGCGAATCCAAGCTTTCTGCAGAATTGACTGTCCATCAGGACGGAGCTAGGGAGGTAACCACGATTTCGATAGGGAGGAATCCATGCCTTGCGTTCTATCACAGAATCAAATAACAGCAAAATGGGCTCCCTCGTGGTTGAGCTCAGTTACGAAGCTGAGACTGAGGAGGAGGCCAAACTAGTTTGGAGCTCTGTTCAGCCCGAACTGAGGGACTGGAGGAGAGACAGGAGTGACCTCACGATCAGGGTCGACGGGAAGATCGTGTGCGCTTATATACACGCCACTGCAATCAGCGAGACAAGAGCCGCGGTCAACACTGTCGGATCTTGGCTGACGCTCGCGGCTCGGGTAGCGAACGTAAGATGAGCAGTAACGAAAAAGCGAATCAGATTGCGAGACTTCAGGAGCAGCTACGAATAATCGTGGCTGAGCGTCAGAGATTGGAACTAGAAATCAAGGAAACCGATAGAGTAAAGACCGAGATTAGGGCGCTTCCTCCTGAAACAGATCTTTACAAGTCCACAGGGCCGGTTCTATACAAGTCGAACATGGAAGAAATTTCCAGTGGTTTAGATAAATACCGTAACGAGTTGTCTGAGCGGCTGACCGTATATCAGTCGCAGGAGTCGTCCCTTAGGACTGAAGTTGAAAGATTACGACGGGCTGCCTCGACACCGCAGAGACTTTCGCCAAACCCGGAATCCGAGTCCGATTCTGAAGAAGACAGCTAAACAGCTGGAACAGATCCCGCTTATTACGAGGGCATTACTGGCATCAGGGTTCCTATTGACATTGCGTCCGGAATTCTATCCATTCTTCAGCGTGGTAATTGTGGTTCTAGGACGCAAAAGCTGAGAGATGGGAGTTAAATTTTGGTTATGTCAAAGCATTGCTTGTGGCAATCCATTAAGGACACGAACTGAGGCTGTTACTGATGGCTCCCCTCGTCTCTGTACGCAACCTCTCGTTCAGGTATTCGGGAGCTAGCGCTCTCGCCCTGAGCGCGGTGAATTTTGAGATCGAGTCGGGTGAATTTGTGCTTCTTACTGGGCCGAGCGGAAGCGGAAAGTCTACGCTGCTCCGGGCTATGAACGGATTAGTTCCCCATTTCTATGGGGGTGACTTCTCTGGAGAAGTCAGGGTGGGAGGCGTTAACACGGAGAATTCTGAGGTGTCAAAATTGGCAGAAATCTCCGGACTAGTTTTTTCTGACCCGGAGTCGCAGCTCGTGTCACTCGACGTTGAATCCGATGTCGCGTTTGGGCCGCAGAATCTCGGCCTCGAGAAGTGCGAGATTCTCAATCGTGTAAATGAATCAATTTCTCAGGTCGGTATTGAGAACCTAAGGCATAAACCGCCGCACGAACTGAGCGGGGGGGAGCAACAGAAGGCCGCGGTTGCATCCATCCTTTCGATCAGGCCGAAGATTCTTGTGCTAGATGAACCCGCGGCGAACTTGGATCCGCTTTCGGCCGCCTCGTTGATGGAACTTCTTGGAGAACTTAACTCCAAGGGCACTACCGTGCTTATAGCGGAACACAGGACTACGCTTGTTGCCCCCTATGCGAGTAGAGTCCTGGCGATGGACTCAGGGAGACTTCTCGCTTCTGGAACACCTCGCGAGGTCTTCACTTCCGGGGTCCTAAACAATCTTGGCATAGAGATTCCTGCCTTCTACGCAATCGCGCAGGAGCTGACGCACAGGGGGCTCGCCCTTGATGGAGCTCGAAATATTCAGGATTTACTCAAAGTAGTTGAGGGTCGGAAGAGAAAAAATGATTGAGCTAGTAGAAGCATGCTACAAATACCCACGGTCTGACGGACACGCTTTAAAAAATGTAAGCGTGAGTTTCAATTTGGGTCAGGCCACTGCGATAGTTGGGCAGAACGGCGCAGGAAAATCCACGCTCATTAGGCTCCTCAACGGCTTGTTAAAGCCTACATCCGGGCGGGTGCTTCTTGACGGAAAAGACATCAATCAGATTCCTTCTAAAGTTGTAACTAGGCGGGTGGGGGTGGTCTTCCAGAATCCAAATCACCAGCTCTTTTCGGCAACCGTCTTGGATGAGGTTTCTTTTGCGCTGAAAAACTTTGAGTACCCCGAGGACGAAATCCGCAAGCTCTCATCGGCTGCCTTGGCACGCCTGAATCTTTCTGGGTTCGAAACCCGGTCACCATTCACCCTTAGCTCCGGGGAGCGTAAGAGGCTCGCCATTGCGTCAGTTGTGGTTTATACTCCGGATTTTCTTGTGTTTGACGAACCCACTGTTGGCCAGAATCTTTCAAATCGACACAAAATCGGGACGCTGATACGCGAGTACGTCTCCGCGGGTAAAAGTGTAATCGCTTCGACGCATGATATGGACTTTGCAATGGAATACTTTGGCAGAGTAATTGTGCTTAATGGTGGCAGACTGGTTATGGATTCCACGCCGGTGCAGCTCATGAGTGACGCAGAAGCGATGCGCTCAAACGGGATTGTGCCTCCCGAGCGACATTATCTTGAGGCGCTTATGCGGGCTGTGGACTACTCGGGACAGTATGAACCTGAAAGACTGGCCGAACGAATAATCCAGGTGGTTAACAGTTAGCTACCTTCAGGCGTTCGGCTATGTGGGCAAGAGGACAATCCTGCACGAATTCCATCCTATCGCCAAATTCGTGGCCATTCTCCTGGCAGCTCTCGACTTAACACTTCTAGTGCAAGGCGATCTCTTTTACTTTGCAATACTTGCCGCAGTTCTGGTTATATCATTTTACCTAAGATTGGGTGGATACATTCGCACATACCTCTATTACTCCACTCTTCTCAGTGTAATGCTCTTCGCACTTGACCTCGGCTACAGCCTTTACACTACCAGGCTTCTAGCTTACTCGCTTTATTACTCCGCGGGCGTAGTGGAGAGGCTGTTGATTTACATTGTGCTGTTTTCGCTTTTTTCGCTTACTACATCGCCTGACGAACTCGCCGACTCGCTCCTAGGTGTCGGGATGCCTTATCGCTATACCCTGCCGATAACCATGGCCTACAGATTCGTGCCCACAATGGGGAGAGAGCTTCAGTCGATTCAAGACAGTCAAAAATCACGAGGTCTTGACTTCGGCTCAGGAGGTCTTCTGTCCAGGATAAAAAAATACACTCCCATCCTAGTTCCTCTTCTCGCCAATACCCTGCTAAGGGTCGACAGTGTCGCAGAA
>JAKAWJ010000013.1 GCA_021817005.1 archaeon | reverse complement strand
CTTTATCTTTTGCGTCAACAGATTTGATCATTTGCGCTGTGACATACTTATTTGAGGCGCGAACAATGACCCTAGGTTGGCCTGACGAGAGAAGCTTTAACCGCTTTCGATAATCAGTCCTGAGCTCTCTACGTCGCCTGAACTGAACTTTATATCTCGGTCCACTGGCCAATTTTATTTCACCTGCTTCTCTATGTAGTTCTTGAGGGCAGACAATGTGGGAAACACCCCTCCCTTGGACTTTAGATATATCTCTCTGTACTGTTCGCCGTCCAGTTTACCCGAAGCGCGTTGTTCAGCTAGAAAGCCACGCTGCTTTCGAACACGCCTTACCCATGCGTCTTTTTCCTGCCTTCTCACCTGTCGACCACCTTTTCTGGAGCCTTGACCCTTTCTCTTACCCCTTGATTTCTTCAGGCGCATCACCCTCTTCCTTCCCCTAGATGGGGTGGATGGAGGGCGTATGTCAATTATCCCCATATTAACGAGTGTGCGCACGTCGTCTCTTGTAATGGCTTGCGATGCATCATCGATATGGTCCGGAGCTATATGGATACGCGACTTCCCAACTCCCAAGATCGAAGCGGCAAGCCGGCGTTGCATTGTAAGGTCAGTCATGCATCCTTCGCCTCCTGCGAAGCTTTCAAATCCTCTGAACTTTCTGCGCTTATAGTGGCAGCTGGCTCCGGTGATTCTTGTGCTTTCTCCTCGTCTTCTGTACTTGCTGGGCCAACAGAAGGCGCCGCATTCTCTGGCTGTTGCCCAGAACCTCCCTCGGTCTTTTGTGTCGCATTGACCACCAAGAACCCTCTCTCAGTGGCCACGGCTTCTATCTGAGAAAAGCGCAAAGAACCAAGCTTACTTGATAGAATTATACAGTTGACGCTAGGATCCAATCCGACAAGCTCCTTCTGGTTGGTAACAAGCACAGGCAACAGTCCCGAAGGATGAATCCCACGAATATTTTTTGGGGTTCGACGCCCTATGTTTACCGTCGCAGGGTAACCCTTGAACGCATGCCTCAGTTTGTTGTCGATTCCTTTTGGTCTACGCCAAGAATCACCAAGCTTGACCCGAACCCAATGATATGGTCTCGGAAAAGCGGGAAGACTCGACCTTGCTTTAGACCGAGCCCTTGCGACCGCCCTTTGTCTTTTCCTCCTGTCTTGACTCAATTCATGCTCACTCCTTTTGATAAACAAAAATCCCATCTGAGAATACCCGCCTATCGTATGCCCGAATTCTGGTCGCACGCTGAATGTTAGCGGCTGTCTGTGAAACATTCTCCTTATCCACCCCACTAACTACGATGTCATCCCCGTCCACCCTTACCTCTACTCCTCCTTGGACGTGTGCGCGCCTCGGTGCCCTCTCGCCAATGAAATTCTCTATCATTGTTGTATCGTTTACTACCTTTACGTTCATTGGGAAATGTGCGTACGCCATCTTCAACCTGTAGACATGACCAGTGGTCACACCCTTAGCCATGTTTCTGAGATGCGCCTGCACTGTTCCTACAATAGAGAGCTCGCTTCTTTTTAGGTTCCGTGCCGTGATGACCAGTACGGTATCCCCCTCCTTCGTGACTTCTACCGGCGTGTGACCAAAGTCACGAGTGAGCGACCCTTTGGGGCCCGTCATTCTGACGATCTTGCCATCTACCTCTGCCGAAACTCCCTTCGGCAGTTCAAGTTTTCGCTCTATAAAGGGAAAATTCAATTTGATGACCAAGCTAATAGATAAAAGCCACTGCCACGCCACCGGCGTCCTTGTTTCGCGCTTCGATATGAGACATCGCTCCCTGAGAGGTCGAGACAATTAGAACACCAATGTCCTTTGACGGCAGGTACTTCGCCGCCAGTCTCTCGATACGCCTCGGGGATACGCTGACCCGAGGCACTATGACCCCGCACTCGTTGACCCGCCCGAGTAGCTGTATGCGCAGATTGCCGCCTCGCCCGTTATCTATATACTCGTATTCTCCGATATAGCCAGACCTCTGCATGACATTCAATACTGAACCCGCAAACTTTGACGAGCCATCGATAAAACATGTCTTTTTGCCTCTCCTTTCGGAAAGTTTTATTGTGTTCATTATTGTCGCGAGCAAATTCTGAGTTGGCATAAGATTCCACTAACTGTATTTCTTGAACCCGAGTTTGGGGGCGACCTCTCTAAAGCACTGGCGACAAAAGCTTAACCCGTAGCTTCTTATCAGATTGCCCTGACCACCGCATCGGACGCATCGATATGCTCCCTTGCCGAATTTTCGTGTTTTCCGAGTTGGAGTCTTAACCATGAGAATCAAACCACCCTGACCCCAAACCGCTCCCGTAAAAATTGCGCCCCTTCCTCGGGAGATACAAGATGTCGGCTAGGCACTCTTCCAGGCCTGATCTTGCGTCGAGCAACTCTCAGACCGGGCCTAACTAGCCGAAGACAAACATCGAGGCCGAATATTCCAAGTTCAGGGTCATACTTTACCCCTGGCAAAAAGATATATTCACTTATGCCGAAACTGATGTTTCCCGCTCTATCGAAGCTGGACTCCTTTATCGTGTTATTCACTGCTGCAAATGCCCCACGGAGTAGAGCCTCGGCTGCCTTTCCTCTGAGTGTAACTTTTGTTCCAATTTCTTCCCTCTCACGCACATTCAATTCTCGTATAGTCTTGCGAGCCTTCGTTAGCACTGGTTCTGCCGATGTAATTCTCTTTAGAATGGTTCGCGCCTTATTCAGCCTGTCTCCCCCTTCCCCTGCACCAATGTTGACAACTACCTTTTCAATTCGGATTTCTCGCATGATGTTGGACTTGCTTCCTTTGGAAGAGGGTCGTCCTTCCACATCCGTCATGACTTCAGCCTGACTTTGCAGTTTGTATCACCTCAGATTTGTTGGGAAGAGCTATATTTGGAGAGCTCTTTCCTATTGCGTACACATAGTTTAGAACTGTCTCAATTGTTTCTCCATCATTGGTCTTTATTCTGACAAGCGAATCTCGACGCTTGAAGGAGGGCACCACTGCAGCAAGTTTACCGTGTTCTCCTCGATTCCTGCCCTTTACTACGAGCACGTAAGAATCCTGCGCGAGCTGGATATGGTCTTTGATCTTTAACCCCTTCTCATCAGTGAGTAGAGTATCCAATGTGGCCGCCTTCACGGATGCTGCCTCCTCATCGCTTAGTAGAATATTCACGCCACCCGAGAGATTAAACTGCATTTTCCCTCCAGCAACGCTCGTCCTATCTTCGAGACGCAGGAGTCTGAAGTTTTCCTCCCTCCAGTTAATAGGCTGCGCAAAGTATGAATGACTGGAAGGCAGGATGCGATAATACATCTCGTTTTGAGGCAAGCTCAGAATGTCCATGACTCCAACTCCCTGATCTGGCCCAGTAGCGGGCCTCCCGTTCACAGCAACCTTCCCCTCGTGAATTACCGCCTCAAGTTCATGTGCGTTCTGTACGAGCTTTAGCAAGTCTCTGAGTACTAGGAGCAGGGGCAAACAGTCTGATTCAGCGTGAGGACCTGGCGCAGGCTTGACTGTCCATTTGTAACCTTTTCTGAGAACGGGCCACTCAGATGGAGCCGCATATCTCTTGACTGCACGAGTCCCGCCTCTATTACCCAATTTCAGCTCTCCTCCTTCGTATTCTCCACAGCTTGTGAGGTGTCAGCCTGGGCGCCAGATTCTACTGCCGGGGCTTCTCCAGTCTCATGGGCAGAACCGGGAGCTTCTGCCGCTTCTGCAGCATCTTTAGTCGGCCCTGAGCCTTCCTTTTCAGGCTCGCCGTCAGCACTGCTAACCTTGTTCTCGTCCTCTCTTTCTTCCTCTTGTTTCTCTTCCTCCTCCTGCTCTCGTTCAGCTGCTTCAATACTCGAAACTGAGGCTCCGCGCCTTTCGAGCACTGTCCTCCTGTGCTTATCATGAAGATCTAGCTTCGTGATTTGGAGATTCTCTACAGAAATGCCCGCCATCTTCATTTTTCCCTTTTCACCCTTTTCAGTAATTCCCTCTATGAATACCAGCGAGCGCCTGGTGTCAACTCTCGACACCTTTCCCGAGCGGTTCTTGTAGCCACCTGCCACCACCTTTACGCTGTCGCCCGCCTTGACGGCGATCGATCGCACCCTGAACCTCCCCCTCAGTGTCTTTGTAAGAGGCGCAGCCATGAGCTTTGCTCGGTTGTGCCAGTTCCTAGCCAAGTCCCGGTATTCCGTCGAAGAGTGTGCCATTTTTGGACCCCTCAGACCACCATGCTAGCAAGGCTTCCGAGCTTCGGAAAACGGTCAACCGCTTCCTTTGCTACGGGACCTCGCACCTCAGTCCCCTTCAGATCCCCTTCCGGCGTCACGATTACGGCTGCGTTGTCCTGAAACTGCACTCTAAGCCCCTCTGGTCGCCTGTAAGGCATTCTTTGGCGAACAACCACTGCTCTTACTATTTGCTTACGCATCTGCGGGCTACCCCTTTTTACCGCCGCAATTATGATGTCTCCAACCGAGGCCGCAGGGATTCTTCTCGATCTACCTTTGAACCCTGTAAGCATAACCATTTGCAGAAGCTTTGCCCCAGTATTATCCGCACAAACCATTTCAGCTTCATTCGGGAGACCGCGACTTATGTTCGGTCTGTATGTGATGCTTGTACTCCTGCCGCCCCGCTTAACCACTCTCGCCCACTCTCCTGCCCAAGACCACGAACGAAACTGATTTTGCTATGTGTCTAGTTTCTCCTACAACTACGATGTCTCCTTCAGCAACATCAACACATTGAGGAAGATGCGCATGGATTCGCGACCTCCTCCTTTCGTGCCTCTGGTATTTTTTGTTAAAGAAAGTATATTGATTTTCCACTACCACCGTCGACCTAGACCGCATTTGAACAAGCGTTGAACTCAGTACATACCCCCGCACCCGTAGAGAGCCATGAAAGGGGCATTTCTCCTCCGAACACGTCCTAGTAGGGACGGCGAAACCTGTGATTCCCACGCTCTTTGCTGACAATATTTTCATTCTCCAGATGAGGATAGCGTACTATCTTTGAACCTGCAAAATTCATTTCGCGTCCTTTTAGGGTTAGCGATTAATTTCTGATCTCGAAGCATGATCTGTGCTTGTCAATCGGTTGACTTGGTCGGTTTGGTTGGTTTGGTTTTTCTCGTACCTTTGGCAGGAGCGCGCTTTTGGGTCTTTTTAGGTGATTTCCTCTTCTCCTTTTCAATGTCCTTCCCACCCGCGTCCGCTGTAACCTCCCTTCTGGTCACTTTTGCGCTCACGTTCTGGCCTTCAAGTTTTCTCTTGGTGCTTATAGCGTCCATCAAACGCGCGATGTCGGACTTGATTGCTCCAATTAGCTTCGTATTCTTCGAGCCTCCCTTGGTCACTATTTCGGCCCGGGCTCTGAATACGTTCGATTTTAACTCTGACAGCTTTTCCTGCAGTTCAGGCAGCGACATGCCCTGAAGTTCTGAAGATTTTAGAGTCATTTCTGTTCAGCCACCAAGTGTGTTCGTAGCTCTTCTGGTTCAGCCGAAGTGCTATCGGCTGAGTGCCTTCCTTCGGGAGCCACAGTGACGCCCTCAGACGCATCAGCGGAGGGGAGTGCGGTGGTTTCACTCGATGTTCCCTCCTGGGGCGGCAGGGTCAGGCCTTTTTCCTTCCGCAGCGCAGAAAGCATCGCAGGGTTGGGTTCGTGAATTGTCAGCTGTGGCTTGAAAACTGCGGGCTTGGCTATCTTGACCTTAATGCCAATTATTCCTGGCTTGAGCAGCACGTTCGTGACCGCCACATCGTTGTAATTTGCTGGGTCACCGGATTGATGTATCTGGCCCTTCCGAAGTTTCACAAATCGTGACCTCTCGGTCGTAAACTTGCCACGTAGCGAAACCTCAGTGCCATCGGCTCCAGCGCGCATCACCGCATCCAACGTCGAAAAAACGATTCGTTTGTGGGCCAAGCCCCGTTCGAGATAGAGCCGCATCCTATACGCCATTACTTTGGAGCTCAGTTCGGGAACTTCGACCGGTCTAACTTCAATCTGCGGATTCTCAAGCTTGTATTCCTGCTCGAGCAGTGCAGACACGTCTCGAATTGAGGCTCCCTTCTTTCCAATTATAATTCCAGGCTTCTCTGCATAGATTGTTATCTGGTGACCAAGAGGCACTTTAGTTATGAACACCCGTTCATAACCAGCCTTTCGATAGAGTGTTTCGAGCCGCTCATCTATCATCAATCTTCTTTTACTCTCGGCCACAAACTGCTTTGCGGTGTCGACCATTGGACTATTTTACTCCCTTACCTCTTTAAGGCCAACTTCGATATGAGTGAGTATCTTTCGCTTTGTGCTCATGCGCCCAAAAGCTCTCGGATATGAACGTGGCACGACGCGCGCTTTCTGGGCTGCGGCATGGACCACCAATAACGAGCTGGTCTGAAAATTCTTCATGGAGGCATTATTTTCTGCGTTTTCAAGAACCTTCAAAACCGCCATAGATGACTTCCGGGGATATCGCCCGGCCGCTCCGCCGGGTCCTCCGAGACTCCGCCTGTGCGCGACCCCGCTTCTATACTTCGTGAACTGGACAGGTGCCTTCTCATCTATAACTTTCTTAAGAAACTCCTTAGCTTGCTCAAGTTTGAGCCCCTTTATTGCTCTGCAAACATTCACAGCTTTCTTGAAGGAGACAGCATCATCCCTGCCACTCGCAAGGACCATTGTAGTCGGGTCATAATCCCTTAAAGAGTATCCGCGTTGAGGCAATCTTCACACCAAAGCTCTTCGCCTACTGGGCCAAGAGTAAAAAGCTTTATGATTAAACCCCGAGGTGCCAATCCCTAAAGTTGAGAGCCTAGCATGTCTCTAGTCCATCTGCTGTCACTAAGCACGTCCGGATTTCCAATCACCGCGCAGATTGGACCACAACACTCGGATGCTGAGCCATCCTACTTGAGGGGAACGTACATGCTCGACCTGGTAGCCCTCATGCCTGGTTCACCATGCACAACTTTCTTCGATGTGATGGCATACTCTCCAAGATAGTGACCAACCATCTCCTGCTTCAGCGTCACTGGCACAAACTCCTTCCCGTTGTGCACTTCAATTGTGAGGCCCACCATCTCCGGCAATATAACCAGGTCCCGCGAGTGAGTTCGTAGTTTTACCGATTTGGCGCCCTGTTTCTTCGCCTTTCTTATTTTTTCTATCAGAGGCGTCTGGTTGGGCTTTAGTCCACGCTTTAGGCTCCTGCGCTGCCTAGCCGGGACTATGTGCATGAAATCCTCCATGCTCAGTTGAGATAGTTGTGTAAAATCGTGCCCCTTATAGTAAAACTTCAGTGCTTCTGACTCGGTCAATCTCTCGAAGGCATTTCCGTCTCGGGGTTATAAAGGGGTTTAGCCCTTCCGCCTGCCGGCTCTTCTGGCCGCAATATGCCCGACCTTTCTACCCGGGGACATCCTGCGGGATATAGTTGTCGAGCGGCTGACTGAAGGATGGTTACCCCCACCGTGAGGGTGACTCACCGCGTTCATCGCAACACCCCTCACTCTCGGATATTTTGTCGGTTTGGCCCTCATAAGTTTGTACTTTGCCCCAGCGTTCAGAAATGGTTTCTCCATTCTACCACCCGCGGCCGCTACCCCGATGGTAGCGCGGCATAACGAGGATAGTGTCTTGCTGGCCCCGGAAGGAAGTGTGAGCGTTGTACCGGCCTCCGTGTGAGATAACACAGTGCAATAGCCACCTGACGTTCTAGCTAGTGCGCCTCCGTCTCCCGGCCGAAGTTCAACGTTGAACACTCTTGCTCCGTCCGGAACTTCTGATAGAGGAAGAATGTTGCCTGATTCCGGTGTTGCGCCTTTTCCGAGCTTTATCTTCTGGCCCAAGTAAGAGCCATCGGCCGCGACAACATTAAACTTCCCGTTGCCACTAGCGATGACTGCGAGCGGTACCCCACGGCCGGGGTCGTGCGCTAGGTCAATTAGCGTCCCCTCAAGATTTAGACTCAAATCGGACGGATACGACGCAGGGCCAACTCTTTTCCAAGTTGGACTCCTGTAGGTCGACGTCCCCTTCCCCGCTCTTCTTTGAAGTATTCTCTTTCCCATCTTCTCTCACTACTCTCTGACTGCTTCCCCATGCCTTCTAGAGAATGCCCAGCCTCGTAGCAATGTCTTGCGCTTTGCTCTCAGGGCTGAGCCTGACGAATGCCTTCTTTCTGTTATCTGTAGAGTTAAGGGTTCTGACTTTTGTCACCTTCACTGCGTACATTGTCTCTACCGCACGCTTAATCTGCTGTTTGTTTGCGTCCTCGCGAACAAAAAACGAAAGCGTATTGAAACGTTCGATCGTGCCAATTGTCTTTTCTGTTGCCAGCGGCGCCATGATGATCTCGGAAGCTCTGAGTTTTTCTTCGACGTTACTTCTGCCCTCGGCGGCCCGCCTCCGCCGGCCACCCCTCTCCGCCTTTGTCTTCTCACCTTTTGGAGCTTTGGCATTCACTGAGCGCTTTGTTTGCCTCTTCTTGGCAGATTTCTTTTCTACCTGTTTGTTATTCTGGTCCTCTTCACTCATTGTTTTCAAACTCCTCAAGTTTTTTCAGAGCGGCCTCGGTGTAAAGTGTAAGTCTTCCCGGTTCACCACCCGGAGCCAAGTGTTTTACCCCGAGCGAGCCCACCTCCACCACTTCTACGCCGGCTATATTTCTGAACGCTCTAAGCGCGCTGCACCGCTTGGACACCACCAGAAGGGGACCGGTCGCCATCTTTACTCTTCTTCCACGAAACTTTCCTTTCCCAGCTCGTACCGTGCGCGACCTCTTGACACGTGTAACATCATGGCGCACTCCTAATTGGTGAATTGCAAAGAAGGCATCATTCGTCTTGGTCAAATTCTCAAATTCGTCAGAGACAACCAGTGGCATGCTAGTTATCTTCTCGGCGTCGTATCTATGGCCCCTCCCCACTACGTAGTCCGGCTTCCCCGTGGCGGCAATGGCTGACGCAAGTGCCAACTTCCTTTCCTTTTTATTGATTTCCTCATGTATGTTTTCGTCTACTCGCGGTGGATGAGGTTTGTAACCGCCCCTCGCCATTGGCGCAAATCCAGCTCTTCCGCTGGAGTGTCGTGGCAGCCTGGCCATTTCGCGACCAGTTCCGAAACTTTTTACTGAAACCTTCTTACCTGCAAGCGGAGCACGGCCCTGCGGTTGCTTCTCAGCTGTAAACGAGGAGAGGAAGGCCCGGCGAATCAGGTCCTTTCGTATAAAGGTGGAAAAAACTGAAGGGACTTCAGTTTCCCTCGCAGTCTCTCCGTTTTTGTCGTAAACCGGAACCTTCAGCACTTTGAGCGCGAGCCTAGACAAAGCATGTCACCAAATCAACCAAAAGCTAACGCACCGACACGAACTGAACTTCAGGGACTTCCTTAGGAACAGTGGTGTACGAACGCACTGCCTTTCGAAGCAACACAAGCCGCTTGGTAGCTCCGGGCACGGACCCCTCGACCACCAGCAAAGACGAACGGGGAACTCCGTAGTGCTTGAACCCTGCCTTGGGAATCATGCCTTCTGGCTTGTCCTTGATTTCCATTATCACCACGTTCAGGTCCACCCTGTTATGGAATCCCATCTGGCCCGCGCGAGGAACGCTGGACATAACCGCGCTCGGAGTGAGCGGGGAATCCGATCCCGGACCACGCTTTGTCTTCTTCGCCTTCTTTTTCTGTATTACCTTAATTCCAAATCTTGCTACCGGTCCCTCGTAGCCCTTGCCTCGCGAGACTGCAATGGCGTCAATCACCTCGGGAGGCGAGAATACCTCGCTAGCGGCGATCTCCTTCCCGAGTTTTGACTCGAAAACAAACTGTTCAGAAAGCTTGCCTCCTAGCGGCACCTCCACAATTTCTGGTGTCTTTTTTGAAAGCCCTGATTTTTCCGGCTGGGTCATGAGTAGTAGCGAAACCCTGCTTGCCCTTTCTTTGATGCTTGCTCCGATGCCCTTGGCCGCCTGCTTTGGCGGTACCAATAGTCGTGCAGCGCTTTTGGGGAGATTTCGAGTCCAAACCTCGCCTATTGAGGTTTCCCCTCCCACGCCATCGGATCCATAATACCTGATTGCCACAAGTACTGCAGGTGGTGCTTCTAACATCGTGAGCGCCCTGAAGACTTCCCTACCATGCGTCGGGCTCGTCGGATAGTTGTCGACAACTATTGCATGATACATACCCACTTTGTAGGCGGGAAATCCCAAGGGCTTGGATTCGTCAACGCTGGCCCAAGAACGTACTCGAGCCACAATCGACGCGGCCCTCTTTCTCGGCCTAACCCCAAGCGAGCCGTGCCGTGGGGCGCTCATTTTTCGATGACCCAAACACTTTCACCAGTCTAATGCTAGCGGGAAGTGTGGCAGAGGGCGAGAGATAAGCCTTCCTTGAGAGCGAGGAAATCGTCTGCAGCGCCCGAACTCCGCCGTAAATGGAGTTTTGGCGAGAGCCCCCCACCCGCAAAGATGCCGTTAGGAAATGCTTCTAGCTCCTCTTTGCTTGGTATCAGGGGGAAAAATTAAGCAAGAACCAACTCCAAATATGCCAAGCAGTACAAGACCAGGGCTATAGCCGTGAACCAACGCTTATAGTCGTCCGCGCACAAACAGGTGCAGGAAAAGTGCAAAAAATGGGCGGAAGGCAGAAGACAACGCTACTTGAAGAAATCTTTAGAAGGGGAGAAAAGAAGGAAGCTCCCAAGAAGAAACCTGGAAAGAAGCAGGAATAGGAAAACGCCGGAAAGTGTAAAATAAGGAATGGGTATCAAACTAAAGTTTTTGGGCGGAGCCCAAGAAGTTGGCAAGCAAGGGATACTTGCGCAAGGTCCCGACGTAAACCTACTCTTGGATTATGGGAGCATAGTGTCGAGCACGGAGCCGAAGTTCCCGGAACATGTCCGACCTTCGGACGTAAATGCAGTGATACTTTCGCATGCACATCTTGACCACTCTGGCGCACTTCCATATCTCTACGTAAGTGGAGGACCGGAAGTGTTCATGACGCCCCCGACTCTCGATCTTTCGCGATTATTGCTCAGGGACTTTTTGCATATTTCGGGGGAACATCTCCCCTACGAGGCGCTGGATATTGAGTCTATGACCAGAAAAACCGAACTCATTGAGTACGGAGAGAGTATAACCCGCAATAAATTCGAACTGTGCGTGCGTGATGCGGGTCATATACCTGGAAGTATGATTACCTCCCTCCAGCTTGACTCGAAAAAAATCTCGTTCACTGGGGACCTGAATATTGGTGAGACCAGACTCGTGCGGGGCGCCGATACTTCGGATAAGGAGGCAGACGTCGTTATAATGGAAGGCACGTACTCTGATAAGGACCATCCACCTAGGTCAGAAATGGAGGAGGAGCTCGTCTCGTCGTGCCGGGAGATAGTGGAGTCCGGCGGAGTCGCGCTTGTTCCAGCTTTTTCAGTGGGCAGATCCCACGAAATCGTGAGCGTGCTTCGAGGAAGAGGCTTCAATCATCAAGTTTACCTTGATGGAATGGCCCGTGAGGCCGCGGAAATCATCATGAGCCATCCTTCCTATTTGAGAGATGGCCACGAGTTCGAGAAGGCCATGGGCTCGGTAACTTGGGTAAACGGATGGCGCGAGCGCAAACAGGCTGTAAGCTCGCCGGGAGTGGTTGTATCACCTGCCGGAATGCTTCGAGGAGGTGCCGCGGCGTTCTACATAGAGCGGCTGGCTTTTTCAAAGAAAAATGGAGTATTTGTGGTGAGTTATCAGGCAGAAAACACACCCGGCCGAATGATGCTGGAAACAGGTGAACTTTACTTCAAGGGACAGAAGAGGAAAGTAGAAGCGAAGATCCACAAGTTCGACTTTTCGTCTCACGCAGGAAAAAGCGAACTAGAGGGTTACATAAAGTCGTTTAAGGGGTCACCGTCGTTCTGTCTCATCCATGGCGAGGCTAATTCGCTCACAAGATTTGCGGCTGACATGACTCAATCCACGGGCCTGAAGGTTCATGCACCTTCGATAGGGGAAACGCTGGAATTCTAGAAGTCCGAATCACTCTCCGTCGCCTTCCCAAGTATTTAATTCAGGGTTAACACCTAAGCTCACGGGGCTGTCTGCTAGCATGGTAGGCTGCAAGCCTTGGGCGCTTGTAACCAGGGTTCAAATCCCTGCAGCCCCATATTCCAAGTATGGTCTGAGTCCTTAGAAAAGAGGGCAACATAAAGCCCTCTGGGATTGTAAATTCAAAATCTCCGGGACGAGTGGTACAAGCATCTCCTAGAGAGCGCTGGGGCCAGGCGATTGTACTCTAACGCCGCAAAAGGAAGCGTGATGATCGCGGGTGTCAACCCGAGACCGCTCGGCAGATTTTGCGCCTCGACAACAGCCTGAAGAGGGTTTCGAGTTGAGCCAGCCTGTTGGCAAGGACCACGCAGATATAGACGATTGGTGTGGCGTGATGAAAGTCTAACCAGTGACAGGTGGTCGGGATCGGACGCTCTAAATCAGCGCGCACCAGAGACCGGACAAGCGAGGTCGCCTCTTGTCCATCGCCGCTTAGCCCATCTTAATCTGAACATGATTCTCCAACCGTCCTTGGTTATAAATCCAGGTCGAGCGGCCGCCGCTCAGTTTGAGAACGAACGCATGGATTTCGATCAGCGGGAAATCAAGAATAGCAGACAACTTTACCGCCGAGGCTTCTTTTCACGACCTTTTTTACGATTCAGTCTAGGACACTCCGTCCTACATGGAGCTTGCAAGAAACTCATTAACCAATTGAAAGGCGGTTACCACCTTTCGATTACTTCCTGTATGACATCCCTAAGGTTGGACGTGCAGCGTCGAACTACGTGATCAAAAAGAATCACCCTGCAGTTGTCAACATCTGACATAATCAGGTGAACACAACCAACTTGATTCTAGTTTACTACTATGTATATATACGCGACCTGCGAATGGCAATTGGCTGAACCGGGCAATGCGTAAAGAAGCCGAAAAGGTAAACTTTGCTGGAGGGGAAGAATTCCCAAGACATGGGCCGCTGGGACAAGTCCATCCCCTGCTTAGAAGTGGTACTGCACAAGATGCCAGTGTGCTGCCGCTTCGATATTCGCAGCATTCTTCTTTCTGGTCGCAAGGACTGGGCATCATGGGGGTGGGCAACCTGCTTTATGACGGTAGAATAGCGTTCGCTGCAGAAGACTTCATCCTCGAGAGCTACTGGCACCACTTAGACCTCGAGCCGAATGCAACAGTAGAATTTGCGAAGATAGATGGTATTAGTCTGGCAAGCATAACCTCCGGAAGAGAGGCCGATTACCAAATCTAGGAGAGATGTTGTTCATGAATATCACCCAGTTGGAAGAGCAGGTAGTCCAGTCGGTTGAACGCCTGAGTGAGAGTGTAGTAGTGGTCGGCAAACCATTGAGGGGACGCTCGATCTATCCCGGCCTCGCTCCTCTTGACAGCCAAGGAACCGGAATTATAATCGGAAAGACTGGTGAAATCGTCACTAACAATCACGTAGTCGATGGAGCTGTAAAAGTCGAAGTAGGTCTCAAAGATGGAAGGACATTCGAGGGCCGCGTCGTGGGTTCCGATGCAGCTACGGATATAGCGCTGGTTAAGGTTGAGGCAGACGATTTTCCAGCAGCCAGACTTGCACCTTCTGATAATTTGAAAGTTGGCCAGATTGTTCTCGCCATAGGGAATGCGCTGGGCCTACCTGGCGCGCCCACAGTATCCATGGGAGTAATCAGTGCCATCGGTAGGCCGCTCCCCGGATCGGATTTTGTTCTGGAGGGATTAATTCAAACCGACGCCGCCATCAATCCCGGTAATAGCGGTGGGCCGCTCGCGAATCTAAATGGGGAAGTCATCGGAATGAATACTGCTGTGATACCTCATGCTCAGGGAGTTGGTTTCGCCATCCCCTCGGATACCGTAAAAGCGGTCACAAGTCAAATAATTGAGCGTGGCAGAGTTGTCAGGCCATGGCTTGGGATTACCGGAATATCGCTCAATGCGGCCATCGCCCGAAGATACGATTTATCTGTAGACTCAGGAATCCTGGTATACGAAGTCTCATCCTATAGTCCAGCAAGAAGAGCGGGCCTCAGACCGGGAGACGTTATAGTTGCACTCGAGGAAGACGACATCAAGGATATGAAAACCCTGATTGGTGCTCTTTCAAGATTTAAAGTGGGTGAGATGGCCCGCATCTCATTCGTGAGAATCGATGCTAGGTATACCACCTCAATCAGTCTTGAAGAAGCTCCTTTGAAGGCGCTTCTGCGCGGTGGTTAGTCGAAGTCTCAAGACGCTTCACGTTCACTAACAAGCTAGCGCCCGGTGAGTTCCTTTTCTGCATCTCTTTGCCATTTCTTCGCCCAATCTGCAAATTTACATAGCAAACCGTGAAGCTCCTTACCTTTTTTTGTCAAAGAATATTCGACTCTCGGTGGGCTCTCGGGATATACGATTCTCTTTACGATATTTTGGGCTTCAAGCGCGAACAGCCTCTCAGACAGGCTTGTAGAACTTACTCTGGGTATTCGGCGCTTCAGTTCATTGAATCTCGCTGGTTCGCGAAGGCCGAGAGCGTGAATCACTGGAAAGGTCCAGGATTTGCTGAGAGAGTTCCAAGTTGAATGTATAGGCGCGCACTGCTTTATGGTCTTAAGTTCCAGCTCATCCAAATTGTTCAATTTATTTTTCTTACCTAGCCAAGAGCCGCAATCACCTATTTAAGAAAACAGCAGTGGCTCCCTGTAACAGAAAGTACACACGAGACCTGCCCAACTAGCGGTGTATCTTAACTACTGTAACTTTGAGCTGAAAACCTAATAATTAATGCCGCTGCAGTTTGAATTCTCGGACCATTCGTGTTGCGATGTCCGGGTAGTCGCTCGTTATTTCCTCGACACCAGCGGCTAAAGCCCTGGAAATTAGCTCTTCATCAGTCTGTCCCCAAGCGCCGACCTTCAGGCCAGAATTCGCTGCCAAAGATACGTCTTCGGGTTCAAGCATGTCTAATGGAATATTCAACCAATTTGCGTGCAACGCTTCTGCGATGCCCAAGAACCATCGAACCTTGCCGCGGGCTATTATAGCGCACTCAATTCCTGAGTCATATTTCCTAACATTCTCAAGTGCGTCATAATCAAAACTGGTAATCTTGGACTGATTTTTGGAGCCTGTGGAATCAAGCAAGTCGAGCAGCCTTGACTCTATACCGGGATAGATTTTGTTACTGTGTTTGAGCTCGATCTTCTTGCGAGCTCTGGGAAATTCTAGGAGCACCTCCTCAACAGTTGGCGGGTGCAAGCCGGCCCACTGGTCACCGAACTTTTTACCCGCATCCATGCTTCTGAAAGTGTCTAGAGTGAGTTCACGTATCCTTCCGTGTCCTTCCGTGGTGCGGTCAATGCTATCGTCATGCATAACCACCAAGAACCGATCTGCAGTCTGGTGAACATCAAACTCGATACCGTCTGCGCCCATTTCCATGGCCATCCGAAATCCTGGAATGGTATTCTCAGGCGCATACCCCTTCGCTCCGCGATGACCATAGACAAGAATTTGTTGATTCATGGATTCCTACCTTTTGCTGGAACCGAGACTGGCGTTACTCCGACCGACTGCAGACTCTTAAACCCACTGAGTTCAATAAGTAACGTAGTGCTCGAGGGCTTGGCCCAGAGTTTCGGGAGTTTCATTTGCAGCTTTGTCCCAGTCCTATCTTATGATAGCTCAGGCATGTTCCTCAGAAAATCCAAGAACAAAGTGTGGTTCCCGTTAAAATACGTGCCTGCGTAGTCAAGCCAAGATTAAGCTTAGCCCGCTGACGCAAAGTGGGAAAAGGTACTTTCATACGCAAGTCTGTTCCGAGATTCTGAAAGGGCAAAGCTCGTGAGTCTACGAACCAGATCCAGATCTCCGGAACTAAAGTACGACATCACAGCTGTTGGGATAGAGTCCATACTCGTCGAAACAGTCTCAGTCAGTGCCACCTGTAAAATTAAGGTATAAGGTATATTGAAAGCAGGGCCATGCTTGAATCCGGACAGTGCTATCACGTCCCAAGGATCGCGAAATTTCAAAATGGAAATTACGGATACTGTACCGAGTCGACCATCGAATCAGACTCGTGGGAATATAATTCCGACATATACCACTTCTCGCTGATTACGAGGCTGGTTTCAACGCGCCGGAGTCATACAGAAAACAATTCTGTTTGCTCCAAGTTACATTTCGGCTAAAACTCAGAAGTTACCGACTATGCTTTCCATCAGATGAATTTGCTTGTCCAGTGGAACCCCACTGTGACCGAAGCTAAAGAATACGTGGTCCACACCCAACTGCTTCACTGCTACGAGGTCTTCTATAATCTGATCCTTGGATCCGGAGAGGAGTTGCCTCGGTGAAGGCAATGGTTCTTCGGTCAAAGTGTTGTTCGCTCGGAGAATCACCTGAAGACCGTTCGGGTTCCGATTCGCCTCACGCACAGAGCCTCGAAAGAGCTTCAGTATATCTTCAAGATCTCTCAGGCCAGTGGCCAGCGGGTTCAACCCATCGCCAATCCGAGCCGCTCGCCTTATCGCACGTGGCTTCGTGGCCGCGATTATTATGGGGGGACCATTTGACTGCACAGGCTTTGGATTGATCTGAGACGGGGGTATCGAGTAGAACCTCCCTGCATAACTCACTGGGTCTGGTCCCCATACCGCCCGTAATGAGGCCACAAACTCCTCGAGCCGGTCACCTCTTGTATCCATTGGGATACCCGTTGTAACAAATTCCTCTCTTAACCAGCCCTGGCCAAGACCAGCAATTACCCTTCCACAACTCAGTTGGTCGAGAGTCGCGAAACGGCGCGCTATCACGACAGGATTGTGAAAGGGGGCGTCGATTACGCTCGTTCCGAGCTTTATATTCTCAGTTCTTGCAGCCACATAGGATAACGTCTCCAAGGGTTCAAACACACACGCGTAGGATTCTGACATCGGGCCGGTGCGCCCGTCCATATCTACGGGCGCAGTTGGCCTCAGCAACCGTTCCAGCACCCAAAGCGAGGCACAACCTATTCTCTCGGCTTCTGAAGCAATGAACTCTATTGCCTGTCTAGACGCGAATTTTCCGCTTGTAGGGAGCGACAGTCCAATTTGCATCAAGTTCTCGTGTTTGGCCATTGCCTATTTCCTCCTAAGTTTAACGAATGATATCCGCCAAACACGATTCGAATGTTTTCACGCGGCAATCGAAGTAGCACGAGCATCGCCCGAAGCGCGACAGATTTTCTACGAAGTTTCGAAAGTATCACTGCATGGATTCGGCTGCGGATCACCTCCCCCAACGTTTAAAGTAGCGACCGAATGATTGAGTTGAGCAGGTTTGGAAACATCTGCAAGAAAGATTCTCGTTACGGGGTCGACTGGACAAATTGGAACGGAGCTAACCCAAGAACTGAGAAGGAGGTACGGAGCGAAAAATGTAGTCGCTGGGGGGCACCGAAGAGAGCCGGATCCTAGTATCCGAAACGGTCCTTTCGAAGTTTTCGATGTCACAGACTCGACTGAACTAAGAGCTGTGATAACAAAACACGGGATAGATACCGTCTACCATCTTGCCGCGGTGCTTTCGGCAGTGGGCGAGAAGGACCCCGTGCTTGCTTGGAAAATAAATTTGGACGGCTTTCGCAACCTGCTGGAGGTAGCCCGAAGCGAGAGGGTTTCAAGGATTTTCTGGCCCAGTTCAATCGCGGTATTCGGACCCGATGTTTCGCGAGTGAACACCCCCCAAGAAGCGAAGCTCACGCCAACCACGATATATGGAGTGGCAAAGGTGGCTGGCGAACTTCTGGCGAATTACTATTACCTGAAATATGGTATCGACATACGTTCAGTGCGGTACCCGGGTTTGATTAGCAGTGTCACTCCTCCGGGGGGCGGAACCACTGATTATGCAGTCGAAATTTTCTATGAGGCGCTCAAGAGTCGAAGTTACAAGTGTTTCCTCAGGGAGGATACGATCCTTCCCATGATGTATATGCCAGACGCGTTGAGGGCTGCCATACAACTTATGGAGGCCCCGGCGGCAAACGTAATGTGTCGTACTAGTTATAACTTGGCAGCGGTGAGTTTTTCGGCAGGAGATCTCGCACGTGAAATCTCCAAAAGAGTAAAGGGTTTTAGAGTGGAATACAAACCAGACTATAGACAGGCCATTGCCGACTCTTGGCCCATGTCAGTCGATGACTCGCGGGCACGTCATGATTGGGGATGGAGGCATGAATATGACATACAATCGATCGCCCGTGACATGCTCGAAAAATTGACACTTAAGCTGAATGTGCAGATTGATAAGGATTAAATGTATACTGGCAGCTGCATGTACCTGGCTTCTACAATGAGAAACCCTACACTTTTCCTGAAAGAAGAGTACGATCAGCTGGTTAGGCAGGAGCTAGACTGGAAACTTCGTATACTGCAAGGACCAAGCGCGCCATGGTGTATAGTCGACGGAAAGAAGGTGCTCATGCTTTGCTCGAACAATTATCTTGGCCTGAGCAACCATCCAAAACTTAAGGAGGCGGCTGTAGAAGCGATTAGAACGCACGGGGCAGGGTCCGGCTCAGTTCGACCCATAGCCGGCAACATGGACCTCCACATGGAGCTGGAAAAGCGGCTGGCGAAGTTTAAGGAGGCTGGAGCATCGCTCGTTTACCAGACTGGCTTCGCTGCGAATTCCGGACTCATTCCTCAACTTGCTGGTAAGGGAGATTTGATAATAAGTGATGAGCTGAACCATGGGAGCATAATAGATGGAACTAGACTCTCGCATGCAGAGAGGACCGTCTATAAACATGCAGATGCTTCGGATTTGCGACGGGTGTTGGACGAGGCAGAAAAGGCCTCACCTAGTTACAACAAGATTCTCATAATTACCGATGGCGTGTTCTCGATGGACGGTGACATTGCCCCCCTCGACGAGATAGCGGAGCTCGGCGCCGAGCACGGCGCCATGGTTTACGTTGATGACGCGCATGGTGAAGGGGTTTTGGGCGAGGGTGGAAGAGGAATTGTATCCCATTTCAAACTGGGAAGGGACAAAGTGCAAGTAGAAATGGGCACCTTCTCCAAGGCGTTTGGAGTGGTCGGTGGTCACGTGTCCGGCTCTAGTGACCTTATCAACTTCGCGTATAACAAATCGAGGACTTGGTTGCTGAGTGGCTCGCATCCTCCCGCGGTTGCCGCTGCGTGCATTGCAGCAATCGACGTATTGGAGAAGGAGCCGGAGCATGTGCAGAGGCTTTGGGAAAATACCCGCTACTTCAAGAAGGCATTAGAGGACCTTGGCTTCAACATCGGAAACAGTAAAACGCCAATCACGCCGGTTATCGTTGGCGATAGCGGGACTGCAAAGAAACTGAGCGCGCGATTATTTGACGAGGGCATTTTTGCGCTTCCTATCGTGTTCCCAATGGTTGCAAAAGACAAGGCCAGAATCAGGACTATCATGAATGCAGCCCTGACCAAGGAAGACCTCGATTTTGCTATTAGAGGCTTCGAAAAGATTGGTCGTGAGCTCCAGATAATCAGTGGAGCCGTGACGGCATAGTCCGCTCAATTCTCTCGCAACTGCTCGGTTACGACATTTTACAGGTATACCTTGAACAACTTGCTTGTATATCGAAGAGAGGCGCTTGCGAGTGCGGTCAACGTGCCAATGTAAGGTGACCTGCTTTAGCTGAGTTAATGGCTGCCGAACCCAATCGAGACCCGAACGTGCTTCCTACTCCTGTTGATGCAATGGACTCATTAAGAGGTAGACCACATGGCTGTTCACCGAGCCCAGTTAATTGCGAGGCGGGCCCCAGACTCAGCTGACTCTTTTCGATACATCTGTGAACCGGAAATAGATGAACCCCACCAGAAATGCGCCTACGGTATAGACCAGGACGGTAATCGCGGACGCGTCAAATTTAGGAAGGGTGGATGAAGAACCCAGAGTCAGAAGTCCAAGCATGAAATCTCCCGGTCCACTAAGGTGTGCCCTAGCGAACTGAATTGGTGTCGACTGCACTACTGTAGTGGGCAAATACGCGTCCAAGTGTAAGTAGTACGACTGACCCGTGATTCCATAGACGATAGTGAGATATAGTCCGCTTACTACACTGGAAAGGAGAATTAGCGAAGAAATAATGTACGAGAGGCTCGAGCGTCTTATCACCTCACCTGCGGTGAATCCAAAAGCATAGAACAGCAACACTGAATAGGTTTGCAGCAGAATCACTGGAGGGATCAAGCCAATAGAAGACTGTGGGCCAAACAGGATTGAAGAGATGGTGAGGACTGCCAAGGCGTTCAGCCCAATAACTAGAAAGACGAGCAAATATCCACCAAAAAATTTACCAAGCAGGAAATCAGATTTCGCGACAGGCTTTGATAACATTAGTTCGGCCGTACCCTGCTCGTATTCCTCACTCATTGCTCCGGCTGAAATGAAAATCGCCACGAACGAAAGAAGCAAAGATTGTGGGAGGAATGTTCCAACCACCCACATAAATGGATAGTATGTAGGAGGGATGTGGGTTGCGGCTACTCTGGCCAATCCGAAATAGAGCGCGACGTCAATAAGCAGGGTAAAGGCAACCAGGACGAGAACCTTCTTTCTTGCGAGGGCCCTTTTGACCTCATACCTCGCAAAGACTACCCAAAATCTAGGATTCAGCTCCGCCACCTGCCAGTGACGCAACATATGCGCGCTCGAGGAGGTTATCCTCATATTTGATTGAATGGAGACGCCGACCAGAATTCACGATTATTCTTGCAATTTCTGGTCTCATGTCGGTGGCTGAAGGCGCCACAACGATTTCAATAGTCCCTGTTGACTGCTTTATTTCCTGCACTCCTTCCAGATTTCTGATAAGGCCAATCTCTTTCTCTCCTAGTCCCTCGGCTTCAACAACCACCACTTTTCCCTGAAGTTTAGCCCGCACTATCTCATCCAAAGATCCGCTAAACATCACCCTGCCATTGTGTAGCATGGTTGCGGAATTACAGAGTGCGCTGACTTCAGACATTATATGCGAAGATAAGAGAATCGTACCACCATTCTTCGCAAACTCCCTGAACATCTCTCTGAAGTGCACTGCACCTGCCGGATCTACACCAATAATCGGTTCATCCAGAATGAGGATTGATGGAGAACCCAGCATCGCCTGGGCTAGAGCCAGTCTCTGCAGCATACCCTTACTCAATTTCCCAACCTTTGTGTTCGCATACTCTGCGAGGCCGACGGCTTCAAGTAACCTTCGAGACTCATCAAGTGACTCATGGGATCCAAGGCCCAGTTCTGAACAAACTATGGACAGCAGTTCATTCGGAGTAAGAAAAGTCTGAATATTTGGAAGTTCAGGAGAATACCCTACTCCCCGGAGAGCGCGTTCATGTTCTTCGACCGGATCTCTTCCGTTTAGTAGAACTCGTCCAGAAGACGCCCTAACCAAGCCGAGCAGCATCCGGATGGTAGTCGTTTTGCCAGATCCGTTAGGGCCGAGAAGACCCATCACTTCTCCCCGCGTGAGAGCCAGGCTCAGCGGACCAATGGTTTTCCTGCCGTAGCGTTTTGAAGCAGCGTCGAGTAGGGCTACAGGCTCAGTCACATATGAACAACCCGGATCTAATCTACCCAGTAAATCGGTCTATTGACACTGTCCGAGGTAGGTGTCGTAGGACTCGAATTCTGGCCCTTCCGCACCTTCCAAGGAATAATTATCGCAGCGGCTACGGCTGCAGAACTGGCGCCGATCATAACTCCCTCGGTTGCAGAAGGGCTCGAGGAATTCAACGGTAGGTTTGTACCCACGAGCGAACCGCTAAGGGTTACTCCTCCATTCAAGTGCGTGACAAAGGAGAATAACAACCCTGATGGAAAGACAGAAAAGTTTCCATATAGAGCCGTGGTGTTGTGCTGCGTAGTGAGTGAGGCGTAAAAGTCGTAGTATCGAAGCTGGTACGTCTGTCCTGAGAATGATGCCGTCATCGCTCCCGCGTCCCTAAGGGAAATCGTGACGTTGCCCTGATCTGAATAAGATATGCTCTGGTTTGAAATATGTGGCAGTATGGGAAACAGAGGAAGCGAATTATTTACCAAGCGGGAATATGTAAAGTTCTGAAGAGGTGAATTGAAGTTAATGCTCACCCAAGACATGTTTGGCTGTTCAGCTGGTAAAACGGTCTCATTCAAGACAAATGTAAGTGAGTTCGTCAAATCGGATAAGGAATTGATGGTTATGCGGTAGGATACGTAACCTTGGGCGTCTCCAGACGCACCAACAGTCGGAAAAATTGAGAGTATCAATATCAGCGAGAGCAACGCCAAAGAGTCGAGTTTCAATCCTCTCTCTGTGTTCACATCAATCAGAGAGTTAAAAACCGCACGAGAAAGCAAAAAAGAGACGCTTTTTAGCTGCCTAAAGAGAAGCTCAAAAGACCCAGATTCTTTGTCACGGAGAACTCAGCAGCGACCCAGTGTCGGGCTGCACGTAGTCAACAAGGCTACAATATTGAACATTCCTCAATGATGATGCGGCACCTATTCTAGCCGTGGGAGTTATATATCGTAAATTATATCGTAAACGATATATGTGACTCCACCAAAACAATTCCCTATATCTTGCACAATAAAGCAACGAAAGACAGCCGAATCCGAGGTGACACATGCCTTCTGGATGAGCCCACTTACATGCGCGGCGCCCCGGGGGGTCTCCTCACATATTTCATCTTACACAAGTTAGCTACCAAACCTTCTTACGGATATGAAATAATTCAGTCAGTGGAAGCGACTACCGGTGGCGCATGGAAACCCGGCGCCGGTTCGGTCTATCCGCTTTTGAAAAAACTGCATGAGAAGGAATACATTACTGAGTTGGGATCCAAGGGTAGAAGGAAAGGACTTCACCTCTACGGCATAACTCGCCTCGGTCTAGAGCGGCTGAAAGACTGCGGTGAGATTTTCGCCCGCATGTCCACAAAATGGATATCCCTCAGGTATATCGTTGCTGATCTTCTTGACCCGAGCCACCTAGACGAGTTTATAGTGGATGGATCAAAGGCTCAGTTCGAAATTGTCAGGCGCCTGCTTGGCACCAAACTGAGGCAAATCCCGGATAATGAAGCAAGCTACATTCTTGGGGAATATGCTCTAGAGCTTGAGCGTCAACTTAAGTGGGTCATTACAAAATCTCATGATTTTCAAAGTGTGCGGCCTAGCTTGCCAAAGACGACCACTATTGACCGTCATGTAAGGGCCAAAGCAAGTACAAGGCTGAAGGAGCCGGTCAGGAATGTAGTCGCGCGACAAGAGCATAACTTGAAAGCGCATGAAGACGTTCGTAGAACGAGTTGAATGCTATTGGAGCCACCTAAGAGTAACGAAGCCACACAGACAAAGGTAGACCCCCCGCGTCAAAGCGCAACTGTGCTAGCAGGCAATTTTCCCCCGTTTCGGACTCTCGCCCCTATAGTCGCCGGACTGATAACGGGCCTCCTAATGGGCGCGATGGACCAGACAATTGTCGCCACGGCTGGCCCCACAATAATTTCCGACTTGGGCGGGCTGAGCCTATACGCTTGGGTCTTTAGCGCCTATATCTTGTCACAGACGGTCGCAATGCCAGTTTTTGGAAAACTCTCCGACCTGTTCGGCAGAAAGAGGCTCTTTATCACTGGCCTCGCCGTGTTCATGATTGGCTCTGCGCTCTCCGGGGCATCCAAGAATATTGATGAATTAATTGTCTTCAGGGCTCTCCAAGGCGTGGGAAGCGGTGCTTTCTTCCCAATCGCAATCGCGGTAGTTGGAGTGGTCTTTCCCCCTCAGAGACGTGGACTTGCACAAGGTATTTTTGCAAGTATATTCGGGATAGCCGCCGTAGTAGGACCTTCTGTCGGATCTTACATAGTTCAAGCGATAAGCTGGAGATGGGTATTTTATGTCAACCTCCCTCTGGGTATCGCATCGTTAGCTCTGATAACCCTAGGTCTTAGGGAGTCAAGAAACAATGTTGCGAAACCCGTGCTTGATTGGAAGGGTATCAGCCTGCTCGCCGCTTGGGTGGCTTTACTCATTCTCGGATTCTTGAACGGCGGCTCGACTTACCCCTGGCTATCCTGGCAGGAAATAGTGACTTTTGGAGCTTCCGTTATCTTATTTGTTGATTTTATTCACACCGAACGGTTTGCCGCCGAACCAGTATTACCACTCAAACTCTTCAGAAATAGGGTAATATCGTCGGCTGCCACCGTTTCATTTTTAAGGGGCGCTGCATTTTTCTCAATGCTTTCGTTCGTCCCTCTATTCGTTCAGGCCGGTCTGGCCGGTAATATAGCCGATGGGAGAAACGTGCTAAACGCACTTCTGATCCCGATGATTGTAGCGTCGGTGTTAACCGGCCAGCTCGCGACAAAGATTCCCTACCGATGGCCAGTGCTCGTCGGCCTGATCGCTACGACCATCAGTGTTTACTTTGTAGCAATTGCCGGCCCAGATATTTCACTCACAACCCTTATGGAGCTTCTTGCGATAGTGGGAGCTGGAATAGGTTCAACCTTCACCTCTGTCGTTCTTGCAATCCAATACAGCGCACCACGCAGTCAGATAGGAGTCTCATCGTCCCTTTCTCAGTTTATGGGAAACCTGGGCCAAGCCATCGGACTCGCAATATTCGGTTCTTACCAAGTGAATAGCTTCAAGTCTGGACTTGTTGGGCTGGTATCGAAGATCCCACCCGCATACCAATCTCAGGCTGCGACATTCCTCGGTAACCCGAACTTGGTGGGCCAAGTTCTTTCTTCCCCAACCGTGCTGGCTCAACTCATACAACAGTACCCGGCTCTTCAGCCATTACTCCCGAGTCTAAGGAACGCTTTCGCCCAATCAATTGTAAATATATTCTGGCTGGCATTAGCTATCTCAGCAATCACCGTTGTTGCCAGTGTATTCATGAGTGGGTCACTTCGGCAACAATTGAGTACATGGGGCAAGGAAGAAACTGCGGTTAAGCCAGAAGTGCCGATTGGGTCAGCCTAATCCACTTCTGACTGCATGCTTTGAATCAGATGCCGAACCTCTTGCCGATTTCAGCCGGAGGCATACTCAAGCCTAGGTGAATTTTCTCGGGTTGCTATCGAATGACCTTTTACATTCTGCAGAACAGAAATAATAATTCTTGCCGTTATACTCCGACTTCAGGTGGGCACTCTTTTCATCCACATGCATCTTGCAAACGGGGTCTTGAGCCATTGACCTTCGATATGACCACCTTCTGCCCTTGCTTAAAGTTTCGGTCTTACAAACGTAAACTCTATACATCATCTAAGTGCAACTTATGGCGTGAAGCCAGATTCAGTCGACCTCAGCATACTGAAGACACTTATAGACGACGGCAGAGCCTCGATGAGGCAAATCGCGCAGAGAACAGGATTGAGCACGCCAACTGTTTCAGCTAGAATTGCCCGAATGCGCAAGGCGGGCCTTATCAGAGGGTTCGTGCCTATACTCTCCTCATCTCCACTTGACCGAAAAGCTATAGCTCTTGTCACACTTAAAGTTCCACCCCCATGTGCAGCGGCAGTAGCCAATAAGCTAGCAAGGCTTCCAGAAGTTGAGGACGCATATGTGGTTGCGGGCCCATACGTCTTGTTGAAGCTTGCTCTTGAAAGCCCACAAATCCTCCAGAAGTTTCTAGCAGACAACGCATCACTTGGCTCTGATGTGGAGCTGGCGTCCACTCAAGTAGTGACTGAAATAATCAAGGAGGGCCCAGTCTCGCTCGAAGCTACAAAGCTCACTATCAGATTGAAGTGCGACTATTGTGATGGAGACATTTCCAGTGGAAGGCCCTTTAGAGTTAGAGTAGACAAGTCGGACAGATACTTTTGCTGCAAGACATGTAAGAGGGCTTATCTGGAGAAGTATGCTTTGAGGCTGTCAAAGCTCCGAAAGCTAGCGAGACCTGCATTACAATCGTAAGGCTGACAGCTTAAGCAACTCCGAGAAGATCCATATTTATGCGTTGCTTAGCCGAAGGGCAGCACCTCAAGTAGGAGCTGAAGCTTATGGCAAAGGACCCAGTCTGTGGAATGTTTGTCGACGAACGGAGTGCAAAACTCACAGCTAAGGTCCGCGGCGTAACATATTTTTTCTGTAGCGAGACATGTATGCAGGAATTCCTTGCGCCAGAGAAAGAGCTCCGAACCCTAAAAATAGGCGTCCTAGCGTCGGTTCTGCTTTCCTTCCCAATATTAGTTCTAACCTATATCCCACTCCTGCCGCCGTCGTTGACCCGCTACTCTCTCTTCGCAATGGAATCTCCGATTCAGTTCGTGATAGGTTGGCGCTTCTACAAAGGCACGTATAACAGTCTTCGAAACAAGATGGGGAACATGGACGTGCTCATAGCTTTGGGCACCACTACAGCCTGGGCGTACTCTACCGCGGTTACCTTTGACCCTGCTGCCTTTATTTTTCCCGGAGTCTACTTTGACACGGCAGCGGTAATAATCACCCTCATACTAAGCGGCAGGCTCTTAGAGCACTACTCAAAGAGCAGAGCCTCAGCCGCCGTGCGAAAACTGGCGGATCTCCAGCCCACGCTCGCACGCAGAATTGAGGACGGGACGGAGAGGGTAGTGCCTGTAGAGGAGGTCCGTCCCGGGGACAGTCTGATTGTTGGACCCGGAGAAAAGATTCCTGTAGACTCGATTGTTATCGAGGGCGACTCAACAGTAGACGAATCAATGCTTACTGGCGAAAGTATTCCCACGGAGAAGTCTGTTGGGGATGAGGTAATAGGTGCAACAGTTAACTTGTCCGGGGTTTTGAGACTGAGGGCGGAAAAAGTTGGTCAAGATACTGCTCTTTCCCAGATAGTCAGACTGGTCGAAGAGGCTCAGGTCGGAAAGGCGCCGATACAACGAGTTGCCGATAGAGTGGCGTCGTTCTTTGTCCCCGCGGTGATTGCAATCGCTACAGTCTCAGGACTGTTTTGGTATTTCTTTGGGCATATTGGACTGGATTTTTCCCTTCTTGCATTTGTGTCCGTGGTAATAATATCTTGCCCGTGTGCGCTAGGGATAGCTACTCCTGCCGCGCTCCTGGTCGGAACCAGTAAGGGAGCCCAGAATGGTGTGCTAATCAAAGGCGGAGACTATCTCGAAATTGCCAGCAAGATAAACACCGCAGTCTTTGATAAGACAGGTACCCTTACAGTCGGACAGCCCTCCGTCACAGATATAGTCCCGCTAGACTCGATTGGGCAAGAAGAATTACTCCTCAAAGCAGCCTCAGCTGAGTTTGGCTCGGAACACCCGCTCGGTCAAGCCATTGTGAAAGACGCAATGAACCGTTCGCTCAGCCTCCAAAAGGTGCAGCACTTCGAAGCTGTAGCTGGAAAAGGGGTTAGAGCCATTCTTGACAAGGACGAAATCATTTTGGGCAACAGACATTTCATAAATGAAAATGGAATCGAACTCGCTGGGAGCGAGGTTCTTCTAACAGAAATGGAGGAAGCAGGGAAGACCATAGTTATCATGTCCATCAATCGGAGACTGGCCGGTGCAATTGCCCTTGCCGACACCCTGAAGATTTCGGCGAAGTCCACTATAGATGAGCTGAACGACATGGGTATCGAGGTAATTATGCTAACAGGCGATAATCCCAGAACTGCCAAGGCGATAGCAAACGAGCTTGGAATCAAAACCTATTTTGCTGGTATCCTCCCGCACGAGAAGGAGAAAATCATAGAACAGCTTCAGAAGGAAGGAAAAATAGTGGCCATGGTGGGTGACGGCATAAACGATGCCCCGGCTCTCGCTAGAGCAGACCTCGGAATAGCGATTGGAAGCGGAACCGATATCGCAAGAGAGTCTGGAGGAATAGTTCTGATAAAGGATGACCTGAGGAATGTAGCAAACGCTATCAGACTTAGCCGGAAAACCTTGAGCAAGATTCGACAGAATCTCTTCTGGGCATTTGCATACAACGTGCTACTAATCCCAATCGCTGCGGGAGCGCTCGTGCCCATTTTCGGGGCACAAATTTACGGATTTTTGCCGTTTCTTGCCGCCGGGGCTATGGCAATAAGCTCTGTCACCGTCGTCACCAATTCTCTTCTTCTCTTTAGGTTCGGAAACACAGCCAAGATGAAGGGAAGAAAATGAGCGCGAATCATCGGAATCAGATAAGGAGATTGGCCTTTAGTGTGAGAGATGCGGACTGCGCGCAGTGTTTGCTCGGAATCGAGAAGAAATTAAAGGGGCTCGACGGCGTGATTAACGTGGGAAGCTCAGTTATGCTCAACAAAATATACGTCGATTTTGACGAGACTAAGTTGAAACTGTCAGATATTGAAGAATCGATACAAAAATCAGGATACGCCGCCAATTTGATTCGCGAAACATCTGTTCAACCTAGAAACCGTTGACACGTGAAACAAGGTTGCAAACGAATAGGCTCTGATTCAGCTGCTGCGAGTGCAATTGGTCAAGAGGCGCGTAAAGGTTAAGCAGCCTTCCAAACGAGGGGAGGGTATACCTTCGGAAGATGGTGTTTATTGAAGTTCGATTTATCAACCGCCCCGCGCCATCCCCCTCTCCTCCTTTGTTCGCCAAGCCTAATAACTCATGCCCTCCCTTGAGGATATACATTAAGTCAGTGTGAATGCTTTGCAGGAACCGACACGTATACGGGTGGGCGAAATAATGACACCCTTTCTTACTGCACTATCTGAAAGCAAATCCATTGCGGCCGCCGCGGAGTTGATGGAGACCCAAGGTGTGGGAAGTATTATAGTCTCAAACGAGGACGGGTCCCCCGTAGGAATAGTAACAGAGAGGGATATTGTCACAAGAGTAGTAGCCAAACACAGAGATCCGACCCGCACCCTATTACACGAGATTGCCTCAAAACCCCTTATAATGATAGATTCAACAGCGGATATCACGACCGCCATGCGTTTGATGAGTCAGCATAGGGTCAGACACCTAGTAGTCAAAGTAAATGGCAAGGCGACCGGAATGCTGACGGATAGAGACATACTGACGAGTGTCCCAGACCTTATCGAAATCGATGAAGAATTCCTGAAAATATACTCGAAGGGAGAGGGCGACTAAATCGGTCGAATCGTGAAATTCGGCCTAGCTGGAGCCTTAAGAACACGTTAGTATTTTATCATACAGAATGGAAAAGGACAATATCGACGCCCTGGCAAAGCGTGCTCTCGCGGAGCGGCTCGAGCTACACAGACTCCAACAACTCATATCCGTACCTGACGAAAATCTGGTTACACAGCTGAGGAGGAGAGCCTTGGAGATGCAACTCGGAACTTCGCTATCCTCTCTTGAAAAGAACGCGCTTGATTTCAATCACCTTGTTGGAAGAAACGTAGAGAATCCTGTGGGAAGTGTAGCAGTGCCGGTAGGAGTGGCTGGTCCTATCCCACTTAGCGGTAGCGTGGCTCAAGGAGACGTTTACCTGCCGCTTGCCACTACTGAGGGTGCGCTCGTCGCCTCTACGAACAGAGGAGCGAAAGCCGTTCGAGAGTCTGGACGTATACAAGTGATAATACTGCGGGATGCCATGAGCAGGGCTCCAGCGTTCAGAACTGAAACAGCAATGGACGCGGCACGCCTAGAGGCCTGGGTGGAGCATAATTTACCAACTATGCAGAAGGAGGCCTCGAAGACCACGCGTCATGGGAAGCTGATAAGTGCAAAGTGCTATATCGTCGGGAACATTGCGTACGTCCGACTCTCCTTCACGACTGGCGACGCCATGGGAATGAATATGGCAACTATCGCAAGCGAGAAAATTTCGGAATTAATTGAAAAAGAAACCGGTGCGGAACTTATAGCGCTAAGTGGTAATTTGTGCAGTGACAAAAAACCCGCAATGATTAACTCACTACTTGGTCGGGGAAAAAGCGTTATTGCGGAAGCACTAATCCGTGAGGCGAGCGTCAGAGGCACGCTGAAAACAACTGCGCAGAGGATTGTAAGAGTGAATTCAATTAAGAACCAGACTGGCAGTGCGCTGGCTGGTTCCAACTCGCAGAACGCACACTTCGCAAATATTCTGGCTGCGTCGTTTATTGCCACCGGACAGGATGTGGCTCAGATTGTGGAGTCCAGTCAAGGGTTTACAATAGCAGAAGAAAGACGTGGAGACCTTTATTTTTCTGTAACTTTACCCAGCCTAGAGGTTGGCGCGATCGGCGGGGGAACAGGCTTGCCCGCTCAGAGTGAGCTGATAAACCTGACTGGAGCAGGTCTTGCCCCAGAGGGCAGCCGAGCGAAGTGGTTGGCCGAAGTTATTGCTGCGGGCGTTCTCTGCGGAGAATTGTCACTCCTATCAGCAATAGCAGCAAACCAGCTTGCGGGTTCTCACGCGAGGCTAGGCAGGGCTGGAAAAGCCTACGGTTAGGTTAGGCAGGTTATCATACACTATTTCAGAATCATAGTATGTCAGGCAGTGAGAAAATACGCTCTGAAAGGCGCAGTCTTCCATCGTGACACTAACCTGGGAGACATTGTCCACATCATATACTGAAGCGAAGCCGGAGAGACCGGAGTAGGGCTCCAGAACAGAGTCCACTCGCGCTGTAACATAGCCTGCACCTCCGGGCGAACTCATAATGACGACTCCCATGACTGTCTCGATAAGTGGATACCTAAGAGGAACCACAGCGCCAAAATTTTCCTTGAAGTAAGTACCGGAGTATGAGACATAGAATTGCTCCTCAATTGAAACGACCGGTCCACCTACCGCCGAGAGTGGTCCAGCCGACGTGTAAATTGTTAAGTATACGATCTTCACACTATCGTTTACGCTAAACTCTAGCACGCGCGAACCAACCATTTCAGACTGCACCAAATCGACCAAGCTCTGATACTGCGAGTCGTTCAATGAATATCCTAGACCCTGAACCCCTTGAGCCGTGTAGTAATCAACTAGCCACTGATTATAGTCTGTGGCGGCACCCAGGATCACTGGAATAGGAGGGGCGACTGCAGTCTGTGTCTGAATTCGATGAATAGTAACTGCTGCCGCTAAGACGAGCATGAGTAGGAATCCGATTGAAAGCGTGCCCACCACGGCGCGCTCAGGAGCCGATTTTGATTTCAAATACATGGGTACTGACATTCGAAATGAACCCGGCGGAAGACAAATATGATGATATTCTCCAATCACACAATACGCTCTGACAATTAGAGAGAGCGAGGTACAGATTCAGCTGTAAGGAACGATCGGCGCTGACCAATCCTTCGTATTCATTCTGATATATTCCCAGAGCGATCGATGCAGTCGCCAAGATAACCAAGAGCAAGCCCGAGAGGAGGAGGTCCAGCAGCACAATCATACTATTGGCCTCCATTTCTCCGCATCTGATACAAAACCAAGAAAATGTACAAGGTCCTTGACCACCTCTACCGAGTAATGCATGCCCAATTCATAGGCAGCGAACATGGTCACGGCAACTGCTATAGCTGAGATATATTCGATTATTGCGGCCAATAACATTTCCCCTGTATAGCCAAGAGGTCCACGTTGCCTTTCGAGCCCCGAACAATTATACAGTCCGCACCGGTTACCCAGTATACCCTAATCTCAAAGCCATAGTATTCTCTATACGCGGTCCCATTTACAAGGACTGTCAGACTACCTGCAGTCGAATTCATGCTTTCCAAGCCTGCTGGCGGCCTAACCCAAGCGTCGAGACCGTAAATCTCAGCATAACCTACAGTATCAAAGAAACTACCAAGGATCTGGTGCCCTTCTACTTGCGTGATATATGCGGACATTGAAGTGTATGCAGAATAACCTGAGCCGACCACCGCAACAGCTACCGAAGTCAGAAAGAGCAACGCGAGCTGCTCAGAAAGAAACTCTGATGACATCACATATTGTATCAACTGTGCTTTTCTTATCATATGGTAGAAACACCGAAGCGCAGTGCAGATTGAAGTAGGGTGGACTGGGAGCAAGGTCATTTTTCTAGATGATGTCCCGTATGACCAAAAACTGCTCGCACAGAAATACCGGCCGAAGAAGGGCGAAGAGCTAACGCTGATATCGACTTCTTGGGTTTCTACCCTCGAACATGGAAGGATTTGGCATTCTGTTCTGAAACAGAACCACATCGAAAGACTCTACAACGTTCACGAGTTTAACGTAGGAATAACGGGCGGTGACGGAGGTCAATACAGGTGGAGTGTTACCGCGAACGCTGAAGAAATATCCGCACTAAACCAAGTATGTGAGATACTGGCTAATGCCAGCGTTAAACTTGAAGGCTCGGGAAACCTCTTCGGGGACCTCTATGAGGGCCTCCACGAGGAGGCTACACGCCAGCTAGATGCTCTTGGACCGAAGGAAGGCTTTGATGCAGCAGACTTCTGCACCATGGCTGCGCTCGGCCTAACACCAATCGCCCCGTTACTAGTCGACATCGATGTCGAAGAATTCTATCTCGATCGACCCGGTGCATTAACATACCTCGACCACTCAAAATATGGGCGTCTCTGGTTTCCTTACCCCCTCAGTAGGCAGATGCTTCGCAGACTTGGTCTGTACTGCCAGCTCTCAGTTTCCGGATCCCTCAACAGAAGCTCCAACAGTTTGAAGGCCCACCTAGTGACTAATGCATTTCACCTTAGAATTGGTATAGATTCAGAACCCCTTGCGTTCGACGGCGGCTCGTGCGTCATTCGAAAGTTTGGATTTAACCGTTTTGACATAAGTGGACTAATTGGTAGTGGGACTTTAACCAGTGACGCGGCCAGCCTTTTGACCGGGGCTCTGAGACTTGGACTTTCTGTCGTAATTGCAGGGCTCCCGAGAACTGGCAAAACCACACTAGCAAACGCCCTACTGAAGACGCTTCCCAACGAGTTGCGCAAACTATATGTCGAAGATGTTGTGGAAACTTCGACTCCTAGCAACCAAGAAAGGACAGTGAGGCTGAGTACGGAGTCAAGCTACAATACGGACAAACTTGCCGAAGTTACTCGCAGCCTTCACAGGAGCCCGGACTTCGTGTTCGTGGGGGAACTTCAAAGCAAACAGCAAACTCTGGCAGCAATCATGCTAATGAATGTAGGAATACCGTGTCTGCAGACAGTGCATGCTACGACGCTCGAGGGCTTGCTCACACGCTGGCGAGAAGTGTATACAATGAACGTAGAGTTCCATATCCCGGTATTCTTTGCTTTTATGAAATTGAATTCGGGAAAGCGTTTGCTCGAAAGAGTGGTTCTGTGTCAAAATTTGGGAGGAAAGCTCGATGCAAAAACAATCTACGAAAGCGGAAATTTCACTTGTGAATTATCAAGTGGGAATTGGTCCATAGCCAACCAAGCAGTAAGAGCCGGACAGGAAATACTAAGGGCCCTTCAAATTGACCAAGCTGAATAGGACACTCTATATTGGGCTACTGATAGCCGGGCTACTCTTCTTTGGCAGAGAGGCGTACGTCGGTCTTGCGCTCATTGCCTTCTCTGTTCTGTTTGAGCGTGCCCCGAAAGTGACATCGCTCAGGCAAGCGCTCAGAACCAGACTCTTTGGAGCGATGAAATCGAGTGGGATAAATGAACCGATGGCCAGAGCGCTCACTAACGGTGCACTTGAATTACGACACACTCGGATAGAGCTCCTCGGGAGCAATCGGTACATTATCGCCGAAAGCTCTAGGCTTGCGACAGGGGCATTACTACTTGAGAACGGCGTTCTCCTGCTAGCTGGACTAACGACGGTTGGGCTTCTGAGCGGATATATCATTCTCATGATATATGGAAAATCGGGGGGTATACTCCTGCTACTTCTCCCCCTTATTGTCTTTTCATTAAGGCCGTACTTTGTAGCAAGAGTGGGTAATTTGCTCCGCTCCAAATGGACGGAAGGAGCAATCATAGCCGAGCTCATCGCTGTACTATCTTTGGAAGTGGAACCTTGGTCCATGTATTTTGCCCTCATCACAATAATCGCGATCACCGCCTTGTCCCTTTGGAGGAATGCCACGAGAGTTCACCTAGAAAGGGCCGAATCTATTACATTTCGCTCAATTATGGATGCGCTCGGTTCGCAGAGTGGAATCACTACAACAAGAATAATTGCTTCTCTGTCCAAGGCCCGGAAACTCAGGGTGCGTGACTTGAGCAGCGCAGGCGGACTACCTGATATTATCAGGCGAGCGGCCGCTTCTTTCCGACGCCCTGACTACAGGGATATTCTTATAACCGCAGCCTCTGGTCAATCGGTATTTGGGCATTCGCCAGTGTGGATTAAATCTGTTCGAAGGATGCACTACGCATCTGAAGCGCTCAGGGCCAAATTCGGGCAACAGGTCATGAGAAATCAGTTCTTGACCACAGCATTATTTCTGATTACAGGCGGGAGCATCTCAATGTTATTGAGAACTTCGCTCTTTGGAGCGCATGGGAGTGCACCCCCTTTCTTGCCCCAGTTTTCACTGGACTGCTCTGCGATTGGGTTCTCCTTTGCGTATGAATCCGACGGGCTGCTGGTCTCCACGTTCGCGCTTCTTATCCTTGTCGAGATACTCGTACCTAGGCTCATCTAACTATTTTGTGCTAGCAGAATATGGTTGATGTGAACTCTGTAATCCAAGTTCTGCTTTCGATGTTACGTAATAAGAGAGCCTCGCCGTTGCTCGAAGAGGGTTTGCTAGTTGGTCTTGCACTTGTGCTCTTCGCAGTGCTTGTTTCAGCCTTTATGGGGATATTTGGATGGTTCCAGAACGCCGCAGGTCCGCTTGCAGGGCTGGGCGGCGGCCTAGGAACGCTTTTCAATGACATCTTACAGGGCTACACAAAAATTTTTAAATTCCTAACAGGTCAGTAGCGGATTGTACGAGTGGCTGAGTGCAAAGTTCCGGAAAGTGCGGATCCAGCGGGACGGGGCTCGCTGGTTCGCGTCAGAAACTGCACGGATATCCCTTTCCGGTGGCTCTTCTTTGGAAACAAAGCAGGCTGTTTCCAGATTCCTAGAAGAACTCTCGAAGGAACACGCCAATGTGGCAGTAATCTACCTTAGCAGAAGTGACCGCCTAAACCCGGCGGAGCGAAAGAGGTGTGCGCACATAACCGTTTTCGACTGGAGTTTTCGAAAATCAGCGGCGGTGAACAAAGTGAGAAAGAATTTTGAAAAATCGCTCTCGCTAGCGGGCATGGCTGGGCTGGATTTTGACGCTACAGGAGAGAGTGACTGGGACTCCATTTGGCTAATGGACAACTTTCTTATGACGCTTGCAGAGACTCCCCCGCCTCCGCCTCCTAATCCAGATGACCCACGACCCGCCCAAATAACAATAGGCCAGACAAGCGCGGGAGCGAACCTATCCATCGAACTCCCGGAACTTTGCAAGCATATGGCGGTGCTCGGTGAAACTGGGTCAGGAAAATCCACCTTTGTCGCGAATATGTTGAAGAGGGCAAATTCAGTGGAGCTTCGTTACCTTGTTTTTGACTGGCACGGCGAATATCCACAGCTGCTCAAGTCGAACCAGGCTCTCGTTGTCGCGCCAGACCAAGACCTTGGATTCGACATTTTCGACTATCCGAAAGGCGTAGATCCCTTCGTGCATATAGATGTGCTAATGGATATATTCAACGACAGCTTCGACCTTACGGTCTCGCAGCAATTTATACTGCGCACCGCACTCAGGAAGGTCTATACAGACCGTGGACATGGCATGAGCGACAACCCAAGGCCAATCGATGTCGACGATGTAATAAAGGCCGTAACCGACATCAGAACGTACTCAGGGTGGGAACAGGAATCGAAACTTGCGGTTCTTCGCAGGATATCGAAACTTGCGGATACCGGCCTAAGCAGAATACTGAATGCGTCTCAGAAAATAGGCTTTAGCGATCTCCTCAACCAAGACGTCATAGTAGACTTGGGACAGGTGACTGATAGTTACTCGAAGATATTTGTCGTCGAGTCAATACTGAAGCTCCTTTACGATTACAAGGTGTCGCGAAAATTGACCGTGCCGCACGCGATTGCAGTCGAAGAAGCGCGCAATATCATTCCTTACAGAAGACCAGAAGAGCCTCCGCGTATAATGGAGAGAATCGTCGAGGAACTGAGAAAGTTCGGAGAATCAATGATAATAGTGAACCAGCTTCCCTCAACTCTTTCCCAAGAGGTACTGACTGCAGTAGGGAATGTTGCGGCCTTCAGGTTAAAAGGAAGTGCGGAGCAGGAGATTCTCGAAAGGCGTTGCAACATTGCACGCGAAGTGAGTAAGAGCCTGGCGGATGCCCCTGTAGGTAGCGGACTATTCCGCAGAGGCGATAATAATATTGTTTGGTTCGAGTCGTGAGGCAAGCTCCGAGAGATTTCCTCCGAAGTGTCGAATCGAAGGGTTTTTACGAGAATTCAGCGGTTTTATCGTCATATGACGAACAAAGATGGAATCGAAGAAGGGCAGGTCGCACCAGACTTCAGTCTGAAGGACCAAGACGGCAAAGTTGTGAGCCTCAAAAACTTCAAGGGCTCTGACATTGTCCTCTATTTCTATCCCAAAGACGATACTCCTGGGTGCACAATGGAAGCGTGTTCATTCCGGGACAACATGGCCAGCCTAACAAAAAAGGGCGCAGTGGTACTCGGCGTCAGTAACGACGACACAGAAAGCCATGTCAAATTTGCCAAGAAATACTCCTTGAACTTCAAGTTGCTAAGCGACGTAGATAGGACTGTGTCCAAGGCGTATGGGGTATACCAGAAAAGAAACATGTATGGTAAGGATTACTGGGGAATTGTCAGAAGCACTTTCATCATCGGGAAAGATGGTAGGGTGAGGAAGGCTTGGAGGGGAGTCCGGGTCGATGGCCACACCGAGGAAGTTCTGAAAGCGCTCTGACCAATCAGTAACACGAGCCTTAGCAGCTGGAGCGGTTTTTGTATCCAATCGCACCAACCAAGTACGCGTTAGCGCAGTCTCAGTCAGAAAGCATTTGGGCGAATACTCTTGGCCAGGGAGCGGGTTGTATCACTTTCTCCCCACTTGCTACGGCTTCAAATATTACCTTTACTCGCTTACCCACCCAGTCAGCACCCTTCTCACCTCCGCCCCTCAGTACTCCGATGAGATGACCCCCCTCGTCAAGCTTGATCAATGCCAACGTGTATGGAGGTTTCAGGGGGTAACCTGATGAACCGACTACGACTTCAGAAAAAGTCACTACCGCGCCAGTCATGGGCACCTCCTTGACTTCAAGATTTGCTGATGCACAAATTCTGCAACTTTCCATCGGTGGCACTGTAACGTGCCCCAATGGACATATCAGCGCAAGGAGCTTCCCTCTGCTTGCCTCCGCGTAAAAGTTGTCGACACTCAGACTGATTGTCGTTGTTATCCCCTCTTACGATAGACATGCACCTGGACAGATTCTCCAGCTCCTCCCATTGAATGGGAGAGCGCAGTGTGTGCGCCTTTCACTGCTCTTTCGGGCTCAACCCTCCCTGTCAGCTGAAGAAAAATTTCATACGCCTGCCCTGTACCGCTTGATCCAACAGGGTGGCCCTTCGACTTGAGACCCCCCGATGGATTGACAGGAATCCTGCCCCCCACCGAGGTTTCAGAGTTCTCTAACAAGCGTGAAGCTGAACCTTTTGCGCACATCCCCAAGTCCTCGTAGGCCAGAAGTTCATTTATGGTGAAGGCGTCATGTACCTCAAACAGGTCTACCTTGTCCGCGGATGCTTCGGCCTGGGCGTAGGCCATTGCGGCCGCAACTCTTGTCGCCTCGAAGCCCAGAAGCTGTTCCCTGAAGACGAAGTTTAGGTCAGTTGCTTCTGCAGAGGCCACAATATCCACCGGACAGTCGGTGTACCGCGCCGCAAGCTCGGGTCGACAGAGAACCACGCAACTGGCTCCGTCTGAAATTGGCGAACAGTCAAGGAGCTTAAGAGGTGTAGCCACGGCCTTAGACGCGAGCACTTCCGCTACCGTCACAATCCTCCTCAAGTGCGCCTTCGGATTATAGAAACCGTTTCGATGATTCTTTACGGCTATCATGGCCAAATGTTCTTCAGTTGCTTTGTAATCTCGGAGATACATCCGGGCCATCATAGCATTAATCGCGGCAAGCGTAACTCCATTCCACTGTTCAAATGGGCGATCTGAAGCCATTGAGATTACGTCAAGCGCAACGGACGTAGGCACGTGGGTCATTTTCTCCACCCCCGCTGCAATTACAACGTCGTATTCCCCCGAACGGATACCAAGTACTGCCTGTCTCAGCGCGGAGGCTCCAGAAGATGACACTGAATCCAGCCTAATGGCCGGAATTCGACGAAACCCGTAACCTCCAGCCGAGGACGGCGCTGTATTGGCCTGATGTTCAAATGCCTCAAACGCCTGGCCCAAGTAGAACGCGTCTATGTCCGCTCGGGAGAGCCTTGGACAGTTTTCGAACGCCTCGTCAAGCGCTTCAGCAAGCAGCTCTCTGGCATAAAGTCCGTCTCGCCTGCCGTATTTGGCACACCCCGCCGTGATGATGGAGGCTAGCGGCCTCAACTGTAGGTCGCCGCCAGCGCGCGCACATTGAGCATAGGACTCTGGATACGAACCATGTTCTGGTCAGCGCTTACGCGGTACTCTCCCTCTTTAGGACTTTGCAAAGATATTCATTGCATGATTAATGGAGCCCGGGGCCTACTATCCTTCGCCTTGGAAGCGACGGCTCTAGAGGGCGAACCATTCGGATTGGGTGCGGACTGGTTCTGGGTATCCCGCTACAGAATTTTCTCGACATATCTTAAGTAAAGGAGAATAAGACGGCTTCAGGTGCAATACAAGTGGGTCGTACTTTCTAATACGACCTTGGGCACACTCATGTCGTCTTTGGACACGAACATAGTGCTCATTGCACTCCCCACTATAGGAAGAGACCTCCATACGTCGCTTTTTACGCTGCTTTGGATACTTCTGGGTTACCAGCTGGTCACGGCAGTCCTTCTCGTGAATTTCGGTAGACTTTCTGACATGTTTGGGAGAGTGAGGCTATATAACATTGGCTTCGCGGCATTTACCTTTGGCTCGGCGCTTTGTAGCCTGTCGCAAACTGGAATAGAGCTTGTTGCGTTCAGAATGGTCCAGGCCATAGGAGCTGCCTTCCTGTTCTCGAATAGTGCGGCGCTCATCACTGACGCATTCCCAAAGGAAGAACGTGGGAAAGCTCTCGGAGTGAATCAAGTCTCAATCGTGGCGGGTTCTGTAACGGGCCTCGTGCTTGGTGGCTTCCTGACATCAACCCTCGGCTGGCGTTCCGTTTTCTGGGTGAACGTACCCATTGGGGCGTTTGCCACGATCTGGTCGCACACGCGACTCAAAGAACTAGGTCAGATAGTAAGAGGTCAGAAGTTAGACATCCCGGGAAACCTGCTTTTCGCTTCGGGGTTAGCACTCGTGCTCTCCGGAATCACGCTTTACGCTATTGATGAGCTGAGTCTTGCCGGCGCCTCTCTACTAATGGTGGGTGGCGTGATCCCTTTGACCGGATTCGTGGTTATCGAACTACGCACTCGTCAGCCAATGTTCGACCTTTCGCTGTTCAGGATACGCATGTTCGCTGCGAGCACTCTTGCAGTCTTCTTGGTAGCACTTGCAAGAGGCGCGGTGTCCTTTGTGCTAGTGTTCTACCTCCAAGGACCTACGATGGGGCTCAATCCGCTTTCCGCTGGTTTATTCCTAGTACCGATTTCAGGAACTCTGGCTATATTTGGACCAATAAGTGGCTGGCTTTCTGATAACTACGGAAGGACGCTTTTCACGACGCTCGGGCTAGGAATTTCTGCGATTGGATTTCTCCTTCTTACGCATATCGGGGCTACTGTAAGTTTCATAAACCTACTGCCTGGGCTTGTGTTCATAGGGTGCGGTCAGGGGTTGTTCGCATCTCCCAACCGCGCGGCCCAAATGAGTTCCGTTCGACCAGCCGAACGGGGAATAGCAGCTGGTATAGGTACGACACTGCTCAATGTTGGCACAACTGTCAGCTTAGGAGTCGCATTCCTAGTGATGTCGAAGAGCGTTCCCTCCACCGCTCTTGCCAGTATATTTCTTGGTTACCCCGTATCCTCCAATGCGCCATGGATAGGGGCATTCATCGCTTCCATAAAGGACGTCTACCTCATTTCCACGACCTTCCTGATCGCGGCAACTATACCCTCGCTCCTTCGAGGGGAACGGAAGGCTTTCGAATATTAGCAACAGTCAAGCCCTTACCCAGCGTCACATGAAGAGCAAACTTTGTTTGTTCAAGAACAGACCCATTGATTCTTATGCATCCAGAAATCAAACATTCAGCACATAGAACCCATCTCGAAGCGCAGAGCAAACTCCATTTCATTTCAGGAAAGCGCGAGCAAACTAAGGAGCTAGGAGGGGGGCCAGTGTTTTACACGTAAGGGCTGAATCTTATAAAGAATTCTTCGCTCACCGGGTGCCAACGGATACTTTTCCCTTCCTGTATACTTCTTGCTCATCTTGTGAATATGGTCCTCGGCATCTTTGCCCTCGATGGTTTCGATGACTTTGCCCCTGATGAACGTTGCCTTGTAGGGGTTCGAGGCGTCGTTGACGGCGATAGACACCCTCGGGTCCTTAGAAAGGTTTCTGTGCTTCTTCCGACCCATGGCGGTATTAATCAAAACCATGCCACCAGCATGATCCACCCAAACCGTAGTTACACTGGGCCAGCCATCCGGTCCAACAGTAGCGATCTGTGCAAAGTTTTTGCCTTCAAGCAGTTTGATATCTTCCTCCGACAAAGCTGTTCGAGCCACGCTAAATCCCTCGAGTAGTTGTTCAGTTCCAAAATATAAATCCTCACTACAACCAGAACCGCACTTAAGCTGACCCATTCTGCCGCAACTTTCTCTTTCGAAGAAGAAAGCTCTTATCAGTTCATTCGAAGGAAACTACCGTTTGATCTATTCTGAACGAATACTAACGGACTCAAGGAGAGTTATTTCCCACAACTTTTCCAGTCGTTCATTGCCCCTTTTATGTCAGCGGGATATGTGACAGTGTGATCTTGTGTAATGGCGTTCAACTTCTCTCTGGCCAGCTCTCCCAGCGAGTACTGGAGAAGGGTTTACCTCCTAGCAAAGGATTTGTCTACTGCCTAAGAGCGGACACTTAAACAATGCAAAATATCGACCCAGTTTACTTCCTGACTCCAGTAACAGTGATGGCAATCAGTGCAGGACTCGTGTTCTATTGGCATATCAAGCGCAGATTCACGAGCTGGACACTCTTACTATCCGCTATTGCTTACGGCGTGGCCATACTGGCAAAGGTAATCTTTCAGGATTTCACAATCGGGCCACTTGAACAGGAGTTTGGCAAGAGTTATTTTGTGCTAGGAATCTATTACGGGCTGCAGACAGTACTACTCGAAGTAGGAGGCGCGTATGTAGTATCCAGGTATGCTTTTTTACACTCTAAGATTGAAGCTCGCGATGCTGAGGGTTTTGGTTTGGGACTTGCGTTCTGGGAAAATGCCATCCTCTTTTCACTTCCGCTCTTGCTCGATTACGCTGTTTACTATATAGTCCTCGGCGCAGGCAAGGGTGCAACAAGCAGCCAGCTCTACTCGCAACTAATCGCGAATGCGCCTGCATTGTTCTATAGCGCACCGCACGCGCTGACATTCATAGGTTTGGCGATCCTAGAAAGAGTATCATCGTTACTCTTCCACTTCTCCTGGGGCTACCTCTGCGTAATGGCTGTCACCTTCAAGAAGAAATCATTACTTGGTCTGGCTTTGCCAATGGGGCTGATTGACTTTATAACCGAATTCGAACCCGTGCTAGGTCTTTCGGTCTACGAGGGGTTGATATTTGTGCTTGGGCTCGCATGCGTTTGTGCCGCTCTCAGCAGCACCAGTCGACTCCGAAAATCTTTGATTCCGAGAGATCAAACCAATCGCACGTAGCACGAGCAGTTTCTGCCTACCACGTTTAAGTGGTCTATCTCTTCCGGGAAAGTCTATTTTATTGTAGCGGTTGCGGCCCCGCTCACCCCAAATGCCACCTTTAGAGCTGGCGAAGTTTAGCAGACTCTGCGGTACTCCCTGAAACTGTGGCGCTCATACTTCCAATATTTGCAGTTATCGGTTCGCTAGGCGGCTATTGACACTTGGGGCGACAAGGCTGAGCGTGAACATGAACGCCCAATTGTTTGCGGCCAAAACCCTTTAAACGCCTTCACACCTATTATCGCTTCGACGCCTGGCGTTGCCATACTCGCTCGGGCGATAGTAGTTACAGGTTCCGTGGGTTTGAAGATTGCATTTCGCGGCCGCATCTCTCCGGGATTCGCTAAACCTACCGCTCTGAATTCAGTTCCGATAATCTATGCGACCGCGGTTTTTACGACCATAGCGGGAATGCGTTGGTCTTCTCTAACCACGCAGAGGGCGGGTGTAAACTCTTCCATAGGCATAGTGCCAGTGCGTGGCATCATACCTATACTCGCAATTCCTGAAGTTTGGGCAAACACAAGGAAGAAAAGCTTCAACCTTCTTTCACAGGCAAATGCAGACTCACTTGTTTTGTCTTTATCATACTGCCCACACAGCCATGTTCGCAATTTCAACTAAAAATTGAACAGAGAGAGATGTTTCTTTCAAATGCTTTGCTCTTCTGAGAGAGGAAGTGACACAAGCAAACGAGTTCCAATACAAAGGCTGACTCGAGCTCCCTTGAGGAAGTTGTGCTGTGGCCATCAATCCAGCTGGATTCAGTTTCCTCCGAACATCACAAAAATGTTATCAAAGAATTCACACAGTCGACCGAGGGGCCGTGCGTCTAGATGGTGTTCGGCCCTAACGTCATAGCATGGCTACTCTGTTCAGAACAATCGCCGGTATATCCGGGCAATATGTCTGCGGGAAAGAAATCAATGGCCCACCAAGTTAGCCCCCAAGAAGCCAAAGAACAAATGAACTATCTCATGAGTATCGATGGCATTTTGATGGGATGAATGTTCTCGATATCCTGAAACTCTACGTGGTAGCGGAAAGTGGGAATGAGAAGACGTGAATGGAGTCACAAAGCTACTACGGCTCGAGGAGTAGGTCCGTGTATACCCCAAAACTCAGCCAGAGACAACGGAAGCAGGTTTTGATCGTGCAAATTTTCTTGCGAGAGAAGAAAACTTATCTCCTTGACGAAACAACCAGTAATTTCGACCCCAAGGTTTCTAAGGAAAACAAGGAACACGTACTTAACCCAGCAAGGTAAGTCAATTCCTGTAAGGGTTCCCCCCACCGTAGCCAGCTAAGGAGTTTTAGTTTCTCCCGCCTGTATCATCCCTGTCCCACCACTCTCCCGCCCGATTCTTTCTTGTTCGCCTGCCCAATAGCCGCCTTCCAGCCTTACGTTTGCAGATGAGGCAAGACGTATAAACTGGAACCCATGTCTAATTCAGTTGGACGGAAGCAATTCATGACACGTCCGGTAAAGTCGGATAGAACAACGAAAACAAAACAAAGATGTCAGATTCCTAGGATCGTTGCGAAAAAAGTGAAAAGTCAGGGGGCAGGGCTCTAAGCGGGGGAAGGAAGGGCATAAGTTCAGGAAAATAATCCAAAAAGGGACTCAATAAGCTCACCTGCGACTCTGCGTTTCAATTTTTGGAGGCTGGAATGTGCAGAAATCCCTTTCTTCTGCCTGAAGAAAAAAATTGAAATCTGTGCTGCATCAGTTTGTTCTCTCAGTCAGAGCATGAGGACGAACATACTTTCACCCCCCATTACGGGTGAATTATCGGACCTGCTGAGGGTCTCCCTTCCCTTCGCACAAGTTTAAATCATTGGGAATTCAAAGAGTTTCGGCTTGAAGATTCTGGCGCTCATGTCAGGTACGTCTCTCGACGGTGTGAGCGTGGGCTATTCCAAGATAGAAAAGCTGCAACCGCATAAGGGGAGCCTCGTTAAAAGCGCTGTCTTTGCCTATCCACGAGAAATTTCACAGGCATTGGCCGGCCTTGCCGGAGGAAAACGATGCACTGCGGAAGACCTAGCAATCGTTCACAGAGCAGTGGGAGAACATTACGCTGACGTCGTAGAGCGATTTCTTGAGAAGTATGCCCTACCATACCCAGAGTTAATAAGCATACATGGTCACACAGTCCACCACAAGCCAAGAAAGAAAGGTAGCATTACGTTCCAAATAGGAGATCCCTCACCAGTGTTTGTTAGGGCCGATGTCCCCGTCGTGTCTGACTTTCGCAGCGCAGACTGCGCCGCCGGAGGCCAAGGAGCCCCGCTAGTCGCCGTTGCAGATTACCTGCGGTATTCGGACAATACTCGAACGCGTGCGATAGTAAATATTGGGGGGATTGCCAATCTTACCTATCTTGAGGCTGGTAAAGGAATAAACAGCGTCGTGGCGTTCGACACTGGCCCGGGCGTCTTGCTCATCGATGCAGCCGTAAGAGAACTGACAAGAAATAACTACTCCTACGACAAAGATGGAAAGTTCGCGCAGCAGGGGGAAGTCTCAAAAAAACTGCTGAATGCCATCCGGCGACTCGATGGCTACGAGAATGAATCTATTCCAAAAACAACTGGTCGGGAACGCTACGGTAAGAAGTTTCTGCAAAAAGTCCTTGATAGGGCGAAAACCATTGCTCTAAGCCCAGCGGACATCATAGCGACTATCAGCGCCTATACGGTCTTAATGATAAGGCTACATTTACGCTCTCTCGAACTAACTCGAAGTGGTGTAGACGAAATAATTCTTGGAGGGGGTGGGTCCAGGAATCTATTCTTGATGTCGCAGCTAAAGGAAGGGCTCCCACACATAACAGTGTCGACACACGAAGATTATGGTATTCCCAGAGATTCATGGGAAGTTTACGCGTTTGCAATCTTGGGTTACCTCGCATTCCACCATATATCTGGTAACATCCCCAATGCTACCGGAGCTTCTCGGGCGGTCGTGCTTGGCCGGATCAATTATCCCTCAGCTCGCTCGTTAGAGTAGCGGGTAATCGACTTGACGCTAAAGGACTTGCTCAGGGCTGAAATCCAGAGAAAGAGCTTTACCGCATGCGCATACTGCATACTAAAAGATACAGAAGTAACCGAGCTTGAGGTACTTGGGCGCACAGGCGAGGACTATCTGGGTGAAGAAATTAACGAAGAAACCCTGTTCGACATGGCATCGGTTACAAAACCAGTCGTAGTTGCCACCGTGATGGGACAATTAATCGAGTCCGGAAAAATTTCTTTGACAACAAAAGCAGGAAATATAGTAGAGACGTTTGGATCTCCCGATAAATCCACTATATCTGTTGGCCAACTGTTAAACCATACGTCGGGCCTCCTATGGTGGAGCCCACTTTACAAAGATTGCCGGTCGCCATTGGAAGCCTTACGAAAAATTGGCTCCCTGCAATTAGAGTACCAGCCTGGGAGCAAGGAGGTATACTCTGATCTGGGATACATAGCGCTGGGCGTTATAATTGAGAAACTGGAAGGTGCCCGCTTAGACAAAGTCGCCAACAGAAGAGTGTTCGAACCGATTGCAATGCGGCACACAAGATACCTCCCAGACGCTCATAAATACAAGATTGTGCTCACCGAAAAGTATGCAAACCGCCCCTGGGGACCGGGGCTCGTGCATGACGAAAACTGCTACTTTCTGGGAGGAATAACCGGACATGCAGGAATGTTCTCA
>JAKAWJ010000012.1 GCA_021817005.1 archaeon | reverse complement strand
AGAGCTTCAGTCGATTCAAGACAGTCAAAAATCACGAGGTCTTGACTTCGGCTCAGGAGGTCTTCTGTCCAGGATAAAAAAATACACTCCCATCCTAGTTCCTCTTCTCGCCAATACCCTGCTAAGAGTCGACAGTGTAGCAGAAGCGATGGAGTCCAAGTGTTTCGGGGCCACAGAGACACCGACCAGAATGACCGGGGTCAAATTTCGGATTCGTGATGCCGCGCTTCTAGGCATTGTTCTTCTTGCGACAGCTCTCGCCATCTACTACCTTGTGAAAACTGGTTCAGTGATAGATCTCGCCTGAACGTCCCCCCGGCAATACTGCAGTAGGTTCGCTGCTTCCCGTGCGTAAGACTTAAGCACGATTCTGACTGAAGCCCCTCAAATTAAGAGGAGTTTTCATGCCGAAGTTCAAGCAGACAGAAGAACTATTGCAGCTTATGGTAAATACTGCGAATATCCGAAACATGGGTATTATTGCACATGTTGACCACGGGAAGACCACACTTTCAGACAGCCTACTTCTATCTGCAGGTATAATATCACCCAAGGTGGCCGGCACGGCTTTGGCCATGGATTATCTTGAGATTGAGCAAAAAAGGCAAATGACTGTAAAGGCCGCAAACGTATCACTTCTTCACGAATTCAAGAACCAGTCATACGTAGTTAACCTGATTGACACTCCCGGGCACGTTGATTTCACGGGTAAAGTAACCCGCTCCCTGCGTGTGATGGATGGGGCGATAGTGGTGGTTGACAGCGTGGAGGGAGTAATGACACAGACTGAGACTGTTTTGCGGCAGGCGCTCGAAGAAAGGGTGCGACCGCTGCTCTATGTGAACAAGATTGACAGACTGGTAAAGGAGCTGCGCCTCAGCCCGCAGGAGGTCCAGGATCGCCTTACAGGGATAGTTCGCGATTTTAACTCCCTGATAGATAGCTTCGCTGAAGATGAGTACAAGGACAAATGGAAGGTAAACATGGCCAAGGGGCAGGTTGCGTTCGGAGCGGCCAAGGACAAGTGGGGCTTTAACATTCCAATTGCTGCTGCAAAGGGCCTGAAGTTTGCAGACATTGTAAGCGGCTATACATCTGGGGACATTTCCAGACTTGTGGAGAATTTCCCTCTCTACGTCACAATACTTGACATGATTGTGGAACACCTGCCCAATCCACTTGAAGCACAGAAGTACAGAATACCGAGAATCTGGAGGGGCAACATGGAGAGCCCTCTGGTAGACCACATGCTGAGGTGCGATGCCGCTGGACCACTTCTTATCGCTGTGAACAACGTTGTTGTTGATCCTCACGCAGGCCTTGTCGCAACAGGTCGAGTTTTCAGCGGCACTGTAAAAAGCGGGCAGGAGGTCTACCTGGCTTCAGCAAAAAGCACCGCAAGAATACTTCAAGTGGGCATATTCATGGGCCAGAGCCGGGAAGTGGCTCAGGAAATACCTGCGGGAAATATCGTGGCGCTTCTCGGCCTTGAGCAAGCCCGGGCAGGTGAAACAATAGTGGACCCTGCGTTCAAAGAGGACTCTGTGGCCTTTGAGAGACTCAAGTACGTCTCAGAACCTGTGGTCACAATTGCAATCGAACCCAAAAACAGCAGAGAATTACCCAGATTCATTGACGCTCTTCGTAAGATGAGCATCGAAGACCCCAACCTACTACTCAAGATAAGCGAGGAGACCGGAGAATACCTGATTTCGGGGATGGGTCAACTCCACCTCGAAATTGTGCTTTACGAGTTGCAGGAGAAGGGCTTCGAAGTTGTAACTTCCCCCCCAATTGTTGTCTACAGGGAAACTGTTGAAGGGAAGGCGGGTCCAATCGAAGGGAAGTCACCGAACAAACACAACAGATTCCGGATTATGGTTGAACCTCTTAACCAGGAAGCTATCGCGCTTATTCAGACTGGAGAAATTTACGACAATCAGGATTTCCGTGAGAGGGCAAAGAAACTGAGGGAGAAGGCAGGGTGGGAAACTGATGAGGCGCGAAGCATCTGGTCGATAGATGACAGACTGAACGTGCTTGTTGACGGCACCAAGGGAATCCAACATCTTGACGAAATACAAGATACTATAATCCAGGGCTTCAAATGGGCCACTGAGGCGGGTCCGCTGGCGCAAGAACCCATGAGAGGAGTCAAGGTCACACTTGACGATGCAACGATTCACGAGGATCCGGCCCACAGAGGACCAGCTCAGGTGATGCCAGCCACGAAAAACGCCATTCAGGCTGGCGTACTTTTCGCTCAACCGGCACTCTTGGAGCCCCTCCTAAAACTCGATATCAGGATTCCGCCGGAGTACGTGAGCGCCATCAATAGAATTGCCGCCCAGAAGCGGGGGCGTGTCATCGAGGTTAACCAGGTTGCATCACAGATGCGAATGCTCCTTGAGATCCCCGTGAGTGAGACCTTCAATCTTTCTACAGAGCTCAGGAGTGCAACAGCTGGGAAGGCCTTCTGGGGGCTCGAATTTTCTAGATGGGCGCCCACTCCGCAGAGCCTGCTCTTACCCACGATACAAAAGATACGTGAGAGAAAGGGGTTGCCCAAAGAAATACCCAGACCCGAGGACCTTCTGGAGTAGTTACAATGAAACTCTTTGAACACGAGGTCAAGGAGATTTTCCGGGCAAACGGCATCGCTGTACCTCCTGGGAGAGTAGTCTCAGACCCCGCGGGGGCAGTAGTGGCATACGAATGGCTGCATGTGCCGAGTGTCGTAATAAAGTCTCAAGTCTTGGTGGGGGGGCGCGGCAAAGCCGGAGGGATCAGGTTTGCCGCTTCGGCAGGTGAGGCCGCGGAAGTCACACGGAATTTAATGGGTTTCAATGTAAAAGGGGAAATAGTAAAATCCGTCCTTGTAGAGCCGCGGCTTGACATCTCGAAAGAGCTCTATCTCGGTATCACGTGGGACAGAAGTGCAAGGGCACCCGTCATAATTGCATCGGCTTCCGGGGGAATCAACATAGAGGACGTTGCGCACGAAAGCCCAGAAGCCATCAAGAAGATTCACATTGATCCTGATCTCGGATTCGAGCCATTCGTAGGGAGAGAACTTGCTGCGAAGGTGGGCATTCCCAGGGAACACTCGCAAAAATTCGCGGAGATTACCGGTCACATGTATGCACTTTTCGTCAGGTATGATGCCGAGCTAGTGGAGTCAAATCCGCTTGCTTTAACCGGCGATGGTAAGCTTATTGCAGCCGACGCCCGGCTCAATATACTCGATGACGCACTTTTCAGGCAAAAAGAGTTTGGGGCAAAGGCCTCTGACCGGCTCTCTGAGCTTCCACTGTTAGAGCGAAAGGCTAAGCAGTTGGGGGTGCAATATGTCGAGCTAGACGGTTCCGTTGGAATAATTGGAAACGGGGCGGGCCTTACGATGGCCACCCTGGACCTCGTGAAGTATTACGGTGGAGAGCCCGCCAATTTTCTGGACGCTGGCGGCGGCTCTTCAGAGGAATCATTTTTGCGCGCACTGGGCGTGCTCGCGGAGAATCCAAAGGTCAAGCTAATTTTCGTAAACATTCTTGCAGGGATTACCCGCTGTGATGACGTTGCAAGGGCTATTGTCAAAGCGAAGACTGAGCTTGGCCTGAACAAGCCGCTCGTGATTCGTTTGGCGGGTACGAATGAATCAGAGGGAAGGAAGATTCTCAGCGAAAATGGAATGAGTGCGTACTCCGCCATGGAAGAAGCCGCGAAAGAGGCGGTAAGAGTTGCAAGAGCTGGAGAGGCGAGCACCTGATGGCCATCCTGATTGACGAACGGACAAAGGTCCTTGTTCAGGGAATAACGGGGAGAGAAGGTGGATTCCACGCCCAGCAGATGATTGCCTACGGCACTAAGGTGGTTGCTGGGGTAACCCCCGGTAAGGGTGGCACGCTGTTCGGCGGTAATGTGCCAGTATTCGACACCGTAGAGGAGGCTGTAAACGCGACCGGAGCAAATGCTTCCGTCATTTTTGTACCAGCCCCATTCGCAAAGGACGCAGCACTCGAGTCAATTGAGGCTGATCTGCCGCTAACCGTGGTGATAACAGAGCACATTCCGACCTATGATGCCTGGAGATTCATTAGCCATGCCGGGCGTAAAGGAAAGCGTGTAATAGGACCTAACTGCCCGGGGCTCATCAGCCCAGAGCGGTCGAAAGTGGGGATAATGCCCGGTTCGGTATTCGAGCGAGGGGTTGTGGGGGTCGTGAGCAGAAGTGGGACTCTCACCTATGAGATTGCCTACCAGCTTACCAAGGCGGGACTGGGACAGAGCACTGTCATCGGGATTGGCGGGGACCCTATCATAGGAACTGGTTTTGTGGATGCGCTTGAGCTGTTCAATAAGGATAGGGTAACGCGTGCTGTAGTCCTGATAGGAGAGATTGGCGGCAATGACGAAGAGATGGCGGCGGATTACATCTCGAAAGAAGTCAGAAAACCAGTAGTGGCGTACATTGCGGGACGCACCGCCCCCCCTGGGAAACGCATGGGGCACGCAGGGGCGATCGTGAGCGGCTCAGAAGGCACGGTTGCCGCCAAGGCAGAGTCGTTCAAAGCTGCGGGGGTTCAGGTGGCCGTGACACCGGATGAAGTCCCGAGACTCGTTGCTTCCTCCCTGAAAAAGATCTCTGCATGACTTGGCGCGCGACCCGACGTTTAGGGTTTTGTTGATTTCTTAGGGCTCGCGCCATGTGCTGCATTTGGACTGTTGTCAATGGCGTAATCACAGTACGGCATCGTATTGCGCCCACATTCCATTCCAGATGGGCTAGACGTTCATTCTTTTCCTTAGCGCGGCCACCGTAGCTTCGGTTCCAGCTAGAACACCTGAGCGAGAGGGTTCAGTTCCAGAACAACTGGGTTCGGAACCGGCGGCCTCAAAAGCTATCTGGCTGGCTTCTGTAACGAGATTCTCTGGGGGATCGTGCCCTATCAATTCACAAATTAGGAGGGCCCAGCAGCGTATTACATTACACATGTTATAACCGCCCCCGCCAAGCACGCAGAGCTTACCCTGAGCTAATTTGTGGCTGTCAGAGTGAATACGGGTGTACAATTCCGAATAGCCAGCATCCCGTAGTAGAAGATGCGTGAGAGGGTCACCTTGGTGGGCGTCCACGCCCGCTTGCAGAACGATAATGTCTGGACTGAAATTTTCGAGCAGCGGATGTACCAGCTCGTCATATGCATACCGGTAATCTGGGTCGCTCGCTCCCGGTGGCAAAGCTATGTTCACCTTGGTCCCCTCGGCTTCTCCTTCGCCAGTTTCATTGACAAAACCTGTTCCCGGAAAGAGGGTTCGCCCATCTTCGTGAAAATCGATATGCAACACACGAGGCTCCGAGTAAAACGCGTACATTACGCCGTCGCCATGGTGGGCGTCTATGTCGACGTATGCAATTTTGCGGGCTCCTGAGTTAAGCAGCCAACGAAGTGCAATCGTGGCATCATTGAAAATGCAGAAACCGCTAGCTCTGTCGGCCCTTGCGTGGTGCATTCCGCCATAAAAATTGGCCACATGTTCGCCCGAGAGCGCAAGCGCCGCTGCAATTATGGATGCGTTCACCACTCTTGAATTTATCTCATAGCACTTGGGGTACGCGGGCGTGTCGCCGTAATCCAGAAGGCCCTCGCCTCTGTCTGACATAAACCTGACAAATCTCAGGTATTCCGGTGTGTGGTAGAGGGTCAGGGCTTCTTCCTGAGCTTCTTCTGCTATACATGCCTCCTGAAATGAATTGTTGAGTTGCGTGCGTCGTGTTAGCTCAAAGAGCGCTTGCGGTCTTTCCTTCTTGAACGGATGTGATTTGGGAAAGCCGTATTCTTCGTAGCCTTGGACCTTGAGAACACGTGTCTTGCATTTGGTCATGAATATTTGTCCCCTGCCCTCTTCGACAGTTAACAGCAGGCAGGCTTAGCTAAGAGGATAGCTTTTTTGTTCGGGCTTTCTCGCCTGAGTTGTCATGCCCTATTTGCAGCCAACCGATGCAATTTGAATTTTGCTCGGGGAACCAACATCCAGTTTTGTTTCCGGCTTGTTCAGCCGTGAAATTAGTTGCGCGAAAGGAGTGCGAAGAGGAGGAAGGGGTGCTATCTGCCAAGCGATTCAGGTATGCTTATAGCTTCGATATCGCAGCTTGGCAAAGGTGCAAGCAAAACTCAGGAACACAATAGTCACGGCGGCTCTTCCTTACGCAAATTCTGACCTCCATTTGGGCCACATCGCGAGCACGTACCTCCCAGCTGACATACTGTCGCGCTATCTCAGGCATACCGGAACAAGAGTTGTCCAGGTGTGCGCTTCTGACGATTTCGGTACCCCCATCCTGATAGCTGCTGAGAAGGCGAAGAGGCTCCCCGCGGAATACGTCGCATATTGGCGAAAACGCTTCGATGAGGATCTTCGCGCTCTTGGAATCGAGTTCGACCTCTTTGATAGGACGAGCTCGCCGGAGAACATTGAGCTGGTTCAGCACTTCTTTCGGAAGCTGCATACCGCGGGTTACATCTATTCTGCAAATGTGGACCAGTTCTACTGCGAGTTCGACAAAAAGTTTCTTCCGGATAGATACGTCAGGGGAACCTGCCCGTACTGTGGCGCGACTGAACAGTATTCTGATGGCTGTGAGAATTGCGGAAGGACGATCCAGCCCGGCGAAATACTTGAGCCAAAATGCTCCATCTGCGGCAGACCGCCCGTAATGAAAAAGAGCCTCCATTATTTCTTCAAACTGTCCGCCTTTTCGGGCAGGCTCAAAGAATGGTTGCGAGGAAACGATAACTTACAATCTGAGCCGAAGAACTATGTTCTCGGCTGGATTGAGAGTGGCCTTCAGGACTGGGATATAACGCGAGATATCGAGTGGGGAGTCAGCGTACCTCTACCCGAGGCGGCTGGAAAGGTTCTCTACGGTTGGTTCGACAACCACATCTGCTACATCTCCGCTGCCCTGAAAGCAGCCAGAGTGACGGGGGACTCAGGCAAAGAGTTCTGGAACAACTCCACGATATATCACTTCATCGGGAAGGACATTGTGTATCACCACTACCTTTTCCTACCGAGCATGAGGTTAGGGGAGGGGAGCTACAAACTGCCCGACTACATTCCGACAAGGGGGTTTTTATTACTGGAAGGCAGGAAATTATCGAAGAGCAGGCGCTGGGGAATCACGGTGCGGGACTATCTCGGTTCACTCCCGCCAGACTACCTGAGATTCTACCTGACGCGCATTACTCCATACGCGCAGACGGACGCAAATTTCGACCTGCAGGAATTCAAGTCAAAGATAAACAATGAACTGATAGCGAATGTCGGCAACTTCATTCACCGCGCGCTGATCTTCGTGGCAAGGGACTACGGATTAGTAATACCGAAACCAGACGAGGACGAGGAGGCAGAAAGGACTCTCGTTCAGGCTAAATCGCACGCTACCTCGGAGACTTCCAGGCTCATCGAAGAGGGGCACTACGACCGAGCTCTACGGTCGGTTCTTGACTTCGGCAATGAATGCAACAGATACTTTCAGACGGCGGCGCCGTGGGAGAAACGGCGTGGTGCCGTGACGGCTGTGTACCACTCGGCGAACGCGGTGTCTAGTCTTGCGATTCTCCTAGAACCATTTCTGCCATTCACTTCTCGGGAAATTTGGCGGCAGCTGTCACTGCAGCCCCCCCTCTCGAGCCTGCCCTGGCAGAGCGCCAGAAATCAATTATTGGAACCGGGACACGTGATAGTCGCTCCGAAGCCATTGTTCAAGAAGGTTGAGGACTCAGATATTGAAGAGCTACGCAAGTATCTGCAAAAGTGAATGTTCGGACCGGCATTAATGCAGTAATCGAAGCACAGAATTAATGAGGGTCCCGGCTGCCCCCCTAACCTAGGCAAACTTCAACGCCTCACGCTCGCAGCAAACCGCGGTTCACTGTAGACATGAACCTGCTCCAGGCGGCGGATGGTTCCAAGCACGATCCGCGATACGCATTAGTCGGCAGACCCCTGCATCCAGCTTTCGCCTTGAATAGATCGCCGGACTAAGGATTCCTTGAGGGCTCGCCGGTACTTGGACCTGTCGCGCAGTCGTGATATACAGGTTGTTCAAGTTTTTGCCTCCGAAACAGCAAGATGTCACGCGCGGCGCCGGACCCTTCCAGGATTTCGAGCTTCAAGTGGCTTGCCCTGCAGACCCGTATGGTTTTCAACTCTTCTCCGGGAGGGGATTCCCCCCGGGAAGATAAGAGGAGATTGGGGTCGACGCTACTTTATCTTTGCCCCAAGTGCAGATATCTGTTCAAGCTAAATCCGAGACGAGAATTGGTGCGCCTTGAACTGGCCGGAATTTCTTGCCCTTTCACGCACCACGAAAGACGGGAGGTTTCATTGGGACATCTGCGAACGCTGTTTCGCGAAACAGCGTTGGGTGCACTATAGCGTCAGGCATCGCAATCTGCGCTACTACGCGGGAACGAGAAGGCGCGTCCCCGGTGAGTGCGCGAACTGCGGAGCCCTGGGGGTCAGGCTGGGAGAAGAGTGCCCCACATGCCACCAGTGGCAAGCAGTTCCACGAGTCCTGAACACTCGCAAGGACCTGAGGTCATGGCTGAATACGCAGTGAGCCAAGTCTGTTCCGGAGCGGGTCGAGGCATGAGTCGTGATAGGGAGAAACCGTAGCTTGAGCGGACATGCGGCCTTGCCGTGCGGAGCCTGAGCCCCTAACGAAAGGGAGCCTTCTCTTGATAACACGAACGACGGAGACGCATTTGACCTAAGACACCAGGCATATTGACTGCAACGCATACAATGTTCCGGCTCCGCATGAGCCTCTGTTCCGCGATCATGGCTCACATCCGAGCAAGCCATTTCAAGACTTTTTTCAGAATCGAGGTTGGATGGTGAAGTTCACGGATCGATTGAGTTTGCACAGACTGTGCAGGGCCTTTTTATGAATCTGCGGTATTGCATATTTGAAATTCGTGAATCAGAGCAAGGTTGTATTGCTCAGCGAATTAAGACGTAGATATGGACGGATCTGGGTTCTCCAGCTCGAACACAATCTATGTGCAGTATTCGGGTTAGCAGCAGAGGGCGTATAAGCTAAAGTGACACTTGACCCTAACAAAAGGCGCACCGGTTCCAAGAGTCGAGGAACGACATAGTATGCTGCTATGGTCCGCTATCAATGGGGTTGTGCTTCCCCTGACTATGGCGTTGCTTGCCTCTGCTCCACCATTTCTTGTGTTCAGGAACAGGTTGGCGAAAGCGACATCCGGAGCGCTGGCTCTCGGGGCCATACTGTTCATGTGGCTCGCGACTGGTTTCAAGCCCGCCTATACTTCTTCAGGAGATCTCCAGTGGTACTCCAATGCAGCACTATCCGGCTACGCCCTCCTCTATTCTCTAATGCCGCTATTTGTATTACCTCTAATGCCACTGGTATTTGTCATAGCTGCGGCTTCGTCAGTGATTCGCTCATTTAGGTTTCGCAGATGGTTAGCCATGACACTCGTACTCGGCAGCGTTCCACTTGCCGGTTACGCATTTGTGAGATACGCTCTTTCATCGCCATACGAACTAGCCTGTGGGGGAAGCTACTCGCAATTCACCTGTTCAGCATTTATCCCGAGCAGAATCATCAGTGCAGCGGCCACTCTTGGGTTCATCCTGCTCGCCGAGGCTGGAATGTGGCTATCCCCTCCGAGAGGAGAGTTGAGTGGACCAACTGGCTTGACACTTCCTAATTCCCTAACTGATTGACACACCACTCGTCTGTAAAGTGATCTGCACCTTCCCAGAGTCGGGCACAAGCTCTTCCAAAGTTCTGAGGTTGTTCATCCGCGGGGTTCTGGACTGATTGTGACGATTCGTTCGTTGATTCTACCAGCGCAAGACATGGAAAGTAAAGTGGCTCAGCACGGGCTACGCAAAGTTCACCCAATCATATGAAGCAATGAACACTAGCTCGTTGTCGACGTTACAAACACCTATTTCGAGGGGAAGGGTGTGGACGCTCGAAGACGGCATAAGGTCGTGACGAAGACGCGGGACAGCCTCTCCGACCCCGCGAAGAGAGCAAAGGTGAACCTGCGCTTCGCGCTCAAGATTGGGGTAGAGTACAGCCTCAGCCTCTTTGAGGGGAGTGTTCCCGATGCCGACGCGCAAGCATGCTCAGCAGACCCACATGCAGGACTCCTTGGATGCGGATGAACGCAAGAGTAGTACCTGTAAACCCCCGAGCAAGCAAGCATACCGGCCCTCGGTGGCATTCTGCTTAAACGTGAAAAGCAAGTAAGTCGGGTTCGAGGAGCGTGCAGGCGAAATGCATGCGCTTCTCAGCCGTTTGAAGAGAAAGGACATCGAGATGGGCTCCACAACTTCCGGAGGCCGCAGCGCAGCGCTTAAGCCATGAGGTGGTGAATAACCTATTTGCAACCCCAACCCCCTAAAGGGCGAGAGGTTACGGCCAAAAGCGGTCGTCGTCCAGCCTGGTCTAGGACGTTGGCCCCCCGCGCCAAGAACCCGGGTTCAAATCCCGGCGACCGCACCTTCATCCACAATACAGTTCTCTTCCTAACAAGAGGCTCCCGCTTTTATGGGCGCACAGCCTATCCAACGATGAAGGATATCCATGGGTACTCGAAGAGGCCGGACCAGGCGCTTGACCGCGTCGCCAAATCGAGCGTGGTCGGCGATCAGGACAAACCACTGATAGAAAGGTTCAGCGTGGTCCTAAGAGTTCAGAGGATCTCCACAGGCCGCGTCGCGAAGTACGCGTGCCATCTCAAGACGATGGCTGAGACCCTTCCCGCCCTGACCCGGTCTGAGAGGGGACTCGGCGGGGCGACGATAGTGCGGTGGAAGAGCCTGTGCGATGGCATCAAGTATGATGTAGAGAACTATAAGGACGTCAACAATCATGAAAATCTGACGAAGCTTCGAGTTATCGGTAAGAGCGCTCATAAATTACATCAACTCGCTATGTAAATTCCTCACGTTGGAAGAGTAAGAGCCCAGAGCCGTGGTTATGACGAAGTACCCCAGCGATGGATAGATCACAGGAGACTCGATGAGAACTTCACAGCACGAGAAGGCGCGTTCGCGATTGCCACGAACGGGCTCACCGTTCAAGACCACGCGACCCTCGGTCGGGGAGATCATGTCCGTCGCCATCTTCAACGTCGTGCTCTTGCCCGCGCCGGGGATATCTTCCGGACCACGACCCACCGGCGCATCGCAATCTTGCGCGCCCTCCGGAACCTCATCTTCTCGAACATGCCCAAGGTACCACTGCAGAGGAAAGAGGAGGAGACCTTCTCGTTTGTATAGTCCTCCGGGTACGCCTCGACCGTCCCGCCGCCGAGTTGAGCGATACATCGAAGCGCTTCACGGAGGGCGAGGGTCGCAATACCTTTCCCCCGGCGTTCTCGGTCGATGAAGAAGCAGGTGATGCGCCAGTCGGGAAGTTCTGTCAACCCCTCCTCGTAGGCCTTTCGGCTCCGGATATTCGGGAGTTCGTCGGTCGGTCCGAACTGGCACCATCCGACCACGTCGGGGCCGTCGAAGACGAGCGCGGCGTGCGCCCGGCCTTCTCGCACTCGCTCCTCCTTCATCGCTCGGTATGCCGCCCCACCGCTCCTCACCTCCCCTGGCTCAAGATGAAAGGAGATGCACCAACACCCGCCGAAGATTCCGTTGTGCTTCTCCACCAGGCGGGCGAACGCCGGCCAGGTCTCGGGCGTAAGCTGCTTTGACGTGAAAGGCACGACCCGCCTCGTACGCATTCGAGCTTTTAAGTGCGGGGGGGATGAGACTCGAACATGAGAACCTCCTGACAGTTCCCTTATTGAACGGGGGTCGCTTAATTGTTGTAAGAATTACAAGCTTGGACGAAATCTACAAGCGGTTCTGACGCAATTAGTTTCGCCTGTGAGAAAATCATACTGCGCAACATTTCGTGCACCATGATGGACCTCGGTGAGACCTTTCAGGCTCCTAACTCAAATCGCATTAGTTGGTCAAAAGTTCGGCTCGGAAGGCATTCGAACTTTGGCAGGGTTAGGAACGTACTTCTGAGCGTGGGATCTTCCCTACTCCAGGAACCTTCAACGCTTGACGCAACCCGATGATCTTAGGCGGGTCAATAAAAGAAAAAGTAGTTCCGGGTACGCCTCACGAATCAAGGTGGAGTCGCGCAATTCGAATTTGTGCGTCTAGTGGTTGAATGCACCTGAGCCCGCCTCACGACCTTGGTTATGGCAGAAATCCCTAGCGTCTTCAGAACGAGCCTTGCAGTAGAAAATAGAATCTCAGGTACGATGCTTGGATGTTGCGCCATTCTTGGACTTGTTTTTCATTATCCTCACGCTAGCCTTTACCAGCTTCTTGACTAGGGGCACTGGGACCTTCTTGTCTAGCGGAAGGTGCACGGCCGCTTTCGTTGTAGCATACCCAGCGAGTTCCTTTTCGTGGTCCTGTATTGCGGGAGGGCGCAGTAACAGGCGTATGTATGATTTCTGAAGACCGAACCAGGCGAACATTCCGTTGTAGTCATAACCAGGGTAGAAATAGCCAGGGATGTGGAAATAACTCATGGTTTCAGTGGCACCCGGGGCCACTTCCATTACTGCCGCTCTGATCTCCCTCAGCTTCCCCTGAATATTCTTTGGGCATTTCGCTATGTATGCGTCCACGTCCTTGGATCCAGACTCATTCGAGATACGCTTCACCATGGTGTCTCCCTTTCTTCACTTCTCAATAAGAATTAGCCCTCTGATGATCCCCCAGCCAAATAGGGGAGGGGCAGAACGGTTTTTATCCTACCCCGAGCACGGTGAACCCATGAAGTCCTTAAAGAGTGTCGATGATTACATTTCAGTCGCTCCAGAGGAGGTACGACCGAAGCTCAGGCAACTCCGGGCGGCAATCAGGGAGGCCGCCCCGGACGCCGTCGAGAGCATCAGCTACGGAATGCCCTTCTACAGCTTCAAAGGGGAATCGGGCTTCAACGCACGACTCTGCTACTTCGGTCTCATTAAAGACAGCGTCGCGTTCTACATGCGCCCTCACGTCTTCGAGGAAAACTCTGAGGAGGTGGTAGAGTTCAAGAGTACAAAGTCAGCTTTGCACCTTCCGCTTCACAGGCCGATTCCCGTCTCCTTAATCAAGAAGCTCGTCAGAACCGAGATAAAGACCCACGAAGCCAGAGAATGAGTTCAGTGAGGACATGGACCGGGACTACGACCTACTTGATGATGATGGCGACGAAGGCAGGACCTTGCCCCGCTAATTTCAAGGCAAGGATTTCTCGATATGTGTCATTAAAGTTGGTTCCAATCTGTTGGGGCCGGTGAGATTTGAACGCTACATCGTCAAAGTCACCATAGACCTCCGCAGTGTTGCTTGCTAAGCGACCCAAGTCCAAAATCGTGGCATATGTATCGTTCAGCCAGGACTACTTTCGTAATGACTTCCTCTGATAAAACAGAGGAAGAGAACCGTAGCGCGGATGCGGGTTCCCGGCGACCGCACTTTAAGTGAGGCATTCCGCCAACTGTCGATTAAGATTTTGATGGCGGTCCGCACCATTGTTTCCGGATTAGGCGTCGCTCAAAACGTTATTCTGTTATGTTCAGGTCGCTCGATCTACCTGCTTGGAGTCCCATCATGTTGGGTAAAGAATTTGGTTATGGACAATTTGCACGTTCAGACGCTCAAACAGATTTCGACCTCGACCTAGGGCTGAGGTAACGGGGGTACTTCGGCGATGTCAGGCGGCAGTACTGAACGTTGGCATTCGCACCGACAAGGGTGACTGCATATTTCGACTTTTCTATTCGCCTCCTTGGGGGTAGACGGCTCTCACGGTCGTTCCGTAAACGCCTAATTTCAATATTCTATTTGGGGTTATGAGATACGCGTTTCCTAAGCCGATGTAAAAGGGACTTTGTCCACAATCTTGGATGTTGGGTGTCGTTGAAACCAGAGATGGGGAACTCACACCTACCCCCTCACTTTGAGCTTACGGAATCAAGTGTCAATCCGTCTCAAGTGCCTGGTTGCGGTAAAAGATTAATCAAGGTGGTTTGTTCGTAATCTCTTACCTACGGGAAGTATCAATCTGAAGGCTCCAACTGCAGCGATTCTTCATTAGCGATTTTCCTAGCAGTGCATCTTAGTAGAATTAGAACAAGAGAGCAGTTCTCCTGCACCTCTTCAACTCAGTGCCTTTCATATGTATTCTGGTTGACGGCCAACCTACGTAAATGTCTTAGAACCAAGCCTTCGCAGGCTTTACTGCAGTTTATAAGGAAGAGCGACGGGGAGATAGTAAGGTGTGACAAGTGTCGGAGAAGAAAGAGAGTGAAGAAAAGGCAAAGGCTGTAGGCGAGAAAGCCGGAGAAGCCGTCGGGACTGGACTCAAGAAAGGCTGGGGATTTACGAAGGGTCTGGGAAAGGGCTTGAAAAAGGGCATCGAAGGGGGCAAGGAAGAGTCAGCCGAGAAGAAGGAAGAGAAGAAGGAGTAGGGATGCGGTTAAAAATACTGGAGCGGTTGTCTTAAAACCGCCCAGCTCTGGGGGTGGTCCGCGACCGCCTCACCCACTATGCGTGCCCATTAGTCTTTTACGTTGTGAGATAAGTGCCTCAATTACCATGCATGGTTCCTTTTTTGGCTCAAATGCTACTGCTGACTTCATTCCGGATGTCTCGCCGACATCAATCATAAGGTACGGCTGAGCGCTTTCGCGCGCCATTCGGGTTCGGCGCTCAGATGATGAAATCTTGTCTCTCTACATCGCGAGTAGCTGATGGTTATCAGGTATATCCTCGTTTGTAACTGCACTCTTGGTTTAGAGCGAGCTAGAGAGATTGCTTGAATCCGCCCGAGGGCGAAGAATAAATCGCAAAGGCCGCAAAAGGTTGAGGCTTTGACCACCCCAGTAGCCTGGGATACGCCTCAAATCGCCGTTTACTGAGCTCTGGAAGGCAGGATTAGAGGCCATCTGGCCGAACCTGTCGTTAGGAGAATACTTGAATTTGCCTGTTTTTGCAAAGTCAAGGCATAGCACCTTCTATCAAAAATATACATTCTCTGGCCATTAGGGTCTCCATAATCCTTATTAGGGTAACCCTAATGCTGTATCGTGTATGATTAGTTTGGGCGGGATTTTGAGCCCGGGAAGTGGACTTGCAGTAAGCTCCATCATATTCATATCATACATTCTGGGATTACTACATGGTGTTACTCCTGACGAGCATACTTGGCCAATAACATTCAGCTATTCTGTGGGTAGCTATAGCAGTCGAGGTGGTATGAAGGCTGGTTTCATGTTTTCGGCTGGGTTCACGGCTCAGCGGGCAATCCTTACCACATTAGGTTTTCTTGGCCTGGCCGCAGTTTACAAAGAGTATAATCTTGATGGTCCGGTCTATATAGTGGTTGGTGTAGTGATGTTCATCGCAGGGTCGTATATTTTAAAGGGAAGGTATTTCCACCTTCCAATCGATCGTATTCTGGGGGGCAGGGAACACCATTCAGAGATGCTGGGTCGCGTAGAGCCTCACGAAGCCGGTCCAAAGCCAGTGCCTCTGAAAATGGCGACAATTCATGGATTGATTGCGGGGTGGGGGTTCGGCGCATACGCGACCATCATAACCTTTGTACTCGCCCCCCAAATGCCAAGCCTTCTGTTTGCGCCGTTACCCGGCCTCTTTTTTGGGATTGGCACCATGACGATGCAGGTGATTTTGGGATCAGTGTTCGCGAACATCATGAAAGTAAAGAAGATGAGTGTAGACCAGATAAAATTCGTCGGAAGGAAAACCGCGGCTCGTACGCTCTATTACGGTGGACTTGCTTTCGCCTTAGTTGGGGCGGTGATATCGGGCTTTCCGGTTATAGATGCGCTTGCAGTCAACACCGGAAATCCAGTGCCGAATCTGAACTCGATTGGAGTTGCCTTCGTGCTCGTTGTGGGGGTTGTTGGTGCTATCGGAATCACCAGCATGTATAGAAGTTTCAAAGAGGTGTCGGAGCTCGCCGTGAACGCCAATGCGGCTAGTATTAGCTCAATTCAAGATAATAAATTCATGAAAGAAGGTGATAAGGGAAGTGGATAGATTGGAAGAGTTGAGCGAGCGAGAATACAGGTACCTAACTGCACTGAAGACATCAAGCCCGGCAGGAGTGAGGCTGAAGGACCTTGCGGCTTCCTTGGGAGTGTCCACTCCCAGTGCACATGAAGAAGTGAAGCATCTTAGTGTGAAAGGGATGGTTATAAACCGACGAGGGATGATATCGCTGAGCACCAAGGGCCGACGAACTCTTGAAAGGCTCAGAGCGGTTCATCTCGCTCTAGAGACCATACTCACCTCTTATGGATATGGAAAGGGAGCCTGCGGGGCGACTCATTCATTCGAATACGCTATCCCGCCAAAGGTGGCGAGCGCAATCTATGACGCCACTGGCCGACCTCGTGAATGCCCACAAGGACATTCGGAGTGTTGACCCCGCGGAAGCCTAGGTACTGGAATGATACCCGCGTTTGTGACCGCGTTGCCCGAACAGCTGCGTATACCTGAATAAGCGTCGGGGCCAGGAACATCATTGCAAATACCCCGGAACAGCGACTATTCGGGTTAATGGGCTACTGTCAAAGGCTTTAGTTAGCAGATGAACTTACAACGGCATTAATGTAAGGTCACGCTTAATTTGCGCGCCTGAGTGTGCTAACCTAATGGGCCAGAAGATCTATGAAACGGATTCTTATGTGAAGGAGTTCGACGCCCGGGTCGAGGCGCTAGATTCTGAGGGATGGTACATCCTTGATAGAACCGCATTTTACCCAGGGGGCGGAGGTCAACCGAACGACCGAGGCATGATTCGGGTTGGCTCCGGCGACCTAGAGGTCGTCGAGGTCAAGAAGAATAGTGAAGGGGAAGTTGTCCACAGAGTGAGCGGTGGTGTTTTGGAGCTTGGTGCCGAGATTCACTGCCTGCTAGACTGGCAGTTACGGTACTCATACATGCGCTATCACTCGGCCGTCCATGTGGTTTCTGGCGCAGCGCTGAAATTGTTTGGAGCGAAGATTACAGGTGGACAGATATACCCCGACCATGCGCGTGTAGATCTCAATATCGAAGGTTTTGACCGCCCAAAGGCGACAGCTCTTGAAGAGGAATCGAACCGGGTGGTCGAATCTTCTTATGATATCAAAGTTCGATTTGTCCCGAGAGAAGAAGCCATCAAGAATCCCAATTTAGTGCGAGTTGACCCATCCCACTATCCTGATACTCAGATTTTCAGGGTAATCGAGATTGAAGGCTACGACTCGCAGTTTGATGGAGGAACCCATGTGGCGAAGACATCGGAAGTTGGCAGAATTACGTTTTCTAAACTTGAAAACAAAGGAAAGAACAACAAGAGGATAGAGCTGGTGCTCCCTTCGAATTAGGTGGGGGCGGGCAGCGGCTAATGGCTTCCCTTCAAGTTAACTATACCAAGCTGGTCAGGTATGTTGAACGCAATCCACTTTATCAGCTGACGAAGCTTGGCGACGAGGTCGAGTTGGTCTTCGTTCCCAACTTTCCTGAGGCAGAAGCCCATTCCGGCGGCGAGACAACTCTAGTTGTGATGCATGGGAGATTGAGTGGCGGTACGCTGATCTTTGACTCTATCAAGGTGGAAACAGGGGGGGTGTCTTATGAAAAAGATTTCGAAGAGGCGAGCCTTACCTATTCCGGCTGGTTGCAATACGTGGAGGAGAACTACTGAGCGAAATCACGAATCTGAACAGTCTGTTTACCGAATTCCAGTCAACCTGTTGTTTTGACAGGATGCTTACTATGTCCCTGCAAAGCGCCTTGACCTGACGCTCACGCTTTGCGCCTCCCGTCAGTTCAGAAATGACTTTGGTGGCGTCCTGAATGACCCTTCCAGATGGGCACCTTCTGACAGATAGGAGCTCGGCTTGGAGAAACCACGAGCATGCTCGCATAATTTGTCCCCGCTCAAGGCTCTCTGGAAGAACTTGGTCTCTGCTTTGTTGGCTCAGTGCAACTCCGATTCTAGCGGCATTCTTTGCTCGTCTGTAGAGCTCAGAAATGGCCCGCGATAGACCGACATCCCGCACTAGCTGCACTCCAGAAATCCCCTCAATCCTATGGCCTACAAGGCGTGCGACTACTTGCATATCAATGTCGAACGTCTCTTCTGGCACACCGGAGGCAAGCAACTTTAGAGAATCAAGAATGTCATCTGCGATCTCCTTCTCATGTCCCGAAGTTAGAACTAGACCCAGCTTTCTGCAGTGGGTTTCAACAATTGACCTGATTGAGTTTCTTGTAACCGGCTTTCCGTTCATGAGCAAATTGCTTCCAGATGAGTACTTTAGGTATCTATCCTGTAGCGTTCCAGGCGGGTCCGCTTCAAGGAGCTCTGAACTTACGAATTCAGATATCTCATCCGCTCCGATATATTTGGGCTTGATTGTTTCTAGGATTTGTAAGAGCCTCTTGATAATCCGCATAGCCGTGGGGGCCCCCACTCCTGCTTTGATGAGGGATTCGATGGTTCGGAGTGGATCGAACTTGGAAATTGTGCCATCCCTATAGATCACATGGACTTTCTGGCCGGCATGCAGCTGAAAATCGATGATTGGGTCCCTTTCTGAGATGATCAAGTTCATTTCATGCAGAGACTTGGAGGTTGGGATTAGCTTGGCCCCCGAACGCCGAATCAGGTCAGAAGCTATGGCCCGCTCAATTGACCCAAACGGAAGCTCTACTCCTAGACGTTCAAGCTCATGCGGGACATCATCTGCATCAATTTTTCCTCTCTCGGCGACCAGCCCGGCAACTGCATACTCGGGCTTTTGCATTCTTGTGTAGAGCCGTGCCAATCCCGAAGTGAGAAGATTGACTCCGCTTCTGTATTCTTCGACTTTCGAAGGACCAGTGAACTCAAGCTTTCCTCGGAATGATTCCAATCGAGTTGCAATTTGATTTGCTTCTGTGATCACCCTGTCTTTCGGTCCCTCGAGAATGAGTTGCGCCTTTCCCAGATGCTCATCAAAGTGCTCTGCCAGCAGGTGTATTCCATCAACGCCTGCAGAAATTGCCTGTTCCAGTTTAAGAAAGGGCGGCGTGCCCACTTCTGCGTGCCGATCCGCGCGTATAGTGATTAAGTAGGGTTTTCGCTCAGGCGAAGAAGAAAAGTTTTTCTTCCTCATATTTTCTGCCTCCGTATTCGAGCCCCCCCGACCCTACTACGACATCGTGTTTCCTAAAGTATGCCGCTAGGGCCGAATTGAGTTCGGCGGGGTCCAGTCTCGAATTCATGAGATTGAGCGGAACAGAAGCCGTGAGCACCCGGACAGGAAAAACATGTCGTGTCGATTTCGGAGGTAGGACAGTGCCTATTTGGGCCAAATTGATGATATCCTCCTTTGAGACAAGTGGTGGGACCAAAATGAATGACCCTTGGACAGGAATCCGACTTGCGGTGATGGTCTCTGGGCCAAGTTGTTTCTCGACTTCCTTTATGAATTTGGTGAACGATTTGCAGCTGTCGAGCGCGTCCATGTCCTCTCCAACGATTGTCTCAGTCTGCTTGGCGGTAACAACCTTGAGCGTTGGCAGCTTTCGGTCAGACAATCGACTGACAAGCTCTGCCACAACCTTGGGACTACCCCTGAACTGCCTGTTCCACGTGTCGACCCTGATTGCGGGGTTCAGGTAGTCAATGGTCATGCACAACACGTTGCGAATGCCGAGTGCTTTTGTGGCCGCGAGCCTATGCATTCCATCTAGAACTGTCAGGGTGTCCTCATCGACAATGATGGGGTCGTGTTGGATTTTGAGGTCAGTGAGGCTCTTCGTGAGTTTTCTAACTTCCCTAGGAATCACAGCCTCGTGTGGACGGAGCCTCTGAGGGGAAACAAGCGCCAGGCTGAAATCAATTCTCCCTGAAGTAGTGTCTACGCCGAACCGGATTGGCAATCAGCGTGAACCTTCGAACCAGCGTTCTATTTGCTCTGCAAGGTCTGACGCGGATCTGCGTTGCGCTTCTTGTGTGCTGGCACCGACATGGGGTGTAAGGATTACATTATCCAATTCTCTGAGCCTGCCGGTGTAGGGTTCTGAGGCGAAAACGTCCAGCGCGGCGCCCGCTATCGTTCCATTTTTGAGAGCGTCGTAAAGCGCGTCTTCGTCAACAACTTCTCCTCTGCTCGCGTTGACGATATACGCTGTCTTCTTCATTTTGCCCAGAAATCTGGCGTTCACCATCCTCCGGGTTTCATCAGTTAGCGGTACGTGGAGCGTGATAAAATCTGCCTGCCCCAGCATATCGTTAACTTCCGTATACGTGGCTGGCGCGGTTACGACTTTCGGGCCAAGAATATCCCAGCCAAGCGGCCTCATTTCCAGGCAGCTCCCCAGTTTGCCCACAGCTGAACCAATTCTCCCGTAGCCGATGACGCCCAGAACCTTGCCAAATAGCTCCGACCCTTCCAGCTCTGATTTCAGCCACCTGCCGTTCCTGATTCCCCTGTCACCCTTACCTATTCCCCTGGCAAGGGCTATCATGAATCCTAATACGAGCTCTGCAACGCTCGTCGTTGGCGCGTGCGGCGTGCTAAGGACGCGAATTGAGCGACTCTCGGCTTCCTTTGTGTCCACATTATCGAGCCCTACTCCAGCCCTTGCCACCACTTTGAGTTTTGGTGCCCCATCAAAGAGTTCCCGATTTACCTTTGTTCTGCTCCTGACTATAATGCAGTCAGCTGTCGCGAGAGCTTGAAGCTGCTCAGCTCTTTGGCGTGAGCTTAGGTCGACCACTTCGAAGGATTTTCGTAATTTATCTACAGCTTCGAGACTGATTGGGTCAAGTATAACTATTTGCGGTTGATTAGTAGCTCTGCTCAATTTTTTTCAAGTCCTTATTGTTCTAGATACTTCGACATTGCTGCAGAAACTCCATCACCAAGCTTGAAGGATCCAATCGAGTTCAGTTTCATGCTCATCTCAAGCGCTCCAACTGTGGTGACGATGTCCTTCATATCTACTCGGCCCATATGTCCCACACGGATGACATCCTCCCTGAACTGTCCGAGCCCGGTGCTTACAACCACCTCAAATCGCTTGGACATAGTCTCTACGACCTTTCGAGCGTTGCCGGGCATTTTTATCGCGGAAATTGTGTCTGACGCGTAATTCTTGTTCGCAAAGAGATTCAGTCCCAAGGCTCCGAGCGCGAGCCGGAATGCCTCGGCGTTCTGATGGTGGCGAGCAGTGAATTTTTCGACACCCTCACTCAAAATTTGGTCAAGCGAGTGATTCAGCGCGTACAGTATGCTTATTGCGGGAGTAGCGGGCGTAGCCAGATCCGCAGCCTGCTTTTCGTAGAGGTCGAAGTTGAAATAGTATGATCGCTTCTTGGTTTTTCTGGCTTTCTCTCTTGCTTCAGGGGACATAACTACGAATGACGAACCTGGTGGAGTTGCGAGCCCCTTTTGGGTCGCCAGAACTGTAACGTCTATGTTCCATGGGTCCATATAATACTCATTTCCGACTCCAGAAATATTATCCATCAAGCAAAGGGCGCCCTTCGAGTGAGCGATATCCGCAATTTTCTTCGCCTGGTTCACTACTCCGGTGCTGGTTTCGTTAAATACTGCCGCGACGATTGCGGCCCCCTCTGCTCGTTTTTCGAGCTCCGAAAGGTCAACAGGTTCCCCCCACCTGGACTGAACTTCAGTTACGTCAGCCCCAACTGCAAGGAATGAGTCCCTGAGACGCTCCGCAAAGAATCCATTGGTACAGACTACTACTTTTTCCCCCGGTCCGGCCAGATTCGAAGCAGAAAACTCCACGCCGCCCGTGCCGGAAGAGGTGATAAAGTAAACTTCACCGTTAGTGTTCAGAAGGCTCCTTAGTTTTTCCCTGACATCCGAGTAGAGTTTGGCAAACTTTGGCCCCCTGTGACTAAACATGCTCGTTGCCATTGCCAGAAGAGTCTCATGGCTCACGCCAACGGGCCCTGGGAGCATTACGAGTTCTTCTCCTTTCATGGTTCTTCTAACCCGTACGGGCTTTGCGGTGACTCATGCATAAACGTTATCTGCTACCTGTTTGCGCTCGCCGGCTATCTAACGTCCACCTCGTACCTGCAGGGGTGTCCTCAATAATTACTCCAATGGCCGCGAGCCTCTCCCTGATCAGGTCGGCTGTCTGAAAGTCTTTCTTGGCTCTTGAATTGTCTCTTACTTCAAGCAGGAGACGTATCAAGGGCTCGTAGTCGACACTTTTAGTTGTGGTTCTTTCTTCCAGGATGCCCAGAAGGTGGGCCATTTGCTCCAGCGTCGACCTCGCGAGAGCCAGGTCACCTTCTGCTACACCTTCTTGCTGTGCCAGCCGGTTGGATAGCTTCACCGTCTCATAGAGAACAGAGAGAGCAGCGGGAGTATCAATGTCGTCTTCCAGTCGGTTCAGAAATTCTGACATCAATCGCTGAAGCTCCTCACCATGCGTTGATTCTCCTTTTTTTGTCACTTTCTCGGCTTCAGAAAGCAGCTTCAGTGAATTTCGTATCCTTGTCAGCCCCGCTTCAGCCTGAGTCAGTATGACTTCGTCGTAGTCCAGCGGAGCGCGGTAGTGTGTGCCCAGAAGAGCGAGTCGCAGGGCTAGGGGCTCCCTTGTTTTGTAAATCTCGATCAGATTTGTTACATTTCCTGTGCTCTTCGACATCTTCGCCCCACTGGTATTAACCAAGCCCACGTGGACCCAAAAGCGCGCTAGTTCTCTCCCGGTCGCTGACTCGCTTTGCGCTATTTCGTTTTCATGATGCGGAAATATGAGGTCCTGCCCCCCTCCGTGAACATCAAGGGTCGGCCCGAGGTACTTCTCAGCCATTGCGCTACATTCTATTGCCCAACCAGGTCTCCCCTTCCCCCATGGGCTGTCCCAGCTTGGCTCACCCGGTTTGGCTTTTTTCCATAACGCGAAATCCTCCGGACTGTGTTTGGATTCCAGAGGCTCAATTCTGGCGCCCGCAAGTAGGTCCTCCACTTTCTGGTGGGAGAGCTTGCCGTAATCCTTGAAGCTCCTGACACTGAAGTAGACATCACCTTCTGCGACATAAGCATGACCGCCCTCTATGAGTCGCTTTATGAGTGATATTATTTCGCTCATGTGTTCGGTTACGCGAGGGTAGTGGTTCGCACGCTTTACATTCAGTTTGTCCAGAACCTCAAAATATTCCTGAATATTCTTTTCTGCAACCTCGCTCGGTTGTATCTCCATCTCCTTAGCCCGGGCAATTATCTTATCATCGATATCAGTAAAGTTCTGCACGTGGATAACCCGCAGATTGTTTCTTTCTAACAGCCTGCGAAGCACGTCAAATACCACAAATACTCTGGCATGCCCAACGTGGACGTGGCTCTGTGGTGTCATCCCGCAGACATAAATGCGAACGAGTTCATCCGACGACGGTACGAAATTAGCTGGAGCCCTTGTCAAAGTATTGTAAATTCTCGTTCTGGTTCGAGCTTGTTCGTCCGAGACTTTTATAGAGGTGGCGCTTGAGCGTGGAATTACTTCAAAAATTTTCCTGGCTGATCTGATGCACAGCAATCACGGACGCGCCGGCTTCGAATCTCTGGGCGGGGGGAGATCGCCTGCGGCAGTGAAGAAGAATGCAGCCAAAAGCAATGCCTAAAACCGCCCCAACGATATAAAGAATCAATGCAGCTGAACAGGCAGCTGACCGTAAAAGGAATACAGGGTCAGGTGTACGATTATCTCCGCAAGTATTTCCCGAAGCTTGGATATACCGCAGTTGACGCTAGACCTGATTTCTTTGTGATGTTCAAGAAGAAGCTCTCTGAAGGAGCTGAGGGTAGATGGGAACTCTGGCTTACGATATCGATAATTGGGGAATCCTACGTGAACGTTTTTTTGGATTACCAGACTCGGATAGCAGAAAATGATGACGGTGCCGCTTGGGTGGACGAAAAGTCACTTGTACGGCTCATCGACAGGGAATATCACGCTCTTTGGGAAAACCTGAACGCACTCTCTGCTTCGGCGTAATTTTACAGACCCCCTTGCACTTGGCTCTCTGATTTCCGGGCTAGCCCAGCTCTCACTTGTCCATAAGAGAAACGAGCACCGAGCCATACTCCTTCGTGCCCAGTGGCGTTACCCCGAAGTACCTCGCGAGATCCTGCGTGACCTGCTTTGACGCAATACTTTTTTCAACTGCGTCCTCGATTATTTGGGCGGCTTCCATCCAGCCCATGAACCTCAACATCATCTGCGCTCCGCGGATGACCCCGAGAGGGTTTGCCACGTTCTTGCCAGCGTATTTTGGCGCAGTGCCATGAACAGCCTCGAACATACCGCCCGAGTCTCCGATATTTGCTCCACCCAGAACTCCGATATCTCCAATGAGAGCACCTGCAGCGTCTGAAATATAGTCTCCGTTAAGATTTGGCGCAAGGATTACATCGTAACTATCCGGCCGGGTTATGATCTGTTGAAACATGTTGTCTGCAATCCTGTCGTTGAGCAACAGCTTTCCCGGGGGAACGGGTCCACCTTTCAGATCGCCCTCGAAAACGAATTGGTTTGGGAATTCATTTCTTGCAACTTCGTAAGCCCAGACTCTAAACGCCCCCTCCGTGTATTTCATGATATTGCCCTTGTGCATGATGGTGACGACCCTTCTCGAGTTATCTATGGCATATTTGTAGGCAAGACGAGCGACCCTCTGAGTTTTCGACTTTCCCATAGGCTTTATTCCGATTCCCGAATCGTTTTCTATTTCAACTTTGAACTTGTTGCTAAGGAAGCTTCTGAGCTCTCTAGCCTCCTTCGAGGCGCTCTCCCACTCTATTCCGCGATAAAGGTCGTCGGTGTTTTCCCTGACAATTATGAGGTCTACCTTCTCTGGCCGTTTGAGTGGCGACTCGAGACCTGGCATGAACTTCACTGGGCGTATGTTTGCATAGAGATCAAGCAGCATTCTAATCTGAACGTTTAGCGACCGGAATCCTTCGCCCACTGGAGTTTCTAGAGGCCCCTTGAGAAGAATCTTGTACTTGAGAATTGCCGCTTCAGTTTCCTTCGGCAACCTCGAACCTGTGTCAATTTCTGCCTGCTGGCCTGCGGACAATCGCATCCACGAAATTTGTCTGCTTCCCCGATAGGCGGCGCGGACAGAGGCGTCGACTACCGCACGGGTGACCTGCACAATTTCAGGACCTATTCCATCGCCCTCTATGTAGAGAACTATTGGCGTCGATGGCGTCGTGCATTTTCCATTTTCGACCGTAACTGGCTGACCGCCTGCAGCTGGCTGGGTGACCATTGTAGCTCGTTTTTCACCCTCCCTCGGCTAAATAAGGATGGCTCAACTCATGATTTCTGCAACTTTTTTGGTCATGCTGACTGCAGGGTCGAATAGATTTCGTCTACCCGGCCGGCGAGAACTTTCCAGTCATAAGAAGAACCGCGCTTGATGCAGTTTTCGGCGAACGCCTCTTTCGAAAGGTCCCCAGATGCGAACCTTTCAATATGGGTAGCGAGTGCATGAAGATCTCCCTGCTTTACAATGAGCCCCGTTACCTTGTCAACTATTACCTCGGGGAGTGAGCCCGAATCATATGCCAGGCATGGGGTGCCACATGCAGCTGCTTCTACGGCCGCGAGTCCGAAGCCTTCGCTCATGCTCGGGAGGACTAGGAGATCCATATCGCTATAGGCTCGGGCGAGAACAGCATCAGGCGGATTGAGGATGAACGCCACCTTGCTAAGAAGGCCGTCTCTGGACGCGTACTTCCGAATCAGGCGAGCCGCGGAGGCCTGTCCGCTCGACACGACAGTCTCGCTCGAGCCCAAATACACCAGTCTGGCATCATACCGCCGGAGCGAAGGCGCGCTCGCAATGTACGCGTCAAGTGCGCCTTTGCCGATTGCAATTCGGCCAACGAATCCGATAATCTTGGATTTGTCGCTTGCGCATATTCTACGCCTGAGCTCACCACTTGGCTGCGGCCTGAATACCTGTGTATCCACACCGTTGGGAACTATCCATATGCGTTTCCTTCTGGAGAGAATTCCGCGAAGCTTTCTACTAGTAGATTCGCTTGGTACCAAATAGCTTTCGAAACCATCAACAGTGATGCGTTCCAGTGTGGGTGTCATCATTCCCACGCCCAAGCCAAAATAGAGCTCCGAATTCGATCCATATACATCGTGAATATGGCGCAGAACTGGGGCCCTCCGCCAGTTTTTGAAACTTTTGGCGCAGAGGTAGCTGTTAAGATGGACCACATTTGGCCTGAAACAGGTTGCGTAGTGGCTGGCAAGAATCGGGAAAGTAAGGCGCGGGAGCTTGGTATAACTCACTCCTTCGTACTCGAAGGTTTCTCTCCCTAGCTTACCAATTTGTTGGTGCTGAGAAAACACATGCACGCGGTGGCCGTTCTTTGTCTGTTCTTTGGCAAGCTCATGGACGACTCGCTCCACGCCGCCCATTGTCGGGTATGAATTGTCCGAGATGTGAATTATTCTCAATCAGTTTACCCGCCAGAGCGCCGCAACCCCTACCCTCTATCGCCTGTTTGGATGTACCTGTTGCGCGCTCAGTCCTCGTCTCAGATTACTCATAAACCTATCTCATCAAACTCCCTTCGAAGTGGAGGAAACAGGCGTGCGGCTCTATGACCAGATTTTAAGTTAACGAAGTCCGTGCTTCAGTTAACGCTTTAATATCACCGTTTCATTCATTTCTCCGGTGGATACCCTACGGAGGAAGAGTCGCAACACTTTGTGGCCATACCGTATAGCAAGCGGCAGAGGAGGACGCTGCGTCGAACTCTCAAAGGCTCCAAGTACGAGGTAAAGGTTGTGGAGAGAGATACTCTTGAGGCGAAGCTATACCTACAGGACCATAAGTCTGCGACAGTTTCAAGGTCTTCCAGAAAGACAACTGCAAAAAAGCACTGACTTCAAATCCCCGCTGGATATCGATTCCGCAACAATTATTTTCATGTCCGACGCAAACACAGCTGAATGACTGAAAACATCCAGCTCAGCCCGCAGGTCGTAAACAGGCTCAGGGCCGTCGCAGACGGTATGGCCGTTGAGCGAGGGCGCACCCCCACAATCGAGGAGGTGATAGTGGCCCTTCTTGAGGTATATTCCAAGGGCAATGTCGCCGACCCTGCAAGAATCGACATGTTGATCGATGTGTGGGATAAACTTACCAAGCTAGAAACGAGAGTGAGCGATATTGAACACGCTCGTGGAATCGGCGCTTCATCCAGTCGCACATCACAGCCACAATATCCGAGCGCTGCGCTTGGATTGAGCACTCAGCCAGTACCTGCAAGCACAAGGGCTCATTCTCAACCTCCATCAGCCGACGCTCCTCTGCCAAAGTCCGTGGTCGCGGTTCCACGGGCTGGTGTCGTGGGCCCCTCTACTTCTCCGGTGCCGGCGGAAGCAGGTGCGCCAAGGGTACAGTCACAGCCAAAGAGCGCCTCGAAGGAGCAATCTCCTACAGGGGACAAGTTCTTGGAGTTCATGCAGTCGGTAGTAGTATACCCAATGGAAAAGATAAGAAAGCCGAGGGAACAGATAAATGCGGAGATAAAAGCCGGAACTTTTGAGGTTATGGAGGTTGGCGGTTCCGAACTCTTGATTTACAAGCCGGCCCTGCAGGAGTTCAGTAAAAAACTTCCGTTACCTATTGCAGATAAAGCCAAGCTAACCCAAAAGGAAAGGAAGTTGCTTGAGACGCTTTCGACCGCGGGCTTGATCTTCGAGGACTCTTCAAAAGGCCAAATCAGAGAAGTTTAACCAGCCCCGGCTTTTCGTCTCGATCTGCGCTTTAAATGTCATGAAGCGCGCGGATTGAAAAGAATGAAAAGAGAGTAGAAGGCGCCTTAGGCCCTCATTTTCCCAGGACGATTTCTACCGTGGAAACATTCTTGGTCTGGTTATCGATTGTCAGCGCCTCAGAGCCGATGTCTATACGCTTTACTTTGACATCTCGAAGGAATCTGTTTCTGAGGATTTCCGCAGTGTCCACTGCTCTCGTGATGGCTTTGCCTCTCGCCTTCAGGATCACCTCGGCGGACCCCTGGTTAAATTGAACGAGGCTCGCGGTGACGTAATTCATAACCGGCTTTTGGCCGATGAGTACGACGTTTTCCGCGCTTTTGGAAGTCTTTCTTTCTTCGGTAGACATTGCTGTTTCGGGGAAGATTCGTCCCTAATACTATTAAGCGTTGTGCGAGTTTGGCCCACGCTTCGGCAGAACAAATTTGGGCATGACCTTAGCTGCCTTCGATTTCCTTGTGGGGGTGTTTGTCTAGCGCAGCAGTAACTTGTCACTTTCGCTTTAGATCACTTGCTAGTGGGACAAGGTATTGCTACGTGTCGCCCTGAATTTCATCCCGAGTTCCTGAGAAATTAGGGTTGTGTGTACCGCTTGTAAGTCCCTATTTCTTACGTGTAAGAAACCCTTCCATCTACTATTTAGGGTACGGGGATGCGAGCTGAACGCTTGAATACCTGAGGCCCGGGTGCACTGCAATCCCTGTACGCCGATGGGGAATTCACGCGCGGATGGACCATAACTCCTTGACCCGTCGGTAAACGGCGCGCGGGCCGGGTATTGTGGCCTGGTCACCGTGCCGATATGCGTCAGCCGCGAGATGCTGCAACGGCACTCACCATTAACTCAAAGGAGCCTATCCTCCTGCGTTAACATGTGGGAAATGTAGAGATCAGCCAATCAGCCAATCTTCCGTTCTCGCCAGAAATCTGATTCAGACTACACATGCAGGATTAGTGCACAAAGACACCTTATGAGGCAAGAAGCAGCCACTCGCCATTTTCGGGTCCAAATGGTTCTGCACGTTATAGATACTGCCAAAACTGCGAAGCCATACGCTAACGCTGAAACTTTGGCAGGTTTAGGCGGTAACCGACGTGCCGGGGAGTCTACCTCGGTACCCGCGCGCCTGCCAAGAGGTTAACCAAAAACCAGATTACTGCGGCAATCGTCAAAATGAGCGCTAGCACGAGCAGTAAAGCAGAGCCGGGGCCAGAACCGATTATGATAGGTATCGGTCCAATGAGTATAACGATTCCGGCACTGCTCCCGGTCTCCACCCCCTTACCAGCAAAGATTCCTGCAAATACCAGAACCACACCGAGAAAAACCAGCAGAGCGCCAACTCTTGAGAGCACCTAGAGCACCCCGCTAGAGATTAGGAATGTAGCGAAGAGAAGTGCGGAAATTATTAGGGCCACGAAGAGCATCCACTTGGCGAGGCGCCTGTTCGAGCCGAATACGATGGGCACAGGACCTATGAAAATAACGCCTCCGGCTTCATTATGAGACTTGTTCGACTCCTTCTCGGGCGTGGACTGGTTGGCGAGCGCTTTTGCCACTAGGATGGCGAGTCCGATGGCGATCAGAGCCGCTCCGGCTTCCACTAACACAGTAATCACGCCAGACTCCCTACCTGGCAGGGAGTGCCTTCGCAGGAAGGCTGAGCCTCGCTTCAATAGCTTTCGCAAGTACTCCAGCGTAACTACTTCTTGACGCATCGGTATACACCTGACGGGGTCTTGCCTCTTCTACGTAGTTTATGAGCTGGTTAAAGTCGGCATGGTCGCTCAGCCTGACCATAAACCCGCCATCGATTTTCGATACTACTTCCGGAGCCCATCCCGAGAGAATTATCCTTTGGTGTCTAATGCGTTCACGCTGCCTGCCGAACGCCCTGAACATAACGGCGCGATCACCTTTTTGAAGAGTCATAATCTCTTGGTCGGAGAGACAGGAGTATTTCGGGAGCTTCACACCATGCTTGGCGTAAATCTTCGCAATCTTCATACAGGATTGGTCAAGGAAGAATTCGGCTTCCACGATATTGCTGAGGATTTGTAACGCTTCCTGAACTTTGGCCGCGTAGGCGTAAACTGCAAGAGGGCCTTCCCTCAGACACTTTTCCACTGTCTCGATGAAAGCCACTTCCCCGTCTCCGGCCTGCCTTTGATAGATTGGTGCACCGTATGTCGCCTCTATTACGAGAGAATCAGAGGAAACTATTACCGTTCCGGGTTGCTTAAAGTCCCCAGTGTAAGCCAAGGTACCTTCTTTTGATTCAACGAGCAACTGTGCCGAACCAAGGATATGGTTCGCGGGGTATAGCTCGACCGATTCTCCCTCGAACTCTCGAGGCTTGCGGTACTCGAGGATTGCTGTGTCCGGAGGTTGATGGTGGAGCAGCTCTGTAGCTAGTTCGAGGGTTGGCGCAGTGCATACAACAGTTTGTTTTTGAGTAGCCTTCTTTTTGAGCCCTCCTATGTGGTCAGTGTGTGCGTGGCTCACGAACTGTATTTTCCGCTCGGAGGGGCCGTCTGCAGAAATAGAACGTCCCATCAAAATTGTCCCACTGTGCGATATGTCCACACGCATCCTCTCAAGCACCGCTCTCTTGACTGCCGAGACAGAGAAATCGGCTCTCTTATAAATAGACAAGCCGAGGGGTGGCCAATAGCGACCCCTGTCACCATCACATCCAACCTCGGCCAAGAGTATTTGGTGTTAGCGAGGTGGAGAAGGCCCAATCCAGAACAAACCTTCTTCTCGAACGCCGGGAAGAGGCCGAGAACGTCACGCATAAGTAAGGGCCTTTCTGTTGGTTGTTGCGGATGCTGAGCATCGAAATACGCCCTGTGGAACTTCCCGAACTAGATGACGTAATCCGTCTGAATAGAGTGACACTTCCCGAGAACTATCCCCCGCAATTTTTTCAGGAAATAATGTCGCAGTATCCAAAGGCGTTCCTAGTGGCAAAATCTGGGTCTTTCACTGTGGGTTACGTAATGATGCGAATTGAAAAGTCCCTTTCTCTGCTCCGGTGGGTCAACAGGGCTCACGTGATATCTGTAGCCGTTCACAAATCTTTCAGAAGACAGGGAATCGGCAGGAGACTCTTGGCGACTGCTGCCGAAAGATGTAACGAGGAGTATGGCGCTGTTGAAGTCTATTTGGAGGTCAGGGTAAGCAACAATGAGGCGGTTGGACTTTACCGTAGCATGGGTTTCGTTATCAAGGACGTCAATCAGGGCTACTATTCTGATGGCGAGGATGCCTACGTAATGCAGGCGCCGTTGCCATTGCCCATGGTCAGACGTTAAATTGATGGGCCGCAGGAATGCACAGCACGATCCTGTAAACCTTCATTTTGGTGAAGTGAGGCCACCAAATAGAATTTAAATATCGCCAAAGCCGCTTCAAGACGAAAGGTGCTATTGATATGACTTTGGCCACTACAAGCCAGGGCATTCCTGTCCTGATTCTGAAGGAAGGGTCTAAGCGAACAACGGGCCGAGAGGCTCTAAGGCAGAACATTCTGGCGGCGTCGGCAGTGTCCGAAGTTCTCCGTAGCTCCCTAGGGCCACGCGGGCTGGATAAGATGCTGATAGACAGCTTCGGAGATGTCACCATCACGAACGACGGAGCCACCATAGTGAAGGATATGGAGGTGGAACAGCCTGCAGCCAAAATGCTTGTTGAGGTCTCAAAGGCCCAAGACGCGGAAGTAGGCGACGGGACAACTTCGGCCGTGGTTCTTGCTGGAGAACTTCTCAACAAAGCGAATGTGTTACTCGAGGATAACGTTCATCCCTCCATAATTATTGACGGTTACAAAAAGGCATATGACAAGGCAGAGGAGCTGCTAGCGGCCTCAGCGAAGAAGTTGACACTGTCGGACACAACCGAACTCAAAGAGATTGCAAAGACCTCCCTTGCGAGCAAAATTGTTTCCGCGGGCGGTACGCTAGACAACCTGGCAGAAATCTCTGTCAAGGCCATAAAGCAAGTGCAAGAGGGCACCGATGGCGACATCAAAATCGACCTAGACAATGTCAAGATCGAAAAAAGGAAGGGGGAGAGCATGCTTGAAGCGCTTCTCATTATGGGCATTGTTATCGACAAGGAAGTGGTTCACCCTGGAATGCCGAAGCGAGTGGAGAAGGCGAGGATTGCTCTTCTGGATTCGCCTCTTGAAATAGAAAAGACCGAAATGACAGCAAAGATCCAGATCACTTCCCCTGAGCAAATGCGGGCCTTCCTAGACCAAGAGACTACTATCCTTAGGGGAATGGTAGACAAGCTAAAGTCCGTCAATGCAAACGTGGTGATATGCCAAAAGGGAATCGACGATGTTGCCCAGAGCTTCTTAGCAAAGAGCGGCATCCTAGCAGCTAGGCGCGCCAAGAGAAGTGACATGGAAAAACTTGGAAGAGCGACTGGCGCAAGGATGGTTACTTCGATTGACGATCTCTCTGCAGATGACCTAGGCAGCGCCCAGCTCGTCGAAGAACGCCGTATCGCGAATGAGAAAATGCTCTTTATCGAGGGCTGCAAGAATCCCCGGGCAGTCACAATACTGGTGCGCGGCTCTAGTGAAATGGTGCTCGACGAAATCGAGAGAAGCCTACACGACAGCCTGAGCGTAGTCAGGAACGTGGTGCTCGACCCCAGGGTGGTTGCAGGAGGTGGTGCACCTGAAGCCTATTTGGCCGTCAAACTGAGGGAATACGCAAACTCTGTTGGTGGAAAGGAGCAACTTGCGGTGCAGCAGTTTGCGGACGCTCTCCTCGTAATACCGTCAATCCTTGCGGAAACTGCAGGACTCGACCCCATAGAGACACTGGCTCAGCTCAAGGCTAAGCATGAGGCTGGTAGCTCTACTTTTGGGGTCGACGCGATGGGTGGCCAGGTAAGGGACATGTACAGGCTGGGCATAATCGACCCGCTGCGCGTAAAACAGCAGATTCTGAAATCTGCGACAGAGGCCTCACTGCTCATCCTGAAGATTGACGACGTGATTGCGGCTGCGGCACCCAAGGCCGGAAAGGGCCCAGGAGGACCTGGCGGCGGGATGGGCGGCCCTGAGGGAATGCCCGACGGAGGAATGGGCGGTTACGACTAGGAACCCGGCCGCGACTACGAAGAATGTTCCCGTAGGGCCGGCTTGGCTCACCAGATTCGAAAAGGCAAGAATAATTGGAGGAAGGGCGCTTCAACTTTCGATGGGCGCGCCTCCACTTATTCCTATTTCTGAAATCAAGAACGCGGATAATCTTTCAGTTGCTACACTGGAACTAGAGCGCAAACTTCTGCCGTTGACAGTGGTCAGGAGAACTCCGCGCGGCGAAGAATTCAGGATTCCTCTAAAGTCCCTGCTTTAATTTTTTTTGTCAACTCTAGGCAGTTTTTCCTTTTAGGTTCAGGACTCCCAAGTCAGCCAGCTTTGCATAAATCTTGTCCACCGCCGCTTTAACCGCTTCTTCCTTCTTAGCTCCGGTGCACACCATCTTCCCGCTGCTAAAGATAAGTAGCACCACTTTTGGCTCAGCCATTCGGTAAATCAGTCCGGGAAACTGCTCTGGCTCGTATAGCACGTTGTCGAGGAGTAGAGCGAGGCTTTCTAGGTTGATTTCTGCGTAGAGGTTAGCAGATGCAACCACGTTCTGGATCTGATACTCAGGTTTTCCATCCTTGATTATTCCCTTGTTCTGAAGGGCCGAGACAATCTGCTTTACCGTCTTCTTGACGTCTTCCTCGCTTTTAGCTCCGGTGCACACCATCTTCCCGCTGCTAAAGATGAGCGTGGCAGTCTTCGGACGTGAGAGTCGGTATACCAGCCCGGGGAATTGCTCGGGCTCGTACTCCACAGTCGAAATCATCTCAGCGGTTTTTGAGAGGTTGATGGGCTGGCCCAGTGCCACCGAGGCCACAACGTTTTCAATCCTGACTGAAGGCTTCGGCACGGAATGCTTTTGAATCGCGGGGTATTTAAAGGCACTTTAGAGACGCTCCTTTTGAACGCTTTCCCGCTGAGCGGTCTTGATCTTACTGAAGCACGATTTGCGGCGGCGCCGACGAAAAGTTGACAAACTTACCAGAAGGCGGGATGAGGCATGGAGATTGAAGTCCGCGGCCCACCTAATTGATAACGCTCCTTACGCAAGGGGGTGAGTGAGAGAATCCCTGCGCGACCCCATCGTCGCCCTCTAAATTATCTCGATATCAGATTGGTTGGTTTCGCTCTTGGACCGATTTCATCTGAAGGGGTGTCAACTTGCTGCTTCCTGCTCGAGAATAAATCATAGACGATTGCGAGAATAAGGAGGAGCACAACTGTCGCAAATCCAAAGGGATCTTTCAGGAACATTACCCCCCAACCGACTAGCGGAACTACAAACACCACCTTACCCAGCACATCCGATGGAGGAATTCCAGTAATAGGTTCGTAACCGAAGATGTTGTCCGCAACCTGATTATTGTCCCCCTTTGTGACAAACCCGATAATCTGACCGCTGGAATTTCTGTTGATTGATATTACGCGGTGCACTATTCTGCAGTCGGATAATGCTGCATCCGTTGAGCAGTATACTATTATATTTCCGACATGGATTGCAGAGCTTTTTACTCCTTGGACTATCAGAAGGTCTCCTTTTTTGATGTCAGGAGTCATACTACCGCTAGTGACTGCAGCGAATGGGATCGGCGAATTCAGGAAATATATAAGTATGCCAAATCCCCCGACGACGAGAACAACGATGATGATCATGGCGAATGTCTCGCTCTTGAGGTTCATTGTGCAACGGAAATTCGGATTTGCCCGATGGTTAAAAGTTCAGTTATGATTTGCATTTGCCAATCAACCTGCAACCGAAAAATCAATTCTCTGCAGAGCGTAACGCGAAAACGAATTTGGCCCTACAGATGGTTTAATTAGCCAGGCTCTTAGCTCGCGAGAGTAGATTTGCGCTCTGCCCATTGGTCGAAAATGTCGGAGAAGTAGAAAGCCCGCACGCTTTGCTTCTGGGAGGGCGTTACGCAGGGCTAACTCTAACGCGCGCGATCCCATAAAACGGAGTTCCTGCAAGCCCCTTTGCGTCACCCTGCTTCAAGACACGTGGTAAGGCCGTGCGCAGTATCAATTGAGCCGTCCGATAGGGAGAACTTCCGGAAAGACTCTTATTTGCCGCACGTAGAGTCGTTCAACGTATGGAACAACTCCGGGTTGGCGTAGCGGGGGTTGGCTTCTGGGGACGAAACCACGCCAGAGTCTATTCGGCTCTGGAGGGGGTAAAACTAGTGGCCGTGTGTGATTCGTCCGCCGTTACGGCCTCTCGGGTAGCTAACGCGTATCATTGCAGGGCATATACGGACCTTGCCGATATGCTGCGTAAGGAGAAGCTGGATATCGCAAGCATTTGTACGCCAAGTTCTACCCACGCCCAGGTTGCGACTGAGCTGGTTCGAGCAGGAGTCAATTGCCTGGTGGAGAAACCCTTTACCGCCACCATTGAAGAGGGGAAAAGATTAATCGATGACATCAAGAAATCGGGCGTTTACGTCACAGTCGGCTTCATAGAAAGGTTCAACCCCGTTGTTCAGACAATGAAACGCTGGATAGACGAGGGAAGACTTGGCAAGGTTACACTATTTTACTCCAAGCGAGTAAGCAGCTGGCCAGACAGGATCGGCGATGTTGGAGTAGTCAAGGACCTATCCATTCATGATCTGGATTTGGCTCGCTACCTGCTTGGCTCCGAACCCGTGCAGGTTTATTCCCTGATGGGACGGGCGAAGAGCAAAACTCACGAGGATTTTGCTAATATAATGTTGAATTTTGGCTCCTCTTCGGCGTTTGTGGAATCCAACTGGCTTACTCCCTACAAGGAAAGGCAAATGGTGGTCACGGGCTCCAAAGCGACTGGCACGGCCAACTATCTCACGCAGCAGGCGACGATTTATGATGCCGAGGGCGCGTTCAGTCCTCTGTTCAAGTCCAGAGAACCTCTTGAGGCAGAGCTCTCGAGTTTCGTTGAGCGGGTCCGTAGTGGTAGGGAGGCTCAGCCGTCGGCAGAAGACGGTATCAAGGCTCTCACACTCGCCGAAGCGGCTATAGACTCAGCGAAAAATGGTCAACCGGTAGACCTCTCCCGTTAAAGCTTGGTATTTACGGTTTCATATGGGCGCTAGAGCTCGGGTGTGCACGCTTAAATCATTGCCAATTCCAAATCAGATTGATACACCATGCCGGTAGGCGCGCTTGGCAGAGTGGCAGTCCACGGCCTCAGGACAGGATCGAGTTTCACTGACGAGGTGGTCAGGTTTGCCTCCTCGAGCAACATAGATTACGCACTTATTTCTGCAATAGGTTCCTTCAGCGAGGTCACGCTTGGCTATTATGTCGGAAATCTGCACAGTTACACTGAGAAACTGATATCAGACCACGTGGAGCTCGTATCCTGTCTAGGTTCACTGGCGAAAGACGAGGCTGGAAATGTCATAGTGCACACTCATGCCTCGGTTTCCGACAAGAATGGGAATGTCTATGCGGGGCATGTTCTCAGGGCCAAAGTGGGTTATCTGGTCGAGCTTTATATCAACGAGATTGCTGGGACCGAAATAACCAAGTTTCGCGACGAGAATAGCGGTCTAATGCTGATAAGAGACGAGCCGCAAACTGTCAGCCTTGAAAGGAGCTAGTTCTGCCGATAAACGCTTACCTGCCGACTGAGAGCCTCGCCCCAAGGAGTCCGTCGAGACCTTTCTTAGCGAGCGCCGCCCTTACCTTCGCAATATCATAGCGCACCCTCACATGGGAAATGAGGTCCCTTTCACTATCAAATAAAAGCGCGCTCGCCCTCGGGTCTCCATCCCTTGGCTGACCAACGCTGCCAGGGTTTGCCACGGTCGTACTCCCCACACGAGCGCTGAATGGGATGTGGGTATGGCCCATAAAGAAATAGTTGACACTGGGAAATGTGATATCTCTTACAAGCTCGGGATAAACATACTCAAACAAAGGGTCTCGGGGAGAGCCGTGACACACTCCGACAGTTTTTGTGCCGATTTCGATTGTCACGCTCTTTGGAAGGCTCCTGAGAAACTCAATAGAAACTGGGCTCAGAGTCGCTCTTGTGCGCTGCACTGCCTCAGCGGCCACGGGATTAAAGTATGAGGTGTCACCGGTAATCGAAGCATAATCGTGGTTCCCAAGCACACAAGTGGCACCTAGAGACCTGAGACAATCTATTACTTCGTTCGGCCAAAGATAATATCCCACTATATCGCCGCAGGCCAGCACGCAATCAAACTCCGCAGCCTCGATTACTGATTCGAGCGCGACTATGTTTGAGTGAATGTCAGAAATCACTAGAGCACGCACTCTGAGGTCCCCAACCGCGTGTCCTCTATCTTCTTCTTAAATGCGTCCGCTGGCGAATGAAGGCCCTACCGCAAAGGCTCAAATTCGGCCGGGAATAGTATAGAATGTCTGTGATGGAGGTTCATGGAGCAGCGGGCGTAGACATGCATGGCGTGACCGTGAGGCTGGGTTCCAGAACCATACTCAGGTCAGTAAGTCACTCGTTCACTGCTTCTTCGGTTACTGCAATTCTTGGGCCGAATGGGGCTGGTAAGACTACACTTCTCAGGACTGTGATGGGGTTGATACATCCTGTGGCCGGACGAGTCACTGTTGGAGGTCATGTGGCCGGCAGTCCCGCCTCTAAGAGGCTTGTTGGTTATCTGCCAGAGCGGCCGGGTGTGTACGAGAGGCTCTCTGGTCGCCAGAACCTGATCTTTCACGCGAAGATGCGAGGTTTGGACTCTTCATTCTACTACAAAGAGGTGGACAACCTTTTGAAACAGTTCGGCCTGAGTGACGTATCCGAAAATCAGGTCGCCACCTACTCCAAAGGAATGAAACAGAGACTGGCGCTCGCCAGAACCTTTATGGACTCTCCAAGAGTGGTTTTACTAGACGAGCCCACTTCGGGCCTAGACCCTGATGGTTCAGTTGAGGTAACAAGGCTGATTCAGGACAAAGCCAGGGAGGGCTGTACTGTCCTTCTTAGTACCCATAATCCGTATTTTGCGAGGCAGGTCTGTCAGGAACTGGTTCTCCTGAGACTTGGAGAACTTGCACGTGAGGGTAAGTTCGACAGTGTGCTCGCGCCCTACAGCAGATTGACCGTGCGTCTGCTCAAACCGGTGGAAGTTGCCACCCTTCCAGGGCTGCTTGACGGCTATACGCTCACCTTTGATCACGAAAGAGTAACGGACCACTTCATAATTGGGTTATCGTCGAAGGAGGAAGTTCCGGAGTTCATTAGGGTAGCTGTAAACGCAGGGTTGGACATTGTCGAGATTGAACCTGCCGAGCTGACTTATTTCGCGGACCGCGATTCCCAAAAGGGCAAGGGAGAGGAGAACGCCTGAGATCGCAGGTTGTAGCAATACTTGAAAAGGACTTGCGAGAATATCTGACCAGCAAGGTTCTCATAATCGCAGTATTTATTCTGCCAATTTTGGTCGCATTAATTATCCCAACCCTTATTCAGCTGGTTTTTTCGAACGTGCCTACCGCGATAAACCCACAGGTCACAAAATTTTTGCCTCCTGTCTTAAGGCAGGCACTGGTTACAATGGGCCCTCAGAAGGCGCTTTACTGGTATCTCTACAGCGTGATTACGCTGCCTATGTTCCTCCTCCTTCCGATTACGAGCGTAATAGTGCTGGCTTCGGATAGTTTCGCAGGCGAAAAGGAGAGGCGTACCATGGAGAGCCTGTTATCTGAGCCTCTGTCAATGAGCGACCTATTCGTAGGCAAGGTTCTTGCCCCAGTGATAGTCGCGCTGGCTGTAACGTGGGTATCTGTGACCATATACTGGACGCTAGCGCTCCACTTTACGAGCGCACTTGGGCTCGACATCGGTCCCGGGGGGGTGTGGTATTCTGCAATGTTAATCCTAGTGCCAGCTATAACGCTGAGCAATGTGGCTCTTGTATCCTGGATTTCTTCTCTTTCGAAGGGGTTCAAAGAGTCGCAGCAAGTGAGCGGCGTCCTTATTCTGCCAGTTGCTGCGCTAGTGCTGACGTCGGCAACAGGCAATCTGGTGCCAACTGTTGGTCTAATCTTGGAGCTCTCGGCAGTTTACGCTGTTCTATTCGTGGTCGGAACTTTTATCTGGTCCAGACTGATAAAGCCCGGAAGGCTCATTGACTGAGTTCATGTCATAATGATTCGACCAGGCGCAAGCCCCTGCTTCGACGGGATTCATGAGCGAGATTGAAAGCCGCAAATATCCGGTGGTCAGGTTACAAGCCCAGAACCATAACCGAAAGGCATGTTTCAAACACCCCTTCCAGCGACACATCTATTTCTGAAGTTACCTACTTATTAGAGGAGTTCATTCCGGGCGACTCAAAGTCGGTACTATTAATCTGTCCCACAGTTCTGCACGCACGAAAACTTGTTAGATTCTTTAGCGTTCATTTGGTTCGCGGGACGGTAACTGTTGCGCTTCAGGGGCAGACCGACTTTCGGAAGGAAGATTTATCCGCGGCCAGAAGGGCAAAAGTTAGACCCATCGTGGCAAATGTCAACGCACTGCCCTTTCGACCGAAGTCCGTCGAGCACGTTGTGTTTGTGGATTTGGAGAGAAAAGCTCAGGGGTTTTCCAGGTTCGACGATATTTCTGAGTTATACAGCAAAAGCATGGTAGCCGCGCTGGGTGGGAGAATTGGAATACAAAAAGCCATCTTACGGCTCAATAGCCCTCGCCATATTGTGAGCGGAATTTGTGGGAGTTCGTGGTCAGTAATTCGGATTACTTGTGCACCACGACCAAGGCGCAGGTAGAGGGAGCTCAGTATGACTACCTCTGCGCTAGTTCTACTGTCGGGCGGACTGGACTCAGCTGTCTGTCTTTACTTTGCGGCAGGAAGAGAGGACGGCACAGTCGCAATCAGTTTCGATTATTTCGAAAGAAGAGAAAGAGAGCGGAGTGCGGCGCGCAGGTTAGCGCAGCATGCCGGAATAGAATTAATCTCGTTGGACGTTGGCTTTATGAAGGAAGTTTCTGACGACCCACTTATACTGGGCGAAAGGCCAGATGTGGAATCAGTCTACATGCCCGCCCGGAACATAATATTCTATGGAATCGCTAGCCACTTTGCAGAAAGGTTGGGAGCGGCTAGGATTTATGGCGGCCATACGTCAGCTGACTCTGCATTCTTCAAGGACGCATCAAAGTCTTTTTTTGAGGATTTCAATGCCCTGCTCCATGACTATACGGGCTCTACGGCTGTCAGCATAGTAACGCCGCTTATCGGCATGAACAAGGCGGAGGTAGTCTCGTTTGGGGCGAAACTCGGCGTGCCATACGAGCTTACGTGGAGTTGCTATCTGGATGGACCAAATGTCTGCCGGAAATGCCGAGCGTGTCGAGAAAGGGCCGAGGCTTTCGCGAGCGCTGGACTGTCGGACCCAGTATCGTAATCAACCATTCTTCCTGCGATGTCTGTTTGTCGATAATGGTTAAGATGAGAAGCGTTAAGGGTTCCGAAAAGCAATCTAGAACTGTAACGTTGGACGCTGGCGCACATTATTTTATTTTTAATCACCCAAGTATAGGCGACGTATTTATGCACCTGGGCGTTCAGCATTAACTATGACTACTCCCAGCCAGGTTCGTGTGGGCAAGACCACGGTCACAGTGATAAACCTGGGAGATCTTGAATTCAAACTGAGAGACATACTTGAGCCGCGTAGCATTCCTGAAAGTGTGCCGCCGAAGCTGCTCGATGTACCCTTATCCTTTCCCAGTCAGGCAGTGCATATTCGGAGTGGGGATGCCTCGATTGTGGTGGACCCGGGTGACTTTGCGTACTTCGCGCAGTATTCTCCGATGTATGTTCGTAAAGATTACGTGCCTGAGCCATCGCTAGTGGAGCAGCTCCGCATAGCAGGCGTCGCAAGGCAAGAGGTAACTCATGTTCTGATAACTCATTTCCACCACGACCATGTCGTAGGTGTGACACTACCTCCCCGCGAAAAGGGCAGCATCACTTTCCCGAAGGCCCGGCATTACCTGGGAAAAGCCGACTGGGACTACCCTGAGGTTCAGAAGCCGCTCCTCGACCCGTTATCAATCGAGAGCCTTACGATTGGAGCGGTAAACAAGCAGGGCCTGCTCGAACTCGTGCAGAGTGAGCTCGAAATAACTCCTGGGGTAACGTTGATCCCAGCCCCCGGCGAAAGCCCCGGCCACCAGATAGTGAAAATTCAATCTGAAGGAGAATCACTGTACTGTGTCGGAGACCTCTACCACCACGCAATTGAAGTGGAGAATCCTAAGTGCATGTCCAGCTGGTGCGACCCAGTTCCACACATGGAAACTAAGAGTAGATTCGTTCAAATGGCTTTGAAAGAAAATGCGCTCATGCTTGCCGCCCATATGCCAATTGGTCGAGTGAATGGCGAGCCCAGTAGGCCGAAATTTCTCCCCCAGCCAGAGCTCCTGAAGGGTTTTGCGGAGATTCGGTAACGATGATTGGCGGCGCCACTGGTCAAGTAGGTTTTTCCAACCCTTGCGATTGTGTCTCGCACCGTTTTCGATATTCATGAAGCAACGCCGGCAGATAGTGGAATCGCCGCAGAGCGGAATCGTTAGGCCGCGATTTCCACTCGAATATGTCGTAGGCGTAGCTGAAAGTCCGGGTAGCAGTGAACGCGTCGGACATAACGGGAGAATTAGCTGAACCGTGCTATCTATCAGATTGCAGCTCCTTCATAGTCTTCATTAATTCCAGCAGAATGGAACTGCGCGGTGGTGCCTCGAACGTGCCTTTGCAAACTGCGTCAACCGCGATTACGTAGCTATTCTGGCCCATCGCCTCAATCACTACTTTGACTGAATCTGGCTTAGTTACCCACTGATTCTTCCTGATTCGCTCCTCAACTTTGCTGATAACTAGCTCGGGGTCAAGAGATGATGGAACCTCATACTTTGTTTTCACCACCCTTTCTTCTATCTCGTGTGAAACTATGGCGGCCTGGACCATAAGGCTGTTTGGTATCTTCATAATTGTGCCTTCGTCAAGCGCTACCGTGGAGTATGCAAGTCCGATATCACTTACTTTCCCACTGTAACCTGGCATAAGGAAATCGTTTGAATAGAACTTTGGTGGATACGCTGGCGCAATCAAACCGAACTGCCACGTAAGGAACGTCACCCTGTCATCCACCTCATACGGCCTGGCTAGAATTATCATGACTCCGGCGATGATGTTCGAAAGGACGGTCTGCCCCGCAAGTCCAAGCACTAGCCCGGCGAAAGTGCCACCTGCCAATAGATCAGTTCCGCTCACCCCGGCCAATGCAAGGATAACCAGCGCGAGCAAAGTATAGGCGACAAACCTGAATACTACGAAAAGCATGCTCCCCCTTTTCTCTCCGAGCAGCCTCCGCGAAACTGAGCTCACCTCTCTTCCTACTAGTGTTATGATCGCGAGCCCTGCTGCCGTGGCAACGGCAAGCTTTACGAGAACGGAAGATGAAAGCGGAATTACATGCAATACGTAGAGGGTGTAGTAGAGTCCGATACCAATTGCAATTAGGAGAATCAGGAAGCCTATCGAGTACTCCACTAACCTGCCGTATTTTCTCTCTCTCGATGACATAGCACTTAATGATTTGTCCGCATTATTTATCTGTTGCATGGATTCTTTGAGCGACCTTTGCTTGCAGTATGTGGAATTCGTTTCAGAATCTGTTATGACTGGAGGCTCGCCTTGCAAACGTTTTCTCAGCTCCGCACGGGATTCGGAGACATGCGTGGGAATCCCACGAGTCGTATGGCTTTGTTAGCGCAAACGCACAAAATATCCATCGGTGTCGCCGCGCGGTCGTGATTGTATCCCGGTTGCGGCCTGCGTGGAATTCACGCCTGTGGGGGTCGCTACCTCTGTAAGCTGTTTCAGGGCTGGGGGTTGGGGGCTGGGACTGCCTGCTAGCGTGGGAGCAGGAGGTATTCCTCATTCGGAAAAGTGAAGAGGTCACTGCGAACACTGACTGAGCAAGGACTCGGGTGCAGCTCTTCGGTAGCTTTACGCTGGGATTCCAAGTGCCGCATCGAGCTGGATGCGGTCTGTTACTCTGCCAAGAAATTTTGAGCGAATTGCTTTAAGGATGCAAGATAGAATCGTTTTACGTGGGACAAAGACACACTCGCAACCATAGAGTGAGCTCGGAAAGATCCGGAGTACACGAGCTCCCCGTCGGGTCACGATACAAGCCAATATCCGGCTACGGTGTTATTGGCAACACGAGGACTGTTGCACTTGTGGGTTATGATGGTTCGATAGACTGGTGCTGTTTGCCGAGGTTTGATTCGCCGAGTGTATTTGCCGCGATCTTGGACAGCTCTTCAGGCGGCCAGTGGGTGCTCACCCCGCGCGGGAAAGCCACGGCGATTCAGAGCTATGTCGGCCACACTAACGTGCTGCAAACCGAATTCGCAGCCGATGGGTCCAGAGTTATCATTACTGATTTCATGCCATATCTTCCTAGCGAAGGTTACTGGTCAGCGCCACCTGAGATACATCGCGAAGTCGAGTGTGTCAAGGGAACTCTACAAATGCGAACGACTGTGCATCCCGCGTTGGAATATGGCTCTGTAGCTCCAAGAATGGAAGAGAACAGCAAAGGAATCAGCATACGCAGCGCAAGGCACGAAATGGTCGTGTCTTCGAGTCTACACTTAAGCGTCGAAAATGGTCGCGCCTCAAAAGAATTCTCGATGGAACAGGGTGACAGGGAGAACTTCGTTCTGAGTTACGGGGAGTATGAGCCGCGAAGTGTTGACGAGTATCAGACTGATTTAAAGCGGCGGAAAACAGAGGCGTACTGGGAAGGCTGGGTGAGTGGCTTGACCTATGACGGGATTTTTAGAGACGAAGTAATCAGATCAGCTCTCGTTCTCAAAATGCTGATCTTCTCTCCAACTGGCGCCATCGTAGCTGCACCAACAACATCGCTTCCCGAAGCTATAGGAGGTGAAAGAAACTGGGACTACAGGTACTCGTGGCTCAGGGACTCTGCCAATTCCCTCTGGGCATTCCATTTGCTGGGAGACAAGAGTGATGCCGAAAGATATGTTCACTGGCTAGTGAGCAATAATCCCGTGCTTGATATGGGGCTCAAGTTGATGTACACGATTGATGGGGGTAGAAATATCCCAGAGAAAACATTGGACCATCTTGAGGGTTATCGGCGCTCCGCGCCCGTCAGGGTAGGTAATGCTGCGGAAAAGCAGCTGCAGCATGATGCATATGGATATGTTCTTGATGCGCTGTATTTTTCTTCAAAGCACGGCGCATCAGTGAACGAAGAGATGTACCATAGGTTTGTCAAACCTCTGGCGGGGAGGATCTGCGACATCTGGAGGAAGCCTGGAAACGGAATATGGGAGATCAGAGGCTCGAGAGCTCATTATGTCTACAGCAAGGTTTGGTGCTACGCTGGTCTGGATCGGGCATGCAAAATTGCACATGCCAACGGTCACTCTGAGGACGTCGAGAAATGGGGAGAGGTCATGCAGGAGATAAAGGCAGAAGTGGTTTCAAAGGGCTGGAATGCCAGAAAGAAGTCGTTTGTGATGCACTACGGTACTAGTGAACTCGATTCGGCCAATCTGATGATGCCCTTGGTCGGGTTCTTGCCAGCTACCGATGAAAGGGTAATCTCCACTGTCGCCGCAATCAGGAAGGAGCTCGGGGAAGGAGTCCTCATTAAACGATACAGGGTCGATGATGGATTAAAGGGAAATGAGGGGGCCTTCCTGCTGTGCAGCTTCTGGATGGTGGCATGTCTGGCTAAGATGCAGAGGGTCGGCGAAGCCAAAAGAATGCTCAAGGAACTTCTTGGTTATGCAAATAGCCTGGGGCTTTATTCTGAGGAGGTCGATGTGCGCACGGGCGAAGCTCTGGGAAACTTTCCGCAGGCATTCAGTCATATGGGATTCATCATGGCAGCTCATGAGATAAACCGGGCGTTAACCATTGCCAAGAATAAAGGCGGCTAGAGTGCTGCTCATCGTGCAAAACAGTCCGTCATTCGGATTTACAAACTCGTTTTGCGCGAGGCCATGCGCATTATTTGCTTTACGATCCTTTCGTGCTTCTCTTCGTCGGCGTCAATCCACTCAAGGAGCAGCTTTGCAACGGGATGAGCCGTATCCACAGTCCTCTTAAGACTGACTTCTGCAGCCGTGTCTTCCATTGATAGCATCTGCTTTAGGAGCTCGAGTCCGGGGGGCTGAAAACGCTCTCCAAACTCTCGTTCTACTTCGAACCAGGAAATAACCTGTTCCACTATGTCTCCGTGTCTTATGCTGTCCGACGCTATTAACCTGAGAAGTAGCTTGGTGTAGTCATCCCGCGTTCTATTTGCCAGCTCAAGGTATCTTTCGGCCACTTTAAATTCAAGCTGGAGTCTCTCTCTCAATACACCTAATGAGGCCTTGACTTTCGCCGACTCTTTGGTCTTTGGTGGTCCTGCCCTCTCGCCACCTTTGCTGAGCGAGGCAAGCTGATGCGCGGCCTCCAAAAGTTCAGCAGTCTCTAATCCTCCGAGTCCCGACCGCATCCTCTTCAATAGTTTATCCGCAAGCGGATTGATGATATTTTCAGCATGTGCTGGTGCTGCTGAGCCTCTGGTTCCTCTCCTTCCCTTGAGGTACTGTGTTACGGCGGGCTGGGTAACATTCAGGGCGTTGGCAATGACCCTCGCCCTAAAGCCTTCCCTACTGAGTCTTTGAGCCAGCATGGCACGTATGAAGGGAATGAGGTACTCTTCGCTTCTTGTCTCGCTCATGGACTTCCGGCTCCTCTGACAAAGCCGTTAATAACGGCGTTAATTTTTTTAATAACGGCGTGTCTTTTAAATATGCCGTATGTCATAGTCGTCGTGCAGGCCAATGCTCACTTTTTCGGAAACTCTTTCCCTATCAGCTCTTATGGGGTTTTCCATTTATCTCTCTTTGCCCATAATCCTGAGCAGGAGCATGGGCCGGGTGCCCACTAAGGTGCTTATCGGCGTGGCCATAGGGATTCTCATTTTTCTTATGGGCGACGTTTTTCTAGACGCATCAAGCTCGTTATACAATGGCTCTCTCTATGGTTACGGCTCTTCGCCAGAGTATGACTTGATATTCGCCGGTTCGTTGAGTGCGGGATTCCTTATTCTTTTCATTGCAGGGCACAGATGGCAGAGGAATCTGACGCCAACAGTGCTCGCGTTCATTATAGCGCTTGGGGTGGCATTTCAAAATCTCACAGAGGGATTGGTCTTTGGCTCTCTTGGGGTGAAACTGGGTCTGACGGGGGCGGCGCTCGTCGTACTCGTAGGCTTTATACTTCAGAATTTCACCGAGGGCTTCCCGATAGCTTCTCCCTTCTTGAGTTCCAGCGAGCGGAAAATTGGCGTAATGTCGGGAGCGTTACTCGTTGGGGGCGTGCCGGCAATCCTTGGTGGAGCTGTCGGGTATTACTATAATTCATCTACGTTTGACATGGTTTTCTACGGGCTTGCGATTGGCACAATACTTTACGTTATTCTTCCAAGATCGGAA